>NZ_JAPCIM010000002.1:0-725190 GCF_025910055.1 Pantoea sp. JV6 | reverse complement strand
ACCGCGTGAGCGGCGCGAGGACGGCCCGGCAGCAGCAGAGGTGCGCAGGCACGCACTGCGGCTTGCTCGCCCGGAAAAAAAGCTGCCACGTCTGACCGTGACAGCCTTTATAAATCTAATCTTAACTGACCAGCATTATGCCACTGGCAGCCTTTTTTCTGTTCCGATTGATAGCGCGGCACTCAGCCGTTGCGATCGGGGCGATCAATGATGTGATCTTCCCAGTCCCGCACTTCACTCTCACGCACCGCAATATACCGCACCGAAATACGCTGCGCATGCATCGCTGTTTTCGAACCGGCCCGCAGCGGATGCCATACGGGTAAATCTTTGCCCTCACCCAGCAGCCGGTAGGCGCAGGTGCGCGGCAGCCAGTTGAAGGTCGTCAGATTTTCGCGCGTTAACTTGATGCAATCCTCTTCAAGCTCGAAGCGGCGCTCATAGTTACGGCACTGGCAGGTTTTAATATTGAGCTGATCACAGGCGACATTGGTGAAGTAGATCTCATCGGTGTCGGCGTCCTGCAATTTGTTCAGGCAACACTGCCCACAACCATCACACAAGGATTCCCATTCCTCATCGCTCATTTGTGCCAGGCGTTTTTGTTGCCAGAAAGGGGTGTCAGTCATGATGATTTGTCCGGATTGTGCCTAAACCGCACCTTATAAAGCCTATGCGGCGGTGATGCAAGTTTTTAGAGTACGCGCGTGCTGATGCCGTGACCCGCCAGTGAAACTTCCAGCTGATCACCCGAGCGCATCGGGCCTACCCCTTCTGGCGTACCGGTCAGAATCACATCGCCTGCACGCAGCGTAAAGTAGTGGCTCATATGGGCAATCAGCGGCAGGATTTTATGAATCATGTCTTCGGTGTCGCCGTGCTGACGCACTTCACCGTTCACCAGCAATTTAAGCTCGACGTTCTGCGGATCGCCACTGAATTCCGTCACCGGGATAAAACCAGAGACAGGACAGGCGTTATCAAAGCCTTTGGATTTTTCCCACGGCTGGCCCGCTTTTTTCAGCCCGGCCTGCAGGTCACGCAGTGTCAGATCCAGCGCCACGCCATAACCTGCAATCGCCTTAGCCACATGCGCATCGGTCGCCTGCTTCAGTGTCGCGCCGATCAGCACCGCCAGTTCAACTTCATGATGGACCTCGCCAAACGCGTCGGGAATAGAGAGCGGCTGACGCAAATCACACAGCGCCGTTTCCGGCTTGATAAAGATCACCGGTTCGGTTGGGGTTGCGCTGCCCATCTCTTTAATGTGCTTTGCATAATTACTCCCGACGCAAACCACTTTGCTGACCGGAAAATCTAACAGAGCGCCTTGCCAGTTACGATGCTGATACATGCTCATCCCCTGTTCAGGTTAGGTGTGATGCCAGCGCTGCTGGCGGGTTGATGTTTGCTCATGCGTTGATCGAAATGCCAACCTCATAGCGTGATAATAAGATCCTTTTAACGGTCCGGGGTGCGTAATTTGTCAGAAAGCGTAAATGCAGGGGTTGAAGCGCTGAATAATCGTACAAATCGGGAGAAAAAATTGAGCAGGGAATTTAAAAAGGGGTGAAACAGATAAGCTGCACCGTTAATTTTGCGCAGCATCAGGGCAATATTATCCTGCCAGGATCGCACCGACAGGATTTATATTTACAGAAGAATCCGAGTTAAAGTTTTTTATCGGCCTGTAAATGAATGTTGAGGAGACTTTCAATCGGCGGAGGGAGCTGTAAATAATAGCCCTGCTCGCTCAATCCCTGCTTAACTTTATTGATATCCGCATTAGCCAGCCTGTCCCGCCCCGCCAGCTTAAGCACCATCGCCAGCTGCGGCTTGCCAAAGCCTTTCAGCAATTCTTCCGGAACGCGCGAGAAATCGTCCTTTTTTTCAACATAGAGATAAGTCTGGTCACGTAACGGGCTTCTGTAGATCACACAAAACATATTTTTTACTCGAATTAACCGGCGTTGAGGCTTGTCTGAATATAGCTGTAACTATAACATGCTTGCAGAACTTCGAATATTCACCGTTAGCGCTTCCACGATGATTTTATCATCGCCAGGCTTTCGGTAGTGAAAACAGGACTGAGTCGGGACAGATGTCGCAAACGCCAATCGAATTCAAAGGTAGCAGTTTCACCCTGTCTGTCGTCCATTTGCATCACCATGACCCTGCGGTGATTCGCAAGGCACTCCAGGACAAGATTGACCAGGCTCCAGATTTCCTGAAAAACGCGCCGGTGGTACTTAACGTCTCGACATTAAGTGCCGATGTTAACTGGAAACTGTTGCAACAGGCGGTTCTCGCCACCGGTTTACGCATTGTCGGCGTAAGCGGCTGCAAAGACGAAGCGCTGAAACGTATGATCGCCCGTGCCGGCCTGCCCGTGCTGGCAGAAGGTAAAGAGGCCAGACCGCAAGCCGCCGCGCCGCAGCCGATACCTGAACCTCTGCCGGCTGTAACCGAAACGGTAGCAACGAAAACCCGCATCGTGAACACCCCGGTGCGCTCGGGCCAGCAGATTTATGCGCGTGATGCCGATTTGATCATCACCAGCAGCGTCAGCGCCGGCGCTGAACTGGTCGCCGATGGCAATATTCACATTTACGGCATGATGCGCGGTCGCGCCCTGGCGGGTGCCAGCGGTGACCGCAACTGCCAGATTTTTTGTACCAACCTGGCTGCCGAGCTGGTCTCGATTGCCGGAGAGTACTGGATCATGGATCAGATCCCGCAAGAATTTTTTGGTAAAGCTGCGCGCCTGTGCCTGCAGGATGGCGCGCTGACTATCCAGACACTTAATTAGGCCCCTTTTCTTTTGTTAAGGAAATCAACATTTATGGCACGCATTATTGTAGTTACATCCGGTAAAGGGGGCGTTGGTAAGACCACGTCAAGCGCGGCCATCGCCACCGGTTTAGCGCAGAAAGGCAAAAAGACAGTTGTGATCGATTTTGATATCGGTCTGCGTAACCTGGATTTGATCATGGGCTGTGAGCGCCGTGTGGTCTACGACTTCGTTAATGTAATCCAGGGCGATGCCACACTGAACCAGGCGCTGATTCGCGACAAACGCACGGAGCAGCTCTACATTCTGCCTGCGTCGCAGACCCGTGATAAAGATGCGCTGACCCGTGAGGGTGTTGAAAAAGTTCTGAACGATTTGGCTAAGATGGAGTTCGATTTCATCGTCTGTGACTCACCGGCAGGGATTGAAACGGGCGCACTGATGGCGCTCTACTTTGCCGATGAAGCCATTATTACCACCAACCCGGAAGTCTCTTCTGTCCGCGACTCCGACCGCATTCTCGGCATCATCTCATCGAAATCCCGTCGCGCTGAAAACAGTCAGGACCCGGTGAAGGAGCATTTGCTGCTGACCCGCTATAACCCTGGCCGGGTGAACCGTGGCGATATGCTGAGCATGGAAGATGTGCTGGAGATCCTGCGCATTCCTCTGGTCGGCGTGATCCCTGAAGATCAATCGGTGTTACGTGCCTCTAACCAGGGCGAACCGGTGATTCTTGACGGCGAATCTGATGCTGGCAAAGCCTATGCCGATACCGTTGAACGGTTGCTCGGTGAAGTACGCCCCTTCCGCTTTATCGAAGAAGAGAAGAAGGGTTTCCTGAAACGCCTGTTCGGGGGATAAACCATGGCATTACTTGATTTCTTTTTATCCCGGAAGAAGAACACTGCCAATATAGCCAAGGAAAGGCTGCAGATTATCGTGGCAGAACGGAGAAGGGGCGACAGTGAGCCCCACTATCTTCCGCAACTTAAGCGCGACATTCTGGAAGTGATTTGCAGATATGTGAAGATCGATCCAGAAATGGTAACGGTTCAGCTCGACCAGAAAGGTGATGATATCTCGATTCTGGAGCTGAACGTGACGCTGCCGGAAACGGATGAAGTGACTAAATGACGCTGACCGTTTGCTGAATTTCCCCTGCGCTCTGGCAGGGGAAATTTAACCGGTTAACAACCCGCCAGAATCTCCTCAATGCCGGGTTTCAGCAGTTCGCCCCGCCATCCGGTGAGTAACTCCGGCTGACGTCCCTGCGGCTTCAGGCCCCAGTGCTGACTTAATACCTGATTAATCTGACGTCGTGACGCCAGCAGCTCCTGACTGAATCCACTCTGCTCGCTCACCTGCTGCACCAGCGCTTTCATCGCTTTAAACACTGGCTTGTAGTGCGGATGGTCAATCAGATTGCCCAGCGGAGCCGGCAGTTCGCTCTCATCCAGCGCGTCAGCTTCTGCCACCAGCGCCACCAGCGCTTTGCCGTGGAAACGAATCTCGTGGCCTGACAGCCCCAGATGATCCAGCTCCCCCAGTGAGCCAGGCATAAAGCGCGCTACTTTCCACAGGTGCTCTTCGCGCACGACAAAGTTAACGGCCATATCTTTTTCACGCGCCAGCTTCAGACGCCAGGCCGCCAGTCGCTGTAACGCCGCCAGCTGACGCGGACGTAACTGCCAGGCATTGGTAATATCCCGCCAGGCTTCATCCGGCGACAGGCTATCCAGACGACGCTGACACAGGTTATCGCACTCACTGAGTGCCGCCGACATATTGCCGGCCTCTTCCGTATTAATCATCAGCTGACGCGCAATTGGCAACAGATAGTGAACGTCCGCCGCCGCATACTCGCACTGACGCTGGGTCAGAGGGCGTGCCAGCCAGTCCGTGCGTGATTCACTTTTATCGAGTTCGACCTGAGTGAAATGCGCCACCATTGAGGCAAAACCCCAGGAGAGCGGCTGGCCAGAAAAGGCCGCCAGAATCTGGGTATCGATCATGGGCGTCGGCAGCACGCCGAAACGGTGCAGGAAGACTTCCAGATCTTCACCCCCGGCATGCAGGAATTTGGTGACGCTGGTGTCGGTCAGCAAGGCAATAAAGGGTGACCAGTCACGGATATTAAGCGGGTCAATCAGCACCAGTTGCCGATCGTCGAACAGCTGGATCAGGCCAAGCTGAGGGTAGTAAGTGCGGGTGCGGACAAATTCGGTATCCAGGGCCACCGCCGCGTGCTGGCGCGCTTTCTGACACACGTCTGCCAGTTGATCATCCTGGTCGATAAGGGAATAGTTCACGTCTGATTTCCACCGCAGCCAACAACGCGCGGCGCTCCATGTTAAAAACAATAAAAACGCCGGACATGCCGGCGTTCAACCTCAATTTCTGCCCGGATTCAGCTCGCGCCGGGTTTCGCCTCGTCGCGCAGCTCACGCCGCAGGATCTTGCCGACGTTGGTTTTAGGCAACTCATCACGAAACTCAATGATTTTCGGCACCTTGTAACCGGTCAGCTGACGGCGACAGTGATCGAGCACCTCTTCTTTGGTGAGCGATGCATCTTTTTTCACGATGCAGACTTTTACCGCTTCGCCAGAAAGATCGCTGGGGACACCGATAGCCGCGGCTTCACGCACTTTAGGATGCTGCATCAGCACGTCTTCGATTTCATTCGGATAGACATTAAAACCTGATACCAGAATCATATCTTTTTTGCGGTCAACGATGCGAATAAAGCCTTCCTGGTCAACGGTAACAATATCACCGCTGTGGAGCCAGCCATTTTTCAGCACTTCCGCTGTCGCTTCCGGATGCTGCCAGTAGCCCAGCATCACCTGCGGGCCGCTGATGCAAAGTTCGCCCGGTTCACCCGGAGCGACTTCATTGCCGTCGTCATCCAGAATCAGCACATCGGTCGAGGGTACCGGCAGACCGATACTGCCGGTATGGCAGCTGATGTCATAGGGATTGACCGACACCAGCGGAGAACACTCTGTCAGGCCATAGCCTTCCAGCAGATAGTGTCCGGTCAGTTTTTCCCAGCGCTCGGCCACCACTTTCTGCACCGCCATTCCGCCACCGGCGGAAAGACGCAGCGTTGAAAAATCGAGTTTATTAAACTGCTCATCGTTGAGTAGCGCATTAAACAGCGTGTTCACGCCGGTAATGGCGGTAAACGGAAATTTCCCCAGCTCTTTAACAAAGCCGGGAATATCGCGCGGATTGGTGATCAACAGATTCTGACCGCCCAGCTCCAGGAACAGCAGGCCATTCACCGTTAAGGCGAAGATGTGATAAAGCGGCAGCGCGGTGACAACACACTCTTTACCGTCGCGCAGCACTTTGCCGTAGGTCGCGCGGGTCTGCTCAAGATTCGCCTGCATGTTGCGATGGGTCAGCATCGCCCCTTTGGCCACGCCAGTGGTGCCACCGGTATATTGCAGGAAGGCGAGATCGTCATTGGAGACCGTCGGGCGTTGATAATTGAGCGTTTCGCCGACTTCCAGTACGTGGCGAAATGAGATTGCCCCCGGCAGATGGTATTTGGGCACCAGCTTCTTCACATACTTAACGACAAAGTTAACCAGTGTCGCTTTTATCGGCGCCAGCTGATCGCCCATCCGGGTCAGGATGACGTGCCGCACAGCGGTTTTCGCCACCACTTTTTCCAGCGTGTGCGCAAAATTCGAGACAATGACAATAGCACTGGCCCCACTGTCATTGAGCTGATGCTGCAGTTCGCGCGGCGTATAGAGCGGATTCACATTGACCACGACCATACCTGCACGCAGCACACCAAACAGGGCCACCGGATACTGCAGTAAATTCGGCATCATCAGTGCCACCCGGTCACCCGCTTTCAGGCCCAGCTGTTGCTGAAGATAGGCGGCAAAAGCGCGGCTCTTCTCTTCCAGCTGACGATAACTCATCTTCTGACCCATGTTCAGGAACGCGGGTTGATCGGCGTAGCGTTTTGCGGCCTGCTCAAACAGATCCACCAGCGAGGTGTAACGATCTGCACTTATTTCGGCAGGCACATCTGCCGGGTAGCGTTTCAGCCAAACCTTATTCAAGGATCCACCCCGATAATTATGTTGTATTTCCATCGCTGCCTCAGCCAATCTGGTTTGTTAACAATATTTTAACTGATTGTACCAGTTTGCCTGTTTTGGCATGTTGAGGTTGCGAAGTGCATCACTAAATTTCGTGCTGATAAAACAGGCAAATAAAAAGCCCGGCAGCGAGCACCGCGACCGGGCTGATACTTAAATGTTTTTTGCACTTACTCAGTCAGAATGGTCTGCACCTCTGCCGGCCCACTGTTCATCATTCCCCAGTAGGGATTCGGACCCCAGTATCCGCCGCGATGGCGGGTCGGACCATACCAGATCCAGGGATCCATCGGCTGGGGTGGTGCTGTCACCTGCTGGGTAAGTCGCCAGCGCTGATAACCGCGCACATCGATGACCGCAAATTTATAATCCGCTTCACCAATTTTGCCCTGCTCTGTCCCCTTAAGGGTACCCAGCACCGTCACATACTGGTTTCTCACATCCACCGGATCAACAAAACCGCGGATATCGGCATAAATCCGACCGACCGAGGCCGCACCCAGACGCGGTCTGGCGCTATCATCCAGCGGCTGCGCAGCAATCTCAAGCCGGGTTTTGCCGTTCAGGTTAGTGACATTCACTACCTTGCCGCCAAAGCGAGATTCCTGCCCGACAAAGAGCGAAGGATTGCTCATGACCCGCAACAGATCCTGCTGCGGCTGAGGTGAGCTGCCCTGCAGCGTGTCAGGAATTGAGACACAACCGGTTAACGCCAGCACACAGGTCAGCAGCAGACCTGAAAGCCCTTTACCACACATTGACGACATAGACGTTCTCCCGTTAGGTAAAGAGTTAGACTGGACGCATAACAATAAGTTGCGTGCATTTTACCGGCCAGGTAATTTTTTCCAGGCGACTTCATTACGCAGATAAGTGGGCTCCGCTGTTTCCGGCAGCAGCGTCTTCCCCTGCGCCAGCGCAAGGGTCGCCAGCGGCAGCATATCTTCTGCAGCGGGCAGCGTAACGTCACTGGCTTTCAGGGTAAGCTCGTGTCCCTGCTGCAGGGCAGGATAAGCCTGCCAGCCGGTGCCTGCGGTCATCCATTCGCCAGAAAGCGCCTGCATCCGGGCCAGTGCCGCTTCGGGCGACAGCACGCTTTCGCTGGCCTCACCCTGCCAGGCACCCTGTTCATCACGCTGATATTCGGCCCAGTAGACCTCGCCCATCCGCGCATCAATAGCGGTTAATACGCGGGTAGCACCGTGCAGACGCCATGCGCCTTCCGCCAGCGTTGCCAGCGTGGAAACCGCGATCATTGGCAGAGAAGCGCCCAGTGCCAGTCCCTGCGCAATACCAATGCCAATCCGCACGCCGGTAAAACTGCCAGGGCCGCGACCAAAGGCGAGCGCGTCCAGGTCGGTCAGTTCCAGCTGCTGTGCCAGCAGTAGCTCTTCGATCAGCGGTAAAATACGCTGGGTGTGATCGCGCGGGGCAATTTCGAATCGGGCATCAATCTGTTGCTGATTCAGCAAGGCGGCTGAACAGGCTTCTGTCGCCGTATCCAGCGCTAAAATTCGGGCTGACATGACTACCTCAGAAGAAAGAAAACGGCGCGCATCTTAGCATAAAATTACGCGTCTGGTTCGGGTTGCTGGCGGATAAAGGCGATGGCGCGGGCAATGTCCCGGGTGCGCGGCGTCGGCGGCAGGCTATTGAGAAACAGCGCGCCATAAGGACGAGAAACCAGACGCTGATCGCAAATGACCAGTACGCCACGATCGTCGGTATCGCGGATTAAACGTCCCACGCCCTGCTTCAGGGTGATCACCGCATCCGGCAGCTGCACATCCGTAAAGGGATCGCCGCCACGAATCCGGCAATCTTCCATTCTGGCTTTCAACAGCGGATCTTCCGGTGAGGTGAACGGCAGTTTATCGATGATCACCAGCGACAGCGCATCACCCCGTACATCCACGCCTTCCCAGAAACTGCTGGTCGCCACCAGCAGGGCATTGCCCTTATCGATGAACTGTTTCAGCAACTGACCCTTGCTGGTTTCACCCTGCACCAGCACAGGCAGCGTCATTGAGGCGCGAAATTCTGCGGCCAGCTCACGCATCATCAGATGCGACGTGCAGAGAAAGAAACAGCGGCCTTTATTGGCATCAATCAGCGGCTTCATCATTGCGGCCAGCTGGCGTGCACCACCCGGACGGTTAGGCTCAGGCAGATTGCGCGGAACGCAGAGCAGCGCCTGCTTCGCAAAATCGAACGGGCTGTTCAGAATCAGGCTTTTTGCTGCATTCACACCCAGCCGTTCGGCGAAGTGTGCCATTTTCTCATCCACCGCCAGGGTGGCTGAGGTGAAGATCCATGCAGCCTTACGATTATCCATTACTTCACGGAAGCGTTCTGCCACCGAGAGCGGCGTCAGCGCCAGGATAAAGTGACGTGAGGTACATTCATACCAGTAGCTGTAGCCCGGCTCGTTAATCGCCCGCAGCCGTTTTAACCGGCCACGGTAGAGCGCGGCTCGCTCGAAGGCGGCATCCAGCAGGGCTGAACGGCCCAGTGAGAGTTTGATAACGTCGTAACAGAGCTCAAGCGCATCATCCAGCAGCGTAAACATTCGCAGGATGTTGTTATCGCTCAGCAGTTCACGCAGGTTACCGCGATAGCCGGGATCGCCTAATGACAGGCGAAAATCCTGCGCGCACTGCGCCAGGCGGTCAGCGGATTTCTGCAGCTGCTGAGCATCACGCACCTCGGTGCGGTAGGCGGTAATAATATCTTTGGCGAGATCGAGTAACTGGCGGCTGGAGAGCTGCTGACCAAAATACTGACTGGCGATATCGGGCAGCTGATGGGCTTCATCGAAGATCATCACATCAGCTTCGGGAATAAGTTCGCCAAAGCCGCCCTCTTTCACCACCAGGTCAGCAAGAAACAAGTGGTGGTTCACGACCACTACATCGGCGTCCATCGCGCGCTTACGCGCTTTGACCACAAAGCACTCTTTATAGCGCGGGCAGTCAGTGCCGAGGCAGTTATCGTTGGTGCTGGTGACCAGCGGCCAGACCGGGCTGTCTTCGGTCACGCCCGCACAGCTGCTGATGTCGCCATCTTCCGTCTGCGATGACCAGCTGCGCAGCGTCACCAGATCGGTCAGCCCCTGCGCGGTGAGATCGCCGCCCGCCATCGATTGCTGTTCCATGCGTTCCAGGCAAAGGTAGTTGGAGCGTCCTTTCAGCAAGGCCGTTTTACCTTTAAAATCCAGCGCCTTGATCATCGTAGGCAGATCGCGGCCATAGAGCTGATCCTGCAGCGCCTTGGATCCGGTGGAAACAATGACTTTTTTACCGGCCCGCAGAGCGGGAGCCAGGTAGGCATAGGTTTTTCCGGTGCCGGTACCGGCCTCGACCACCAGTTCACCCTGCTGTTTTACGGCTTCAGATACCGCCTGCGCCATCTCACGCTGTGCTTCACGCGGCTTAAAGCCTGCGATCGCGAGCGCCAGCGCGCCATCCACTGCAAAATCGTCTGCCACATACCCTCACTAAGAACGGCAAAAACACTGTAATTATGTCAGTATTGGATCAACAAAGCAAAATTGATAATTATCAATAACTTATCTATTTCCAGCCGTTGGGGGCGTGGCAGCTAAAGACTCTGGATCGCGTCTGAAAGATGGGGAGAAAGGCGGCACGTGGCCGCCTGAAGAGAAGCGCTCGCAGCACCGGGATTCCTGATGGAAAAGTTGCACCGCGAAAGGCAGCAGAAATCGCTGTGACTACTCTACAATCATGCGCCCATTGAGATGCTGCAACGGACGATTATTGGTGGTTTTCAGCGCCTGTTTAAAGGCGTCGAGCTGCGCCTGAGAGAGCGAAACCGGCTGTTTCAGCACCAGCCAGCGAATCCCTTCGCTGCAGGGTGGCGTCGTCAGGGAGCCGCTGAAACGATAATAGTGCAGATCTTCCGGGAAGAGATCGCGTAAATTTACCTGGCGATTAATGGTTACCTGCTGGTTTTCCTGTTTCGGCATAGCGTCGATCAACGGTGCCAGCGCCGGATTCTCTTTACCGACCTTAAACATCACCGCGACCACGGCCAGATCGCCATCCTCTTTGCTGTGTACAAAGTGGGCTTCAAGGGGAAAGGTGTGCCCATTGATCTGGTTCTCACTCGGCGTATGGAAGTGATACTGACGCAGCGTGAACTTTTCCCGATCCAGTACAAAATCATCTTCTTCATCAACGGTCACCTGAATCGTGTGGCCATTGTTGATCACCTTCTCAGCCGACGTATGGTAGGCCAGATCGAGTGCCTGTAAATGTCCCTCAATCGGATCTTTAATATTGATAGGCGACTGGGACTTACCTTCGTGGCAGATGTGGAAGTCGCTGGTCAGTTTGCTCCAGTGTTCCGGGCCAGCTTTGCCTTCGTACGTCCAGTGCGGTTCCGCCGCACCGGCTACGTTGAGGGTAGAAAGCGCCACAACCAGACTTAACATTTTTGGTAATTTCATTTTTATCCCTGCTTTATAAGCTTATTTGCGGCAGGGATACTATTCCGCTGACTAGTGAATCAGCAAGGTGACAAAATGCGTTAAATCAAAATCAGAACGAATAAAGAGTTTATAATTGCAATCAATGTTAATTTAATTAACAAACATCACGATGTTACGTTTTTAAGTACTTCAGGAAAGGGTTGATATCAATCTCTCTGAATAAAAGAGTTTCATTTTCCTGTATTTATCATTTTGATCGTCGAAACGAGCCGGGAGGGAAATTTTGCACTAAATTCAGGCGACGTAAGAAACCGCAAAACTGCACGCAGGCGGTTTTGCGGTGCAACGCGATAACGCGTCATAAAAGATTATGCAGGTGACGCTAGACATCCTTCTCTAATGGTTCCTCTTCTTCATCTTCTTCCTCATCTTCAGGATAAATCTCAGCGTCATCGGGCAGCGGCTCATCGTAATCAGGGCGTTCAGACATAATTTCCTCCGGTGTCAGATAGCAATTTTGCTATGCCCTTTGAGTGTAGCTTACTCCTGCCATCTGTTTTGCAAGGCTCGCAAAAGATATCAGAAATGCAGGCGCTGCCGCAGACTCTGCTTCGCCACTGCGTGAAACAGCCTTGCGTCACAGCCGGTGCTGATAGCGTACCGGTTAATCGGATGCCCATTCGCCTCCTCCAGCCGCGTTATCATTGACGTCAGTCGGATAGCGGGTTTAATAATTCGCCGTTTAAAAACCTCTGTTTTCAAAAAAACCTCTTACTCGTTTAATGAATAAAAGGCCGGAACTTAACTGTTATAATATAGGGACACGAAAAGTTAATGATGCGATTCAAAGCACAATTATGCACAAAGAAAGGTAACATTAAATAAAAACTCAACAGGAGTAGCATTAAACATCGTTATGTTGTTATAAGAAAAAATCCCTGATATAAAAGAGACAGAATTTAAACGTAACCTGTGAGCATTAGCGGATTGAATATTTCCTCTGATGCAGCCACGCTGACTTAACAGATGGTAGTGAGGTAATTAAAATTCAGGAATTCTGTTATCTCTCACAGGCAATAAACTCATAGCCAGATGAGTCACATCACAATAGAAACGATGCCCACGGCATCCGTCCTCTTTAAAAGGCCGTTAAAGACTATCTCGCTAAAGATATCCGTTAATGTTAACGAAGTGGGGTTTTATATTATAAGTTAAGTGGGATGTAGTCTGGCTGTTGCTACCCTGTTGCATCTATCTGTCAGTCAGGACACCATTATCTCAACAAGGAGAAATATCATTGTTCCCAAAATTACCCCGGTATAGCTTAGTGATTCTGACGCTGAGCGGTTGCGTTACCAACGATGAGGTCAAACTCAACCCAGTTGGTCAACATAGTGAACCTGTCATGCCGCATAAAAACCAGGGAATCAGCCCTGCACAGCGGCGCGCGATTATGTCCGGCGAACAACCAGACTGGTCTGACGTTTATCCTCAGCGAATCTATAAAAACTCGTCAGCAGTCAGGAAATGATCTGCACGTCGTAGCGGTTAACGTCGTTACTCCACCACTCACATAGCGTAAAAAACACTGTGGAAAATAATCAACACGTCGATGATGTCTCCCTATGGGATTGGATTGTCACATTAATTTTAACCGGCATACCCGTATTAAATCTTTTTATGCTGCTTTACTGGTCCTTAAACCGAAGGACTAAACGTTCAAAGAAAAACTACGCCAGGGCGAGTTTATTATTGATATTCATCGTACTCATCTTCTATATCATTACCCTGGAAGTTACAACGGGCTATTTTCTTTTTAAACATTACTGATCCTTAAACTGACAGCGTCATACCCTTAAATGGAGTTTTTTATGGTGCGTTATTTCACTTTTCTATTATTGGGCGTCACTTCCGCTTGCTGCATAGCGAAAACGTCAGTGGTGATGAATAACACCCTGAAGGCACAAGAGATAAAATCGGCAAAAATTGTTTACATTGGCGAGGTTAATGGCAATAAAGTGGCAGAATTGATGGCAGGCATCGATGATATTAATGCAAGTTACCCTGCTGTAAAAGAAATATCGCTTTATATAAACAGCTTTGGCGGTGATATGGAAGCTGGCTATATGGGCGGCCAGGCCGTCAGGGGGTCAAGGATTCCGATAAAAACCATCAATGCCGCAATGACGGGTTCGGCGGCCACCCTGATTTATTGCTCAGGGGCGCAAAGGGAAACATTACCCAGCGCAACGTTTTTAATCCACCCTGCAGCGAGTCAAAACATTCAGAGCAACTATCTGAAAAAAAATGAAGTCATTTTACTCAGCAGAGATATCGATAATGTCAGTAAAATATTCAGGGACACCTATGCATCCTGTTTCAAAGATGACGGGATAGAGATAGATAAAGCCTTATTCAGTGAAGACAACCGTATTTACCTGCGTTTTCCAGAATCTGTAAAACAGGGTATTGCACAAAAACGTGTTGAAGGAATCGTACCCGCTGATGTCGCTTATTACATCTTCACTTCAGAGGCCAGCGGCTAGCGGCTAGCGGCTAGCGGCTAGCAAAAATAACGTTATTTATGCCTGCTGGACGAATACTTTTTATCAGATATGCGCCGCCTGGACAGATGGGCGTGCTGGCGGGGAGACATATCGAGCCGTTAGCGGGTAATCCAGAGAAGAACATAACGCAGACGACGTTCAGATGGGGCGCCGCAGGATCTCACCATCAATATCACGGTGGATTTTCGCAGTAAGCGCTACCCTTGCATGGTGAGTTTTTTGAGCAGCAATAGCAGGGTGATTCAACACTGGCCAGATAAAAAGCGGCAAATAAAGCAGGCCGCTCAGCCAGATACGGCTTATTCTGGTACAGGGCGTTTATCTGTTTCTGGCTGGTGACCTGATATCACGATTATTAGCGACGCTGCTGTTGCGACCTGCTTATAAGCGGACGTACAACGCGCCCGCCAGCATAACGATGAACAGAATAGCGAAGGTAATAAAGCCCTGCTTACTGCCACGGGACAATCCAACAAATGCCGAAACCACAATAAACAGCAGCGTCAGTGCGCCGACCATCACCCAAAAAAGATACTGCGTATTCGCCATGCCTGAATCCTCATCCGTAGCGCGATTTATCTGCTGTTTTATAACATTTTTATGCCGCGCGTGCCCTCACTTCTCCCGCTCTTTCGACGCTTTATGCTGCTTTAGTGCAGCAGGGCTGAAACAGTGACAACGTCCACGGCTCATGATCATGATGCAGACAGTGTGATGCAGTTAGCAAATGCAGAGGAACGCAGCGAGTAAACAAACGCGCGGATTATAATGATTAAATCAGCTTACCGTTGGGATGTGGCACCCGTAGGCTGACGTGCTGAGACTGGTTTAACATTGCCGTTCAGGCGGTGTAAAACAGATGGCCTTAACCCGACTGCCTGACTCAGGCGGAGGAATGTATGAACTGTTTCCGCATCGGCTCTCTGGCTGGCGTGCTGCTGCTCTGTGGCTGCCAGGCACCCACGCCTGATCAGGCTCGTCTGCAGCAGCCTGTTTTTCAGGGTCAAAGCACCCGCACCGTCCCTCAGCTCAGCGACTGTATTTATCGCGGCTGGTCCACCACCAGCGTCATTGCCAGAGATAACACCACCCACACCCAGCCCAACGGCAGCGAGATCAGCGTTTTTACCTGGGAAGATTCGATTTTTGCGGATGTGTCGCCCCGCCGAAAAGGGGCTGAGGTGAAATATTTCACGACTTTCCGGATGGCGCCTCAGGTGATGGCGGACAGACAGGCGATTGTTGAGCGCTGCCTGTAAAGCGTAAGGGGTGACAGCGATGTCGGGAGTGTGCCAGGCTAATGCGCAATTAACCAGGGAGAAACCGATGAGTATTACCCGCATTGACCCGGAACACCGTATGTCCGAAGCCGTGATCCACAACGACACGATCTATTACACCAGTGTGCCTGAGAATCTGGATGCCGATGCAGAAGCGCAGACAGCCAATGCGCTGGCAGTGATTGATGCGATTCTGACACGGCTCGGTAGCGATAAAAGCAAAATCCTTGATGCGACGCTGTTTCTGGTGGATAAGGCCGATTTCCCCGCGATGAACCGCGCATGGGACGCATGGGTCTCTCCAGGTAATGCGCCGGTGCGCTGCACGGTACAGGCCGGGCTGTTGAATCCGAAGTACAAAATCGAAATTAAAATTATCGCTGCACGTTAAAACGCCGGGCGTTATTCCTCTTCGTTTTCTTCATCTTCGTCTTCGAATAGCGCCCGAATCCGTTCGCCCTTGAAATTTTGTCGGATCTCCTGCGCCACCTGGGTGATCGCTTCACCGCTCGACAAACCTCCCGCCATCAATTCCTGAATACGTTCGACGGCCTGCTGCTGCTGCTCATGAGAGAGAGCCGGTATTCCTATAAACATGTTTCACTCCTGCGTTGGGGCAGACAGTATCCCACGCGGAACTAACAGGTGCCAGTCAGGAAAAAATATGGCAGTCTGACCGCCTCTTTGCTCTCTGATTTCTCTGCCCGATGATTGTTGAAACCCTCAGTCTTGATTATACCCCGGATGCGCTGACTCAGCGTTTTGCCCCGATTGCCCATCTGCCCTGGGCGATGCTGCTCTCCTCCGCGCAGGCGAACCACAGTGACAACCGCTTTGATATTCTGACCGCCGATCCCCGCGCCACCCTGGTGACCCGCGGTGCGATGACTACGCTCAGCGACCCGACCGGCACGACCGAATCAACCGCCGATCCCCTGCTGCTGGTGCAGCAGCAGTGTGATGCGCTGGGCGTGACGCCGGCTGCCAGCGATGCCCTGCCGTTTCAGGGCGGTGCGCTGGGCCTGTTTGGTTATGATCTGGGCCGCCGGTTTGAGTCCCTGCCTCAGCAGGCCGCAGCCGATCTCACCACGCCTGACATGGCGGTGGGTATCTATGACTGGGCATTGATTGCCGATCATCATCAGCAGACCCTGACGCTGGTGGCGTTAAAGAACGCGGAAGAACGCGCCGCCTGGCTGGCGCAATGGCCCGCGCGTGAGGCCGTACCCTTTTCACTGACCAGCCGCTGGCGCTCCAACCTGAGCTATGCAGATTACGCTGCGCGTTTTGCGGCGGTTCAGGCCTATATTCAGGCGGGTGACTGTTATCAGGTTAATCTGGCGCAGCGCTTTCAGGCCGGTTACCAGGGTGATGAGTGGCAGGCGTTCAGTATACTCAATGCGGCTAACCGCACGCCGTTCAGCGCTTTTCTGCGTCTGCCGGAGAGCGCGATCCTCAGCCTGTCGCCGGAGCGCTTTCTGTCGCTGAATAATAAGCAGATCGAAACACGACCGATCAAAGGTACCCGGCCACGCTGTGACGATCCGATTGCTGATGCGCAACAGGCTGAGTCTCTGCGCCATGCAGAAAAAGATCGGGCCGAAAACCTGATGATTGTCGATTTGCTGCGCAACGATATTGGCCGCGTGGCGCTACCCGGCTCGGTCACGGTGCCTGAACTGTTTGTGGTTGAACCCTTCCCCGCCGTACACCACCTGGTGAGCACGGTGCGGGCGCAGCTGCCTGATACCCTGCAGGCCACCGATCTGCTGCGCGCCTGTTTTCCGGGCGGCTCGATTACCGGTGCGCCCAAGATTCGGGCGATGGAGATTATTGATGAACTGGAGCCGCAGCGGCGCAATGCCTGGTGCGGCAGCATTGGTTATCTCAGCCTGTGTGGCCGGATGGATACCAGCATCACCATTCGCACGCTGATCGCTGAAGGTCAGCAGCTCTACTGTGCGGCGGGCGGCGGGCTTGTTGCAGACAGCGATCCCGAAGCGGAGTATCAGGAAACACTCGACAAAGTCAGCCGGATCTTACCGGCACTGGAACAAACCGGAGGTTCAGTTGGCCCTGACGCTTGATGATTTCCGCAGCCGTTTTCTGTTGCAGCAGCCAGCCCGCAGCACACAATTGCTATCCGGGCGCCATGCGGCGGTGCTGGTGCCGATTGTGGCACGGCCTGAACCCGGTCTGTTGCTGACGCAGCGCTCACACGCCCTGCGCAAACATGCCGGACAGGTCGCTTTTCCCGGCGGGATGCAGGATGACACTGACGCATCGCTCATCGCCACAGCACTGCGTGAAGCACAGGAAGAGGTTGGCATTGAGCCGCATCAGGTCGAGGTATTAGGCGCTCTGCCCGCCGTGACCAGCAGCACCGGCTTTCAGGTGACGCCGGTACTGGGGATCATTCCGGCCGATCTGCGATTAACGATTAATCCGGATGAGGTGAGCAGCGCCTTTGAGATGCCGCTGGCCGAGGCTTTGCAGCTCAGCCGCTACAGCGCGCTGGAGGTGCATCGGGCTGGCGTTCGCCACCCGGTCTGGCTGTCGCGCTATCAGGATTATCTGGTGTGGGGCATGACCGCGGGTATTATCCGATCACTGAGTGCTCAGATCGCATTCTGAAACCTTTCTCGTTTTTCTCTCTCCGGCCCGTCAGGTTACTGGCGCGCTGCACTATAATTTTTTCTATAAGTTTTGATAAGTTTATTTCATGCGAAAAGCTGCTCTTTCCTGGTGCATGACCATTACTATGGGCGCCATAAACTGCCCCGGCAGACTGAGAATAATTGTGAGGAGTGTCACCTGTGATTAGTGTTTTTGACATGTTCAAAGTGGGCATCGGCCCCTCAAGTTCGCATACTGTCGGCCCGATGAAAGCAGGTAAACAGTTTGTGGATTTGCTGTGCGAACAGGAAAAGCTGCAGGAGGTCACCCGGATCGCCGTGGATGTTTACGGTTCTCTCTCTCTGACCGGCAAAGGCCATCACACTGATATCGCCATTATTATGGGTCTGGCGGGTGAATCGCCGGATACGGTGGATATCGATGCGATCCCCGCCTTTATTAAAGATGTTGAGCAGCGTGAGCGACTGCTGCTGGCGAAAGGCGCACACGAAGTGGATTTCCCGCGTGAAGGCGGCATGGTATTTCGCAGTGAGAACCTTTCGCTGCATGAAAACGGCCTGCGCCTGCTCGCGTTTGCGGGCGACCTGCTGATCCTGTCAAAAACCTATTACTCCGTTGGCGGCGGTTTCATTGTTGATGAAGAGCACTTCGGGCAGTCGGCACTGGATGAAGTCTCTGTGCCCTGGCCGTTCCACTCCGCCAAAGATCTGCTGGCTCACTGTCGTGAAACCGGCCTGTCACTCTCAGGTCTGGTGATGAAAAATGAGCTGGCGCTGCACAGCCGCGATGAGATCCATGCCTATTTCACTAACATCTGGCAGACGATGCAGGCCTGTATCGACCGCGGTCTGAATACCGAAGGCGTGTTGCCAGGGCCACTGCGCGTGCCGCGCCGTGCTGCCTCCCTGCGTCGTCTGCTGACCTCCTCTGACAAGCACTCCAGCGATCCGATGATTGTAATCGACTGGATCAATATGTATGCGCTGGCCGTTAACGAAGAGAACGCCGCGGGAGGCCGCGTGGTGACTGCGCCAACTAACGGTGCCTGCGGTATCGTGCCTGCGGTGCTGGCTTACTACGATCACTTCATTGAACCAGTGACACCCGACATTTTCCTGCGCTATTTCCTCGCCTCTGGCGCCATCGGCGTGCTGTACAAAATGAACGCCTCTATTTCAGGCGCGGAAGTGGGCTGTCAGGGTGAAGTGGGTGTCGCCTGTTCTATGGCGGCGGCCGGTCTGGCTGAACTGCTGGGCGGCAGTCCGGAGCAGGTCTGCGTGGCGGCTGAAATCGGCATGGAACATAACCTTGGTCTGACCTGTGACCCGGTAGCCGGTCAGGTTCAGGTGCCCTGCATTGAGCGCAATGCTATCGCCTCGGTTAAAGCGATTAATGCGGCGCGCATGGCACTTAGGCGCACCAGCGAACCCCGCGTCTCGCTGGATAAGGTTATCGAGACAATGTATGAAACCGGCAAAGATATGAACGCCAAATATCGTGAAACTTCGCGTGGCGGTCTGGCGATTAAAGTTCAGTGTGATTAAGCGAAACGATTAACTGACTAAAAAACGTGCAAACGTAATAAAATCCGCATCCTGCGCTATCTCAGCGCAGGTTTAACCGGTAGAGTGATTTCCGCGCAGCCGTCCGGCTTACGCAACTTTCCAGACCCGCTTTTCTGCATTCCGGCCTCAATGTTGATCTGACCGTGCCGATACTCACCCCGTTGTGTTTTGCTTTTTACTGGCTTTTTGGGAAGGTGAATACAGATGTTTATGGCCCAGCAATCTGTTGGACAATTCAGACGCAAGCGTGTGCTGATAGCGCTGTCGATCGCCACCGTGGTGCTGATATTAACCCTGGCCTTTCGCTATATCGAAGAGAAGTCACGTATCGAGCAGCAGGCGATGGATTTCGCCGATAAAGCGATTATGCGGTTTGACCGGATGTTTTCACCGCTGGAGGTTTCAGCCAATAATACGCTGGGTCTGGTCGGCGTTCCCTGTCAGGATGTTCGCTTTCCACTCATCGAAAAAATCTCTTCCCTGCAGACGGTCCGGGCGATCCTGCTGGTGGATAACGACGTGCTCTACTGCTCCAGTATTTATGGGCCGCGCACCATCCCCTTTAGCCAGACTTACCCTGACTTAGCCTTTAACAGTCAGCGCATGACGCTGGCAACCGATGAGTATCTGCTGAAAGGCTCGCCCATTTTACTGCTGTGGACGCCAAAGAGCCTGGATAACCGCTCCGGGATTTTGCAGGTGATCAACATCGAAATGATGAGCAATTATCTGCTGGAGCCGCAGTTGCCCTGGGTGGAACGCGCTGTCTTTAACGTCAATGGAGAGAGCCTGGAGTATGGCAATCCACTGATCGAGCCCACGGTGCCGTCTGAAGACGAAGTGAGCTATGAGCAGGGCTCGCTGCGCTATCCGTTTACGCTTACTCTCTATGGCCCCTCTCCGACCCGCCTGGCGCTGGCGACGCTTCCCTCACAGCTCCCGCTGGCGCTGCTGCTGAGTCTGCTTATGGGTTACATCGTCTGGCTGGCGACCGCAAATCGTATGAGCCTGAGCTGGCAAATCAGTTATGGCATTACGGCCCGTGAGTTTATGGTTTATTGCCAGCCGCTGATCAACACCAAAAGTGGTGAGTGCGACGGTATTGAGTTACTGCTGCGCTGGCATAATCCCCGTCAGGGCTGGATTGCACCGGATGTCTTTATTCCCCTGGCCGAGCGACAGAACCTGATCAAACCGCTGACGCGCTTTGTACTGAATGAGGTGGTGAGTCAGTTACCGCAGCTGCCCGACGATCCCGCGTTCCATATCGCCATTAACGTTGCCGCCAGCCACTTCCGCGACCACGCCATTCTGGAAGATCTGCACAACCTGTGGTGGCCTGCCAATCCGGTGCCAAAACTGGTGGTGGAGCTCACCGAGCGCGATGCCCTGCCGGTCGTGGACCAGTCGGTGATTGCGCAACTGCACGACATCGGTGTCCGGCTGGCGATTGATGATTTTGGCACCGGCCACAGCTCGCTCTCCTACCTGAAAGATCTGCAGCCAGATGTGCTGAAAATCGACAAGATTTTCACCGCAGCCATCGGCACTGACGCGATTAATGCCACGGTGACGGATATGGTGATTTCGCTGGCCCAGCGCCTGAATATCAGTCTGGTGGCCGAAGGCGTGGAAACAGCTGAGCAGGCGGCCTATCTGCGCGAACGCGGTGTGGATCATCTGCAGGGCTACTATTTTGCTCGCCCGATGCCGCTGCAGGACTTTCCGGCGTGGCTGGCGCAGCATCAGGCTGATGCCCGCAGGTGACAATCGCCTGAGCCCCGTTTCGCCCTGCCTGATGACCTTACGCCACAGACAAAAAAACAGCCGCGGCAATGAGCCAGCGGCTGTCAGAGAAATTCAGCGCGGCCGGTAAACCCGGCAGTGCCTGTGCATCAACGAGAACGATTAGCCCTCTTCATCCTCATCATGCGGTTTATCTTTAGTGACACGCACCAGATCGATACGGTAGTCGGTCGCTTCGATAATCTGGAAGTGCAGCGGAGTAATGTCAATTACATCGCCAGGAAGCGGTAACTGCCCTTTCTGCTCAATCAGCAGGCCCGCCAGCGAGGCGTGGTCTTCTGTCGGATCGACCAGCTCATGGAAGTCGAGCAACTGCTGCAGCGAGTGCAGATCGGTCCCCCCTTTCACTAACCAGCCATCACCATCCGCAATGATATCGGGCGTTTCATCTTCATCCGGGAATTCACCCGCAATCGCTTCCAGCACGTCCAGCGGCGTAATCAGACCCTGAACCACACCAAACTCATTGGTGACAATCACGAAGCTGCCTTTGGCACGACGCAGCACGCCAAGCAGGTTGATCGGATCCAGCGTCTCCGGCACCACGATAGTCGGTGTATTGGCCGCAAAGGTCGCCACATCCACACCGTGCTCCAGCGCCACCAGCAGCTCTTTGGCTCGCACTACACCGACAATTTCATCCAGTTCACCCCGACAGACCGGGAACAGGCTGTGAGGCGTATCAAGCAGCTGACCGCGAATCTCATCTACCGGACGATTCGCATCGACCCAGGAGATTTCACCGCGCGGCGTCATGATGCTGCGAATCGAGCGGGAAGCCAGCGTCAGCACGCCATTAATCATATAGCGCTCTTCATCTTTAAACGCTTCCTGCGGCATCGCTTCCGCCAGTGCTGCCTCTTCGCTGCTGCTGGTGTTGCCATTGCTGGCGGTCTGGGCACGGTTGCGGCCCCCCATCAGGCGTAAAATCGCTTCGGCGGTGCGTTCACGCATCGGGCGATTTGACTGATGGCGGATAAAGTTACGACGTGCAACCTGGTTGAACAGCTCAATCAGAATCGAGAAGCCAATCGCCGCATAGAGGTAGCCTTTAGGAATATGGAAACCAAAGCCTTCTGCCACCAGCGACAGACCGATCATCAGCAGGAAGCTCAGACAGAGCACCACTACAGTCGGATGCGCGTTAACAAAGTTGGTTAACGGCTTAGATGCCAACAGCATCACACCCATCGCAATCACCACGGCGGTCATCATCACCGGCAGGTGGTTCACCATACCCACGGCGGTAATCACAGCATCCAGCGAGAAGACGGCGTCCAGTACCACAATCTGCGTCACGACAGCCCAGAAACTGGCATATCCCCGATTACCGGATCCGTCGAGCTGCCGGTTCTCCAGCCGCTCGTGCAGCTCCATGGTCGCCTTAAACAACAGGAACAGACCACCCGCCAGCAGAATTAAATCACGACCGGCAAAGCTGAAACCGCCTACGCTAAAGAGAGGCGTCGTCAGCGTCACCATCCAGGAGATCAGCGACAGCAGACCCAGACGCATGACCAGCGCCAGTGACAGGCCAATCAGGCGTGCTTTATCACGCTGCTTCGGCGGCAGTTTGTCGGCCAGGATGGCAATAAACACCAGGTTATCAATGCCGAGTACGATTTCCAGCACCACGAGCGTCAGTAAACCCGCCCAGATTGAGGGGTCGAATAAAAATTCCATTATTTATGACTCCAGAACAGGGAACAGATCGCGGTGCTGCTTATCAGCGCAGCAAAGCGTGACATGCAGGTAGTCGGGAAAGCGGTGAAAACGCCGTGAGGCGAAGGGTGACGCGCCAGCAGGCGCAAAGAACAGATTAAGCGACGTCGGTGACGATCCATAAAGGTGGGCTGAAGCCCGTTACTCCTGAGTAATAAACAGAACGTTAATGTATCAGGTCGGCGAATTGCGTCAAAAAATTTTCTTATTTTTACAATCTGCCTGACGGATGATCAGGCGCATAAAAAGGGTTACTGGTCACTTCACAGGATGAATAGCTGACAGACATCACATAATTTATTTTTTCGATCACTAAAATAAATCGCGACTTTACCGCCTTGACGTAGTTAACCCATGTTTTTTCGACGCTATACCGATAATTCGAATCATCCGGTTAAACAGATCATCAAAGCAATTCAATACAGTTCATTGACTCAGATGAGCATCTCTAGCGAACGGAGGTAGCACGTGACCATTGCGATAGTAATTGGTACACACGGCTGGGCAGCGGAACAACTGCTGAAAACAGCAGAAATGCTGTTGGGCGAGCAGGACAATGTCGGCTGGATAGATTTTGTCCCCGGTGAAAATGCAGAAACGCTGATTGAAAAATATCAGGCACGACTGGCAGAACTTGATACGACGCAGGGAGTCCTGTTTTTAGTTGATACCTGGGGTGGCAGTCCGTTTAATGCGGCCAGTCGCATCGTGGTCGACAAACCGCAGTATGAGGTCATCGCCGGGGTCAATATCCCGATGCTGGTCGAAACCCTGATGGCGCGCGATGACAATCCCGGTTTTGACGAGCTGGTCGCCGTGGCGGTGGAGACCGGCCGTGAAGGCGTCAAAGCCCTGAAAGCCAAAGAAGAAGCGCCGGCGCCAGCTGCGGCAAAACCGGCCGCTGCGGCGCAACCGGCTAAGCCGATGGCGCCCGGTGACCACATGAAAATCGGGCTGACACGCATTGATGACCGTCTGATTCATGGGCAGGTGGCAACGCGCTGGACCAAAGAGACCAACGTTCAGCGCATTATCGTAGTCAGCGATGAAGTGGCCAACGATCATGTGCGCAAGACTCTGCTGACGCAGGTTGCTCCGCCCGGCGTCACGGCCCATGTGGTGGATGTCGATAAGATGGTGCGGGTGTGGAATAACCCGAAGTATGGTCAGGATCGCGTGATGCTGCTGTTTACCAACCCCACCGATGTACTGCGCGTGGTGGAACAGGGTGTCGATATTAAAACCGTCAACATCGGCGGTATGGCGTTCCGCCAGGGGAAAACTCAGGTCAATAATGCGGTCTCGGTCGATGAAAAAGATATTGCCGCATTCCGCAAACTCAATGAACGCAATATTGAACTGGAAGTGCGTAAAGTTTCCAGTGACCAGAAACTGAAAATGATGGATCTGATCGCGAAAGTTAACGCGTAACAGAAGCACTTATGCGCCTGCGTTTCCGGGCTCCTGGTTATCCTGCTGAGGACAAGAAGTATGATGGAAATAACCTCGCTACAAATTATTTTGATTTTTATTGTCGCCTGTATTGCCGGTATGGGGTCGATTCTGGATGAGTTCCAGTTTCACCGTCCCCTGGTGGCCTGTACCCTGATTGGTATGGTGCTGGGTGATATGAAAACCGGCATTATTATCGGCGGTACGCTGGAGATGATTGCGCTGGGCTGGATGAACATCGGTGCCGCCGTTGCGCCTGATGCCGCCCTCGCCTCCATTATCTCGACCATCCTGGTTATCGCTGGCGGTCAAAGTGTGGGTGCCGGTATTGCGCTGGCGATTCCGTTGGCCGCCGCCGGACAGGTACTGACCATTATCGTGCGTACGCTGACCGTCGCCTTCCAGCATGCGGCTGACAAAGCCGCAGAGAAAGGTAACCTCACGGCCATCTCCTGGATCCACGTCTCTGCCCTGCTGTTACAGGCGATGCGTATCGCTATCCCGGCGCTGATTGTGGCGATTTCGGTCGGCACCAGTGCGGTTCACGCCTTACTCAGCTCTATTCCGGACGTGGTGACCAACGGCCTGAATATCGCCGGTGGCATGATTGTGGTGGTCGGTTATGCGATGGTCATCAACATGATGCGCGCAGGCTACCTGATGCCGTTCTTTTACCTGGGCTTCGTCACCGCAGCCTTCACCAACTTTAACCTGGTGGCGCTGGGCGTCATTGGCGTGGTCATGGCGGTGCTCTACATTCAGCTCAGCCCGAAATACAACCGTGTGGCGGGAGCACCAACAGGTGCTGCGACCGCAAACGATCTTGATAACGAACTCGATTAAGGAACAGGTGAGCACATGGTTGATATTACGAAAGTCGAAAAGAAACTGACACCCGGTGATGTTCGCGCCGTCTTTCTGCGCTCTAATCTGTTCCAGGGTTCATGGAACTTTGAACGCATGCAGGCGCTGGGCTTCTGCTTCTCAATGGTGCCGGTGATCCGCCGTCT
The DNA here is from genome assembly GCF_025910055.1 of Pantoea sp. JV6. Classification (NCBI taxonomy): domain Bacteria; kingdom Pseudomonadati; phylum Pseudomonadota; class Gammaproteobacteria; order Enterobacterales; family Erwiniaceae; genus Pantoea; species Pantoea sp. JV6. Next base: position 699,784 of record NZ_JAPCIM010000002.1, on the reverse strand, counting down.
CTATCCTGAGAACAATGATGAGCGTAAGCAGGCGATCAAGCGTCATCTGGAGTTCTTTAATACCCATCCTTATGTGGCCGCGCCGGTTCTGGGCGTGACTATGGCGATGGAAGAGCAGCGTGCTAACGGCGCCCCGATCGACGATGGCGCGATTAACGGCCTTAAAGTCGGCCTGATGGGACCGCTGGCCGGTGTCGGCGACCCGATCTTCTGGGGTACGGTGCGTCCGGTGTTTGCCGCGCTGGGAGCCGGTATCGCCATGAGTGGCAGTCTGCTGGGTCCGCTGCTCTTCTTTGTGCTGTTTAACCTGGCACGTCTGCTGACCCGCTACTACGGCGTGGCCTATGGCTATCGCAAAGGGATCGATATCGTCAGTGATATGGGCGGCGGTTTCCTGCAGAAACTCACGGAGGGGGCGTCGATTCTCGGCCTGTTTGTCATGGGGGCGCTGGTCAACAAGTGGACACACGTAAACATCCCGCTGGTGGTGTCACGTATTACCGACTCGACCGGTAAAACCACCGTCACCACCGTACAGTCGATCCTCGATCAGCTGATGCCGGGCGTGGTGCCGCTGCTGCTGACCTTTGGCTGTATGTGGCTGTTACGCCGTAAAGTGAACGCGCTGTGGATTATCGTCGGCTTCTTTGCCATCGGTATCTTTGGTTACTGGATCGGCCTGCTCGGTCTGTAATTTCACCCGGCCGGGAGCCTGTGCTCCCGGCTTTTAAGCGTGGTGAGCTGAGCCACAACCGGCTGAGCTCACCCTGTTTGAGGTAGATGTGATGTCATTAACCGATGCGCTGATTGCGTGTTGTATTGCCGCCCTGATGGGGTTTGCCATTTATCATGAGGCGATTCTGCCGCGTCGCCACGGCCCGACCCGCTTACGGGTTGCGCTGCGCAGGCAGCATAAGCTGGATAGCCTGATTTTCATCGGCCTGCTGCTGATCCTGCTGTGGAACAACGTCAGCCATCACGGCCCGCAGCTCACCACCTCACTGCTGATGGTGCTGAGTTTTCTGGCGTTCTGGTTATTCTGGCTGCGAAAGCCAACGCTGCTGATGAAAAGTGAGGGGTTGTTTTACGCCGGTGTCTGGATCGATTACCGGCGAATTCAGGGCATGAATCTCTCTGAGGATGGCATTCTGGTGATTCAGCTGGAACAGCGTCGGCTGCTGATCGCGGTGCAGCAACTCGACGATCTGGAGCGCATCTATAACACCCTGGTCGAGGCGCGCTAGTCGCGCTGCCACACAGTCAGGGTAAAGTCTGCGTCGCAGCTGAACTGCTCGCTCTGCTGCAGGGTCTGCCAGACCTCTTCACGCGCCCGCCAGGCGAACGGCGTCATCTGAAGCAGGGTCGTCGCGGCTGTGCCGGTTAATGCCATCGGGTAACGCAGCGCATGCTGCGCCACCTGATGGAATCCGGGATACGCTTTCTGCTCCGGCACATGCAACTGCACTTCGCGGTAAATCAGCGCCTTGAACTGCTGCAGATGATGCGGGCCCGGTGTCACGGTCAGTACCAGGCCACCCGGCTTCAGCACGCGCGCCAGTTCCGCTTCATTGCAGGGTGCGTAGATTCGGACAACCGCATCCAGCGCGTGATCGGCAAAGGGTAAGCGCTGGCTGGAGGCGACGCAGAAGCGTACCGCCGGATAGCGCTTTGCTGCCAGCCGGATCGCCATTCTGGCGACATCCAGCCCATAGACCTGCCCATCCTCGCCTGCTGCGTCAGCCAGTGCGGCGGTGTAGTAACCTTCGCCACAGCCGATATCCAGGATTTTGCACTCCGGCTGGCTCAGCGCGGGCGCAAGCAGGCTGACGACCCGATCACGCAGCGGCTGGTAGTAGCCTGCCTCAAGAAATTCGCGTCGTGCCTGCATCATCTCTGCACTGTCACCCGGTTCACGCGACCGTTTATGCTGAACGGGCAGCAGATTGACATACCCTTCTTTCGCCTGGTCAAACTGATGGCGATTCTCGCAGCACCAGCTGCGCGAAGTAAAGGCGAGAGGAGAGTGACAAAGAGGGCAAATCAGGGACATAGGGTGCTCCGGCATCAGATAACGCGGCGCAGTGTAACCTTAACGTTTACGCATCGGAAGCATAAAGAAAGCCCCGGCTGAGAAGCCAGGGCTTTGAGATTTCATGTCAGGGTGCAATGCACCGAGGCGGAGTTGAATCAGATAGCCGTAACGTTAACGGCTGCCGGGCCTTTCTGGCCGTCCTGAATTTCGAACTCAACGCTCTGGCCTTCAGCCAGGGTTTTGAAACCATTGCCCTGAATAGCGGAGAAGTGTACGAACACATCTTTGCTACCGTCAGCAGGGGTGATAAAACCAAAACCTTTAGACTCGTTGAACCACTTAACCTGACCTTTAATCTTTGCCATTTTGCAAATTCCTTTAGATGTTTATTTAGCCCGAAGGCTGTCTTACAGAAAAACCAGAGACATTACTGCATGAGGCACTAATTAAGGTTCGGCAAGGAAGCGGTATTCAACGTCAACGTCTTTACTCGTTCTTCTTTACAGACTTCTTTACAGAAGATGCCATGCATAAACAGAACTGTACCTCGTTTAACTCAGGATTTGTTATCACATATCCTAAAAACAATGGCAAGCCATTTTTAAGGGCCTCAGCCAGCCTGCGCACATAATTGCCAGAAGGCTCACATTGCCTGTTCTGTGGCGTTTACAAATGCCGATGCAAATTAAGCCCGCTCTCTGGCCAGACCCCTCTCCGGCCTCTGTTGCCGGGTCTAACCCAATGGATACCATAAGAAATTAATATTTCACAAATATGGCAATAACAGAATGAATAAGCGAAGCGCGAAAAGTTGAAAATATCAATAATCCGGCTTCAATCCTGTACAGCGCCTTTTATTTCGTACAGATAACACTTTTTTTGCACCAAAAGCAGGAGCCAGACAGTCGTCCTGCTCCAAATAAAAGCATTGAGCCCGATTTTACTTATTAAGAATTTAACTTTTGATTTGAAAAATTGATATCAGATAATAAAAATCGGGCCTTTGTTTATCTCTGAGGTTTTAGGATAATTCCTGGGTATCCTTATTCAGCCCGCGGCTTTCGCCTATTCGCCACGGTTCGAAACCGCCCTTTTGCTCGTTTGCCCGCAGCAGCGCATCCGCCAGTTCTTTGGGTGGTGCATCCAGCGACTCATCGGCCAGTTCGAACACGCCCCAGTGGATGGGCAGCGTCAGCGGCTTGCCTGCTGCCTGCCATAGCGCCACCGCCTGATCGGGATTCATATGTTGGCCCGCCATGAACCATTCAGGTGCATAAGCGCCAATCGGCAAAGCCGCCAGGCTGAACGGGCCAAGTCGGGCCGCAATCTCCGGCAGGCTATCGCTGTAGCCGCTGTCGCCCGAGAACCAGAAGCGCACGGAGGCAGAACGCACGACCCAGCCGCACCAGAGCGAACGGTTTCGATCGCGCGGCGTTCGCATACTCCAGTGACGTGCCGGCACCGCATCAAAACAGAGGTCGCCGACAGTAAACTGTTGCCACCAGTCGAGCTGATGGACCTGTTTCACGCCCCGCGCCCTGCACCATTTTTCCAGGCCCAGCGGCACAATGAAGGTCGCCTGCGGAAAACGCCGGACGATCGCTTTAACCGTCGGCCGATCAAGATGATCGTAATGGTTATGTGAAATAAGCACGACATCCAGACGCGGCAGATCAGCGATGCTAAGCGGTGCGGGCGTTTTTCGCTGCGGCCCGGCAAAAGAGAGTGGTGAGGCGCGTGACGAGAGTGCGGGATCGATCAGGATATATTGCTGGTTCAGCCGCAGCAGCACGGCGGCATGACCCAGCCACCAGATGCGATCGTCACTGCCGCTGATATCAGCGTGCTGCCACCACTGTTCGGTGAAAGCCCTGTAGCCCTGCTGCGGTGGCAGCGGCAGCCCCTGTGATTTGCGCTCCCTGCGCCAGCGCTGCAGATCGCCCGGCTTGCGCCGTTCCGGTTCAGGATTGCAGAATCCCTCGGGCGTGTGATGCGCTTTGCTGCTGTCATACCACGGATTTTTCCAGACCATCCCGCCTCACTGCTGTGATTATCGTTCCGGAATCAACCGGATAAAGTCGCGTTTCTCGCGATCGTCATCGGTTTTTTTACTCTCTGCCCCTGGCTGCATCTCAATCAGACGGCGCAGCAGCTGATTCTGTTTCTTCTGCTCTTCCAGCAAAGACTCCAGTAAACGGATTTGCTCACCGGCGCGCACACTGGCGCGGTTGACAAAGAACCAGGCGATAAACGCCACAATTAAAATAATGACCAGCAAGCCATAGCTGACCAGTGGGCCCGAATTTGCGGCTAACTCATTCATAACTGCCTCGTAAAACTCAGTGGAAACGCCAGAACATGGCAACCGCCCATTCTACCTGTCGCCATCGCAAAAGATAATGGGGTTAACATCAATGCAGAATTTGCCGTTTCAGTTATCTCTGATCGATCCCACCAGAAAAGCGAGGCATGCTGATATCATCATAACCGGCGGCACCAGGTGGAGCGCTGAGTTATCTTTCACAAGGAGACATAATGAAACTGTTTATTCGTACGGTAGGCTTGCTGGCGGTGATCTGGCTGGCGATGCTGTTTACCGGCTATGGCGTATTAACCGGCAGTACTAAAAATGCAGCCGGCCTTGGCCTGCAGTGCAGCTATCTGACCGCTCGCGGTGTGATCAGTGCGCAGTATCTGCATACTGACAGTGGCGTGGTGGGCGTGACTGATTGTCCGTTGCTGAAGAAAAGCGGAGAAGTGATCGATAATTAACAAAACAGCGGGCCACATGGCCCGCTGTTTTCAGAACGGATAGTCGTGATAGCCCATCTCCGAGGAGAGCGTACGCGCCGCCCGATGCAGCATGGCCACGTAATCCTGACGGGCATCTTCTGAAAAGCGAATGGTGGGAAAAGAGATACTCAGTCCCGCAATCACCACGCCAAAACGGTCAAATACCGGCACGGCAAGGCAGCGTAAACCCTCTTCCTGCTCTTCGTTATCTTCACCATAGCCCTGCGTTCTTACCTGATCCAGCGCCGTAATCAACGCCTCCGCGCTTAACAGCGTATTGGCCGTGCTCCGTTTGAATTCGACATCCCGCAGGATCTCCTCAACTTCGCTGCGATCGCGCCAGGCGAGCAGAACTTTTCCAATCGCGGTGGTATGCAGCGGATTACGACGGCCAATGCGCGAATACATACGCAGGTTGTAGAGGGAGTCGATTTTGTGGATGTAGACAATACTGTCCTCTTCCAGCGCCCCCAGATGAATGGTCTCTTTGGTCAGACGCGAAAGCTCACGCATCTGCACATCCGCACTGCGGATTAAATCGACGTTCTGCAGCGCTTTAGCGCCCAGTTCAAACAGCTTCAGTGTCAGTGAGTACTTCTCGCTCTCACCTTCCTGCGTGACATAACCCAGCGACTTCATGGTCTGCAGGAAACGGTAAACGGTGCTTTTTGACATCATCACGCGCTGCGCGAGCTCAGTAATACCGTGATCGCGCTCTTCACCCAGCGCCTGCAGAATGCCGAACACTTTAAGTACCGAAGAGACGGAATCGGGCTGTTTATCATTTTCAGCAGAGGACATCGCGCACCTTGTTAAACCTGTTTCAAAAAAAATGGAACGGACTGTCAGTATAGAGTGAGGCATACGAAGGCAGCAATGCTTTAACCATTACGTCATATTTAAAGACAGTTTTTTCTCCGTCCGATCGCTGCATTTCAGCGTTAATTTCATTAGCATGATGATATTCACCCTCTTTAGTAATTAACTTATGACACTCTCCCCTCCTCAGGATGGATTACCCGCGCGTCAGCGCTATATGGCAATCGTCACCATCGCGCTGGGTCTGACCATGGCGGTGCTGGATGGCGCGATAGCCAATGTCGCCCTGCCCACTATCTCGCGCGAACTGAATGCCAGCCCGGCGCAGTCGATCTGGATAGTGAACGCCTATCAGATTGCGATTATCGTCTCGCTGCTGTCGCTCTCATTTCTGGGCGACATGCTGGGTTATCGCCGCGTCTATCAGGCGGGCCTGGCGCTGTTTATTGCCACTTCGCTGTTCTGCGCTTTCTCCACCACCCTGACCATGCTGACTTTCGCCCGCGTGCTGCAGGGATTAGGAGGTGCAGCGCTGATGAGTGTGAATACCGCGCTGATACGCATTATCTATCCGCAGCGTCATCTGGGACGCGGCATGGCAATCAACTCGCTGGTCGTGGCGGTTTCAACCGCGGCAGGCCCGACGGTTGCCGCAGCGATTCTTTCGGTGGCAAGCTGGAAGTGGCTGTTTCTGATTAACGTCCCGCTGGGTGCCATTGCGCTCTGGCTGGCGCTGCGCACGCTGCCTGATAATCCGCAGAAAGCGACGGTGCAGAAATTTGATGTTCCCAGCGCGATCATGAACGCCCTGTTCTTTGGTCTGATCATCTCTGCGCTGAGCGGGTTTGCACAGGGACAGAGTCATCTGCTGGTGCTGTCGGAGGTCATTGCTCTGCTGGTTGTGGGCTGGTTCTTTATTCGTCGTCAGTTAAACATGGCGGTGCCGCTGCTGCCGGTTGATCTGCTGCGTATCCCGATTTTCAGCCTGTCGATGGGAACGTCGGTCTGTTCGTTCTGCGCGCAGATGCTGGCGATGGTGTCGCTGCCCTTCTTTCTGCAAAACGTCCTGCAGCGTGATGAGGTGGCAACCGGTTTACTGCTGACGCCCTGGCCGCTGGCAACCATGGTGTTTGCGCCGATTGCCGGCCGGCTGATTGAACGGGTGCATGCCGGGCTGCTGGGCGGCATCGGGCTGGCCATGTTCGCCCTGGGGCTGTTTCTGCTCGCCTGGCTTCCGGCTAACCCGGGTGATGGCGATATAATCTGGCGCATGATGCTCTGCGGTGCCGGTTTTGGGCTGTTTCAGTCACCCAACAACCACACTATTGTCACTTCCGCTCCGCGTCATCGCAGCGGCGGCGCCAGCGGCATGCTGGGCACCGCGCGCCTGCTGGGCCAGAGTATGGGTGCCGCGCTGGTCGCGCTGATGTTTAATCTGTTTGATGAACGCGGGACGCACGCTTCGCTGCTGCTGGCGGGCAGCTTTGCCGCCGTGGCCGCACTGGTCAGTGTGTCGCGGATGACGCAGACCCGCGCCTGATGGCAGAAACAGAAAAGGCGACACAGGGTTAATGCCAGTCAGTTAAGCGACAGGTGATAACGCAGTCTGGCACCGTGCAGGGGCTGGCGGTCCTCGCGCCGCTGCGCGGTTCCTTCACGTCATTCCTCTGCCTGACGGACCGCCGGGGATGGCACATCCTGTGCCGCCCCGCCTTTCGCCCGCGTCCTGCGGGCTCTCCTGGCAGACTCATTCTGTTCAGCGCTGCGGATTGCCTGCTCCTGCCCGGCACCAGCCTGCTCTGAAACTTCAGTGTGTATTGTTAAAAAGGGCACGAGAGTGGAAGCCTGAGCGCCTCTGCTGCTGAAAGGGCTATCCGCAGCGCTGAGGCGTGACGGTGGGCCAGAAGTCCACGCCGGGAAGCGTGGACAGTTCGGGGCCGGCCAGGGAGGGCCGATCCCCGAACGGTTCGTCGGCACGACGTCAAAGCCGAAGGTACCGCGTGAGCGGCGCGAGGACGGCCCGGCAGCAGCAGAGGTGCGCTGGCCCGCACTGAGGCTCGTTCGCCCATAAAAAAAGCTGCCACGTTTGACCGTGACAGCCTTTACAAATCTAATCTTAACTGACCAGCATCAGACCCAGGGTCGCCTTTTCTGCTCTGCTTAAGGCTACTTCAGATACTGACCGCTGCGCAGTGCTTCAATACGCTTATCTAACGGCGGATGCGACATAAACAGCTCGCTGAACGATTTGCCCTTACCGTTGATACAGAACGCCATCATGCTGCTCGGCTCCTGCGGTTCGTAGCTGGTTTTCAGGCGCTGTAACGCCGCAATCATCTTCTCACGACCTACCAGCTTCGCTGAACCGGCATCGGCATGGAACTCACGGTGACGCGAGAACCACATGGTGATGATGCTGGCTAGAATACCAAACACCAGTTCCAGCACCATCGACACCGCAAAGTAGACCAGCGGGTTGCCGTTGCTGCTCTCCTCACCATCGCGGTTGCCGGACATAAAGCCCGCCGCGATCTGCGCCAGAATACGTGAAACGAAAATCACAAAGGTGTTCACCACACCCTGGATCAGCGTCATGGTGATCATGTCGCCGTTGGCGATGTGTGACACTTCGTGTGCCAGCACCGCTTCCGCTTCATCACGGCTCATGTTCTGCAGCAGACCGGTTGAGACAGCAACCAGTGAGGCGTTACGCCGTGCGCCAGTCGCAAAGGCGTTGATGTCAGGTGCGTGATAGATCGCCACCTGTGGCATCGCAATACCCGCCTGCTGTGCCTGACGGCCAATTGTATCCACCAGCCAGCGCTCGGTTTCGTTGCGTGGCTGTTCAATCACTTCACCGCCAACCGATCGCAGTGCCATCCACTTCGACATCAGCAGTGAAACAAACGCACCGCCGAAGCCAAACAGGCCTGCCATGATCATCAGGCCCTGAACACTGCTTGACTGGATCCCTGTCAGGCTGAGAATCAGCCCGAATACCAACATCACAGCCAGGTTGGTCATCAGGAAAAGAGCAATACGCATCATTTTTGTTAATCTTCCTCAGTAGTTCACGCGCCTATACGCGGATCCATATCCTATGGGCATTGGGCTGCTTTTCAAGCAACCTTAACGTTTAAGTGCCTAAAAAGACATAACTTTACATTCTGACACGCCTGATGAGGAGCCCAGTCTTCAGGCACCTTCACCAGCGCTAATCATTGCTTACTGGAAACTTTTCTGAGTACAAAAAAAAGCACCGCTGAGCGGTGCTTTTTCTGGCAACAGCGGATTATTTAGCCGCTGGCGCCTCTGGCTGGGATTTCTCCAGCTGCGCAAGATCGTTAGCGATCTTCACCGTCTCATCAAGATAGGGATCCGGCTCTTTATAATCTTTCGGCAACTCATCCAGATTTTTCAGCGGTTTTTTGCCTTCGGCCTGATAGCGCGCGTTGATCCGCTCCAGACGAGACGCATCATCTTCGTGGTTCTCTTTCTCGCGCTGAGCAAGATTAAGCGACACGATGTTGCGCTTATCTTTCAGGGCATTGTAACGGGCAATGTCCTTCATGATGTACTGGAACTCGCGATCCTGAGCAATGCGGTCAGCATGCTGCTTAGTCAGCTGCACCACCAGCGGTTTCACATCACCGGTTTTGACATAGGTCGCTGCTTTGATGCTGTCCCACGGCAGTGCGTTATCTTCAAATTTCTCACCGGTTTCAGCCGCTTCAACGCCGGTTGGCATCAGCAGATCCGGCGTGACGCCTTTACGCTGTGTACTGCCGCCGTTAATGCGATAGAACTTCTGAATGGTGTAAGAAACGGAGCCTAACGCAGGCCACTCCGGACGCAGCATCTGATCGTAAATGCGGTTCAGAGAGCGATACTGCTGAACGGTGCCTTTACCAAAGGTTGGCTCGCCAACAATCACCGCGCGACCGTAATCCTGCATCGCGGCAGCAAAGATCTCAGAAGCTGAGGCGCTGAAGCGATCGACCAGCACCACCAGCGGTCCTTTGTAGTAGACAACGCCGTCGTTATCGCTGTCTTCACGAACCCGACCATTGTTGTCGCGTACCTGAACCACCGGACCACTCGGAATAAACAGACCGGAAAGCGAGACTGCTTCGGTCAGCGCGCCGCCGCCGTTGGTACGCAGATCGATCACCACACTGTCGACGTTCTGTTTCTGCAGTTTCTGCAGCTGTACTTTCACGTCGTCGGTGAGGCCGACATAGAAACCAGGAATATCGAGCACGCCCACTTTCTGCTTGCCGACATTTTTGACGGTCAATTTAACCGCGCGATCTTCCAGACGGATTTTCTCACGCGTCAGCGTCACAGTACGGGTTTTGGTACCCTTACCGGCTGGCAGAACTTCCAGGCGCACTTTGCTGCCCTTAGGTCCTTTAATTTTTGCCACGACATCATCCAGACGCCAGCCGATCACATCTTCCATCGGCTTGCCTGGCTGACCCACACCGACGATGCGATCGCCAACGGTAATGGCTTTGCTCTTCGCGGCCGGGCCGCCTGCGACCATCGAGTTGATCACCGTATAGTCGTCATCCATCTGCAGAACCGCACCGATGCCTTCCAGTGACAGGCTCATCTCGGTGTTGAACTGCTCGGTGTTACGCGGCGACAGATAGCTGGTGTGCGGATCGATTTCGCGGGCAAAAGCGTTCATCACCAGCTGGAAAACATCTTCACCGTTGCTCTGGGCCAGACGACGGATAGCGAAGTTATAACGCTTGGTCAGAACGTCGCGGATCTCGTTATCATCTTTGCCCGCCAGCTTCAGACTCAGCTGATCATATTTGACCTTGGCATCCCACAGCGCATTCAGTTCAGACTGATCTTTCGGCCAGGGTGCTTTCGCGCGGTCAATGTCGATAGTGTCATTGCCGCTGAAATTCATCGGACGAGCCAGCACCGTCAGCGCATATTGATAGCGCTCAAAACGGCGTTTCTGCGCCAGATTATAAATATCGTAAAAGAGATCCAGCTTGCCACTGCGCAGCTCATCGCCGACGGTGGTTTTTTTGCTGGCAAACTGCGCCACATCTGACGCCAGCAGCACATTGTGGCTGTAGTCGAGCATGTTCAGATAGCGATCAAAAATTTTCGCTGAAAAGTTCTGATCCAGGTCGAACTGGCGATAGTGGGAACGGGTAAAGCGCGAGGTTACGCGCTCACTGACCGTCGGATCCTGCGGATCTTCGTGAAGCTGGGGAATCTGATCGGCGCGGGTAATGTTCTCCGCGCCGAAGGTTGGGCCTGCTAATAGCAGGCCCGCAATAAGTCCAACTTTAAAAAGGGTGTTCATGCCGGGGTTAGCCTCCGTTTCAGAACTGCAAGTGTTCTGCGCGCACAATCATTGCCATGCCGGAAGCGAGCTGGACCCGAACGCCGTCTTTTGATACTTCAAGAACGGTAGCGTCCATCGCACTTTTGCCTGCTTTAACTTTAATACTCTGGCCGGGTTGCAAAGTTGAGGTATCAGTGATGGGTCGGGCTTCCTGCTCCGGACGTGGGGCTGGCTTGCGATGCTGTGAGGCGGTCGCACGCGGTGCAGTGGTCTGCGGACGCGGTTTACGCGCGGCTTCGCCTTCTGCAGGCTTACGTGCCGCGGGCTTGCGTGGACGACGCGGTGCCGCGCCCTCTTCGCTTTCGCCTGCTTCACGACGCGCGGCGCGCTGCTGGTCACGCTGCGCCTGGACGCGTGCTTTCGCTTCTTCCAGCTGCTTACGTGCATGCTCAACGTGTTGCTCATCCAGCACGCCACAGGCGTTACCGTCGAGATCGACACGGATAGCACCGGCTTTGATGCCGTACAGATAACGCCAGCTTGACGTATAGAGACGCAGCGCGGAACGCAGCTGTGTTTTGCTCAGACCCATTTCGCCCTGAACACGCTCGACCAGATCCTGAAAGATACCGATTTTGAGCGGACGCGCTTCACCTTCAGCGCTAAAGCAGTGCGGAAAGCGCTCCGCCAGAAAAGTGATGACTTCTTTACTGCTATTCAACTTAGGTTGATTTTCCATGAAATTTCCTGATTACAACGGGTTTGCCGACCAGCGCAGGCATGAACAGGCGACATTATAATGACAACATCGCTAAATGCCATGTGATCCAGTCGATTAGCTGCGCGTCAGCTGCAGATATTTTTCTAAGTCGCTGTTCGCAAGCACTTCACAAAGCCCATCAGTCAGTGTGACCAGCCCCGATTCGTCGTCGCTGTCAAAGCGATTGTACGCCACGCTGTCGATGTCCAGCACCCCAACCACAGTGCCATTCACTTTCAGAGGAATCACAATCTCAGCATTGCTGGCAGCGTCACAGGCGATGTGGCCCGGGAAGGCATGCACATCATCTACGCGTTGCACTTTTTCTTCTGCCAGCGCCGTGCCACACACACCTTTACCGACCGGAATGCGCACACAGGCGATTTTGCCCTGGAACGGGCCCAGCACCAGCGTATCCGCTTCCGTCAGCAGGTAGAAACCAGCCCAGTTCACGCCATCGAGACGTTCGTACAGCAGCGCGCTAAAGTTTCCCATCGCGGCGAGGAACGCCGTTTCTCCCGCCAGTAAGGCGCGCATATCGCGATTCAAATCGGCGTAAAAGGCAGTTTTGTTCATTATTTAACCGTTACCAATGACATCTGAACGGGGCATTAAAGACCGTTCGTTAAAAATAAGTTTTAAATATCCAGAGCCACAAGGTGAATCATAGCGTTAGTTGCTATACCCTTAGCATTCTGTGGATCGAAGCGTGATGCCCGAGACAGGCACACAGACAATGTCTTTATGACCGATATCTGTTACTTCTGAAGAGCGAAGATTGCATCACCCTATGAAAATTCACGCTATCAGCCAGACATTGCCTCACGCACGTTATCAGCGTTGCCCGCAATGCGATACCCTTTTTTCCTTACCGGATGTGAAATCTCATCAGTCGGCACATTGCCCACGCTGTAACGCCGAAATTCTCAGTGGTCGCGACTGGCCGATGACCCGTCTTATGGCGATGGCCGCCACCATGATTGTGTTAATGCCCTTTGCTTTCTCCCTGCCGCTGGTAGATATCCGGCTGCTTGGCATGCGCATCAATGCCAGCGTACTGGAAGGCATCATACAGATGACCCAGCAGGGTGATGTACTGACGGCCTCAATGGTGGCGTTCTGCACCATCGGCGCGCCGGTGACGCTGGTGGCGGGTATCTGTTATCTCGGTATCGGCCACCGGCTGGGCATGAACCTGCGTCCCGTGCTGCTGATGCTGGAGAAGCTGAAAGAGTGGGTGATGCTCGATATCTATCTGATCGGCATCGCCGTGGCGTCAATTAAAGTGCAGGACTATGCTTCGCTGGAGATTGGCTACGGGCTGGCGGCTTACATCGCCCTGACAGTGCTGAGCGTGCTGACACTGATCCATCTGAATATGGAGCAGCTGTGGGAGCATTTCTACCCACAGACGCCTGGCAATATGGCCCGTGACGATATGCAGGTCTGCCTGAACTGTCACAACACCAGCATACCCGATGAACGGGGCCGCTGCCCGCGCTGCCATACGCCGCTCGACTTCCGACGCCGCCATAGCCTGCAGAAATCCTGGGCCGCGCTCATCGCATCGATTGTGCTGTTGATCCCCGCAAATCTGATGCCGATCTCCGTGGTCTACCTTAATGGCTCACGGCGTGAGGACACCATCTTCTCCGGCATCCTGGGGCTGGGCGAAGGCAATATTCCGGTGGCGGCAATTGTTTTTATCGCCAGTATTCTGGTGCCGTTTATCAAGGTGCTGGTGATGCTGACTCTGCTGCTCAGCATTCATTTTCGCTGTGAACAGGGGCTGAGAACCCGCATCCGCTTGCTGCGGTTTGTCACCTGGGTTGGCCGCTGGTCAATGCTCGATCTGTTTGTCATTTCGTTAACCATGTCGCTGGTCAACCGTGATCAGCTGCTGGCTTTTACCATGGGACCGGCGGCGCTATTTTTTGGCGCGGCCGTCATCCTGACCATTATGTCTGTTGAGTGGCTGGACAGCCGCCTGCTCTGGGATGCACATGCAACAGGAAACGCCGACTACACCGACTAACGCAACGCTGCGTAATAAGCGCAAAATTTCGCCCTTCTGGCTGCTGCCGATTATTGCGATGCTGATCGCCTGCTGGCTGCTCTGGACCAATTATCAGGAGCGCGGCACCACCATCACCATCAATTTCCAGACGGCGGATGGTATCGTGCCGGGTCGCACCCCGATCCGCTATCAGGGCGTGGAAGTGGGCACCGTGCAGGGCATTAATCTCAGTGATGATTATCGCAGCATTCAGATTAAAGCCAGCATCAAGAGCGACATGCGCGATGCGCTGCGTGAAGATACGCAGTTCTGGCTGGTGACGCCTAAAGCCTCGCTGGCGGGTGTGTCGGGGCTGGATGCGCTGGTCGGTGGTAACTACATCGGGATGATGCCAGGTAAAGGTAAACCCAGCGAGTCGTTTACCGCGCTGGATACGCAGCCCAAATATCGGGTGAATACCGGCGAATTGATGATCCATCTGCATGCGCCCGATCTCGGCTCGCTCAACACCGGCTCGCTGGTCTATTACCGCAAAATTCCAGTTGGCCGGGTCTATGACTACAGCATTAACAGCAAATCCGATGGCGTGTCGATTGATGTGCTGATTGACCGTCGCTTTATCAATCTGGTGAAAACCAACAGCCGTTTCTGGAATGTGTCAGGCATGAATGCTGACGTCAGCCTGAGCGGGGCTAAAGTGCAGCTGGAGAGTCTGGCGGCGCTGGTCAATGGCGCGATCGCGTTTGACTCGCCACAGGGTGCGGAAACGGCCAAAGCTGAGCAGAATTACCGGCTCTATCCCGATCTGGCACATAGTCAGCGCGGCGTGCAGATCACACTGGATCTGCCTAACGGCAACAATCTCAAGGCGGGCAGCACCCCGCTGATGTATCAGGGACTGGAGGTCGGCACGCTGACCAAACTGAACCTGCAGGATGGCGGCAAGGTCACCGGCGAGCTGACGATTGATCCCTCTGTTGTCGGTCTGATGCGCAGCGGCACCCGCATTGAGATGCACAGTCCGAAAATCAGCCTGACGGATACCAGCCTCAGCGCGCTGCTGACCGGCAACACGCTGGAACTGGTGCCGGGTGAAGGCGAGCCGCAGCAGCACTACACCGTGCTGGCGTCCAATGAGACTCTGCTGCAGAAGCCCAATGTGCTGACGGTAAAACTCAGCGCGCCAGAGAGCTATGGTATCGATCAGGGCCAGCCGCTGATGCTGCACGGCATGCAGATTGGTCAGGTGATGTCGCGTACGCTGGATGAAAATGGCGTGAATTTCGTGGTGGCGGTCAATCCTGAAAATCGCAATCTGGTGCATGGCGACAGTAAATTTATCGTTAACAGTCGGCTGGATGTGAAGTTCGGTCTTGATGGCATGCAGGTATTAGGTGCCAGCGCCCGTGAATGGGTGGATGGCGGTATCCGGCTGGATCCGGGCAAAAAGGGTGAGCCAAAAAGTGCCTATCCGCTGTTTGCCGATGCTGAAAAAGCGGAAGAAGGCATTACCGGCGATGGCCCTTCTACCACGCTGATGCTGACCGCCAACAGTCTGCCTGACGTGCAGGCCGGCTCTGTCGTGCTTTACCGCAAATTTCAGGTGGGTGAGATCGTCAAAGTCACGCCGCGCGCTGACGCGTTTGATATTGCGGTACATATTCAGCCGGAATATCGCAAGCTGCTGACCAGCGAAAGCGTGTTCTGGGCTGAGGGTGGCGCACGCGTCAGCCTTAACGGCAGCGGCCTGACGGTGCAGGCATCGCCGCTTAACCGCGCGCTGAAAGGCGCGATCAGTTTCGACAATATGAGTGGTGCGCAGTCGGCCAAAGGGGCCAAACGCGTCCTCTATCCGTCTGAAACCGCCGCCCGCGCGGTGGGTAGCCAGATTACGCTGCACACCTATGACGCCAGCAAGCTCTCTGCCGGGATGCCGATTCGTTACCTGGGTATTAATGTCGGCCAGGTGGAGTCACTGTCGTTAAGCAAAGATAACAATCAGGTGGTGGCGAAAGCGGTACTCTATCCGGAGTATGTCAACGATTTCGCCCGTCTCGGCAGCCGTTTCTCGGTGGTCTCACCGGAGATTTCCGCTACCGGCGTGAATCATCTGGAAACCCTGTTGCAGCCTTACGTCAACGTGGATCCCGGTAAAGGCGGCGCCGCGCGCACGTTTGAGCTGCAGGAGAGCACCATTACCGACTCCCGCTACCTTAATGGCCTGAACATTTATGTTGATGCCACTGAGGCCGGTTCACTGTCGCTGGGTACGCCGGTGCTGTTCCGTGGTGTGGAAGTGGGTACCGTGACCGGCACCTCACTGGGTAATATGGCGGATCGTGTGCAGATCGCCCTGCGCATCAGTAAGAAGTACCAGCATCTGGTGCGTAATAACTCGGTGTTCTGGCTGGCATCCGGCTATAACCTGGACTTCGGTCTGGTGGGTGGCGTAGTGAAAACCGGGACCTTCCAGCAGTTTATTCGCGGTGGCATTCAGTTTGCGACGCCGCCGACGGTGCCGCTGGCGCCGCAGGCGAATCCGGATAAACACTTCCTGCTGCAGGATGAAGCGCCGAAAGATTGGCGTAACTGGGGAACGGCGATCCCGTCTCCGCGCTAAAGGCTATCTCAAACGGGCAGACTGTTCTGCCCTTTTGAGTGTTTAAAGTCAGCACCGGCTCAGGGATCATACGCCTTATTCACTTCCTCAAACGGGCAGCCTGGCTGCCCGTTTCCTTTCCTCATGGTACACTGCCGCCTTTGCCTTAACTGGAATGTGCCCGTGTCAGATGCTTCTTCGCTTTTCCCCGCCGATTTTCTCTCGTTAATTCGCCAGAGCCTGCCCGATGAGGCGAGCCTCGCGCAATTTATTGCCTACAGTCAGCAACCCCTGCGCCGCAGTATTCGCGTCAATACCCTGAAGATCAGCGTGGCTGACTTTCTGAGTCAGACGGCTAATTATGACTGGCAGCTGACGCCGGTGCCGTGGTGCGAAGAGGGATTCTGGCTCAGCCGGGAAGATGAGAGCCTGCCGCTGGGCAGCGTGGCTGAGCATCTCAGTGGCCTGTTCTACATTCAGGAGGCCAGCTCCATGCTGCCGGTGACCGCGCTGTTTGACGCTCAGCCAGAGGTCAGCGCCGTGATGGATATGGCGGCGGCACCGGGTTCTAAAACGACCCAGATTGCTGCGCGGATGGGCAATCAGGGCGTTATTCTGGCTAACGAATTCTCCTCCAGTCGGGTAAAAGTATTGCACGCCAATATCAGCCGCTGCGGCGTCAGCAACAGTGCCTTAACGCACTTTGACGCGCGGGTCTTCGGACCAGCCCTGCCGGAACAGTTCGACGCCATCCTGCTCGACGCCCCCTGCTCAGGCGAAGGGGTGATTCGCAAAGATGCTGATGCGCTGAAAAACTGGTCGCTGGCAAGTACGCATGAGATCGCCGCGACCCAGCGCGATCTGCTCGACAGTGCCTTCCACGCCCTCAAACCCGGCGGCACGCTGGTTTACTCCACCTGCACCCTGAATCAGATTGAGAATCAGCAGGTCATTGCCTGGCTGCTGGAGCGCTATCCGGACGCTGTTGAGGTTGTAGCACTCGATGGTCTGTTTGAGGGTGCCGGACAGGCCGCGACGCCCGAGGGCTATCTGCATGTCTTCCCACAGATGTTCGACAGCGAAGGCTTTTTCGTTGCCCGGCTGCGTAAAACCGCGTCGGTCGAGCCCTTACCGCTGCCGGGCTACAAAGTGGGTAAATTGCCCTTCTCCCACCTCAGCCGCAAGCTGGAAAGTGAGATAGCCCAGGCCGCCGCCGCTGTCTCTCTTAAATGGGATGCGTCGCTGGAGCTGTGGCAGCGTGATAAAGAGATCTGGCTGTTCCCGAAGGCCGTCACCCCGCTGCTGGGCAAAGTGCGGTTCTCGCGCATCGGCCTGAAGCTGGCAGAAACCTTTGCTAAAGGCTATCGCTGGCAGCATGAAGCGGTAATTGCGCTGGCAAAACCGGATGCGGCGCAGACTTTTGAGCTCACCGCAGCAGAGGCGGAAGAGTGGTATCGCGGCCGGGATATCTACCCGGAAACGGAACCTACCCGTAATGAGATGATTGTCACTTATCAGCAGCAGCCGCTGGGGCTGGCTAAAAAAGTCGGCAGCCGTATCAAGAACAGCTATCCGCGGGAGCTGGTGCGCGACGGACGCCTGTTCCGCTGAGTCACTTTATTTGCAGCATCGTCAGATGATTGCCAAACACTGCGCCGGTATCGATGTAATGCAGATTGGCAATCGTCAGCGACTGTTTCAGCGGCGTGTGTCCGAAGTAAAAGGCGTCTGCGCCACGGATGCCCGCCCGTTCGCCTGACTCCATCGCCTCCAGCCGCTGACGGCTCCAGACCACCTGCTGCCAGTCGAGTGGCTTATTCAACGCATATTCCCGGGCCGGATAATCAGCATGAGCAATCACAATAATTCGCTCTTCGAGTTGCAGATGGAGAATCAGCGGCAGCTCACGGCAACGCTGCAAGGCGTGACGCGCCGCAATCAACGCTGCACCACGCAGCCGAAAGAACCAGTCGCCACCGTTCATCTGCCAGAGCGCCATTTCCTGCCCCTGTAGTGCTGAAAGCGCCATCTCCTCATGATTCCCCCGCACGCAGCGAAACCAGGGCTCCTCCAGCAGCGCCAGACAACCCAGGCTGTCGGGACCGCGATCGATGATGTCACCCACCGAAATCAGTAAGTCCTGCTGCGGGTCAAACTGATGCTGCTGCAACAGCGCATCCAGTTCGCGGCGGCAACCATGCAGATCGCCGACCACCCAGATCCGTCGCCACGCTGCGCCATTCAGGGATTGGTAATACATCGCTACACCCGGCCTTTGTCTGCTGAAAACATCTTCAGAGTATAGTCAGGGCCGACACTGTACTTGCATGACGCGCTGGAAAGCAGAATGCAAATGAGGCTGGCTGAAAGGGAACAATAAGGTCGGGCCAGGCGATTAAAGAGAGGTGAAAGGTACGTCCCTCCCGGCGCTTATCTCCGGCACTCAGTAAAGGTGGTAGCTCTGTCAGGGACGAAATACATCATAATGCGATCAGGCGCGCCAGGCTATTCTGCCCCAACCATATCTGTAGTCATTTGGGATCAGCTACGCCTTTTAGCCGGATATTTCTGCAGTTTCTCTGCCGGACGCACCGGGCGGCGCACCAGCTCACCGCCGCAGTTAGGGCAAAGATGAGTGAGATGCTCAGCACAGTCAGCGCAGAAAGTGCATTCAAACGAGCAGATGCGTGCCGCCAGAGAAGATGGCGGCAGATCAACGTCGCAGCGTTCACAATTGGGGCGAAGTTCCAGCATGGTGTGACTCCTTAAAAAAGCGGTATGCGCCAGCTTCGCGGTTGCTGACCCCAATGTCGAGCCAGCAACCGGACAAGAGTGTGTCAGATCCGGACATCCTGCTTTAACGGTACAGTCAGCGGCGAATGGCATCCTGCTGTGCCGCTGCTATTTGTGCCGCTGATCCTCAGGAAGGTCATCAGGCAAATCCTCTTCGTCAGCTGTGCCATCGAACTCAGCACTCTCCTCTTCCGGCTCCTGACCGCCCATCGACGCATGAATCACCTCCTCTTCCAGCGTCGGGATCAGCGCGGCACCCAGTGGCGAGGTCGCCAGACTGTCAGGCATCACCACATGCGGCAACGGCACTTCGGTCGTCGGAAGCGGACCCGGCGCACGCACATAACTCAGTCCGCCAATCACCAGCGCACAGAGCATAAAGAAGAGATAGAGCATATTGCTGCCCAGCGGCTGCATCAGCGCACCGACCACCAGCGGGCCGATACTGGCGCCAATACCAAACGCCATCAGCAGACAGGCGGTTAACGAGACACGACGATCGGCGGCGACCTGATCGTTGGCCAGCGCCACCTGCAATGGATAGAGCGCAAACTGCATCATGCTGGCGGCAAAGGCGATGCCAATCATCCAGTGGAAGGTCAGATGCGGCAGTACCACCAGCGGCACGCAGGCCACGGCAAAGAGCATGGCAATAATGAATAACAGCCGCTGGCGGTCGTAGCGATCAGAGAGCCAGCTTAGCGGAAACTGCGACACCAGCCCGGCAAAAATCGTGAGACTCATAAAATAACCGGTCTGGCTGGTGGTGAAGCCTTTGCTGCTGCCATAAACCGGTGCCAGGCCATAGAACGCGCCAATCGCCATGCCGGTCACCAGGGTGGTGCCGAGCAGTTTGGGAATAGTGCGGATAAAATAGCCCAGCTCCATCGGCGCCGGTGTCATGGGCCGGACGTGAGTGCGGGTGGTCAGTGCAATCGGCACCAGACAGAGCGCGAAACAGAGCGCCACAATCAGCAGCGTGCTCACCCCAAACCCCGATTGCAGGCTCAGTATCACCTGTCCGCCACTGAGTCCAAGGTAGGTGGCGACCATATAGAGGCCGAAAATCATGCCGCGCTGGGAAGATTCCGCCTGATCGTTGAGCCAGCTCTCCAGCACCATGTACTGGCACATCATGCAGAGCCCGATAATCAGACGCAGAAAGACCCACAGCGGAATAAAGTCCGTCAGCCCGTGACCTACCACCGAGGCGGTAATGATCCCGGCACAGGCCACGTAGGCACGGATATGGCCGACGCGGGCAATCAGGTTGTGCCCCACTTTGCCGCCAATCACCAGCCCGATATAGTTAGCCGCAATAATCGCGCCGATCAGCGCACCATTAACCTGCTCACTGGCCAGTCGTAACGAGACGTAGGTAGTCAGTAAACCGGAACCCAGCAGCATCAGAAGCGTAGTGGTATAGAGCGGCAGAAACGTACTGAATATTTTTCCCATATGACTCCCTGTCTACGCTTTTCAGGCATCAGGCCAGCAAAGCCCTAAAGATAGTCGATTTCGGCAGGTGAAGCGGTATTGTTCATGACGACGGTAGCGAAAAAAAAGCCCGCCAGCAATTGCTCACTGACGGGCCCTGATTTAAGCGCTTGGGAAGCTGATGTTGCTGCCCGGCGCTTCACGGTTGAGATGGATGAAGTTCAGGTGTCGCTCATACTGATCCAGTATGTCGATGATCACCTGCTCTTTGCTGTAATCCATTAAGTCGTTACCCTGGCTGCCCTCCATCAGGAAGGTTTCCAGCCGGTAGTAGGTCGACTTACCGCTGCGGGCGCGATAGGTAAAGCCCGGAATCGAATATTGCTGCGGCCAGACCTGATAGATAAAGTCCTGCTCCTCGCCCAGATGGACGCGCAGATCCAGATAGCCAATCGGGTTGCTTTCATCCGCCTCAACGCTCTCCAGCGTGACCCGGCCATCCCGCAGCTCCAGCTCTTTCGCCACTTCCTGCATCGCCGGATAGATGGTTTTTTCCATCATCTGCTGGGTATAACGCGAGCCAGGGTAGTTCATCAGGCGCGACAGACGCTTCTTCCAGGTCAGGCGATCGGTCGCATGAGCCAGATAGGGCGCGGTGTCGCGCGTGGCGCTGGCCCGACGGTGATCTTCAATCTTCAGGGATTTAAACAGCCCCGCCATGACAAAGAAGATAACAAAGCTGAACGGCAGCCCCATGATCACCGTGGTGTTCTGCAAGGCAGTGATACCGTTGGTCATCAGCATGCTCAGGGTCAGTACCCCAATCGCCACAGACCAGAAGATACGCAGCCAGTTCGGTGCATCACTGTTGATGTCTTTCAGTCGCGAGGTGAAGTTACCCAGCACCAGCGAGCCGGAATCCGCCGAGGTGACGTAGAACAGCATACCGGTGATCGTCGCGACCGAGGCGCTGAGTTTAAACGCCGGATACTGCGCCAGCAGGCTGTAGAAGCCGCGCTCCGCATGGTTCATCACTTCCTGCGCAAACTCCGTATTGCCGTGAATGATCTGATACAGCGCGGCATTACCGAACACTGACAGCCACAACAGCGTAAAGGTAAACGGAATAATCAGCGTGCCCAGCACGAACTCGCGGATGGTACGACCGCGCGAAATACGCGCCAGGAACAGGCCGACGAATGGCGACCAGGCCACCCACCATGCCCAGAAGAAGAGCGTCCAGCTGTTCATCCACTGGGTCGGACGATCAAAGGCAAAGGTATTGAGCGTCATGCCCATGAAGCGATTGATGTAATCCCCGACGTTCAGCACCAGCGCATTCAGCAGGAACTCGGTGTTGCCGAAGAACAGCACAAACAGAATCAGTCCCAGCGCCATCACCACGTTCAGCTCAGAGAGAATACGGATCCCTTTATCGACGCCCGATGTGACAGAAATGGTGGCGATCACCACGGAAAGGACAATCAGCGCGGCCTGCGCGGTAAGGCCTTCCGGGATATCAAACAGCACTTTGAGGCCATAGTTAAGCTGCACGACCCCGATGCCGAGCGTGGTGGCGATACCAAAGATGGTGCCGACCACGGCGGCGATATCTACGGTGTGGCCAATCGGGCCATAGATGCGTTTACCAAAGATAGGATAGAGCGCTGAACGGATGGTGAGCGGCAGGTTATAGCGATAGCTGAAGTAGCCCAGCGCGATGCCCATCAACGCATACATTGACCAGCCGGTCAGTCCGTAGTGGAACAGCGTCCAGACCATCGCCTGGCGGGCCGCTTCCATCGTCTGCCCTGCCCCCTCCGGCGGCTGCATATACTGCGTCACCGGCTCGGCGACCGAGAAGAACATCAGGTCGATGCCGATCCCGGCGGCGAACAGCATGGCAGACCAGCTAAGGACGCTGAACTCGGGTTTGGAGTGCTCCGGCCCGAGCTTGATCGAACCAAAGCGTGAGCAGGCCATATAGAGCACAAAAACAATATAGAGCGTGGCAGCCAGCATGTAGTACCAGCCGAAGGTGGCGGAAACCCAGTTTACCGCCTTGAGGATCCAGCTCGCGGCCAGTTCACTGTAGAGAATCGTCACAAGTGAAAACGTCAGAATCAATCCGGCAGAGGTATAAAATACAACGGGATTGAGTCTGTCTTTTTCACCGGCAGGTGGATTATTCATCGGTTACCTCTGGTTAATGTCCTGAAAATACGCAATGGATAAGTCTTGCCGTCCACGGCTTTCCGGCCGTGCGGCCCTGTTTCGTTCTGTCACTTCCTGTTAATCGCTCAGGCAAAGCAGCCTATTTTAGCACTCATTGCCGTTTCGCTTTCGCTACATTTAAAGAACAGCATCCTAACAAAGTTTCTTTTTATATTGAACGTGCAATCAAAAAAAGTTTAAATAGGGGCTCGATTTGAGGGTGGAGCTGGAGCTATGCCAAAGGTAGGGATGCAGCCGATACGTCGTCGGCAACTGATTGATGCGACCCTGAGCACGATTAATGAAGTGGGGATTAATGATGCCACTATCGCCCAGATCGCCCGTCGGGCGGGGGTATCCACCGGCATCATCAGTCACTATTTCAAGGATAAGAACGGCTTACTGGAAGCCACGATGCGTGATGTGACGCGTCAACTGCGGGAGGCGGTACTGTCGCGGTTAGAACCGCTGGCCGGTGCCTCTGCAGAACAGCGGTTGTGTGCCGTCGTTGAGGGGAATTTTGATGATACCCAGGTGCACACGGCAGTGATGAAAGCCTGGCTCGACTTCTGGTCGAGCAGCATGCATCAGCCCCAGCTTAATCGCCTGGAGCGGGTCAGCAGCCGGCGGCTCTACTCAACGCTGGTGGTCGAATTCCGGCGTGAACTGCCGCTGGAGAAGGCACGTCTGGCCGCACACGGGCTGGCTGCCCTGATAGATGGTCTGTGGCTGCGCGCCGCGCTGAGCGGTAAGCCATTTAACCCGGTCATCGCCCTCACACTGACCACCCAATTCATCCGTCAGCAACTGGCTGGCGAGCACGAATAACGGAAGGAGAAAACATGTCCCGATTCACCGAGCAGAAACTCTACATCGATGGCGCTTATGTTGCCGCAGCGTCTGGCGAAACGTTCCAGACGATTAACCCGGTCAACGGCGAAGTGCTGGCAGAGGTTCATGCCGCCGGCCAGGAAGATGTCAATCGCGCCGTTGCTGCCGCCAGAAAAGGCCAGAAAGTCTGGGCCGCGATGACCGCCATGGAGCGCTCGCGTATCCTGCGTCGCGCCGTCGATATTCTGCGTGAGCGTAATGATGAGCTGGCAGAGCTGGAAATGCTCGATACCGGTAAGCCTTACAGCGAAACCTCAGCGGTCGATATCGTCACCGGCGCAGACGTACTGGAGTATTACGCCGGTCTGGTTCCGGCGCTGGAAGGTCAGCAGATCCCACTGCGTGAAACTTCCTTTGTTTACACCCGTCGCGAACCGCTGGGCGTGGTAGCTGGTATCGGTGCCTGGAACTACCCGATTCAGATCGCCCTGTGGAAATCCGCGCCCGCGCTGGCAGCGGGTAACGCGATGATTTTCAAACCGAGTGAAATGACCCCGCTCACTGCCCTGAAGCTGGCGGAAATTTACACCGAAGCGGGCCTGCCGGATGGCGTATTCAACGTGCTGCCGGGCATCGGTTCGGTCACCGGTCAGTTGCTCACTGAGCATCCTGGCATCGACAAAGTCTCCTTTACCGGTGGCGTCGTCAGCGGAAAAAAAGTGATGGCCAATGCAGCAGGTTCAACGCTGAAAGAGGTCACCATGGAACTGGGCGGTAAATCACCGCTGATCATCTATGATGATGCCGATCTCGATCTGGCCGCCGACATCGCCATGATGGCGAACTTCTACAGCTCGGGTCAGGTCTGCACCAACGGCACCCGCGTCTTTATTCCTGCAAAACTGCAGGCCGCATTCGAGGCGAAAATCAGCGAACGCGTTGCCCGCATTCAGGCAGGCGATCTGCGTGACCCGGCGACCAACTTTGGTCCGCTGGTCAGCTTCAGCCATCGCGATAATGTGATGCGTTATATCGAATCCGGCATCGCTGAAGGCGCTCGCGTACTGTGCGGCGGCAAACGTCTGACCGGTGGCGATTTCGACCAGGGTGCCTGGGTTGCACCAACCGTGTTCACCGACTGCCGTGATGAGATGAAGATTGTGCGTGAAGAGATCTTCGGACCGGTCATGTCGATCCTGAGCTACGAAAGTGAAGAAGAAGTGATCCGCCGCGCCAATGACACCGAATTTGGTCTGGCCGCCGGCCTGGTAACGCAGGATCTCAATAAGGCGCACCGCGTGATTCATCAGATCGAAGCAGGTATCTGCTGGATTAATACCTGGGGCGAATCAGCCGCAGAGATGCCAGTGGGGGGTTACAAGCACTCCGGCATTGGCCGTGAGAATGGCCTGATGACGCTGCAGAGCTACACCCAGGTGAAGTCCGTGCAGGTTGAGCTGACGCGTTTTCAGTCAGTCTTTTAATCACTTAACCTGAGGAACGATGAATGGAATTTGATTACATTATTATTGGAGCCGGATCCGCAGGAAACGTTCTGGCTACCCGTCTGACCGAAGAGAGCAACGTGAGCGTCCTGTTGCTGGAAGCGGGCGGCCCGGATTACCGCTTTGATTTTCGCACCCAGATGCCTGCGGCCCTCGCCTTCCCGTTACAGGGCAAACGCTATAACTGGGCTTATGAAACCGAGCCAGAGCCTTACATGAACAATCGCCGCATGGAGTGTGGTCGCGGCAAAGGTCTGGGCGGTTCATCACTGATTAACGGCATGTGTTATATCCGCGGTAACGCGATGGATCTCGATAACTGGGCCAGCGAACCTGGACTGGAGAACTGGAGCTATCTGGACTGCCTGCCTTACTACCGTAAAGCGGAAACCCGCGATATCGGCCCGAACGATTTCCACGGCGGCGACGGCCCGGTGTGTGTTGCAACGCCTAAAGCGGGCAACAACGTGCTGTTCGAAGCGATGATTGAGGCGGGCGTGCAGGCAGGTTATCCGCGCACTGACGACCTTAATGGCTATCAGCAGGAAGGTTTCGGTCCGATGGATCGTACCGTCACACCAAATGGTCGTCGCTCCAGCACCGCGCGTGGCTATCTCGATATGGCCAAAGGCCGCGCCAACCTGAAGATCATCACGCATGCCACCACCGATCGCATCATCTTCGATGGCAAGCGTGCGGTCGGCGTGGAGTATCTGCAGGGCGACAGCAACACCATTAACAAAGTGACCGCGCGCCGTGAAGTGCTGCTGTGTGCCGGCGCTATCGCCTCGCCGCAGATCCTGCAGCGTTCTGGCGTGGGTTCTCCTGAGCTGCTGAAGCAGTTTGATATCCCGGTGGTTCACGACCTGCCGGGCGTGGGTGAAAACCTGCAGGACCATCTGGAGATGTATCTTCAGTATGAGTGTAAAGAACCGGTCTCAATCTATCCGGCTCTGAAGTGGTGGAATCAGCCGAAAATTGGTGCGGAGTGGATGTTTAACGGCACCGGTATCGGCGCCAGCAACCAGTTTGAAGCGGGTGGCTTTATCCGCAGCCGCGAAGAGTTCAGCTGGCCGAACATCCAGTATCACTTCCTGCCGGTGGCGATTAACTACAACGGTTCCAACGCGGTTGATGCCCACGGCTTCCAGTGTCACGTCGGCTCAATGCGTTCTCCAAGCCGCGGTCATGTACGCCTGAAGTCACGCGATCCGCGTCGTCATCCGGCCATTCTGTTTAACTACATGTCGCATGAGCAGGACTGGCATGAGTTCCGCGATGCGATTCGCATCACGCGCCAGATCATCAATCAGCCGGCGCTGGATAAGTACCGTGGCCGTGAAATCAGTCCGGGACTGGATTGCCAGACAGATGAGCAACTGGATGAGTTCGTGCGTAACCACGGCGAAACCGCCTATCACCCGTGCGGCACCTGTAAGATGGGTAACGACCCGATGTCCGTCGTTGATGGCGAAGGTCGTGTGCATGGACTGGAAGGCTTACGCGTAGTGGATGCGTCGATTATGCCGCTGATCATCACCGGTAACCTGAACGCCACCACTATCATGATTGGCGAGAAGATTGCCGATAAGATTCGTGGTCGCGATCCATTGCCGCGCAGCACCGCCGCTTACTATGTCGCGGGTGATGCACCCGTTCGCACGGTTCCGCAGCGCGCTGAATAATACGTGACAGCGTCACTTAATAATAGCCGGGCACTTTTGTTGCCCGGCTATTTTTTTCATTACGGTTTACCACAGATCCTTTTCCACACATCACCCTTTTCAAATCATCAAACCTTAACAGACATCAAACAAAGCAGCATCTGCTGTTGATTTGGTTATGTGCAGAATGCTATAAATCCAGCGTCTATTTAACCGGAGGCACTATCCGTCCACTGATGAGAAGCAACAATGTGGATGTGTTGTAAATTTTATGAGCAGAATGTTCATGTCAAACCCCCTGTATTCCCCCTCTTGCCTTTCTGGCTGGAACGCCGCCGATCAGCACTGGCGTAACGCCCTGTAGTCCCCTCACCACTTCGAACTGTTCTGAGTCTGCCCGCACGTTGTGCGTTGTTGCAGGTCGTCATTTATCGTTGCTGGAGAGCACCCATGCGCGCCTGGGTTTTATTATCACTCGCTATTGTTACGGAAATTATTGGTACCCTTTTTATGAAATGGTCCAGCCTCAATGGCAGCCATTCCGGCTACCTGATGATGCTGGGCATGATTGCCTGTTCTTATATTCTGCTGAGTTTCGCCATTAAACGTATCGCCCTGGGCGTGGCTTATGCGCTGTGGGAAGGTATCGGCATCATGCTGATTACGTTATTCAGCGTGCAGCTGTTTGGTGAAACGCTGTCAGCGCTGAAAATCTGTGGGCTGGTGACGCTGATCGTCGGAATTGTGTTGATCAAAACCGGCACCCAATCATCAGCGGAGGTTAATCATGCTCATCGCTGATCTTGTTCATGCGTCCTGGCTGGCGCTGGCTATCGTGCTGGAGATTGCCGCTAACATATTCCTTAAATATTCTGATGGGTTTAAGAAACCGCTGTACGGTCTGCTTTCACTTTGCTGTGTCCTGCTCGCGTTCAGCGCACTCGCTCAGGCGGTCAAAGGTATCGATCTCTCGATCGCCTATGCGGTCTGGGGCGGTTTTGGGATTATCGCCACTGTCGCGGCCGGATGGGTGTTGTTTGGTCAGCGGCTGAACCGCAAAGGCTGGGCCGGCCTGACCCTGTTGCTGGCCGGTATGATCCTGTTAAAACTGGCCTGATCGGCCCTCTCAATCAGTGATATTGATTAAGGGTGTGCCACTGCACGCCCTTAACTTCCTGTGCTTTCCCGCCCTGTTTCGGTTGATTTTCCCCTCTTTCCTGTGCTCGGAATCTTCTTACTTTTGTAAAGGCCCGTTTACATATCTGTTGCCTTGAGGCTTAGTGAGCGCCGAAGGTCGGATAAAAACGAGGAATAGTTATGTCTGCAACACGAGGTTGGTCTACGGAGCTGGAGGGATTACGCGGCATCGCTTCTCTCTGGGTATTAGTTGGCCATATCAGCTTACTGGTTCATTGCCACATCACGCTTATTTCATCCCCTGGCATCGGGGTCGATCTGTTTATTCTGTTATCGGGTTATCTGATGGCGAAAAACTACGTCGAGCGTCAGCAGAAAGAGCCGTGGCAGAGCACAGAGACCATCAAGAAGTTCTGGATCCGGCGCTTCTTCCGCATCGCCCCGCTCTACTATCTGCTGTTAATCATCGCCCTGATTTATGGCCCGTGGTTTGGCGAGATGCGTGACACCATTGCTCATTTCTATTCCGGCACCGCCACTGAGTCGTCGCGTTACAACGACCAGTCGCTGGCAAACATTCTGACCCACTTCAGTTTCCTGTTCGGCCTGCTGCCCGAATATGGTTTTAATACTGTGCTGCCTGACTGGAGCATCGGGCTGGAGATGCAGTTCTATCTGCTGTTCCCGTTCATCATGCTGGTGACGCTGCGCTTTGGTTATGCCGCATCGCTGATTGGCATCATGGCGCTCTGCTGCGCTGGCCGGTATGTGCTGGCAGATTATTATGAGGCGTTTGAGATGCCTTCAATGATCCTGATAAAGCTGAATATGTTCCTGTCGGGGATGCTGCTGGCCGAGGCGATTCGCCGTAAATCCCTGCTCTACGTCGCTTTTGCGCTGCTCGGCCCGGTTGCCAGCGTGGCGATGGGCTTGGGCGCGATTAAGCTGCAGGTGATTATGGAAGCGCTGATGATCGTCGGTATGACGGCGATTCTGTGGCAATACCCGCAGGGCAGCCTGATGGCAACGCTGATTGCTCTGCCGCGTAAGCTGCTGAACAACCGTCTCAGCACCTGGCTGGGCGACGTGTCGTTTTCTGTCTACCTGCTGCATCTGCTGATTGTAATCCCGCTGATCGCACTGCTGCTCAATCACACCGACATTGAGTTTAAGAGCGACATGATGCGCTTCCTGATTGTCTGCGTCTCTGCCATCCCGGTGACCTATGCGCTGGCCTCTTTACTCTATAAGTATGTTGAGAAGCCCGGCATTCAGATTGGTAAGCGCGTGCTGAAGCCGAAGCTGGCCGATCAGACCAGCTGAGTTTTACGCAGGCCATCCCTTTCTTAAAAGCCCCTGACGGGGCTTTTTTATTGCCGCTTCACATGGCCTCACCTGAGCGGAAGTCAGCACACCCGCTGAGGTGAACTACACTTTGCCGGTTAGCAATCTGACTCAGAGGAGAGAACATGAGCATTCAGCATCTGCTGCTATCCACCGACGGTGGCGCAGTGATCATTGAAGCAGAACAACTCGAAAGTGAGCTGGTTATCCCGCCCCACCTGCAGACCCTGACCGGCGGTGAAGCTGACAGCGATACCGGCCATCGGGTGGCGGTAACAAAGCACTACTGCAAGGGACGCTACTATGCGGTTGCCCTTGATCGTCATGCGGCCAGCAATGAAATTGACGACGTGATCGACCTGCTGCATCCGGCCCCGCTCGATTAGTCTTTGTCAGACCGAACCCGTACATGTTCCGCTGAACTGCTGGCGGGAAAGCTCAGTATTGCCGGTGTGCGGCATTTACCTATTCAGAAGAGGATAAGCATTATGCAAAAGAAGAAGTGGTTTGTTTCTTACGTGATTAAGCCCAAAGGTGAAAATCATGTCACGACTCACGCCTTTATCGAGGGCGACGATGTCGAGGAGGCGCTGGAAGCCTTTATGTTCGAAACCAAAAAAAGCCTGTCGCTGGAAACCGAAGAGCTGACTCTGCTTTCGGTGAGCCTGGTGTAGACTCTGATTAACCTCGCGATTGCGGGGTTTTTTATGTCCTGTATCAGGATCAGTTATCTATTTATATTATTTATAATTTCCCTGGTGCGGCACTCAATTACTTACTGGGATACGGCCAGGCGTGATCAACGCCAGTTGATGAAAGCAGACCGGTAACCGCCAGATACGCCAGTATCAGGACAAACAGCACAATCGCTGCAATTTCAATGGATTTGAGTAAGTGATGCTTAGCCATAAATAACCCTCCTTCAGATGTGTGTAATCAGACTTCACCCCATAAACTATAATGTTACCGGTAAAGTTCAAGTGAAAATCACATCATGAAACATAAAGCCGCGCTTATTAATGCTTTAACGGAATGTGCTCTTACGTATTCAGAGGGAGGGAACTGGCCTTACAGGCATAAAAAAGCCCGCACGGCGCGGGCTTCTGCGATTATCAGCACGGATTATTCAGCAGACTGACCGCTAAAGTCGATTACCATCCTGCCGCGGATCTTGCCCTGAATCATCTCATCGAAGATGGCATTGACCTCACCAATCTTCCTTTTGGTCACCTTCGGCACCACCTTCCCTTCTGCCGCAAACTGGAAAGCTTCCGCCAGATCGTTACGCGTCCCGACCAGCGATCCCACCACCTGGATGCCATCGAGCACCAGACGCGGAATATTCAGGCTCATAGCTTCCGGCGGCAGTCCGACAGCCACTACCCGACCACCGGCCCTGACCGCATCGACAGCAGAGTTAAACGCTGCTTTGGCAACGGCCGTTACCACAGCCGCATGCGCCCCACCGGTTTGTTCCTGAATAAAGCGAGCCGCATCTTCGCTGGCCGAGTTTACAACCAGGTCGGCGCCCATCTCTTTCGCCAGTGCCAGTTGCCCATCACTCACATCAACCGCGATCACTTTGGCGTTAAAGACGTTTTTCGCATACTGCAGGGCGAGGTTTCCCAGCCCGCCCAGACCGTAAATCACCAGCCACTGACCCGGTTTTACCTCGGACACTTTCACCGCTTTATAGGTGGTGACACCGGCGCAGGTGACACTACTGGCGGCGTAAGGATCAAGCCCGTCGGGGACTTTCACCGAATAGTCTGCAACGACGATACACTCTTCAGCCATGCCGCCATCGACGGTATAACCGGCATTGACGACCTCTCTGCAGAGCGTTTCGTTACCGGAGTTGCAGTATTGACAGTGCCCGCAGCCCTTAAAGAACCATGCCACGCTGGCACGATCGCCAGGCTTAAGTGAGGTCACATCTGGCGCGACTTCCTCAACAATACCGATACCTTCATGACCCAGCGTCACGCCGGTTTTATCACCGAAATCCCCGTTCTTCACATGCAGATCGGTATGGCATACGCCACAGCATTCCATCCTGAGCCGTGCTTCGCCCGTTTTGAGAGGACGCAGCGTCTTCTCAACCACTTCAACCTTGTGTTCACTGTTAGCAATTGCCGCTTTCATAAACGATGCTCCTTTTGATTGAAGCTTTAAGGATAAGCCAAACCGCGGTGATGACAAGATGACAGGTAAGCTTTGGGTGCGAGGCTGGCAGGGTTGTTTCTGCTTTTGCAGAGTGGAGTGGGTTTTTGGGATGCAGACCGGGCACCTTAAGCTAATAGGGTTATTTTGCGTTCGCTTTTCCACTCAAATTTTCAGCTCACTAATATGTCAGGATTTTATCAACACCATCGGTTAAATTTAATATACACATAAGAAACTACAATAACCCATGCAAAACTAAGAAGTGCTGCATACTGCGGAACAAAGCAGATGAAGATATACACGCCAGCCACAATAACTGCAGCAGGTAATAAATAGAAAAAAGACTGAATCAGCCATAAAATAGCACGCTTCATTTATTCAGAATCTCATATAGAGCGTCAGCAATTTTCCCTTCGCTGTTATACATAGGCTTCACCCAATATTTTTTTATTTTTATCCTCAATTTCAACAACCTATATGAATTAAAGATTTCATAACTAAACATCCTGTAATTCAGCCATAGAGCACCCCATAACTTATATTTACTTTTTTCACAAATCAACCCATTGGTTTCGCAATAACTAAATATCTGTAATGAGGCGCGTTGACCTTTATATATTGACAGACTCTTTGCTTTTTCTTCTCGCTGGAAAATCCTGCCATAGTAGCAATGATGAGATGAACGTTAGTAAAACTGCATTTAAAGCATGCATCAAGTGATCCGCCATTGCGATGCTAGCTACTGTGGGCTGAGGAATAAGATGCATAGATCATGCTGCGTCAACGACCCGAGCGTGCGCATCGTGATCGTTTGATACCAGCGGAGCGACAACTATGGCTTTGAGAGTCGCAAAATGCATCAGATAGCGCCAGCCAGCATCTGGCAGTGACCGGAATTGATGTGATACAGTTTTGACCATTACAGTACCCATTTAAGGGAATGGTATGGATACAACGGAGCAGTTAAACGGAACTTACTTCTATGGCGGACTTACTAACCTTTCTGCAGGAGAGCTTTATTTCTGGATAATGATTGATGTGACTGCAGAGCACTTCAGCGGTACAAAGGATATCATCGCTCTGGTTGCGGTTTACTCGGGACAAAATACGATTGACGTATCCGGTAAGCTAAACGGAGCATGGAAAGGCACCTCTTATGCTTCGGTCTATTCTCGAAAGCTGTTACGGGATTACCGTCTTCCATTCAGATTACCCACGTGGATACAGAACCCTAAAAACCCTCTTCAAATTAAAATGTTAATGACTCACAAGCTGGGGACGTTCGTCGGTCGTACAATCCCGGTTTTAGGCTGGGTAATTATGGCCGCTGATGTGGCAGAAATTGGCTGGAAAACTACGGCAAAATATAACCTTCTTGCTCATAAGGAAGACAAGATATGGTAAACGAGGATATAGAGAAAGCTGTATTTGCGCTGGTTGAAGATTATAACGGCAGAAGTTTGTTTACGTTCAGACGCTATAAGCTTGAACTGGATACCGATCTGAACAATGACTTTCGCATGGATCCTCTTGACGCGTATGAATTGCTAGAGCGGTATGCTGAAACATTTGGCATTAGTCCCAGTACTATCACGTTTGCCGAATATTTCCCGGAAGATTTCAATGCGCCGCACGATCCGCTGACTATTCGTCTGTTAATTGAGTCTGCACAGGCCGGACGCTGGTTGGGTAAATAATTCACGCCTGCAAACGCAGGCGCCTATCTCTTCTGTTTGTTGCGGCCTCTTCCAGAGGACAAGGGCGGAAAACGTTAATCTCTTACCCTCTGCAGTAATTTATCTTCTTCAGGCACTCTGAAGTAGTTTCTGAACGTTACACACAAAAAAAAAGACCGAATACTATTGATAGACAATAAAATCAATCAGTTACGCATCAACTTGGCGATGATATGGCTCAACAGGCAGGAACCAATTTTTGCATGAATAGTGATAGTAAACTTATTACATTAAAAACACTTACTATTCAGAACTTTAAATGGCATTAAATGTTTTATAATGTGATAAAGATCACAATAATCCTTTAGGGCTCTTTAACTTGCAAATTATTTAGGATAATTCTTATCATCCATTTCCTAATGAAAGGATTTCTCATGAGTGGTTCAGGTGGCGGCGTAAGTAGTTCAGATATAACAACACCTTGTAACAATCTTAAATTCAGAACAGACCTTGCTTCTCCCAAAGCGGCAGCAATGGATTTAGAAATTGGCGACATATTAGATGTTATGGTTCAAGAAGATGGCATAGTTGTTATTTTTGGTGGAGTTATAGTGGGCGGCATCGCCTGTAAAGAAAGTGCACGATTGAAGTTCTGTCTGTCTCAAGGAAATACTTATAAAGCGAGCGTGCTTAATAAAAATTTGGGGCAGATTAGAGTTTATGTATATCCGGAGTGATAAAAAATGCTCAATGTTATAGGTGGTATTTATCGTGAAAGATGTATAAAGCCTTCATGGGATGATGTTTATGGCTCTGGAGGTAGAGCTGCAATAGCTATCGCGAACATGGGAAGCAGAGTCAATTTGCATGCATATGTGAGTGACAAATCTTTAAGTGAATTCAAATTTAAACTTGCTCTTATAGAAGGTAACATTATTGAAGTTAAAGAATTATCTTACGATAATGAAATCTGTTTCAATTATTCGCATGGTTTAGACCCACTGAACCCACCAATAGTTAAAAGAAAAGAAAACATTAAGTTAAAAGCTGATAATGTCCTCGTCTTTGGAATGTTAGAGTGTGAATTTGAAATCAAAGCCGAATTTGCGGTGTATGATCCTCAAAATACTTTTAGCACCCAGCCTTTTTCTAAAAATGGATCTACAGCAAAGCACTTAGCATTAGTACTTAACGAGAATGAAGCAAGAATTCTTGCTGGTGGAGATTTATCTGAAAGTATTAATGACATCATCGACCTGCTCCATATTAAAGAATCAGCTGAAGTAATTGTAGTAAAATGTGGACCTTCAGGTGCTATTGTATCCTATAAAAATAAAAAAATAACAATTCCCGCATTTAAAACTAATAGAGTATGGAAAATTGGATCTGGCGATTGTTTTTCT
This sequence comes from Pantoea sp. JV6, assembly GCF_025910055.1. Classification (NCBI taxonomy): domain Bacteria; kingdom Pseudomonadati; phylum Pseudomonadota; class Gammaproteobacteria; order Enterobacterales; family Erwiniaceae; genus Pantoea; species Pantoea sp. JV6. Next base: position 665,280 of record NZ_JAPCIM010000002.1, on the reverse strand, counting down.
GCCCATTTTGCAAACAATTGGATAGAGAATAAAGAATCACCGGAGAATGCTGCTTATAATGCTTCTTTGGCTACTGCCTTTTTTTGTGAAAGTTCAACTTTGCCATCTCCCTTCATGCTTAAAGAATTTAAGCCTGAGCCCATTAAGTATATAGAGAAAAGTGTAGACCCAACAGTTTATATAGCTGGTCCATTTTTTACACTATCTCAACTATGGCTAGTTGAACAAGTAAGGTTTAATTTAATCGAGATGGGGATAAATGTAATATCTCCCTATCATGATATTGGAATGATCCAAGATGAACATCCTAATGATTTTCATGAAATATGTAAGTTAGACTTGGAAGGAATAGAAAATTCTGACATTGTATTTGGAATAGTTGATGGACATGACACTGGAACGATATTCGAATTGGGTTATGCCACGTCTTTGAAAAAGAGAATAATTTTATACTCAGAAAACGTTTCGAATAGCGATTTGGTTATGTTTCACAATGAGCGCACTATAATAGTCGATGATTACGTAACAGCTATTTACAAGACCCTTTGGGCAAACTTATGAATAATAAAGTTGGACTTATTTTATCTGGCGGTATGGATTCAACCTGCCTAGCTTGGTGGTTGAGACCGACCGTTGCCTTTACTATTGATTATGGACAATTGGCTGCAAAAGCAGAGATTGAGGCCTCTATTGAGATTTGTCGAGCTTTAGATATTGAGCACCATATAATTTCTATAGACTGTCGACAACTTGGCTCCGGTGACATGGCAGGAAAATCAGCTGATAATAAAGCTCCAGCAACTGATTGGTGGCCTTACAGAAACCAAATGCTAATTACTTTTGCAGCCATGAAAGCAATTTCTTTGGGAGTAAACAAACTTTTGATAGGCTCTGTGAAAAGTGATGGCTTTCATCAAGATGGAACTCAATATTTTATTGAAGCAATATCTAAATTAGTATCCCTACAAGAAGGAAACATTACTATTGATGCTCCAGCAATAAACCTTGACACTTTGGAATTAATAAAAAAATCGTCAATACCCTATGGAGTACTAAAACTCTCTCACAGTTGCCATAAGTCAATCACCCCATGCAACCAATGCAGGGGGTGTAATAAGCACAATCAAGTCCTACATGAACTAGGGCATTATTGACTTGATTTATAATTACCTATGTTAAAGGGCGTCATCAACACGCCCTTAATTTAATAAACGTCCTTATCAGTTGAAGTTCAGGGTAGCCAACACTTTTCATGTAATCTATACATCACTAATTAAATAACTAAACTTAGCATTTGCATTATTAAATCTAATTTTTTTACCCGGGAGTAAAGAGACATCCTAAACGTCATATTTGCCATCTACACCTAAGATGCAGCTACCCTTGCTAATTCTACTTATACTTTCGTCCACAACCCATGCACCAAAAATATTTATGTTGCTGAATGATGTGCGTCGTGAAGAGCGCTGCGGTCGTTCTGACCTCATGATATCCCTCCTTAACATCCTGGCCTCGAATATTCGCCGGGATGAATTGATCTGTGTCGAAGCAGCTGAACTACTTAATCAGGAAGCGGAAAAAATCTAGGCTCAGGCTGAGGAGGCGCATTGATGGCTGACTCAATGGACATCGCGCAGCAACCTGTCAACCCCGGTACGTAAAGACATGGCGCTGAGCATTGGTCGCAAGGCTGCGCGCAAGTCAGCAGTTGAACATCAGGCACAGGACGTCACGCCCTTTAAGCCCCGCAAAACGCAGCCGGTGCGCAGCATAAAGGGCTGTATAAAAGGCTGTATAAAAGGGCGAGATGTTTGCAAAGGTGCGCACGGCTAAGTATATGAAGACGCATGCCAGCCTGAATGAGACTGTTATCGAGTTTGCGGGTAACGTGCAGCATATGGCCCGCATGCATCATTACGGACTGCGCGATCAGCCAGCCCGTGGGGGTAAATAAATTCTATATGAGGCAAGACCGCTGCTGGACTTGCCGAAAGGTTATAGTGAAACGTTACAATATCTAATGATTGAAGCGCTGGGATTTGGCAGGTAACATTCTAGAATGTTTGTCGTTTATTATGGAGTTGTCATGTTTGAAAATTTCCTGTCGCTAGGTTCTCTTATATCTGTAACCTTAAGTTTCGCCCTTACCATTAAAGCATTAAATATAAATTACGTTAATAATAGTAGTGTAATAAAGTCAGAGATAACAGGTAATAACAACAACGTTTATGTAAATTACTCAGATTATTCAGGAAAAATCTCCAGCTTTAAACGTTTATGGGTTTGTATTGAGTTGATAATCTTGGCATTATTTCCAGTTTATCCTGATTTCTTCATAGATTCATTATCCACATTTTCCATATGTGCTTTATTTATTTGTGCGACCGGTACGTATAAAAACATCTCAGAAAATGTTAACAATGGAATTTACAGTCTTTTCTATCTAATTGGAACGGCGGTCATAAGTTTCTTTTCTATTTCTGCGTTATCTATAGTGCATGCCAATAAATATATATTCACTGACTATTATCTACGTGCTTATGAAACCATAGTCGGGGGGGGGTATATCCATGGATACTCGCAAGGGATAACCTCGATTATTGGAGAAGGTGTGACCTACCTTGGGCTTTCAATTCTTTTTATTTCACTAATTCATTGTTGCTTTGGATTTCTAAATAGAGATAAGAATTTTGACGTGACATTTGATGCTATATTTCGCTGGGTGCCAGCCTCATTATTTGGCCATTTTTTTGCTTGTGGAGGCGTGATTGCTATTTTAAATCTTAACTTCAATTACATTACATGGATGTATCAAAACGTTTGGTACTATTTCTTTTCTTACTTCCTCTGATGTTTAGCTGTCCATGAACAAACGCTAAATCTTTTTTTTCTCTGGTTGATGGGGATAGATAGCCCCATCAACTTACAAATATCTAAAATTCAGCGCCTGTTACGCAATCTGATCCGCATAGGAACCGTATCGGCCGTCAATCTTGACGGCGGGTTGTCCCATGTCGATACCGGAAAAAAATATTACCGGCTGGCTGCACTTGCTGAGCACACACATGTGTAGAACCCGCTCGTGGAATGCCCCGTCAGTTGGTGAGCAGGTGCTTGTTCTCTGCCTGGGCGGCGAACTCGATACCGGTTTAGTACTTCCGGGCATTTCTCAGATGACAACCCTGCTCTGTCTGCCTCGGCCGATGCGCTGCACTGGTGATTTCTCGACGGCGTGGTGATCGAGTACGAGCCGGAAACCGGTGCTCTGACCGCAACCGACATACAGACGGCAACCAATAAAGCAGCGGTAAAAATCCTGTTCGACTCGCCAGAAGCTGAATGCACAGCGCTGCTCAAAACTGCTCAGTTGGAAGTCACCTAGGGCGGCACGATGAAAGGCAACGTAAGCATACCGGCGGCAATCTTTCCTCCAACGGCAAGGTATGGCGTTCGCATTTATATCCGGACGACAAAGACGGAAAAACGGGAGCGCCAGTATGACAACCGTATAATACATCGGCATGGAAAGGGAAACCGGCGGCATGCTGACCGACCTCGATCACATCAGGCAATCCGTGCGTGACATTCTGCTGTCCCCTGTCGGCACCAGAGTGGTGCACCGTCAGTATGGTTCTCTTTACCCACACTGATTGACCAGCCGCAAAAAGAGGAGCTGCGCCTGCAGATTATGTCGGCTAACTATATGGTGCCTTTGAGGCGAAGCTCACCGCATACGTTATCGCGCAAAAGCGACTTGGCCGCGACCATTCGCCTGTCTGCGCTCTATGCCGCCATACACGTTGAGAGCGTGCAGCGCGCCAACCTTATCAAGCCTTCCGCTGACGTGGTGCTCGACAAACGCAGACCGCTTACTGCACGGGTTACACGCTGACCTTGGGAGGCATCGCTTACGGCATGGATGAACTACATGCAGGCAGTACAGGTGCTTATATTGCCGAATCGAATATTGCATGGACAGAAAAGCCTGAATAAAAATCTATTTTACGCCCAAAGCTTTCAGTTAAAACTTTTCAATGGAAAAATGTTTAATTCTGCCATTCAATCATCTCATCAAGCCTGGAAAGGATGTCGGAAAAATAGCTTTCATCGATAGCGAATCCCCCTTTTACCTGCACACTATCCGCATGTGCCTCAGGACGGAGAACATACTCAATGACCACAACGTCATCACCCTTTACCTTCCTGAGCAGCATATTTAGCTGATTTAGGTCACTACGAAACTCAAAAGGTTCGATTTCTAGTTGGCCAATAACAGCCTGATAGTGGGCAGCAAACTGCTCCTTTAGTTGTTTAAGTTTTCCAATAGTAAATTCAGTCTGATACTGTATTTTCACACCAGTGACAGAAAACTCAACAAAGGACTTAATCCAATCCCAATTATGATTAACCGGATCGACTTCGTTATCGACAACCCGTTCAAAAGGCGACACCGCAAAAATGAATTCTTCATCTCTGATATCAAACATATGTACGTTCCTGTCGGTTAATCAAAAATACTTAAAATGAGTTATCGTCCAATCTGATACCCTTACCACAACCTCAAGAGTGTACTTCTTATACTCAGTGATATTTTTCTTACGGTGTAATTTATACATTTCCGTTTCATAACGATACATACCCTCTCCGTTGCGAGGATCGGCCATGCGTCTGCCATAGCGGATAGCTCTTTCCTGAATATGTAACGGAACATAGCGACCCGGCTCATACATGTGCCTCGCCGCTGTTTCGGTCATTTTCAGGTTACACGCCGATAAACCCGTTTTTAACCTGGCACGCAGGAACATTATTGTTGCCTGGCTGAGTCTGGCACTTATAGCAGCTCGTGTACCAGCCTCCAATAATGCGCGGCCAGCGCGGAAATTTCGAAATACACCAAACGCAAGAAGCGCTATGTCTGTAGGATCAATCAGTGGCGTTTCGAGAGGTGCCTCTTCAAGTCGAACAAAATGCCCCTGCACATCGTATATCTGCCACAGACCGGGAGCCTGAGCCACAGAATAACCAATGCACATGCCGCTGGACTCATCCAGCACCGGCTGTGCGTTTCGTGGCAGCACACGTGGTCTCAATTCAAAAAATACGTTGCCCGATAGTGGTGACTGAAATGTGTAATATCTGCCAGGTTCTGTGATTGCATTCCCTGCATTCATTATCGTTCCCTCATTTTCATGTGACTTAATAGAGTGCCACAGGATAGTAGAGCGGTCATTACCGAGTACTGCAACGCCGTTCACTCAGCAAACTTCTCTCGCACGGGCTGCACAGCCTATACCTGATGCTCCTGGCAGGGCTTCAACCATGAGTAAAACAGGTGGCAGATTATCGCCACGGTGTCCCTTTCATAGAGAGGTAATAAAGCAGGGCTGTAACTTATATGAATAGGAAAAATGGCAATGACATAATGGAATGGCGTCTTGCAGAAGAGTGGAGAAGAACACAACGGAAAAAGACTAAGTTATTGATTGAAAATCATTAACTGATGGGCGGCATCTGACAAAAAAAGACCGAATACGATTCCTATATTCGGTCCAGGGAAATGGCTCTCAAGGAGCCGTGCGCTAAAAGTTGGCATTTATGAAGGCGATGTCGCCTTGCCATTTAACATTAGAACAGCGCGGTGGAATTGCCAGCAAACGGGAGGCGCAGGACCATAAACCGGATCAGTTTGTGATCGCAACGGCAAAAAAGAGGGGTTGGGCGCAGCGCGATGCTGCACCCGACAGGTTTATTTACCGCACAGCGCCTGGGTGCGCTCAACAATCGGCTGCAGACTCATCATCTGGCCCGGATGCGCTTTATCTTCAACCTGAATCACGCTGATCGGCTGCGCTTTCACCTGTTTGTTTTTGAACAATGTGTCGGCGATATCGTTCAGGGGGTATGTCATCAGCGTGCTCGGATTGATGGCAAACATCGCACCATCTTTCTCACAGGTCAGCATCACCTCTTCACGGTTAAACGGCCACTTCTCTTTACCGATCTCAAAGCGGCTGACGGTAATGATTTGTGCCGCCAGCGCCTGGCCGCATACGGATAACAACAGGATTGCGGGGATCACTTTCTTCAGCAACATAACTACCCTTTTCTCTCTTAAACCACATTCAGGCTGGCGACAGCGTGGCAAATACGCTGACCAGCCCAACCACTCCGCACGCCAGCAGCAGTTCAAGCTGCGTCATGCGAATAAATTTTTGCTGCGTCCCGCTGCCCGCCAGGCGGAATCGCGGCACCAGCCAGTATCGGTTAATCAGCGCCACCAGCACCATCAGGGCAACCAGCAACACTTTACACAACAACAATACAATGTAGCGTGAATCGTGCCACGTCAGCGGCCAGCCCGCGATCATCACGCTGTTTATCAGGCCGCTCAGCAGCGTTAACGCCACCGCCAGATGACCATAGCGCGAAAAGCGCATCATGGTGCGGATAGCGTCGGTGCGGCGATCGATCTGGCGCGCCTCCCGCATCAACAGCAACAGAGGCAGTAATCCGCCCGTCCAGAACGCCGCGGCAATCAGATGCAGTGCATGATTGAGCTGCTGAAACAATCCCGGCCAGCTATCGCGCATCGCGGCATGACCAATCAGAGCCATGCAGGCCAGTTGCAGCACGCCCGCCAGCAGTAACACCTGCTGACGCAGCCGCCCGGTCAGTAGCAACCCGGCAACGGCCAGCAGGCTAAACAGGATTTCCCACAGCCACACGCCACCGAAGTGCGTGCCAATCACCGCCAGCCAGATATCGACATCGGCCAGATTGGCGCTGTCGCCGCTCATCAACACATTCTGGCAGGCCAGCATCGCCAGCGCACTCAGCAGCGCCAGCCAGGCGCTCCCTTTCACCAGCGGGTTTAATCGTCGCGCCAGCAGGGGTCGATAGCGTCCGGGTGCCAGCAGCGCACTGTAACAGGCGCTGCCGGTCAGCAGCATCACGGCGGCAAAATGCAGCGCGCGCAACAGGATCCAGAGGGTGGTCACCGGAGTTACTTCACGCTAAAGCGATAGCTTCCTGCGGTTTTATGTCCATCCACCGACAGCACATGCCAGTTAACCTGATAGCTGCCCGCTTGCAGCGGCTGAGACAGGCCCACAATCAACCGGTTTTTCTGGCCAGATTCAACGCGGGCTTTAGCAGTGGCGACAGGCTTCTGTTCACTATCCAGCAGCGTGACGCCGCTGAATGCCGCTTCAATATCTTCACTGAAGTTCAGCGTCAGCGCATCGGTGGATGTCGTTACCTGCGCTTTAGCCGCCGGGATAGAAGACTGGAGATGCGCATGCGCTGCCGCCAGCGAGCTGAATGTCATCAGTCCGGCTGTCGCCAGCGCAATAACCATGCGGGAAATCAGTTTTTTATGCATAAGATCATCCTTTTAACCGCCGCCAGGGCGATAAACGTGGCAAAAGGATACGCTGCTGTATTTGCACTGTCGAGGCCAGCGATGCGATCCTTTATCCTTGATTCAGACCGCCGAAAACATTACTTTTGCCCGCTATCGTCAGGAGAATATTATGAGCCATAACCTTGCCCTGCTGTCCCAGGAAGAGAAAGACAAGATTAATGTCGATTTGGCGGCAGCGGGTGTGGCGTTTAAAGAGCGCTATAACATGCCGATCGTCGCCGAAATGGTGGCGCAGGAGCAGCCCGAAGCGCTGCGTGACTGGTTTCGTCAGCGTCTGATGCACTACCGCCAGGCGTCGCTCAGCCTGTCGCGCCTTCCTTATGAACCGAAGATGAAGCAATGATATTTCGCGTTATTGATACCGAAACCTGCGGTCTGCAGGGTGGCGTAGTCGAAGTGGCGTCCGTGGATGTGGTCAACGGTCAGATTGTGAATCCGATGAGCGATCTCACCCTGCCCGATCGCCCTATCAGCCGTCAGGCGATGGCCGTGCATCGCATCACCGAAGCGATGGTCGCCGGTAAGCCAACCATTGAAGAGGCGATCCCACGCTATCACGGCAGTGCTTTTTACGTGGCGCACAACGCCAGTTTTGATCGCCGGATGCTGCCGGAGATGTACGGAGAGTGGATCTGCACCATGCAGCTGGCGCGTCAGCTCTGGCCGGGCATTAAATATGGCAACCAGGCACTGCGTCATTCGCTGAAGCTGGATGTCACGCCGCCCGCCGACCTGCATGCTCACCGCGCGCTCTATGATTGCTATGTTACGGCAGCACTGCTGATTCGTATTATGGAGACCTCCGGCTGGAGTGCCTCCGAGATGATTGTGCGGTCACAACCTGCGGCCCAGCGCGACGACGTTCTGCCCTTTGGCAAATACCGCGGCCAGGCGATCGCGGTCGTTGCGCGCAAGGATCCGGGCTATCTGAAGTGGATGCTGGATAACGTCAGCGATCTGCGCCCGCCATTGCGGCAGGCGCTGCGTAAGTACCTGACCGAATCTCAGTAATCCTGGGCTGGCGGTAAGGTGCCCTGCGCCAGTCCCAGCAGGAAGGTGTATTCCATCGCGATCCCTTCATAGGCTTTGTAGCGCCCCGACTTGCCGCCGTGACCCGCATCCATGTCGGTGCAGAGCAGCAGCAGGTTATTGTCGGTTTTCATCGATCTCAGCTTCGCCACCCACTTGGCTGGTTCCCAGTATTGCACCTGCGAATCATGCAGGCCGGTGGTGACCAGTAGATGAGGATAGGCTTTCGCCTCGATGTTGTCATAAGGGCTGTACTGGCGGATATAACGGTAGTATTCAGGATCATTAGGGTTGCCCCACTCGTCATACTCGCCAGTGGTCAGCGGAATCGACTCATCCAGCATCGTGGTCACCACATCCACAAACGGCACCTGGGCAACCACGCCGTGGAACCGCTGCGGTGCCAGGTTAATTACTCCGCCCATGAGCAAGCCACCCGCGCTACCGCCCATGGCATAGAGTCGTTCCGGGTGTCCGATGCCACGCGCCACCAGCGCGTTAGTGACATCGATAAAATCGGTGAAGCTGTTCATTTTGTTCAGCAGGCGACCGCCGTCATACCATTGCTGCCCCAGCTCACCGCCGCCGCGCACCTGTATCAGCGCATAGACAAAGCCGCGATCCAGCAGGCTCAGGCGGCTGACGCTGAAATCGGCATCCATACTGCTGCCGTAGGCACCGTAGCCATACACCAGCATCGGATTCTGCCCGGGCTGATAGTGTTTGCGGTGATAGACCAGCGATACCGGCACTTCGGTGCCATCGCTGACTTTGATCCAGTGGTGTTCGCTTTTGTAATCTTCCGCGTTAAAGCCTTTCACCGCGCTCTGCTTGAGGATGCGGCGTTCGCCGGTATCCATATCCAGTTCAAACAGCGTGGTCGGCGTGGTCATCGATGAATAGCCGTAGCGCAGTTTGCTGGTGCGCGGCGTCGGATTGTAGGCCAGCCAGGTCACATAGGTCGGGTCGTCAAAGGCGATGCCGCTGGTTTCACCGCTGGCCCAGTTGATCTGCCGCAGGCTGGTCAAGCCGCGCTGGCGCTCCTCGACCACCAGCCAGTCCCGAAACAGCTGAAAATCTTCCATCACCACCTGTTCCCGTGCCGGGATCAGGGTTTCCCAGCGTGATTCGTCCAGATAGCGGCTGCGGTACAGCCCGAAGTTCTCGCCTTCCCGGTTGGATCGAATGAAGAACTGATGATCGTAGTGGTCGATGCTGTACTCATGATCGCGGCGGCGTGGCAAAAACACATGGGGCTGCGCGTCGGGGAAGTTCGCATCAATCAGCTGAATTTCGCTGGTGTTGGTGCTGTAGAGGGCAATCATGATGAACTGCTTGGAGGTGGTCTTATGTACGCTGAGATGATAAGTGTCATCCTGCTCTTCATAGACCAGCTGGTCGTCGAACTGCGGCGTACCCAGTTCGTGTCGCCACACCTGATAAGAAAGCAGCGTCTGCGGGTGTTTTCGCACATAGTAGAGGGTGCGCGAGTCATTACCCCACGCGAAGCTGGAAGAGGCGTTGCTCAGCACTTCAGGATACCAGCTGCCACTCTCCAGGTTACGAAAGCGGATGCCATATTGCCGGCGAGACAGGAAATCTTCAGCCAGCGCCATGACCCGGTTATCCGGACTGATATGCAGTGCGCCCATGGTATAGAAATCACTGTGCGAGGCGCGCTGGTTGGCATCCAGCAGCAGGCTCCACTCGCCAGACTCATCGCTCGCGGCGGGCTGGCGGTAATAGGCCGGGTATTCGTTACCGCTCTGGTAGCGGCTCTGATAACGGTAGCCATTTTTCACATAGGGCACTGAGTGATCTTCAGGCGGCAGCCGATCGATAATCTCTTTTAATACCCGGTCCTGCAGTGGCTGCTGTGACGACATGATTTTTTTGCCGTAGTTGTTTTCGGCACGCAGGTAATCAAGGACCTCGCTGTTTTCGCGCTTGTCGTCGCGCAGCCAGTAGTAGTCGTCAACGCGCGTCTCGCCGTGCAGCGTCATCTCATGGGGTATTTTTTTTGCGATGGGTGCTTTCATCCATCCGTCTCCGTGAACGTAATGATCTGTAAGCGTAACACTTCAGCAGCGGGAAGCCAGGTATAGGTTGAGAAGCAGCCGCTGGCAGATCACATCCTGTGACCCGCCAGCGGAATATCAGAGGGATTAACTGGCGGGTAAACGGGCTTTCTCAGCCTCAAGATCCTGCTGGATGCCGTCGCGAACATCCTGGGGGATTTTCAGCGCGTCGCCCAGCGCGGAGAGATAGCTGCGCTCCATGAAGTGATCAACGTCGATAGCGGCACAGCTCAGGAAGTAGAGCTCCAGCGCCTCTTCCTCGTTTTTCACATCGGCGGCCAGCCACTGCGGATCCAGCGGGCGGTTCATCGCTTTCTGGATCAACTGTTCCGCTTCCTGACCGTAGCCGGACTGATGAATATTCTGCTCAATCGCTGCACGTTCCTGATCGTCAATGTGCCCGTCGCTTTTGGCGGCAAACACCAGCGCCGTCACCAGACGTTCGGCCCGCAGGTTAACCGGCGTTTGCGCCACGCCAAAGTCAGGTTCATTCTGGTGTGCTTCGCTGACCCGCTGCTTGTATTTGTTCCATAGCACCGCGCCCGCAGCCGCACCGCCACCGATAATCAGCGCCTTGCCGCCATATTTAGTCAGCAGTTTGCGCGACGATTTACTGGCAATCAGCATACCCGCCAGGCCGCCCAGCGCACCCGGCGCCAGCATGTCGCTTAAGCCGCCACCCGATTTGCCCTCACCGCCCTTCTTCGTCAGTACCGACTGAATTTGTTGCAACCAGTTATTCATCATCCACTCCTTTTAAGATGTCAGTTCGCTATCCTGACGAAAAGGATGTCAGGAAACGTCAGAGCGGGAAAAGTAAGGCAAAAGGTCGTGCCAGATGGACGAAAGATGAGAACGCAAACGTTTTCGTTTATACTTGCGCGCGAATTTTGACTGCTTAGGTGAATGTATGACGACTCTCGGAACAGCGCTGCGTCCGGCAGCAACGCGTGTGATGCTATTGGGTTCAGGTGAACTGGGTAAAGAGGTGGCGCTGGAGTGTCAGCGTCTGGGTGTGGAAGTGATCGCGGTTGATCGTTACGCCGATGCCCCGGCGATGCACGTCGCCCATCGCAGCCATGTGATTAACATGCTGGATGGCGCGGCACTGGCAGCGTTAATCGCTGAAGAGAAGCCTGATTTTGTCGTACCGGAAATCGAAGCCATCGCCACGGAGACCCTGGTTGAGCTGGAGCAGCAAGGCCAGCGCGTGGTGCCGACTGCCCGTGCCGCGTGGCTGACCATGAACCGCGAAGGGATTCGTCGACTGGCGGCTGAAGAGCTCTCTCTGCCGACCTCCCGCTATCGCTTTGCCGATAGCAAGGCACGCTTTGATGAAGCGGCTACCGAAATCGGCTTTCCCTGCATTGTGAAGCCGGTGATGAGTTCATCCGGCAAAGGTCAGAGCTTTATCCGCAACGCCAGCCAGCTCGATAACGCCTGGGACTATGCGCAACAGGGTGGCCGCGCGGGTGCCGGACGCGTCATTGTCGAAGGCGTTGTCGACTTCGATTTCGAGATCACCCTGCTCACCATCAGCGCAGTCGATGGCATTCATTTCTGTGCGCCGATTGGTCACCGTCAGGAGGATGGCGATTATCGTGAATCCTGGCAGCCGCAGCAGATGAGTGATGTGGCGCTGCAACGGGCGCAGGATGTTGCCGCGCAGGTGGTTCAGGCGCTGGGTGGCTATGGTTTGTTTGGCGTTGAGCTGTTTGTCTGCGGTGATGAGGTGATATTCAGCGAAGTTTCGCCGCGTCCACACGACACCGGCATGGTGACGCTGATTTCGCAGGATCTGTCAGAGTTTGCGCTGCACGTGCGGGCGTTTCTCGGTCTGCCGATTGGCGCGATTCGCCAGTATGGTCCGTCAGCGTCCGCCGTTATTCTGCCGCAACTGACCAGCCAGAATGTGCAGTTTGTGAATGTCGAAGCGGCGCTGGGTGCCGGTCTGCAACTGCGTCTGTTCGGCAAGCCGGAAATCAGCGGTCAGCGTCGTCTGGGCGTGGCGCTCGCCAGCGGTGACAGCACCGATCAGGCGATTGCGCGTGCCGTTGCCAGCGCAGCAGCGGTCACGGTTCAGGGGTAAACGTGTGCGGTGAGCAGACGCTCACCGCCATAACTTACTTCGCGCCTTCAACAGCTTCGCGTGCCAGGCGGGTGATGCGATCCCAGTCGCCCGCTTCCAGCGCGTCGTTGGGCACCAGCCAGGAACCGCCGATGCACAGCACGCTTTTCAGCGCCAGATAGTCACGGTAGTTCGCCGGAGAGATGCCGCCGGTCGGGCAGAATCGCACCTGCGGGAAGGGTCCGCCAATCGCCTGCAGCGCTTTAACGCCGCCGTTTGCTTCTGCCGGGAAAAACTTGAACTCGCGCAGACCGTAGTCCATACCGGTCATTAACTCAGAAACGGTGCTGATGCCGGGAATCAATGGCACCGGCCCTTCAACGGCCGCTTTCAGCAGCGACTCGGTGACGCCAGGGCTGATCACAAACTGCGCACCTGCATCGGTCACTTCCTGTAACTGCTGCGGATTAATCACCGTTCCCGCACCGACGATCGCATCCGGCACTTCTTTAATCATCGCACGTAAGGCATCCATCGCCACTGGCGTGCGCAGCGTCACTTCCAGCACTCTGACACCGCCTGCCACCAGCGCTTTTGCCATCGGCACGGCGTGTTCCAGTTTGTTCACAACGATGACCGGCACCACAGGTCCGGTGGTCAGAATCTGTTCTGCACTCGTTTTCCAGTTTTTCATCAGTTCCCCTTGCTTGATAACACCGGGATTGCGACCCGGTCATGGAGCATCGGCTCCTGCCCTGTAAATTGCGTCACTACCATACATGATCAACTTCCTGAGCGTCTATCATCCTGCGACCAATTTGAAACGGCAGTTCAATTTTATTCGTGTTGACTGGCCCGGTTTAAGGGCGAAAAAAAAGCCCGCGTTGCGGGCTTCATCATCACTTCCGTTATTCGAACTCGTTCCACGAACGGCCATCGCGGGTAATCATCGCCACTGAGGCCACCGGGCCCCAGGTGCCCGCCTGATACGGCTTGGAAGAGTCACCATCCGCAGCCCAGGCGTCGATAATGGAATCGACATAGGTCCATGCGGCTTCCACTTCATCGCGACGCACAAACAGCGCCTGGATACCGCGCATGCTCTCCAGCAGCAGACGCTCGTAAGCATCGGCAAGGTGCGACTGGTTAAAGGTCTCGGAGTAGCTCAGATCCAGCTTGGTGGTCTGCAGTTTGTGCTTGTGATCGAGGCCCGGCACTTTGTTCAGGATCTCGATATCCACCCCTTCGTCCGGCTGCAGACGAATCGTCAGCTTGTTCTGAGGCAGCTCGGAGTAGGAGTCTTTAAACAGGTTCATTTCCGGGTTTTTGAAGTAGACCACGACTTCTGAACACTTGGTCGGCAAACGCTTACCGGTGCGCAGGTAGAACGGCACGCCCGCCCAGCGCCAGTTGTCGATATCGACACGTATTGCCACGAAGGTCTCTGTGGCGCTCGACTTATTGGCACCCTCTTCTTCCAGGTAGCCAGGCACTTTTTTGCCCTGCACAAAGCCGGCGGTGTACTGGCCGCGAACGGTTTTCTCACGCACGTTGGTCTGATCGATGCGGCGCAGCGAGCGCAGCACTTTAACTTTTTCGTCACGGATGCTGTCGGCGCTGAGATCGGACGGCGGCGACATGGCGATCATGGTCAGAATCTGCAGCAGGTGGTTCTGGATCATGTCGCGCATCTGGCCCGCTTTATCGAAGTAACCCCAGCGGCCTTCGATACCCACTTCTTCGGCCACGGTAATCTGGACGTGGTCAATGGTGCGGTTATCCCAGTTATTCACGAAGATAGAGTTAGCAAAGCGCAGCGCCAGCAGGTTAAGCACGGTCTCTTTGCCAAGATAGTGGTCAATACGGAACACCTGGCTCTCATCAAAGTACTCACCAACGCTGTCGTTGATCTCCTGCGAGGTTTCCAGTGAGGTGCCCAGCGGCTTCTCCATCACTACGCGCGCCGGTTTAGCATTCAGCTTCGCGGTGCCGAGCCCCTGGCAGATGGCGCCAAAGGTGCTGGGTGGCATGGCGAAGTAGTTGATGGTGGTGCGATTTTTCTGGTCCAGCATCTTGCCCAGTTTCGGGAAGTGCGTGGTGTCGTTGACATCGAGGTTGCAGAAGTCGAGACGATTGCTGAGTTTGTCCCACAGCGCTTCGTCAATCTTCTCCTTCATGAAGGTTTCCAGCGCTTCACGTACCACTTTGGTGTATTCCGCTTTATCCCACTCGGCACGGCCGACACCAATAATGCGGGTTTCCTCGTGGATCTGCCCCGCTTTCTCTAACTGGTACAGTGAAGGCAACAGTTTACGGCGTGCAAGATCGCCTTTGGCACCGAAAATCACCAGATCGCATGCCTGGGCTGTTTGTGTTACCGCCATTTTCCTCTCCTCGTTGCAGGATAGTCCGGTGGTGATGCATCCTCTGCCACCGGGTCCAGGTTATTATTTTCTTTGAGCACAATGTACTTTTTTCCCCGCGCCAGGTAAACCGACTCGCCGGGTCAACCGCATTAACTCTGTACCGGATGTGCTAAGCGCGTGTGATGACACGTGCGTATTGCCGGTTTTTTCTGTGTCTGTTGGTGTCAGGAAAATCAGGCACCGGTCAAAGTATCCCAAAAAAAAGGGCAATCGACTTGTCCGCCGTTGCGCCTGGCAGGTGCTGACACGATATAGTCTCTGTAAATTGACTCTGACGACAGGGATAATTGAAATTGGTAAAAGTGATTATGGTCATCGGCTTATGAATATGCTGGAAAAAATTGAGGCGCAGTTCGCCGCGCTCAGCAATGCGGAACAGAAAGTCGCCCGGCAGATTCTGGCTGCGCCTCAGGCGGCGATGCACTCCAGCATTGCGACCCTGGCGCGCGAAGCGTGCGTCAGCGAACCCACGGTGAATCGCTTCTGTCATCGACTGGGCGCGCGCGGCTTTCCCGACTTTAAGCTGCAACTGGCGCAGAGCCTGGTGAAAAGCAGCAACTGGGTCAGCCGGGGCGTGGAGGACGATGACAGTGTGGAGAACTACAGCCACAAAATCTTTGACTCGGCGCTGGCAGGGCTGCAGCGGGTGCGGGATCAACTGGATAGCGCCCAACTGCAGCAGGCCGTCACCCTGATTACTCAGGCTGACAAACTTGCCTTTTTCGGGCTGGGGGCTTCCGCTGTGGTGGCGCATGACGCCTTTACCAAATTTCTGCGCTTTAATCTGCCGGTCATCTGGTCAGACGATATTGTGATCCAGCGCATGAGTTGCATAAATAGTCGAGCCGGTGACGTTTTTGTTCTCATTTCGCATACTGGACGCACAAAAAATATGGTAGAACTGGCTCGCCTGGCCCGTGTAAACGGTTCCACCGTTATAGCCATCACCTCTGCCGATTCTCCCCTTGCCCATGAAGCAGCGATAGCTTTAGTGCTTGATGTACCGGAAGATACGGATATCTATTTGCCGATGGTATCGCGCCTGGCGCAGTTGACCGTGATCGATGTGTTGGCGACCGGTTTCACTCTGGAACGGGGTGCGCCCTTCCGGGAAAACCTGAAACGCGTGAAAGAGGCGTTGAAAGCGTCGCGTTACGAAAAGCACACCATTCGGGAAAAGGATGATCAGTAAAAAAAATTAACATCACATTTACAATGTGAGTCGTATCACAACCCGTCGATCATATAGAATAGATAACCATGCTGTGTCCACAGACCAGGGCACGCTTAAATGTTTACGGAGTCCTCGATGTCAAGACGTCTCAGAAGAACCAAAATCGTTACAACCCTCGGCCCGGCCACCGATCGTGATAATAATTTAGAAAAAATCATCGCTGCCGGCGCGAACGTTGTACGACTCAACTTCTCTCACGGCACGCCAGAAGATCACCAGATCCGCGCCGATAAAGTGCGTGAGATTGCCGCAAAACTGGGTCGCCACGTGGCCATCCTCGGTGACCTCCAGGGTCCAAAAATTCGTGTTTCAACCTTCAAAGAAGGCAAAGTTTTCCTGAATATCGGCGACCGCTTCCTGCTGGATGCCAATCTGGGTAAAGGCGAAGGGGATAAAGAGCGCGTCGGTATCGACTACAAAGGCCTGCCTGCAGATGTAGTGCCGGGCGATATCCTGCTGCTGGATGATGGCCGCGTGCAGCTGAAAGTGCTGGAAGTTCAGGACATGAAAGTGTTTACCGAAGTCACCGTGGGTGGCCCGCTGTCGAACAACAAAGGCATTAACAAACTGGGCGGCGGACTCTCAGCTGAAGCGCTGACCGAAAAAGATAAAGCGGATATCATCACTGCCGCCAAAATCCGCGTCGACTATCTAGCCGTCTCTTTCCCACGCTGTGGTGAAGATATGAATCTGGCACGTCGTCTGGCGCGCGAAGCGGGTTGTGACGCCAAACTGGTCGCAAAAGTAGAACGTGCCGAAGCGGTCGCCAGCCAGGAAGCGATGGATGACATCATTCTGGCCTCTGATGTGGTGATGGTGGCGCGTGGCGATCTGGGCGTTGAGATTGGCGATCCGGAACTGGTCGGCATTCAGAAAGCATTGATTCGTCGTGCCCGCCAGCTTAACCGCACCATCATTACCGCGACCCAGATGATGGAGTCGATGATCACTAACCCGATGCCGACCCGCGCAGAAGTGATGGACGTGGCGAATGCCGTGCTGGATGGCACCGATGCCGTGATGCTCTCTGCGGAAACCGCAGCGGGCCAGTATCCGGCTGAAACTGTCTCAGCGATGGCGAAGGTCTGCCTGGGCGCGGAGAAGATCCCGAGCGTCAACGTCTCCAAGCATCGTCTGGACGTGCAGTTCGACAACGTTGAAGAAGCGATTGCTATGTCGTCCATGTACGCCGCGAACCACCTGCAGGGCGTCACCGCGATCATCACCATGACCGAGTCGGGCCGTACCCCGCTGATGACTTCACGCATTACCTCGGGCCTGCCGATTTTTGCCATGTCACGCCATGAACGCACGCTGAATCTCACCGCGCTCTATCGCGGCGTAACGCCGGTGTTCTTCGACAGCAATAACGACGGTGTGGCTGCCGCGCACGATGCGGTTAACCTGCTGCGCGACAAAGGCTTCCTGGTCTCTGGCGATCTGGTCATTGTGACGCAGGGCGATGTGATGGGCGCCACCGGCACCACCAATACCACACGTGTGCTGCGCGTGGATTAATTGAGCCCGGGTTTACATTGTCGGTGTAGAATAAACGACGCGACTGCCTGCCAGTCGCGTTTTCTTTTCTGACAAGGAGGCCAGATGGCCCGTTTCCACCCCATCAGCCAGCTTACCGGCCGAATTTTACTCTTTCCTCTGGCGTTAGTGCTGTTCGAGTTTGCCACCTATATTGCTCATGACATGATCCAGCCTGGCATGCTGATCGTCACCAGCGAATTTTCCGTCGGCCCTGAATGGGTCTCCACCTCCCTGACCGCCTACCTGATTGGCGGCGTGGTGCTGCAATGGCTGCTGGGTCCTCTCTCTGATAAGTTTGGCCGGCGACCGGTAATGCTCTTCGGCATCCTGTTTTTTGCCGTCGCCTGCATGCTGATGCACTGGGTCAGCTCGATTGAAGAATTTGTCAGCCTGCGCTTTATTCAGGGCATCAGCCTCTGCTTTATCGGCGCGGTCGGCTATGCCGCAATTCAGGAAGCTTTTGATGAGGCGCTGGCGGTGCGCATGATGGCGCTGATGGCCAACGTGGCGCTGCTGGCTCCGCTGGCGGGTCCGCTTGCCGGTGCAGCCTGGCTCACCATTGGCAGCTGGCGCAGCATGTTCTGGCTGTTTGCCGCCTGCAGCCTGGTCGCCTTTGTGGTGCTGTGGCGTGTGATGCCCGAAACCGCTGGTGACCGCAGTCACTCCATCGCCCTGCCCAATCTGGCGCGCAACTATGGCCGGCTGATGAAAGACCGGCTGGTGATGTTTGGTTCCTTCGCTATCGGGCTGGTGTTTATCCCGATCCTCACCTGGGTTGCCCTTTCGCCGGTGATCCTGATGCACGACGAAGGTCTGTCGCGTATGCAGTACGCCCTGCTGCAGCTGCCGGTGTTTCTGGCGATGATCGCCGGTAACCTGACGCTGAGTAAGCTGGCGGGACGCGTGCCGATTGAGCAGCCGGTGAAGTTCGCCGCCTGGCCGATTCTGATTGGTCTGAGCCTGGCGCTGGTGGCGAGCCAGATGAACAGCCACGGTTATCTGCTGATAACCGCTGGCCTGAGTCTCTACGCCTTTGGTGCTGGCATGGTCAATGCCGGACTGTATCGCCTGACGCTCTACGCCAGCAACGAAGGCAAAGGCAGCGTGGCAGCGATGCTGGGGATGATCAGTATTATGACGCTGGCGGTGGGAATTGAACTGGCGAAAAGCGGCTACTTCAGCGGCGGCACGCTGTGGTTCTGCCTGGTCAACTTTATCAGCGGCGTGCTCTGGTTTGGCCTGGTGATCCTGTTTATGCGCGAGCGCAAACGTCGCAGCAGGCTGGAAGCGTTATAAACAGGCTGCCCAGCCACAGGTTTGCCCTGAGCAGGCCGCTCAGAAGCTCAAAGCGACGGGAGCATACTCCTGTAGCCAGCGATTAAGTGATAAGAAAAGGCCGCTTTCGCGGCCTTTTTGCTATTTGCGCGGATAGAGATCTTTGCGCGAATAGGGCTCGATGTCACCCTCTTTACGGGTCTTCAGCAGCTTGAGGATCCAGGTGTACTGCTCGGGATGCGGGCGGACAAACACTTCCACTTCTGCATTCATCTGGCGAGCCAGCTGGTGATCGTCGGCTTCCAGCAGATCGTCCATCGGCGGACGCACATAAATCTCAAGCTTATGCGTTTTGCTGTTATAAACCGGGAACAGCGGCACCACACGCGCGCGGCAGACTTTCATCAGTCGCCCTACCGCAGGCAGCGTCGCTTTATAGGTAGCAAAGAAATCGACGAACTCACTCTGCTCCGGGCCATGATCCTGATCGGGCAGGTAGTAGCCCCAGTAGCCCTGGCGGATTGAACTGATAAAGGGTTTGATTCCGTCGTTGCGCGCATGCAGCCGTCCGCCATAACCGCGGCGTGCGGTGTTCCACGCATAGTCCATCAGCGGATCGCTCTGGTTATGGAACATCGCCGCCATCTTTTGACCTTCTGACGCCAGCAGCATGGCGGGGATATCCACCGCCCAGCCGTGCGGCACCAGGAAAATCACATTCTGCTGCTCCGCTTTCATCTGGTCGATAATTTCACGACCATGCCACTCTACACGTTCACGGATACGTGCCGGATCGCGCAGCACCAGCTCGGTCATCATTGCCATCGCCTGCGGTGCCGTCGCAAACATCTCATCGACCAGCGTCGCACGCTGCGCCTCGCTGAGTTCCGGCAGACAGTAATAGAGGTTAATCAGCGCACGGCGCCGTGCACCCTTTGCCAGCTTACCGGCGAATTTGCCTAACCGACCCAGCAGAGGATCGCGCACTTTCGGCGGTAGCATCGCCATCGCGGCCAGACCACCAATCGCCAGCCAGCTGCCCCAGTATTTAGGTTTGAGAAAAGAACGTTCAAAAACGGGAATAAATTCAGTGTTATTTTTTTTACGGGTTTCCATGCACTCGCCTCAAGCAATGACCGGCTAATGATAGTGACGACCTGAAAATTTGCAATCATCCTGCGCCATATAGCAAAAAACCGACGGGAAACCCGTCGGTTTTTGCGCGATTTGACGAAATTCGCTTACTTCAGACCCAGCTGAGGCAGCCAGGATTTAACCTGTGCCATGTAATCGCTGCGATCTTTACCGGTCAGGCCTTCCATGCGCGGTAGTTTCGCCGTTAATGGGTTGACCGCCTGATTATTGATCCAGATTTCGAAATGCAGATGCGGCCCGGTAGATCGTCCGGTGTTGCCTGACAGTCCAATACGGTCGCCACGCTTCACTTTCTGACCTGGCTTCACCAGCACTTTCTTCATGTGCATATAGCGCGTCATATACTGACGGCCATGACGAATGGCGACGTAGTTACCCGCGGCACCGCCGTTCTTCGCCACCACTATTTCACCATCACCCACTGCCAGCACCGGCGTACCGATCGGCAGCGCAAAGTCGACGCCTTTATGAGGCGCAATGCGGCCAGTAACCGGGTTAAGACGACGCGGATTAAAGTTAGAGGAGACACGATACTGCTTAACCGTCGGGAAGCGCATAAAGCCGCGCGCCAGACCGGAGCCGCTGCGATCGTAAAACTTGCCATCTTCGGCGCGGAAAGCGTAATAGTCTTTACCCCCGCTACGCAGGCGCACACCCAGCAACTGACTTTGCGCACTCTTGCCATCCAGCATTTCGCGTGACATCAGTACGCTGAACTGGTCACCCGCACGCAGCTTACGGAAGTCCATCTGCCACTGCAGCGCTTTGATCACGGCGCTGGCTTCGGCACTGCTCAGTCCGGCACGCTGGGCGCTGGCGGCAAAACTGCCGCGCACTTCGCCCTGCATCACGCTGTTGCGCCATTCACCCTTCTGCATCTCCGCATCCATCTTAAAGCCACCTTTAGGGGTGCGCTCATAGGTGCGGGTTTCACGGCGGGAAATTTCCCAGCTCAGGGTTTTCAGGCCGCCATCATCATCCAGCGTCCAGCTCAGCTGCTGACCAACCTGCAGATTACGCAGGTCGCGATCGCTCATCACCAGCGCATTAATGTCACTGATGTCGATGCCATACTGATTCAGGGCACTGCTCAGGGTATCGCCGGATGAAACGGTGTAGTCGTGAACACCGGCCGTTTCGGGCACGTCAGTGTCCACATCGTCCGCAGGCAATTCTTCTTCCGGTTCCGGTGTGCTCTGATCGATAGGCTCACTGGCTTCCGGCAACAGCGTGCGGAAGGTGTTCTTATCCAGTTCAATGTTTTTGACGATGGGCGTCACATCATCCGAAGGATGATAAACGTAAGGCCGCCAGACAGCGACGGCCAGAGTGACTACAGTTAAAGAACCCAGCATTACGCGGTGGGGGCGCGGCAAATTATTAAATGCGAGGGCGACAGAGCGGGCTATCTGCTGCACTTTTACCTATTCCTCATGCTCCATTCAGGCAGCTTTCATACTGGCTCGACAGTTGTGAGAGGAATTTCACATAGCTGTCTTTGGCTAAGCTGATGTCTGTTCCCAGGGGATCGAGCGTGCCTTTACGCACCTGCGTTCCGCGGGCGACAGCATCGATGACTGCTGGCCTGAATTGTGGCTCAGCAAAGACGCAGACCGCCTTTTGCTCAACCAACTGTGTTCGTATCTGATGTAAACGCTGAGCGCCCGGTTGAATTTCAGGATTGACGGTAAAGTGCCCGGTGGGCGAGAGACCGTATTGTTTTTCAAAGTACGTGTAAGCGTCGTGAAAAACGAAATATCCTTTATTTCTGACCGGAGCGAGTTGTGCGCTAACGCGTTTGTCCGTGTCCGCCAAAGCTACCTCAAACTGCTGGAGGTTGGCGTCAAGTTTGGCTTTATCTTGCGGCATAAGTTCCAATAATTTTCCATGGATTGCAACCGCGGTCTTGCGCGCAATCTCTGGCGACAACCACAGGTGCATATTAAACTCGCCGTGATGATGGTGATGGGCATCGGCCTCCTGTTCTTCGGATTTTTCCGCTGTGTGTTCATCTTCATCTTCACCACCGCTAATCAATAACGGTTTTACCCCGTCGATGTTCACCATCGCGAGGTTTTTTTGGGCCGGAAGTTCAGCCGCAGACTTCGCCATAAAGGCTTCCATTTCAGGCCCGACCCATACAACTAAGTCCGCGTTTTTTAAGCGTTTTGCATCTGAGGGCCGCAGGGAATAGTCGTGTTCAGAGGCACCGTCCGGTAGCAGAACATCAACCGGTGTGACACCATCGGCAATGGCCGCAGCGATAAACCCTACCGGTTTGAGTGAAGCCACGACATTCGCCTGAGCTGGAAGGGTTAACGAAGCTGTAACGGAGAAAGCAGTTAAGGCGAAAATTGCGCCCTTTTTATTATGTAACATATTGCGTCATTCCATCGTGACCATGAGGTGGAATGTGATATTATAACATTCGAAATTCTGTGCAACCTGTAAATACTATGACCTCACTTGTCACACTCGATAATGTTTCGATAAAGTTTAACCAGCGCAATGTGTTATCCGGTGTCAGCCTGGCACTGCAGCCTGGCCGCATCCTCACCCTGCTGGGTCCTAACGGTGCCGGAAAATCAACGCTGGTGCGTGTGGTGCTGGGACTGCTCGCTCCCACCACCGGTTCCGTTCAGCGTGATCCCGGTCTGCGAATTGGCTATGTGCCACAGAAGCTGCACATCGACCCGACCCTGCCGGTGACCGTTGAACGCTTTATGCGTCTGACCCGTGGCAGCAAAAACGCCGAGATCCTGCCGGCACTGAAACGCGTGCAGGCGGGTCACCTGCTCAACGCCCCGCTGCAAAAGCTTTCCGGTGGTGAAACCCAGCGTGTGCTGCTGGCGCGCGCCCTGCTGAATCAGCCTCAGTTGCTGGTACTCGATGAGCCTACCCAGGGTGTGGATGTGAATGGTCAGGTGTCACTCTATGACCTTATCAATCAGTTACGTGTTGAACTGAACTGCGGCGTACTCATGGTCTCCCACGATCTGCATCTGGTGATGGCCAAAACCGACGAAGTGCTGTGCCTTAACCATCACATCTGTTGTTCCGGCACCCCGGAAGCGGTATCGCAGCATCCGGAATTTATCGCCATGTTTGGTCCGCGCGGCGCGGAGGAGCTGGCGATTTATCGTCATCATCATAATCACCGTCACGACCTTCAGGGACGTATCGTTTTACGCAAAGGACAGGGTCCATCATGATTGAGTTGTTATTACCGGGCTGGATAGGCGGTGTGATGTTAGCGCTGGCTGCCGGTCCGCTGGGATCGTTTGTTGTCTGGCGCAAGATGTCCTATTTCGGCGATACTCTGGCACATGCCTCTCTGCTGGGCGTGGCATTTGGCCTGCTGTTTAACGTGAATCCTTACTACGCGGTGATTCTGGTTACGGTCTGCCTGGCGCTGGGACTGGTCTGGCTGGAGCGTCGTCCACATCTGGCTATCGATACCCTGCTGGGGATTATGGCGCACAGCGCGCTGTCGCTGGGCTTGGTGGTGGTCAGCCTGATGAAGAACGTTCGCGTCGATCTGATGGCTTATCTGTTTGGCGATCTGCTGGCGGTGACGCCAGACGACCTCTGGATGATGGGTGGCGGCGTGGTGATCGTGCTGCTGGTGATGGCGTGGCAGTGGCGGTCGCTGCTGTCGATGACCATCAGCCCGGAACTGGCACAGGTGGACGGCGTCAATATCCAGCGTACCCGTCTGATCCTGATGCTGGTCACGGCACTGACTATCGGAGTGGCAATGAAGTTCGTGGGTGCGCTGATTATCACCTCACTGCTGATTATCCCCGCTGCGACCGCTCGTCGCTTTGTGCGTTCACCGGAAGGCATGGCGGCCGTCGCCGTAGTCATCGGGGTGATTGCCGTCACCGGCGGCCTGACCTTCTCCGCCTTCTACGACACCCCTGCCGGGCCGTCAGTGGTGCTCTGCGCCGCCATCCTGTTTATTTTCAGTATGGTCCGGAAACCAGCAGTCTAATTACTCTTCGCGCGTAATGCCGAAGTGACGATAAGCGTGCTGCGTGGCCATCCGGCCACGCGGTGTGCGCTGAATGAAGCCCTGCTGAATCAGGAAGGGTTCAATCACATCTTCGATGGTTTCGCGCTCTTCACCAATGGCAGCAGCCAGGTTATCCAGCCCCACCGGCCCACCCATAAATTTGTCGATGATCGCCAGCAGCAGTTTACGGTCCATATAATCGAACCCTTCGCTGTCTACGTTAAGCATATCCAGCGCGCTGCAGGAGACTTCACCGCTCAGGTCACCATTTGCCCGCACTTCGGCGAAGTCACGAACGCGGCGCAGCAGGCGGTTGGCGATACGCGGTGTGCCGCGGGCGCGACGGGCGATCTCTAACGCCCCTTCGTCACTCAGCGCCAGACCCAGACAGGCGGCGCTGCGGCCCACGATGTGCTGCAAATCTTTAACCTGGTAGAACTCAAGCCGCTGCACAATGCCAAAACGATCGCGCAGCGGCGAGGTCAGCGAGCCAGCACGCGTAGTGGCGCCAATCAGGGTAAACGGCGGCAGATCGAGCTTGATTGAGCGCGCAGCCGGGCCTTCGCCGATCATGATATCCAGCTGATAATCTTCCATCGCCGGGTAGAGTATCTCTTCCACCACCGGTGAGAGGCGATGGATTTCATCGATAAACAGGACGTCATGCGGTTCAAGGTTGGTCAGCATCGCCGCCAGGTCGCCCGCCTTTTCCAGCACCGGACCTGAAGTAGTGCGAAGATTAACGCCCATCTCGTTGGCCACGATGTTCGCCAGGGTGGTTTTACCCAGTCCCGGCGGACCGAAGATCAGCAGATGATCGAGCGCATCGCCGCGCAGTTGCGCTGCCTTGATGAAAATCTCCATCTGCTCACGCACCTGCGGCTGACCGACATACTCGGTCAGCATCTTCGGGCGAATAGCGCGGTCAATAACCTCTTCTTCGCTGATACTGGCAGCGGAGATCAGGCGGTCGGCTTCTATCATGACTTACCTCAAATGGCGGCGCGTAGCGCTTCGCGGATCAGGGTTTCGCAATCCGCATCCGGTCGACCGACTTTACTGATCATACGGCTCGCTTCCTGCGGTTTATAACCCAGTGATACCAGCGCTGCAACCGCTTCGGATTCCGCATCATTGGTTTCCGGCTCGGCGCTCGGCGTGGTCAGCGTAAACGCAGAATCGCCGCCAAACAGGTCGCCGTGCATTCCTTTGAAGCGGTCCTTCATTTCGACCACCAGACGCTCAGCCGTCTTTTTGCCCACGCCTGGCAGTTTCACCAGTGACGCGATCTCCTCTTTCTCGACAGCGGTCACAAACTGCTGCGCCGACATGCCGGAGAGGATCGCCAGCGCCAGCTTAGGTCCGACGCCATTCACTTTAATCAGTTCGCGAAACAGCGCGCGCTCCTGCTTGCTGTTAAAACCAAACAGCAGCTGAGCATCTTCACGCACCACAAAGTGGGTAAAAATCACCGCTTCGTGCTGAAGTTCAGGCAACTCATAAAAACAGGTCATGGGCATATAAATTTCATAGCCGACGCCGTGTGCCTCAAGCAGCACCAGTGGCGGCTGCTTTTCCAGAATATTGCCCCGTAAACGACCTATCACCTGAACGCTTCCTTAACTAACGAATGTGGCGGATTTTATAACATAAAAAAGGCTGGATGAATATCCAGCCTGTGAGTGCGGCCTGAGCGATGACGGCTAACCTGAGCGTAACCGTCCGCGCGTCAGCACCAGCTTACTGTCACTCATGCGAGCCGCATTCTGAGCCACATGACAGTGCGTAATGGCAATCGCCAGCGCATCGGCGGCATCCGCCTGCGGGTTCGCCGGTAGCTTCAGCAGGGTTCGCACCATGTGCTGCACCTGACTTTTCTCGGCGCTGCCGATGCCAACCACGGTCTGTTTTACCTGACGGGCGGCATACTCAAACACCGGCAGATCGTGGTTTACCGCGGCAACAATCGCGGCACCACGCGCCTGGCCGAGCTTCAGTGCGGAGTCTGCATTCTTCGCCATAAACACCTGTTCAATGGCGAAGAAGTCGGGTGAAAACTGCGTAATGATTTCACAGACGCCCGCATAAATCAGCTTCAGACGGGCGGGCAACTCGGTGGTATTAGTGCGGATACAGCCGCTGCCCAGATAAGTGAGCTGGCGGCCAGTCTGACGAATAACACCATAACCGGTGATGCGTGAGCCGGGATCAATACCCAGGATAATCGACATTACGCCTCTTTGGTTAAAGTGATTACGGTAGACGCCATTACAGCGTTTCCGCTACCTCGTCGGAGATTTCACCGTTGTGATAGACCTCCTGCACATCGTCGCAATCTTCCAGCATGTCGATCAGACGCAGCAGTTTAGGTGCGGTTTCCGCATCCATCTCTGCTTTGGTGGTCGGGATCATTGCCACTTCTGCAGTGTCCGCTTTCAGGCCGAGCGCTTCCAGTGCATCACGCACCGTACCCATCTCTTCCCATGCGGTGAAGACATCAATCGCGCCGTCGTCATAGCTGACCACATCTTCTGCGCCCGCTTCCAGAGCCGCTTCCATCACCGCATCTTCATCCTGACCCGGCGCATAGGAGATCACGCCTTTTTTGTTGAACAGGTAAGCCACGGAGCCGTCGGTGCCGAGATTCCCGCCGGTTTTGGTGAAGGCGTGACGCACTTCGCCCACGGTACGGTTACGGTTGTCACTCAGGCATTCAATCATGATGGCCGAGCCGCCAGGACCGTAGCCTTCATAGATGATGGTTTCCATGTTGGCATTGTCATCGCCGCCCACACCACGCGCGATAGCGCGATCCATGGTGTCACGCGTCATATTGTTCGCCAGCGCTTTATCCATTGCTGCACGCAGACGCGGGTTTGAGCCCGGATCGCCGCCGCCCAGCTTGGCCGCCGTCACCAGCTCACGAATGATTTTGGTGAAGATTTTGCCGCGCTTGGCATCCTGCGCCGCTTTACGGTGTTTGGTGTTTGCCCACTTACTGTGTCCTGCCATTTTAAATTTTCTCCGATCTTTTACAGGGTGCAGGCTATCCTGCTTGCGAGCCTGTTTACCGTCCGTACGCATACAGGTGACTGACAACCTGAATGCCCCGAGGGCGAGCGTCGCGAAGCATCCTCACGTACAAGCGTACGCTGACGACGTCGCGCGGGCGGTGAACAACCTCACGGTGCCGATTACGCCTGACTGTTCAATATGTTGGTGAAGTCCTGTTAAAACTCACCAGATTCATAAAATTTAATCTATCCGCCGCCGGAATACCGGGCGATGGCGAGCATTCAGATAAATTCTTCAATTGCCTGGCGGTTACTCCATGATCGGGTTAATGCTGCAGCGTCAGCGGGTGCCAGCCAGCGAAACGCCAGATGCTCGGTGAGCATCACATCGCGCTCCGTTGGCAGTTGCAGGCGAAACCAGTGCTCGTGATTATGAGTGACATCAGGGGCGTAGCGATGGCGGAAATGGGGAAAGATTTCAAAGTCGATCTGACGCTGACAATCCTCCACCTCCAGCCGCTCGGCCAGCACGTCGATGCCGATTTCCTCATTCACTTCACGACACGCGGTCGCCAGCGGTGACTCTCCCGCCTCCAGGCTGCCGGTGACCGACTGCCAGAACGTGGGATCGTCACGCCGCTGCAGCATCAACACCCGGCCAGTATCGCGCGCCGAAATGACGACCAGCACTGAAACCGGGTGTTTATAGCCCATTATTTATTCTCAGGCTTTTCTTTTTTAACGACCTGAATGCCGAGCTCCAGCAGGGAAGCCGGATTAGCTTCGCTTGGCGCTTCGGTCATCATGCAGGCGGCCGCCGTGGTTTTCGGGAACGCAATGACGTCACGAATATTATCGGTGCCGGTCAGCAGCATGGTCAGACGATCCAGACCAAAGGCCAGGCCCGCATGCGGTGGCGTACCGAACTTCAGCGCATCCAGCAGGAAGCCAAACTTCTCACGCTGCTCATGCTCTTCGATACCCAGAATGCTGAACACCGTCTGCTGCATTTTGCCGTTGTGGATACGCACTGAACCGCCGCCCACTTCATAACCGTTGATCACCATGTCGTAGGCATTCGCCACGGCACGGGTTGGATCGGCGGCCAGCTCTTCTGCGCTCATCTCTTTTGGCGCCGTGAACGGATGGTGCATCGCAGCCAGACCGCCCTCTTCGTCCTCTTCGAACATCGGGAAGTCGATTACCCACAGCGGTGCCCAGGCTTTCTCATCAGTGATGTTCAGCTCGCGGCCCACTTTCAGACGCAGCGCACCCAGTGCATCCGCGACCACTTTGGCGCGATCGGCACCAAAGAAGATAATGTCGCCATCCTGAGCGCCGGTGCGGCTCAGAATGCCTTCCACGATCTCCGCATTCAGGAATTTGGCAACCGGGCTCTGCACGCCTTCCAGGCCGTCAGCACGGACGTTAACCTTCATCCACGCCAGACCTTTGGCGCCGTAAATCTCCACGAACTTGCCATATTCATCAATCTGCTTACGGCTCAGCTGTGCACCGGTCGGCACGCGCAGCGCGGCAACACGGCCCTTTTCATCGTTAGCCGGACCAGAGAAGACCTGGAACTCCACGTTTTTCAGCAGGTCGCCGACGTCCACCAGCTCCATCGGGTTACGCAGATCCGGTTTATCAGAACCGTAGCGATGCATCGCTTCCGCAAAGGTCATCTGCGGGAACTCGCCGAGGTCAACGCCCTGCACGTCCTGCCACAGATTGCGGATTAAACGCTCCATGATTTCACGCACCTGTGGCGCGGTCATAAAGGAGGTTTCCACGTCGATTTGGGTAAATTCTGGCTGACGATCGGCACGTAAATCTTCGTCGCGGAAGCATTTAACGATCTGATAGTAGCGGTCAAAACCAGACATCATCAGCAGCTGTTTAAACAGCTGAGGTGACTGCGGCAGCGCATAGAATTTGCCTTTATGTACCCGGCTTGGCACCAGATAGTCACGCGCGCCTTCCGGCGTCGCTTTGGTCAGCATCGGGGTTTCGATATCCAGGAAACCTGCGTCATCCATAAAGCGACGAACGAAGCTGGTGATTTTTGCGCGGGTTTTCAGACGCGTCACCATCTCAGGGCGACGCAGATCCAGGTAGCGGTACTTCAGGCGCGCTTCTTCGCTGTTGGTCTGATTCGAGTCCAGCGGCAGTGGCTCAGAGCGGTTAATAATAGTCAGTGCCTGGGCAAACACTTCCACTTCACCGGTCGCCATGTCGCTGTTTTTGTTCTTCTCATCACGCGCACGCACGGTACCGGTGATCTGGATACAGAATTCGTTACGCAGTTCAGAAGCCAGCTTAAATGCGTCCTGGCGATCGGGATCAAAAAACACCTGCACGATGCCTTCACGGTCGCGCATATCGATAAAAATCAAACTGCCCAGATCGCGACGGCGGTTTACCCAGCCGCAAAGCGTGACTTGCTGACCCACATGAGACAGATTGAGCTGTCCGCAATATTCTGTACGCATAACACTATCCTTTTAACTTCGCCGCTGCATCTGACAGCATCCGGCCGCGTTACCTGTTGCGATGCTGTCGCAAAAATGGCGGTCATTATAATGGAAAAAGCCAGACAGGATAAGCAGATCCGCGCCAAAGCGCCGATTTCCTGTGTGCATTTGCCCCCCAGCCTGACCATAGCGGATAATGGGGTATCTTAATCTGCAGCCAGGAGCGCGCGTGACACTTCGTATTGGCCTGCCCCAGTGGCAGCATTCACACTGGAAACGCTGGGGCATCGAAAGCCTGGCGGACTATGCCCGCTATTTCCATTGTGTAGAGGGAAATACCACGCTTTATGCGCTGCCGAATCCGGAAACGGTGATGCGCTGGCGCGATATGACGCACGATGCGTTTCGCTTCTGCTTTAAGTTTCCCAATACCATCAGCCATCAGGCGGCGCTGCAGCACAGCGATGACCTGCTGACCGATTTCCTGCGCCTGATGGAGCCGCTGGCCGATCGCATCGGTCAGTACTGGCTGCAATTGCCTGCCAGCTTCTCCCCGACGCAACTCGACGACCTGTGGCGCTTTCTCGACAGCCTGCCGCGCCGTTTTCACTATGGCGTCGAAGTCCGCCATCCTGCTTTCTTCGCTAAAGGGGATGCTGAACGGGCGCTGAATCGCGGCCTGCTGGCGCGCGGCATCAATCGCGTGATGCTCGACAGCCGTCCGGTTCACGCCTCCACCTCGCAAAGTCCGGCCGCGCTGGTGGCCCGCGCGCAGAAGCCCCGGGTGCCGCCTCATGCGCTGCGAACCGGCTCACAGCCGATGGTGCGGTTTATCGGCAGCGATAGCGTGGAAGAGAGCGTGCCGCTGTTTCAGATCTGGCGTGACAAACTGACAGAATGGCAGCAACAGGGCGACGCCATGCTGTTTCTGCACACGCCCGATATGGGCCAGGTCTTTCCGCTGGTGCAGGCACTCTGGCCGCAGCTGCAGCAGATCGATCCGGCTATTGGCAATGGACCGGACTGGCCGCAGCAGACGTCACTGTTTTGATTCCTGCCCAGGACAGCAGGCTGTGCGCCCGTTAGAATAGAAGCATTATGGACAGTCGCAGGGGTGGCAATGGTTAGCGCGTTATATGTGGTGATGGGTGCATTACTGGTGATGAAATTCACGCTGGACGTGGTCCGCTATCGCCGATTCTACCGTGTGGCGTATGGCGATGGCGGCTACCACGACCTGAAAATGGCGATTCGCATTCACGGCAACGCCATCGAAACCATTCCGCTGGCGCTGTTTCTGCTGGTAATGATGGAGATGAACGGCGCCGATATCTGGATGGTGCATCTTACGGGTCTGCTGTTCTTTATCAGTCGCCTGCTGCACGCCTGGGGTTTGCGCAGCAGCGCAATGGCAGGCCGCAAATATGGCATGCTGCTGACGCTGTTTTCCCTCTGCGGCATGGTGATTTTTAACCTGATCTATATGCCGTGGGAACTGGTGCTGACGCTGCATTAAGCTGGCCTGGGTTAAGGGGTGCAGCCCGCCCCACTTTCTGCGAGAATAGCGCCCTTTCCGTCGTCTCTTCGGATTTTCGATATGTCTGACCGCGATCAACTCTTCTCAGCGCCCATTGCAAAACTGGGCGACTGGACTTTTGACGAGCGTGTAGCTGAAGTCTTTCCTGACATGATTCAGCGCTCGGTGCCGGGCTACTCCAACATCATTTCGATGATTGGCATGCTGGCAGAACGTTTTGTTACCCCGGACAGCAAGGTTTATGACCTGGGCTGCTCGCTGGGCGCGGCCACCCTGTCGGTGCGCCGCAATATTCAGGTGCCGGGTTGCCAGATCATTGCAGTGGATAACTCCCCGGCGATGGTGGAGCGCTGTCGTCGCCATCTTGATGCGTTTCGCGCGGACACACCGGTAACGGTGCTGGAAGCGGATATCCGCGACATTGAGATTGAAAACGCCTCTCTGGTGGTACTCAACTTTACACTGCAGTTTCTGGAACCGCCTGCGCGTCTGGCGCTGCTGGAAAAGATCTGGCAGGGACTGAAACCGGGCGGCGCGCTGGTGCTGTCAGAGAAATTCAGTTTTGAAGATGCCGAAGTCGGTGAGCTGCTGTTTAACATGCATCACGACTTCAAGCGCGCCAACGGCTACAGCGAACTGGAAATCAGCCAGAAACGCAGCATGCTGGAAAATGTGATGCTGACTGACAGCGTTGAAGCTCATAAAGCCCGTCTGAAACAGGCCGGTTTCTCGCACGCCGAACTCTGGTTCCAGTGCTTTAATTTTGGATCTCTGGTGGCGTTGAAATGATCGACTTTGGCCGTTTTTATCAGCAAATTGCGGTGGGACCGCTGGCGAAGTGGCTGGAAGTGTTACCGGCGCAAATCAGCGAGTGGCAGCGTGAAAACCTGCATGGGCACTTCCGCGACTGGTACAAGTCGCTGGAGTATCTGCCGCTGCTGGAGCCTCAAAAGCTTGACCTGCTGCACAGTGTTACTGCCGACCGCGATGACATCAGCGATCGCCATCGTCAGGGTATTGAGAAGTTACTGCGCAACCTGATGCCGTGGCGCAAGGGGCCCTATTTCCTTTATGGCACCCACATCAACACCGAATGGCGTTCGGACTGGAAGTGGGAGCGCGTACTACCGCACATCTCTCCGCTGGCCGGCCGCACAGTGCTCGATGTGGGCTGCGGCAGTGGCTATCACATGTGGCGGATGATTGGCGCGGGTGCCCATCTGGTGGTCGGCATCGATCCAATGCAGCTGTTCCTGGTGCAGTTCGAAGCGGTGCGCAAGCTGCTGAACGACGATCGCCGGGCGCATATGCTGCCGCTGGGCATTGAGCAGTTACCGGTGTTGCAGGCGTTCGATACCGTGTTCTCGATGGGCGTGCTCTATCATCGCCGTTCGCCGCTGGATCACCTGTTACAGCTTAAGAATCAGCTGGTCAGCGGTGGCGAACTGGTGCTGGAGACGCTGGTGATTGAGGGCGATGTGAATCAGGTGCTGGTGCCTGGTGAGCGATATGCGCAGATGCGCAATGTCTTCTTCATTCCGTCAGCTGAAGCGCTGAAAAGCTGGCTGGAAAAAAGCGGCTTTGTCGATGTCCGGATTGTCGATTTCGCCCTCACTACCACTGAAGAGCAACGCCGCACCGACTGGATGACCAGCGAGTCTCTGGCTGAATTCCTCGATCCCGATGACCCCAGCAAAACGGTCGAGGGCTATCCGGCGCCTCTGCGCGCCGTGCTGGTCGCCACCAAACCGTAATGCCCTAGCGGCGAGACAACGCCAGTTTCGCCGCAAATCCTATAAACACGCAGCCGGTCAGGCGATCCATCACCTTCAGCACCCGCGGTTTGCGCAAATGACCGGCGAAATAGTGG
Organism: Pantoea sp. JV6; assembly: GCF_025910055.1. NCBI lineage: Bacteria > Pseudomonadati > Pseudomonadota > Gammaproteobacteria > Enterobacterales > Erwiniaceae > Pantoea > Pantoea sp. JV6. The sequence continues at coordinate 632,143 of NZ_JAPCIM010000002.1, read as the reverse complement.
CTGCCGCCAATCAGTACCGCATTCCAGATCAGCCCCAGCAGCATGTGTGCCAGCGCCATCAGACTACACCAGAGCGCCACCGACGCCCCCGCCGGGATAAACTGTGGCAAAAAACTCACATAGAAGATGCCCACTTTGGGGTTTAGCAGATTGCCAAGCAGCCCGCGGCTGAAACAGGCAAGATAGCCCTGTTGCAGCGCCGGTTGTTGCGAGTCGATTGCTGCCTGGCGGGGTTTCAGCAACAATTTCAGCCCCAGATAAAGTAACCAGGCGGCACCCAGCCACTTAAGCAGGTTATAGGCCATTTCGGAGGCCAGCAGCAGCGCGCCTAAACCGAATCCCACCGCGACACCCCAGACCAGACAGCCAAGCGTGATACCCAGTGCCGTCACGCTGGCGCGCTTTGCACCCTGAGCGACTGCTGAGCGCAGCACCAGCGCAGTATCAAATCCCGGCGTCAGCGTCAGTATGGTGATGGCAAACAGAAATGAAAACAGCGTGGTGGTCATGGCGTTCTCCCTGGAGGTAACAGCCGGTCAGCAGCGTATGGGTGTCCTGCCAGCGTAACAGGCCCGTCGAATTATCTCACCCTGGACACTCTCCCTGTTCGTCAGCGTGTGCCAGGCTAAGGGCGGTTTAACTTCATATTAAGGAGCTGTGATTATGAGTAAATTTATCTTCTCTTCACCCCGTAAATATGTGCAGGGCGCGGGCGTGCTGGATGAGCTGGGCCCCTACGTGGCCGAACTGGGTGATAACGCTTTCCTGGTCGCGGATGATGTCGTCTGGAAATTGATTGGCGAACGCGCCCAACAGGCGCTGCAAAAGGCGGACGTTACCTTCAACTGGCACCCGTTCAACGGCGAGGCGTCGAGCAATGAGATCACCCGTCTGAGCCAGCTGGCGAAAAACCAGGGCTGTAATGTGGTTGTCGGACTGGGCGGCGGCAAAACGCTGGATACGGTTAAGGCGGTGGCGGATGAGCTGAAGCAGCCGGTAGCCATCGTGCCTACGATCGCCTCCACCGATGCCCCCTGTAGCGCCCTGTCGGTCATCTATTCTGATAGCGGCGTATTTGAGAGCTATCGCTTCTACAGCAAAAATCCTGATTTGGTGCTGGTGGACACCGCAGTCTGCGCCAGTGCGCCAGCACGACTCTTTGCCTCCGGCATTGCCGATGGACTGGCGACCTGGGTTGAAGCGCAGGCGGTGGCGCGTTCGCATTCAAAATCGATGGTCAATGGTGATCCGACAATTGCCGGACTGGCGATTGCCCGTGCCTGTGAAGAAACGCTGCTTACATGGGGTTACAGCGCCTATGTTGCCGTCACCCAAAAACGAGTGACGCCCGCCGTGGAAGCGGTGGTTGAGGCGAATACGCTGCTATCGGGGCTGGGCTTTGAAAACGGAGGGCTGGCAGCTGCGCACGCTATTCATAATGGGTTCACCGCGATTGATGGTGATATCCACCATCTGACCCATGGCGAGAAAGTCGCCTACGGCACACTGACGCAGATGGTGCTTGAGAAGCGTCCGGATGAGGAAATTGCGCGCTATATCCGCTTCTATCGCGCGATCAACATGCCGACCACGCTCCGGGAGCTGCATCTGGAAAATGAGAGCTGGGAGAATCTGGTCAAAGTGGGTGCACTGGCGAACAGTGAGGGCGACACGCTGAAAAACCTTAATCCAAACCTTTCACCGGAAGATATTGCAAACGCGCTGCTGGCGCTGGATGCCTTTAGTCAGACGGTTAAATAGTCACACGACTGGCGATCATCCGATCGCCTTTTACTCCGCCGCCGCTGGCTGGTCCCAGTACTCATATTTGTAGGCGGAACTGAGATGGCGCTCAATAGTGCCGCGCGTGAAGATTTCGGTCTCGTGCAGATAGCTCAGGGTACAGTTACCCACCTGATCCCAGGACTGACACTCATCTACTGACCGGATGGTGCTCAGCGGTGTGGTCGCCGTGCCGTTGAGCCGCACTTCACGCCATTGGGGATCGTAGGTATAACTGTCGGTGCTGCGGGCCGATGTGGTGCGGGTCACCAGACCTTGCGGATTCCAGTGGTAATGATTTTCACCGTTGGTCAGGGGATCGCTGCCGCGTGCCACGCTCTTCTCCAGCCTGAACTGCCGATCATAACGGTAAGTCGTGTCGGTAAAGCCGCTTTTACCCATGCTGGTAAACCTGTCGGAGGCGCTGGTAATGTTGCCATGCTGACCTTTCTGCCAGTTAATCGTCCCCTGTCGGTTATCGACCACCACCTCTTTGCCCTCTTTCAGCACTTTTACCAGATACGCATATTCCGCCACCCAGCCGCCCTGCACGCGGGCAATGTGTTGCTCCATGCTGAGAATAACGTTGCGCTCACTTTTGTCATAGCTGACGTCGGCAACCGTCAGATCGCCACAGGCGTCAAACTGCCCCAACACCCGCTTTTGCGAGTTCACATCTTTACCAAACTCGCCCGCAACCACCTGCTTGACCGCGCCTTTCGCATTCCCGCCCAGCAAAATCAGGTTATTGCTGTTAGCCACAGCAATGTTGTTCGGGCTACATGCGCTGGCGGCAGCGCTGCCACTGCAGAGAGCAGTCAGGATCAGAGTCAGGACAGCAATCGGATTGGGTTTCATAGGATCTTTTCCAGGCGACGTTGCTTTCAGTGTAAACGCTGCGGTGATGAACAGCGGCAATCTGTGAAGATTTCAGCCTGCATCGCCCTTTAAGAACCGAAGAGGCGACACGGCATCAGCATAACGAAGAAAGCGAGTGATTACTTTGCTGCCGGGCCTGAAAGTCCTGGATGACATGTAATGATTAATATGGGGCAGGTCATTTTTATCGAGCCAGGCGAAAGAGTGATAACTTCGCTGCAGCCGGATATTAGATCCCTCTGACATCAATAACATGCCAGAGAAACGCAAAAAGATTTAGCCGGGACGGCGTGTGCTTTACACAAAAAGAACCCCAGCAAGGATACTGGGGTTTGGTACTTGCAAACACCACGTCAATGATCGGCGTGCTGCGCGGCAAAATCTGTTGTGGTTCAGGCGACCCGAACGGTGCTCATCTGCATCACGCTTTTCATCGCCTCAACCACATCGCCGTCTACACAGTAGCGGCTGAACTCGTCAGTCTCGGCTTCTGAACACATGGAGACCCCCGCTTTGCGGTAGCGCATCGGCGACGCCACCAGGCGGCTGGCCGAGCTGTGAACTTCATCAATCCCCATGTCGAGAAACTTTTGCAGGTTGCTGAGACGTACCCCGGCACCCGCCATAATAATAGGACCGGTGCTGGCCTCATTTAGTTCCCTGAGTAATGCAATTCCGTTTTCAGCGCTCTGCTGCTGACCGGATGTCAGAATACGCGCCACACCCAAATCGGTTAGTTCTTCCAGCGCACGCTTGGGGCTGTGACAGAGATCGAAGGCGCGATGAAAGGTTACGGCCAGGCCGTCACACAGCGCCATAATCTGCCGCATCTGACCATGATGAATGTGAGCATCTTCATCCAGCATCCCAATCACCAGACCAGGAAAACCGAGCTCACGGATTAACGCCACATCCGATTTCATCGCTTCAAATTCGCGTGCGGTATAACAAAAATCGCCACCACGTGGCCGGACAATAGGATGAACCGGAATCGAAACTTCTTGCCGGGCGGCATTCAGCATCCCCGCAGACGGGGTCAGGCCGCCTTCACGCGGTGCGGCACAAAGTTCAACCCGATCGGCACCCGCCTGTTGTGCGGTCACAGCGCAATCCACGCCATAGCAGCAAATTTCCAGTGTGGTCATTCTCTTCTCCTTTACATGACTCTGGTTCAAGGCAGATTCATCAGTTAGTCTGGCTGCTGGAATGAGTTTACCGGGAAAGTTAACTATGGCATTCAATTTCGACCAACGGATAGACCGTCGTCACAGCGATAGCCTTAAATGGAACAAATATGCGGACCAGGACATTCTGCCGTTGTGGGTGGCAGACACCGATTTCCGATCGCCTGACTGCGTCATCGATGCGATTAAAACCCGTGCCGAACATGGGATTTTCGGCTATGGCGACACGCCAGTTGAATTTATCGATAGCGCGATAGCCTGGCTCGCCTCACGCTATCAGTGGCACGTTAATCCGGAATGGATTGTGGTTTTGCCGGGTGTCGTAAGCGGTCTGAATCTGGCAGTGCGCGCTTTCACCGCGCCTGACGAGCTGACGATTGCGCCAACACTCATCTATCCGCCGTTTCGCGGTGCAGCAAAACTGGCAGAGCGCGGTCAGATCACGCTGCCACTGACGCTGCAAGAGGGACGCTGGCTGCTGGATCTGGCTGCGCCGGAAGGTCAGCTGGACGATAAAGCGCGGCTGTTAATGCTGTGCAACCCGCAGAATCCGGGCGGCACCGTCTATCGCCGCGAAGAACTGCAGGCGCAACTGGAATTGGCGCAGAAGCACGATTTGATTGTCTGTTCCGACGAGATCCACAGCGATCTGCTGCTGGAACCCGGCGTTAAGCACATACCCTTTGCTTCACTGAGCGAAGATGCAGCCCAGCGTAGCGTGACGCTGATGTCGCCCTCAAAGTCCTTTAATATTGCCGGTCTGGGGGCTTCCATCGCCATCATCCCCAACGCCGGGCTACGCGCGCAATTCAACCGGGTACGACGCGGCATTGTGCCGGATGTTGATATTCTGGCACTCACGGCAGCAGCAGCGGCATGGCGCGAGGGTGAGCCCTGGCTGAATGCGCAGAATGCCTATCTGCGCAGTAACCGTGACTGGCTGGTGTCGCAGGTTAATAAGATGACCGGCCTATCACTCGCCTCGCCGGAAGCGACCTACCTGGCCTGGATCGACGCCAGCGCGCTGGGTGTGGCCAGCCCGGCGCTCTATTTTGAAAAGCACGGGCTGGGCTTAACCGCCGGACGTGAGTTTGGCAATGACCAGTTTGTCCGGCTCAATTTCGGCTGTACCCGCGCGCTGCTCGACGAAGCCGTTGCGCGCCTGAAGCGTGCGTTAGCCGCCCGCCTTTAGTTCTGTTCGCTGGCGACAATCTCCTCCAGTCGCCACGGATGGAACTTGATTGTCGTCTGCCCATCCGTTACCGCCAGGGTCGGATTGGGCAGGCGCTCATTCTCGCCCTGCGGTGAACTGGTTTTAAATGAAATACCCGGCTGCGTCAGCGCCTCATCTGACAGCAAGGCCATCGCGCGCACGCCCAGCGTCTGATGATCGCCGCGTAACACCACCTCAATATGCTCCCAGCCTTCATGGCGATAACGCTTTTCACCCGGCCATGGCAGTTCAACCACATCAATCTGCCTGCCTGCGACAATCAGCGGGTCATGGAGTTTAAACAGGCAAATCTGCCTGCCGTTGATCATCGCCGCCGAAAACTGCGTGCCAATCTGCTGCAAACCTTGCTGCCAGCGTATCGCCGTCGTGTCCTGATGGCAACGCACCGCGATATGGTCCACTTCCAGATCGGTAAGACGCAAACCGAGCCGCTGCGCAAAACTTTGCAACGATTCTTCAAAACGTACTAAATCTGTCTTTAAATCATCCAATTCTGCCGGAAAAGTTCTCGTCACTACCCCAGTTCCTCTCAATTTGTTTAGCATTTATAACCCGCCTGGCTTTTGGCGCGCCGCGTGCTGAGCATCACATAATGATAAGATTCATCTTATTTGGCCCGAAATTTAACGCTAATCCTTATAATAACATCTTTCATTTCGGATTTATCTCCTGTTTAGGACCATGAGTTCCTTGATGAAAGCATGTTAACTATATGATTATTATCAACTTCTTTAATACAATAAGATAACTCTCATTTACCTGGCAAACAATTGCAGCCCACCCCGCCTTCCTATAAATTTGACCTAACACAACCAAAAGGAATGGCTCTATGTCTATGCTCATCGTTGTCGCTGTCCTGATCGCACTGATGGGATTTGCAATCTCCCGCCATTGGAAGGTGCGTGAAGATAAAAGCGTAAAGAACCCACGCCGTCATCTGCGACGTCGTTAATGCTTCAGGGAAACATCTTATTCAGCTCTGTTTCCCCGCTTCATCCAACTGCTGACGCCCACTGACATTTCACGTATACTTTTCCCCTCATTTTTTTCCGTTTTGTCTGCCCCATCCGTTTCTGCCTCTCCGTGACGCGATGCGCTCAGGCAAGATGATGACAGCCCGGCTTTCTGGTCCGGGCGTTGCTCAGCACATGAAGGTAACTCGGTGAATATTCAGGCACTTCTTTCCGCAAAAGTCAGTCAGGCAATGGTTTTAGCCGGCGCACCCGCCGATTGCGAACCCCAGGTTCGCCAATCCGCCCGGGTTCAGTTTGGAGACTATCAGGCCAACGGCATTATGGCCGTGGCGAAAAAGCTGGGACAGGCACCGCGACAATTAGCGGAAACGGTGATTCAGCACCTCGACCTGACCGGCATCGCCAGCAAAGTCGAAATTGCCGGGCCGGGCTTCATCAATATCTTCCTTGACCACAACTGGCTGGCCAGTCATGCCCGGGAAGCGCTGCGTCTGCCGCGCCTTGGCGTGCAACTGGCCGAGCCCCAGACTATCGTCGTCGACTACTCTGCGCCTAACGTTGCGAAAGAGATGCATGTGGGCCACGTCCGCTCCACCATCATTGGTGACGCGGCGGTGCGTACGCTGGAGTTTCTCGGACATAAAGTGATCCGAGCGAACCACGTTGGCGACTGGGGAACGCAGTTCGGTATGTTGATCGCGTTCCTGGAAAAGCAGCAGAATGAAGATCATGCAGAGATGGCGCTGGCCGATCTCGAAGGCTTCTACCGTGAAGCCAAGCGCACTTATGATGAAGATCCTGAGTTTGCCGAGCGCGCACGCAGTTATGTGGTGAAATTACAGGGCGGCGATGACTATTGCCGCCAGATGTGGAAGAAGCTGGTCGACATCACCATGAGTCAGAACCAGAAAATCTATGACCGCATGAACGTCACGCTGACGCGCAACGATGTTATGGGTGAAAGTCTCTATAACGATATGCTGCCTGGTATCGTCTCCGATCTGAAACAGAAAGGCTTAGCGGTAGAGAGTGAAGGTGCGACCGTGGTGTTCCTGGATGAATTCCAGAACAAAGAGGGTGAACCGATGGGCGTCATCATCCAGAAAAAGGATGGCGGCTACCTCTACACCACCACCGATATCGCCTGTGCGAAATATCGTTACGAAACGCTGAAAGCCGATCGTGTGCTCTATTACATCGACTCACGTCAGCATCAGCATCTGGTTCAGGCCTGGACTATCGTCCGCAAAGCGGGTTATGTGCCGGAATCTGTTCCGCTGGAGCACCATGCGTTCGGCATGATGCTGGGCAAAGATGGCCGTCCGTTCAAAACCCGCAGCGGCGGCACCATCAAGCTCTCCGATCTGCTGGATGAAGCCTATCAGCGTGCCTACACGCTGGTGCGTGAGAAGAACCCGGAGATGAGCGAAGCGGAAGTGAAAACGCTGGCGGAAGTGGTTGGCATCAGCGCGGTGAAATACGCCGATCTGTCAAAAAGCCGTACTACCGATTACATTTTCGACTGGGACAACATGCTGGCGTTCGAAGGCAACACCGCGCCTTACATGCAGTATGCCTATACCCGCGTACTCTCCGTGTTCCGCAAGGCGGGCATTGATGCCGATTCGCTGGATGCGGAGATTGTGATCAGCGAAGAGCGTGAAGCGCAGCTGGCCACCCGTCTGCTGCAGTTCGAAGAGGTCATTACTCAGGTCGCTCGTGACGGCACGCCACACGTGATGTGTGCCTATCTCTACGATCTGGCCGGTCTGTTCTCCGGATTCTACGAGCACTGCCCGATTCTCAACGCAGAATCAGACACAACCCGTCTGAGCCGACTGCAGCTGGCCGCGCTGACCGCGAAGACGCTGAAGCAGGGCCTGGATACGCTGGGCATCGACACCGTCGAGCGCATGTAACCTCTTAAACGGAGAGGGGTTTCCCTCTCCGTTGCTGAATTCGTATATCCGCTCTGATCCCCCAAATCTTCGCAGCAGGATGGTGTTATGTCTGTAGCCGCGCACCTCATCAGCAGCCACCTTCCCACCATAAAACAGTTACAGTGCTTTCTGGCTGTTGCGCACGAGCTGAATTTTCGCCGGGCCGCAGAACGTCTCAGCATGACGCAACCTCCGCTGACCCGTCAGATTCAGAGTCTGGAAGATCTGCTGGGCCACTCGCTGTTCAGCCGCACGACCCATGAGGTAACGCTCACCGATTCTGGCCGTGCGCTGGTCGCGAAGGCGGAAGCGATCCTGACTGCGCTGAATGCCCTGAAGCAGGATGCGCAGCCCGCAGCGGCACGGCTACGCATCGGGCTGACCCGCACGCTGAACTTTGAACTGATTGCGCCACTTAACCGGCTGCTCGCCGCTTTTCATGCCAGCGAAGAGATGGAGATGCCCCGCCTGACCTCCCCTCAGCTTTTGCAAAGCCTGGCCAAAAACAGTCTGGATTTAATACTTACCGGAGAAAAGGGGTCGGATGCGGAAGAGACCGTTCAGTACACCTGGGTTTACCGTGAGCCGCTGCTGATTGCCATACCGTCGGCGCATCCTGCCAGTGTGGCGGAACGGGTCTCGCTGGAAGCGCTGGCCGATCTGCCGCTGTTCTGGTTTGCCCGCAGCGCCAATCCGCTGTTTTACGATAAATGCGAGCGCTACTTCGCCACGCTCAGCGTCACGCTGAAACGGGTGAGAGAGCCGGACGATTCCCTGCTGATGCTGTCACACATCGCCAGAGGAAAAGGGTTCGCCCTGATGCCGCAGTCAAAATGCACCTTTAATCAGGCAGGTCTCTGTTACCGCCCGCTGACAGAAGATGCGGCACAGCAGCTGGCGATTGATGTTTACGCGGCGATTCGCGCCGATGAAAAAAATGAGGCGGTTCTTAATGCGCTGAGAGAACTCTCTGATCCCGGGGATGCGATAAAGTCCGCATGATGCTGCATCGCTGAAACGCAGCGAAGCATCCCCCTCTTCTTACTTGTTAATCCCCGCTCAGCCTGTTGCTGCGAGCTTAGTGTATCGGCATGCCGGATGTATCTCTGAAGCCCTTTCATCCGCCTGATACCTTTTTTGCATGACGGAAAGAGCAATTCATTGCATTCACGCGGAGTGAAACAATCGCGTCTCACTTACGAGGAGCGACAATGAAAAAGCGAACGTTAACTCAGGGTCTGGACGTCAGCGCAATCGGCTATGGCGCGATGGGGCTCAGCGAATTTTATGGTCAGACCGATGACCGTCATTCCCTGCAACTGCTCAGCCAGCTGCGCGATCTGGATATCACCTTTATCGATACCGCCGATCTTTACGGGCGCGGTCACAACGAGCAGTTGATAGGTCAGTTTCTTGCCGGGCTCAATCGGGCCGAACGGCTTAAGTTCACCGTGGCCACCAAATGTGGCATTGAACGTCCTGCTGATGCGGCCTATGCCCGCACCATCAACAATCAGCCGGACTACATTACCCGCTGCTGCCATGAATCATTGAAACGGCTGGGCGTTGAGCGTATCGATCTCTTTTATCTGCACCGGATCAGTCCGGCGACACCGATTGAGGAGAGCATGCAGTGTCTCAGCCGTCTGGTGCAGGAGGGAAAGATTGCCCGGATTGGGCTGTGTGAAGCGTCGGCTTCAACGCTGAATCGGGCGCAGGCGATCCATCCGCTAGCCGCACTGCAGACGGAGTATTCACTCTGGACGCGTGACATTGAAGAAGAGATTCTCCCTATGGTGAAAAAGCTCGGTATCGGACTGGTGCCCTATTCGCCGCTGGGCAGAGGATTCCTGACGGGTAAATACCGTAAAAACAGCGATTTTGCCGAGGGTGATTTCCGCAAAAACAATGACCGTTTCCGGCAGGAAAATATCGATCACAATCTCCAGCTTCTTAACGCGGTGACGCCACTGGCTGAGAAATATCACGCCACCACCGGGCAGATTGCGCTGGCCTGGCTACTGGCACAGTATGACAAAATTGTGCCGATACCGGGCACCAAACAGATCGCTTACCTTACTGAAAACGCGCAGGCCGCAGATATCGAGCTGGAAGAGGAAGATATCGCGATGCTGAACGCTGTTCATCAGCAGATTGAAGTTAAAGGCGGTCGCTACTCTGAGGAGGGAATGAAGGGGGTGAACGCCTGAATACAAACTACGCACTTGCGCACTGTGCATCGGTGCGTTAAATTGTTTTCAGTGTGATACAGGGAGGTAATGAGGTGGCGACGTTAAGGAATATTGAAAGTTTCAGGGATGACTGGCTTAAGGATTATTTTTTATATGGCAAATTTTCCAAAAGAATACCGTCAAGCCTCTCATCAGCGCTGGCGCGAAAGCTCGACATCATCAATGCGGCGATTAGCTATAAGGATTTAAAGTCGCCGCCAGGCAATCGTTATGAGGAACTAAACCCGCCTCTCAAGGGATATGCTTCAATCAGGGTCAATGAGCAATATCGGCTGATCTTTAAATGGATAGAAGGTAAGGCCGTTGACCTTTATCTGGATGCTCATAGCTATAAAACGCACAAGCGATGAAAACTGAGTCTGGCTGCATCAGGCGCTGTAAGACAGCATGTAACACATCAACCTCTGTCAGTAATAAAGAGAGCAAGACTATGAACCAGGCGACCCGCAAACCGACCACTGTCGGTGACGTATTACTTTACGAATATCTGGAGCCAACCGGCCTGAAGATTCTCGACTTAGCGGAGATGCTAAAAGTGCACCGCAACACGGTCAGCGCCCTGGTCAACAATAACCGGAAGCTGACGCCGGATATGGCTTTCAGGCTGGCTGCAGCCTTCGAAACCAGCGTTGAGTTCTGGCTTAATCTGCAAAACAGTGTCGATATCTGGGAAGTGATGCATGATGCCAGGGCACAGGAGGAGATCAGTCGCGTAACACCGTTGAAGGATTTTCTGGTGCAGAAAGAGAATCAGCTGGCGTGAAAAGCTTTATAACGCACTGGTCATGACGGGATTTGAAACGGGCCAATTATCTGTCAGCCGCTGGGTCAGGGTTAGCATCGGTTTACAGCCAGGGTCATCACGTAACAAGGGAGCCAGGAGGCGATCTCTGGCTCGCCTTCAGTCAATTCAGCAACGATATCCTTACTCGTAATTGACCATTACTTCACTGCTCACCACCCGTAATCCGGGTGGCAGCGCCCCGCTTCCGGCAAAACCAAACACCATGTGCAGGGTCTCACCGGCGCTCAGATGTGCCAGCCCGCGCGTGGTGCCGCTGGCCCCCTCCAGGGAAGTGCAGCGCTGTTCGCCGCACAAGCGCACCTGCAGGCCGGACGGGGCCGGTCTGCTCAGCTGATAACGCCAGTTAATAACGCTGACCTCCCCGCCAATGTCGGCGGGCGGCGTCAGCGGCTGCGCCCGTTGCCAGCTGCCGCGGTTCGCCAGCAGCGGCCCATTGGCCGTGGCGCTCCAGGCACCACCGGCCGCCTGCGCCATCAGTGGCAGCATCACGAATGCCATCACCAGCCAGCGCATTATTTGCCTCCGATGGTGGCAGTCATACGGATCTGGCGGTTGTCGCTCAGCTCCAGATTAGAGAGCACCACCAGCTGTGGCAGATTGCGGCGCAGGAAGCGCGCCAGCAGCGCACGCAGCGGATGATTGACCAGCAGCACCGGTGGCGCACCCAGCATCTCCTGACGCTGCAATGCCGCCTGTGCCTGACTTAACAGCCGATCGGCCAGACCCGGCTCCAGTCCGCCACCGCCCTGCAACGCCTGTAACAGCAGGCGCTCCAGCGTGGAATCGAGCCCGATAACCTGCACTTCATCATTACCCGGGAACCACTGCTGAGTAATCGCACGGCCCAGCGCCACACGCACCACGCTGGTCAGCTCCTGCGGATCGCTCTGCACCGGCGCGTGTTCCGCCAGCGTTTCGATAATGGTGCGCATATCGCGAATCGACACCCGCTCCACCAGCAGGTTCTGCAGCACCTTGTGCAGGGTGGTCAGCGAGATCACACCCGGCACCAGATCTTCGGTCAGCTTCGGCATCTCCTGAGTCACACGATCCAGCAACTGCTGCGCTTCCTGACGGCCAAACAGCTCGCTGGCGAACTGGCCAATCAGATGGTTAAGGTGGGTTGCCACCACGGTACTGGCTTCAACCACGGTAAAGCCCTGAATCTGTGCCTGCTCTTTCAGCGCGCTATCAATCCAGACCGCCGCCAGTCCAAAGGCAGGATCAACGGTCGCTTCGCCTGGCAGACTTCCGGCAGCCGTGCCCGGGTTAATCGCCATCCAGCGGCCAGGATAGGCATCACCGCTGCCAATCTCCACCCCTTTCATCAGGATGCGATAGCGTGCCGGTGGCAGCTCCATGTTGTCGCGGATATGCACTACCGGCGGCAGGAAACCGACATCCTGGGCGACTTTCTTACGGATACTGCGGATACGTCCCAGCAGTTCACCATTTTGCTGATGATCGACCATCGGAATCAGGCGATAGCCCACTTCCATGCCCAGTGTATCTTCCAGCTGCACATCGGTCCACGACGCTTCGGTGGCGGCTGGCGTGTCCGCCGTTTTGGCGATGCCGCCCGTGACTTCCACTTTCTTCTTCGGCTGCATTTCGCGGCCGCGCAGCCACCAGGCCAGACCCAGTAAGGCGGCGGTGAACAGCAGGAAGACGAAGTTCGGCATGCCCGGCACCAGACCGAGCAGACCAATCACGCCGGCACTCAGCATCAGCACGCGCGGATCTTTGAACAGCTGGGTGACCATCTGCTCGCCGACATCCTGATCGGTGGCAACGCGCGTTACGATAACACCGGCTGCGGTAGAGATAACCAGCGCCGGGATCTGCGCGACCAGACCATCACCGATGGTCAGCAGCGTATAGGTCTCTGCGGCATGACCCACATCCATACCGTGCTGCACCACGCCCACCAGCAGGCCGCCGATGACGTTGATCACCATGATCATAATACCGGCGACGGCATCACCACGAACGAACTTACTGGCACCGTCCATCGAACCGTAGAAGTCCGCTTCCTGGGTCACTTCGGCACGGCGGCGTTTGGCGTCATCTTCACCGATCAGACCGGCGTTGAGGTCGGCATCGATCGCCATCTGCTTACCGGGCATCCCGTCCAGCACAAAGCGCGCGCCCACTTCGGCGATACGGCCGGCACCTTTGGTGATAACCATAAAGTTGATGATGACGAGGATGATAAACACCACGATACCGATGGCGAAGTTACCGCCCACCAGGAAGTGACCGAACGCTTCAACCACCTGTCCTGCCGCGGCGGCACCCGTATGCCCTTCCATCAGGATGATACGGGTTGAGGCCACGTTCAGCGCCAGACGCAGCAAGGTAGAGAACAGCAGAATGGTCGGGAACGCCGCAAACTCCAGGGTCCGCTGGGTGAACATCGCCACCAGCAGGATCATGATCGACAGCGCAATGTTAAAGGTGAACAGCAGATCGAGGATGAACGGCGGTAATGGCAGAACCATCATCGACAGGATCATCAGGATCAGTACCGGCCCGGCCAGCACCTGCCACTGCATATCTTTAAAGTTGCCCGGTAAACGTAGTTTTGCGGCCAGGTTATTAGCCATCGTTTTTGCTCTCTCCTGCAAAGTCCATCTCTGCCGGAACCGGCAGGTTTTTTGGTTTGGTTGGGATCAGGCCGCCTTCGCGCTTCCAGCGACGCGACTGCCAGACCCACGCCAGCACCTCGGCCACGGCGGCATAGAGCGCGCCGGGAATGTGCTGACCAATTTCAGTATGTCGGTATAACGCACGCGCCAGCGGCGGTGCTTCCAGAACCGGGATGCGGTGTTCGGCAGCCAGTTCACGAATTCTCAGGGCGATCTCACCTGCGCCTTTCGCCACCACTTTCGGCGCACTCATCTTCTTCTCGTTGTACTGCAGTGCCACCGAGTAGTGCGTCGGGTTGGTGACGATGACATCGGCTTTCGGCACATCCGCCATCATTCGGCGTCGCGCTGCGGCGCGCATCTGCTGCCGGATGCGCCCTTTAACGTGCGGGTCACCTTCCTGCTGCTTATGCTCGTCGCGGATCTCCTGCATCGACATTTTCAGCTTTTTAAAGTGGCTGTGCAGCTGCCAGAAGACGTCATATCCGACCATCGGGATCAGCCCCAGCATCACCAGCGAACAGCAGACTGCGATCATCTCCATGCCGTGAATCAGCGCGGTGACGGGCGCTTCGCTGATCAACCGCAGCATCTCGGGCCAGTGGCTCCAGATGTACCACCAGCCCACCGAGCCAACCAGAATAGTCTTGAGGATGCCTTTAAACAGTTCGGTCCACGCCTGCGCCGCAAACATTCGCTTGAACCCAGCCATCGGGCTCATCTTCTTCAGGTCGAACTTGATCGATTTACCGCTGAAAACGATACCGCCCAGCAGCATGGGCGCGGCGATTGCCACCAGCACCAGACCGCCCATCAATGGCAGCAGCGCCATCAGTGCCTGCGTGATCAGGCTGCCGATGTGGCTGACGATAATTTTGTCATCTCTGACCATGCCGTGATCAAAACGGAGTCCGGTGGCGACCATCGCTGCCAGCCGGTGCGCCATCATGTTGCCGCCCATCCACAGGATCATGATGCCGGCCAGCAGCATCAGTACGGATGTGAGTTCGCGCGAACGCGGAATCTGGCCCTCTTCACGCGCTTTCTCAAGTCGGTGGGCCGTGGGCGATTCTGTTTTGTCTTCGTCGCTATCTTCAGCCACGACAAACCTCGGTTGGCAGGAATTCTGAGCATAGGATGACAAATCTGGCTTAAGTTAAAGCGGAGATAAGATGAAGAAAACAGGCGTTCTTTCGGGGATGGGTCTGACAATGCGGAACGGGGCCACCCGAAGGTGACCCTGTTTATTATAATCTGCAGCTGTTTCACCCGCCCGCAGGCGGACGAAACCTAGAACCCTAAGCTGTCCAGCAGGTCATCAACCTGATCCTGGTTCGCCACCACGCCCGGTGCATCGGCGTGAATCTGCGGACCGTTCAGCAGGCTGGTGCCTTCCTGACGCTTCTCAGCGCTGACTTCTGGCATATTCTCCAGCAGCACCATTAACAGCTGGCGCTCAATTTCCTGGATCACATCCATCATGCGCTTGATCACCTGACCGGTCAGGTCCTGGAAATCCTGTGCCATCATGATTTCAAGCAGCTGCTTGTTGGTAAAGGCGGTATGCTCTGGCACGGCGGTGAGGAATGCGCGCGTATCCGTCACCAACTCCCGCGCATCACCCAGTTCAATCGGGTTCTCAAACCACTCATCCCAACGCCCTTTCAGCTGGGTTGCCCCGGCTTCCATCTTATCCTGATGGGGTTGTGCTGCTTCAACACAGTTCAACGCACGGTCGGCGGCCTGCGCCGTCATCTGCACAACATAATCCAGACGGTCGCGGGCATCAGGAATGGCTTCAGCCGCATCGGCTATGGCTTTATCCAGCCCCAGCTCGCGCAGGCTGTCGCGCAGCATGCGCGTCAGAGAGCCAATACGTGAAATGATGTCGTGTGCCGCGGCATCCTCAGTTGGTTTCGGAAAGTCGCTCATCACATCCCCTTACATGCCCAGTTTTTCGAAAATTTTACCCAGCTTTTCTTCCAGGGTTGCCGCAGTGAATGGCTTCACGACATATCCGCTGGCACCGGCCTGGGCGGCGGCGATAATGTTCTCTTTCTTCGCTTCCGCGGTCACCATCAACACCGGCAGCGAACTCATTGCCGCGTCGGCACGAATGGTCTGCAGCAGCTGCAGGCCATCCATGTTTGGCATGTTCCAGTCGGAAATCACGAAGTCGAAACCACCCGCTTTCAGTTTGCCGAGGGCGTCCACACCATCTTCCGCTTCTTCTACGTTATTGAAGCCCAGCTCTTTCAGCAGGTTACGCACAATACGACGCATCGTATTGAAGTCGTCTACTACCAAAAAGCGCATGTTTTTATCAGCCATATCTACTCCTGAGTTGTCTCGCCCGGCGGGACGGGCCTGTTAAATACGCAATGCCTGTCCGGCGCTAATTTTCGCCAGCATGTGCTGGCTGATGTTGCTTAAATCCACGACTTCGCTCACGCCGCCTGTGGCAATGGCCTCACGCGGCATGCCAAATACCACACAGCTGGCTTCGTTCTGGGCGATAGTCCAGGCGCCTGCCCGATGCATTTCCAGCATCCCGGCGGCACCGTCGTTGCCCATGCCGGTGAGGATGACCCCCACCGCATTTCGTCCGGCGTAAGTTGCCACCGATTTAAACAGCACATCCACAGAGGGTTTGTGCCGGTTAACCGGTGGCCCTTCATTCAGTTTCACCACATAGTTGGCGCCACTTCGGGCCAGCTCCATGTGCATTGCGCCTGGCGCGATGTAGGCATGGCCTGGCAGAATACGCTCACCATCTTCAGCTTCTTTCACCGTGATCTGACACAACTTGTTCAGACGCTCGGCAAAAGAGCGGGTAAAGCCTGGCGGCATATGCTGGGTAATCAGCAGTGCCGGGCTGGTCGCCGGTAACGGCTGCAGCACATGGCGAATCGCCTCGGTACCCCCGGTTGAGGAGCCAATCGCAATCAGCTTCTCACTACTCAGTAGCGGACCCGCTTTCAGCGTCGCCGGCACCGGCATCGCTGCACGGTTGTGCAGTCGGGCACGGGAAGCTGCACGAATTTTGTCGCCAATCATCTGGCTGTAAGACAGCATCCCTTCGCGGATACCGAGCTGTGGCTTGGTGACAAAATCCACCGCTCCCAGCTCCAGCGCGCGCAGGGTAATTTCAGAGCCTTTCCCGGTCAGTGATGAAACCATCACCACCGGCATTGGCCGTAACCGCATCAGTTTTTCCAGGAAATCGAGGCCATCCATGCGCGGCATTTCCACATCCAGCGTCAGCACCTGCGGATTGAACTGCTTAATCAAATCGCGGGCGACCAGCGGATCGGGCGCCGTAGCGACCATCTCCATATCCGGATGGCTGTTGATGATTTCAGTCATCAACTGCCGCATCAGCGCAGAGTCATCTACACACATCACGGTGATTTTGCTCATCATCTTTCCTTCGTCAGTCCATAGACGGTTTGCCCGCGCAGCCAGAACTCTTTACTGATCTGACTGAAGTTTTCTGAGTGCCCGGCGAACAGAATGCCACCCGGCTTCAGGAGCGGGACAAACCGACGCAGAATCTTCTCCTGCGTCTCTTTATCGAAATAGATCATCACGTTGCGACAGAAAATAGCGTCGAACTGACCCGGCAGCGCCCAGTCATTGGCCAGCAGGTTAAGCTGCGCGTAAGTGACCATATTGGTCAGCTCGGGACGCGCCCGCACCATACCGGCATGAGGACCGGTGCCGCGCAGGAAGTAGCGCTGCATTTGCGCGGGTGACAGCGTGCGCAGCTCCTCCTGGCGATAAACACCCGCCACCGCTTTTTCCAGCACCTGGGTGTCGATATCGCTGGCATGAACCTGGAACTTGCCCGGTCCGGTGCCCAGCGCTTCCGCCAGCGTCATGGCGATGGAGTAAGGCTCTTCGCCGGTTGACGCTGCGGTACTCCAGACGCTGAAGTTGCCCTGTCGCTTACGTGCATGCTCCGCCAGAATCGGGAAGTGATGCGCTTCGCGGAAGAACGCGGTCAGGTTAGTGGTCAGGGCATTGATAAACGCCTGCCACTCGGCACTGTTCGGATCGGACTCCAGCAGCGCCAGGTAGCGACCGAAATCATCGATATTCAGCGTACGCAGGCGACGAACCAGACGGTTGTAAACCATCTCACGCTTGTGATCGGCCAGTACGATACCGGCACGCTGATAGATCAGCTGGCTGATACGACGAAAATGCGTATCGGAGAGCGGTAAACGCTGCACCATTTGCGACAGCAGCGTTGTCGTCTCATTTTGATCTAAAATTGTCGATTTTTTCATCTCTGCACCTGGCCCGAACTCAATACATTATTTGTCTGCTGCGATGCCCGGCGGCTCAATGGCGGCCGGGCCACGGGCGTTTAAAAGGTTTCCCAGTTGTCGTCGCTGCGGGTAGCAGGCGAACGACCAACGGCTAACGGTGCATCTGACTGGAGAGTTTTCATCGCCGTTGTCTTGTTAACGGCCTGAGCGACAAATTCTTTACCAATATTGAACACTGATACCGCTTGTTTTAAGTGACTTGCCTGATCTTCGAGCGCTGCAGCCGCTGCCGCTGACTCTTCGACCAGTGAGGCGTTCTGCTGGGTGACGCGATCCATCTCGGTCACGGCAAGCCCCACCTGGTCAATGCCACGGCTCTGTTCGTCTGACGCTGAGGCGATCTCACCCATGATGTCGGTGACGCGGGTGACCGCGCTGACGATGTTGCTCATGGTGTCACCGGCGCTCTCTACCAGCACCGAGCCGGTATTAACGCGGCTAACCGAATCTTCAATCAGACCTTTAATCTCTTTGGCGGCCTGGGCGCTGCGCTGCGCCAGGCTGCGCACTTCACCAGCAACGACCGCAAAACCGCGACCCTGCTCACCGGCACGCGCCGCTTCAACGGCGGCATTCAGCGCCAGGATGTTGGTCTGGAAGGCGATGCCATCAATCACACTGGTGATATCGGCAATCTTTTTGGAACTGCCCGCAATTTCTTTCATGGTGGTGACCACGCCATCCACCACTTTGCCGCCCTGCTGCGCGGTTTCAGAGGCGGTCAGCGCCAGCTTGGACGCCTGACGGGCGTTTTCGGCATTCTGCTTCACGGTCGCGGTGAGCTGCTCCATGCTGGCAGCGGTCTGCTCCAGCGAAGCGGCCTGCTGTTCGGTACGTGAAGAGAGATCGTTATTGCCGATGGAGATTTCGCTGGCACCGGTATAGATGGCATCAGAGCCGTCTCGTACGGTACGCACGGTACGGACCAGCTCCTGCTGCATGTGCTGCAGCGAAGTCAGTAACTCACCGATTTCGTTACGCACGCTAATCTCAACCGGCTGGGTCAGATCGCCCCGTGCGATGTGCTGGATATGCTCAATGCTCTGACGCAGCGGACGGATCAGCACCGAGCGCATCACGTTCCACACCAGGATAATCATCAGCAAGGTCACTGCCAGCGTGGCGATGACAATAGTGATGGAGCGGTTATACGCGTGCTGGTTGGCTTCCACACCCTGCTGAGACAGCGCTTTATTGTGCTCAAGCCACTCGCTGTAATCTTTCTGGAACTTGTCCTGATAGCTCTGGGTCGGCTGATCCACAAAACCTTTGAAGTTGCCGGCGGTGAAGAAGACCATCAGTTCCGCCAGCGCATCGTGATAGGCCTTGTAGTTCGCCTGTAACGCCCGGACGTTTTCGGCCGTTTTGCCTTCTTCTGACAGGTTATCGTTGAATATCTGATAGCTGACTTCAGCCTGCTTCAGCTCCTCGCCCGCCAGGGCGACCAGCTCTTTCACGCTGGCACCCGAGCCCGACATCTGTGCATCCTGCAGAAAACGGATACCGGCGCGGTTAAGGGTGTTACGCGCCTGAACCAGCGAAACCCATGAGGTGCCCATCGCCTGTTGCAGAGTATTCAGGCGTTGGTTGTAGGCAAAATTCTCTTTATCTGAACTGACAGTTTTGAAAAACATTCCGCCGGAAAACAGCTGCAGCAGCGCAAACAGCGCCAGCACACACAGCAGGCCGGAGACGACTCGTACTCGACTAAACATAAACACCTCATTGGTTGGCGATTCGTGTGTATTTATCGGCGGAGACGGGGGGAACTTTATGCATGGCGACGGCTTTACGCCGCCGCCATGTTGAAAGAGGAAAAAATCAGGCGCGGGAAATTTTGAAAACGGAGACGGCCTGGGTCAGGACGCTGGCCTGCTGCTCCAGTGCGGCCGCAGCGGCGGCAGATTCCTCAACCAGCGAGGCGTTCTGCTGGGTCACGCGATCCATTTCGGTAACGGCCAGACCGACCTGCTCGATACCGCGGCTCTGCTCATCGGAAGCCGAGGCGATCTCACCCATGATGTCGGTAACGCGGGTCACGGCACCCACAATCTCATTCATGGTGCTGCCGGCGCTTTCAACCTGCAGTGAACCGCTGTTGACGCGTGACACCGAGTCTTCAATCAGGCCTTTAATCTCTTTGGCGGCCTGAGCGCTGCGCTGGGCCAGACTGCGCACTTCACCGGCCACCACCGCAAAACCGCGACCCTGTTCACCGGCACGTGCCGCTTCAACCGCCGCATTCAGCGCCAGGATATTAGTCTGGAAGGCGATGCCGTCGATCACGCTGATAATGTCTGCGATCTTCTTCGAGCTGCCGGCGATCTCTTTCATGGTTGTGACCACGCCATTCACCACTTTACCGCCCTGCTGCGCGGTTTCGGAGGCGGTCAGCGCCAGCTGGGATGCCTGACGGGCGTTGTCAGCATTCTGCTTCACCGTGGCAGTGAGCTGCTCCATGCTGGCGGCGGTCTGCTCCAGCGAAGCGGCCTGCTCTTCGGTGCGGGCCGACAGGTCGTTGTTACCGGCGGCGATTTCGCTGGCACCGGTAAAGATGGCATCAGAGCCGTCACGCACATTCCCCACCGTCATCACCAGCGACTGCTGCATCTCATGAATGCCTGCTGCCAGCTGGCTCATCTCATTACGCCCCTCAACCACAATCGGCTGGGTCAAATCGCCGGAGGCAATAGCGCGTATCTGTGCCAGCAGCTGTTGCAGCGGCTGAATCAGCACCTGACGCAGGCCAAACCAGCAGGTAATAATCACCGCAAGCACCGCAACACCAATCGCGGCCAGCAGCCACATCATCTGTTTAAAGGCTTTCTGGTTCTGCTCCATTCCCTGATCGGAAAGCTCAGTCTGACGCGCACGCCATTTGTTGTAACTCTCCTGCATCGCGACCTGTTTCTGCTCAATGTTCTGTTTAAACATCCCTTCCAGGTCACGCGCCTGCAGACTTTTTACCATCGCCTTCAGGCCGTTTTCGTAGTTAGCGTAATCGGCTTCAAGCGTGTCGCCCATGGTTTCGTCAAGACCTGACGTGGTTGGCAGATGGTAATAGATTTTAAAGTGGCGATCGGCTTCCGCTAACTGGGTATTGGCTTTGTTGATCAGCTCATCAAGCTGACCACCGTTCATCTGCGAGGCCATGCTGGTCTGTAAGCGCAGCATGCCGCGGTTCAGCGTGGTACGACTGTTGTTCAGTGAAATATAGGCGTCAGTCATCTCGGTGACATTGCGATTAGAGACCTGCGACAGCGCAAAGGACTCTTTGTCTTTATTGAGGGCTGACCAGAAAAGGCTGCCAGCGACTAGCTGGAGCGCGCCGAAGATGACCAGGACTGCGATTAAACTGGTCACCACTTTTATTTTTTTTAACATCTTGTTCCCCTGCAGGTTAATTTAGGTGCAGCGGCTATATCGGCGATGTAACAGGATTAATTAACGCTATTCAGCGCTTTCAGGAGAGAAGTGGCTTTTGTAATTATTTTTATCAGCATGAGCTGCTGAGTTTGGCTTTACGCAGAGGAATCGCGAGGGGTTGCTGCGCATCCCGCAGGATGCGCAGCATGACATCAGAAGGTTTCCCAGTGAGTATCACTGACCGGTGCCGTCAGGGCTTTGCGTGGTGCCAGCGCCGCCGTAGCGGGTGCGGCAATCGGCAGATGCTTTGTCAGCGTCTGCTGCAATGCGCCGCGTTTAATTTTGAAGACCGACACTGACTGACTTAACCGGCTGGCCTGATCTTCCAGCGAGGCGGCTGCGGCAGCGGACTCTTCCACCAGCGAGGCGTTCTGCTGGGTAACGCGATCCATCTCAGTGACCGCCTGCCCGACCTGATCGATACCGCGACTCTGCTCGTCCGACGCCGAGGCGATTTCACCCATGATGTCGGTGACGCGCGTAACCGCACTGACGATATCGCTCATGGTTTCCCCGGCGGTGCCGACCAGTTGCGAACCGACATTGACCCGGTTCACTGAGTCATCGATCAACCCTTTGATCTCTTTTGCCGCCTGGGCGCTGCGCTGGGCCAGATTACGCACCTCGCCCGCGACCACGGCAAAACCGCGACCCTGCTCGCCGGCACGCGCCGCTTCAACGGCGGCGTTAAGCGCCAGAATATTAGTCTGGAAAGCAATGCCATCAATCACGCTGGTGATATCGGCAATCTTCTTCGAGCTGCTGGCGATTTCGCTCATGGTTTTCACGACACCCGCCACCACGTTGCCGCCTTTTTCTGCGGTTTCTGAGGCGCTGAGTGCCAGCTGTGACGCCTGGCGGGCGTTTTCGGCGTTCTGTTTCACCGTGGCAGTGAGCTGCTCCATGCTGGCCGCCGTCTGCTCCAGTGACGCAGCCTGCTGTTCTGTGCGGGCAGAAAGATCATTGTTTCCGGCAGAGATCTCGCTGGCACCGGTGAAAATCGCATCCGAGCCGTCACGCACATTGGTCACCGTGCGCACCAGTGACTGCTGCATGTCATGCAGACTGGCCGCGAGCTGAGTCATCTCATTGCGCCCTTCCACCACAATCGGCTGGGTTAAATCGCCCTGGGCGATATGCTGAATGTGATTAATGCTGCTGTTGAGGGGTGTCATCACGATTTTGCGCAGTCCAAACCAGCAGAGCACGATCACGGCGACCACGACGGCCATGATGGTGGAGAGGATCCACATCATACGGCTGTAAGCAGAACTGTTCTCTTCAACACCAAGCGTAGTCAGGCGATTCTGATCGGCTCGCCATTCACGGTAAACCGTCAGAAACGCACTCTGGCTTGGCGCCACCGGGGCTTTACCGGCCGCAATCAGATCGTTTGCCTGTAGCGCGGTCTGCAACTGATCCAGCGCAGCGCCATAGTCGCTGTAGCGCTGCTCCAGCTGGTTGTTTAACTCACTATTTTGTCCCGGCGTATCGGGTGTCTCTTTAAAGACTTTGAAAAAACCGGCGGCCGCCTGCTGAAAGTTTTTGCTGTCGTCAAACAGCGTGGCGACATCGGCCGTTTTGCCTTCCAGCTTACTGGTGGCGAAACGCAGCTGAATACGGGTCAGCAGCACCCGGCTCTGGTTAAGACTCATATAGGCGTCGTTGAGCGACTGCGTATTTTGCATCGCCAGCTGCGACACGGCGAAGCTTTGCTTGTCGTGGCTTAATGCGGAGTAGAAAACAGAACCGGAGAAGGCCTGTAACAGCCCAAACACCAGCAACACCAGTAACAGGCTGGTGACAACACGGATTTTCGTTAACATGAGTAACCCTGAAGAAAGTAGGTAATTAAAGTGACTGAGGGATTATCGGCAGGTGACAGCGGGAAATTAGAGTGCAATGCGGCTTTATTCTATGAATAGAAAGGAATTATCGCTCAGTGAAACTATCACGGGCCAGCCATAACCGGCCCGTGATGATTCAATTACGCGCTACGCAGGTTATCCACCAGCGCCATCTCGTCGCTGCTCAGCAGCTTCTCAATGTCGACCAGAATCAGCATGCGATCGCCCAGCGCACCCAGACCGGTCAGGTACTCGGTGGACATGGTCACAGCGAACTCTGGTGAAGGACGGATCTGATCCTGGGTCAGCGACAGCACATCAGAGACGCCGTCAACCACGATACCGACCACGCGATTTTCCAGATTCAGCACGATAACCACGGTGTTTTCATTGTACTCAACATCGGGTTGCGCAAACTTCACGCGCAGATCGATAATCGGCACGATTACGCCGCGCAGGTTAGTGACGCCGCGGATAAATTCAGGGGTATTTGCGATACGCGTTACCTGATCGTAACCGCGAATTTCCTGAACTTTGAGGATATCGATGCCGTACTCTTCGTCGCCCAGCGTGAAGACCAGAAACTCCTGACCCACAGTTTCGCCAGCGATTTTTGTCACGGTTGCCATTCCATTCATGTTATTTACCCTTTCGTTATCAATCAGGCGGCAGCGCCAGCCACACGTTTTTCACGGTTAAGTGATTGCAGTGCTGAAACATCAACAATCAGCGCCACGCTACCATCGCCAAGAATGGTGGCGGCAGAGATGCCCGGCACTTTGCGATAGTTACTTTCCAGGTTCTTCACCACCACCTGATGCTGGCCAATCAGCTGATCGACCAGTAGCGCGTAACGTTTGCCCGCGCTTTGCAGGATTACCACGATGCCCTGAGTGGCCTCGGTTTTGGCATCCTGCACATCAAAGACGTTCCACAGCTCGACCAGTGGCAGATATTCGCCACGCACTTCCAGCACGCACTCGCCACCGGCCAGCGGTTTCAGCTCTTCGGCGCGCGGTTGCAGCGACTCCATCACCGCATTCAGCGGCAGAATAAAGACTTCATCGGCCACACGAACGGACATCCCATCAAGGATGGCCAGGGTCAGCGGCAGCAGGATACGAATGGTGGTGCCTTTGCCCTGCTTCGAGGCGATCTCGACGTGACCGCCCATCTCCTGAATATTTCGTTTCACCACGTCCATACCGACGCCGCGTCCTGAAACATCCGTCACCTGCTCTGCGGTGGAGAAGCCCGGTGCGAAGATCAGCATGCCGACCTCTTCGTCGCTCATGTTCTCGTGAACCGGCAGGCCCGATGAGAGGGCTTTAGCCAGAATACGTTCACGGTTCAGACCGGCACCATCATCAGACACTTCAATGCAGATGTTGCCGCCCTGATGTTCCGCTGAAAGCGTCAGGTTACCGGTTGCCACTTTACCGGCCACCAGACGTTTCTCTGGCGTTTCGATACCGTGGTCAAGACTGTTACGCACCAGGTGCGTTAAGGGATCGATGATGCGTTCAATCAGGCTCTTATCGAGTTCGGTTGAGCTGCCCAGCAGCGTCAGTTCGACCTCTTTGCCGAGTTTGCTGGCCAGGTCACGCACCAGACGCGGGAAGCGGCTGAAGACATATTCCATTGGCATCATACGAATCGACATCACCGATTCCTGCAGATCGCGGGCGTTACGCTCCAGCTGACCCATGCTGTTCAGCAGGTCACCGTGCGCGACCGGATCGAGTTCGCCGGAACGCTGAGCGAGCATTGACTGGGTAATCACCAGTTCGCCCACCAGGTTGATCAGCTGATCGACCTTCTCCACCGCAACACGGATGCTGGTGGATTCGCTCGATTTGGCAGGGGCCGCGACGCGCTTACTTTCACGCTTCACTGCGGCCACCGGCAGTTCGGTGACGGTGGCAGTGTGAACGTCTTCCACCACCGGTTCGGCCTCGGCAGCAACAGCAACTGGCTCGGCAACGGCTTCGTCTGCTGCCGGGAAGCGGATCTGTGCTTCGTCGATGACGAAGCAGAGCACCGCCACGATGTCATCTTTACCGACGCCATCAATGCAGACATCCAGCGTGGTGCTGCCTTTCTGTACGTTTGTCAGGGTGCCGAGATTACTCATCTCTTCCAGCATCAGATCGACCTCTTTCTCTTTGAGATCGATCAGCTGTACACGCAGGCCGCTGGTGCTGGCCGGTTCTGCGCTGGCAGTGGCAACACTGGCCGGAACATCAACCGGCAGACCTTTGGCCTCTAGCGCCAGCTGGCGCAGCGCTTCACAGATATATTTGAAGCTCTCCGCGTTAGGCTCCTGCGCGGTTTTATAAGCATCGAGCTGTTCCTGCATAATATCTTTGGTTTCCAAAAACAGGTTGATGATGTCGGTGCTGAGCTGCATCTCGCCGCGACGAGCACCATCCAGAATGTTTTCCAGGATATGAGTCGTTTCCTGTAATACCGTAAAACCAAAGGTTCCGGCCCCACCCTTAATGGAGTGAGCGGCACGGAAGATGGCGTTAAGCTGTTCCGAATCTGGCTCCTGCGGGTCTAAGCCCAACAGGTGTTGTTCCATATCCGCTAATAGCTCATCGGCTTCATCAAAAAACGTCTGGTAAAAATCGCTGATGTCCATACTCACGGGAATCACCTCGGCTGTGAGGGGGCTGCTGTATTCACCGCGCCGCCTGGTGTTGCAGGTGCGGTAATCTGTTCAATGGCCGCCGGATCGCTGATCTGGACGGCATCACTTTCTGCGTTCTCTTTTTCTATTGCCGCTTCGGTGTCGTGGTTCAACACCAGCAGGCTGATGCGGCGGTTAACGGCGTCATTACCGCCACGATTTTTCAGGCGCATGGTGTCGGCCATACCCAACACCCGTAAAATTTTTCCGCTGTCTAAGCCGCCCATCACCAGTTCACGGCGTGAGGCGTTAGCACGGTCTGTCGACAGTTCCCAGTTGCTGTAGCCTTTGTCACCGCTGGCATACTGAAAATCATCAGTATGTCCGGCCAGGCTGATGCGGTTCGGAATGTCGTTAAGGACTGGCGCTATCGCACGCAGAATATCGCGCATATAGGGCTCAACCTCGGCCCGACCGGTCTTAAACATCGGGCGATTCTGGCTGTCGATAATCTGAATACGCAGCCCCTCTTCCACCATGTTGATGATCAGATGCGGGCGCAGCGCTTTCAGACGCGGATCCGCTTCAATCAGCTGGTCGAGCTTTTCACGCAGCCGGTTAAGACGAATCTCATCCAGCTTGCGTTTCTGGGCGTCCATATCGACGACTTTGTTCACTTCGCCAATCTTTTTGGTCGGATCATCACCGCCGCCGGGGATCGGGCTCTCGCTGTCGCTGCTGCGCGCCCCGCCGGTAATCGCTACCTTCAGCGGTGTTTTGAAGTAGTCTGCTATCTGCACCAGCTCCTGCGGGTTGGCGATTGAGAGCAGCCACATCACCATAAAAAAGGCCATCATCGCCGTCATAAAGTCGGCGTAGGCAATCTTCCACGATCCGTGGCTGCCTTCATGGCCTTTATGTTTGCGCTTTTTGATCAGCACAATTGGGCGATTGCCGTGTTTCA
This sequence comes from Pantoea sp. JV6, assembly GCF_025910055.1. Taxonomy (NCBI): domain Bacteria; kingdom Pseudomonadati; phylum Pseudomonadota; class Gammaproteobacteria; order Enterobacterales; family Erwiniaceae; genus Pantoea; species Pantoea sp. JV6. The sequence continues at coordinate 605,242 of NZ_JAPCIM010000002.1, read as the reverse complement.
TGAAGCCTCGTCTGAAGTCTGTTTAGCCGGGTTCTTGGCGTTACGTACGTGCTCTTCCAGTTCGCTGAACGACGGGCGCTCGGCGGAATAGAGTGTCTTACGACCAAATTCCACCGCAATCTGCGGCGCGTATCCGTTCAGGCTCGACAGCAATGTCACCTTAATGCACTGCATCATCTTGGTGGTTTCCGCACACTTCTGACGCAGCACTGACGAGAGTGGAGAGACAAACCCGTACGCCAGCAGGATGCCCAGGAAGGTGCCCACCATCGCATGCGCGACCAGCGCACCGAGTTCAGCGGCCGGACGATCGGCCGAAGCCAGTGCATGGACCACGCCCATTACCGCGGCGACGATACCGAATGCCGGAAGACCATCACCCACTGCAGCAATACTTTGCGCTGGTACGTCACACTCGTGTTCGTAGGTCTCAATCTCTTCATCCATCAACGCTTCGATTTCAAAAGCGTTCATGTTGCCGCTCACCATCAGGCGTAAATAGTCAGTAATAAAATCCACTAACTGTTTATCGGCAAGAATGCGGGGATAATTAGCAAAAATTTCACTCTGGCTGGGATCTTCAATATCGCGTTCCAGCGATAACATGCCCTGCTGACGCGACTTCGCCATCAGGCGATAAAGCAGCGCCATCAAATCCATGTAAACCGCTTTGTTGTACTTGGAGCCGCGAAATAACTTAGGCAGCGCCTTCAGCGTTTTTTTAATCGACTTACCGTTGTTGCCGACTAAAAAAGCACCGGCACCGGCACCGCCGATCATTAATAATTCGGCTGGCTGATAAAGCGCGCCCAGATGGCCACCTACCAGCGCATATCCGCCCAACACGGAGCCTAAAACAATCAGGTAACCTATAATTATCAGCACAAAAAAATCCTTACGTCCGTAACGTGTTGGTGGAAGTTAAGCCAGAGAGCCGCAGATGTTATTCCTGAACCGCAAGCAAAAAAAAAGCAGCGGTATTAACCGCTGCTGGATGGCTTCCACAGTGCGAACAAACTTAAACGGCGTGTTTAACCTGTTCATCCAGCAGTTGTGGAAACATATCGGCAGGTTCTGCAGAAAGTTTACGTCTTTTTACTGCCCGTGATGGTGGCTGGCACAGGCTGCAGGTAAAGCTGCCAACCGGCTGATGCGCATGATTAATAAAGCTGCCGTTGCAGCTTTTACAATCTGCCAGTTCCAGCATACCGCTATCAACGAATCGGACCAGGGTCCAGGCACGAGTCAGCGCCAACAGCGGGCCCTCGTCCGATTGAGGACACTGTTCAAGATACAGGCGGTAAGCTTTAATCACGGCATCGACGCCGCTGCACAACCCGGTTTTCAGCAAAAACTTCCAGGCGTTACAGAACATAGAAGCATGAATGTTCTGCTCCCACGTCATAAACCAGTCCGTAGAGAACGGCAGCATACCTTTCGGTGGCGGACTGCCACGTAATTCTTTATAGAGCTTAATGAGACGACCGCGGCTCAGTTGGGTTTCGCTCTCAAGCATCTGTAAGCGGGCACCTAATGTAATGAGCTCCATCGCGAGATGAATATCACGTGCTTCCTGAACAATACTTTTCTCACTCATGACATTGCTCTCTTTTTAGCAGGTGCATCATCTTTAGACGCATTACGCAGTAAACGGCTCGATAATAAAATACCGGTGTGGATTTGTTGTAAATCATCCACGCGTGATTCCTGCGTCAGGCGATTAATGGTGCTGCTATCGGTAAAACGAAACTGGCAAACCAGTTGATTGGTTTCCGCCATTTTTACCATCTCAGGCAATGTTAATTCAGATAATGCATTCGCCATTTTCTCGTCAATTCCGAGGCGAAACATTGCAGAAGCTTTATCCTGGTTAATTAAACGCTGCGCAAGCAGTAAATAAGACAAGTTGAGATCGTAAATATGTTTCAGTACTTCAGAGGTGCCCATTATTTTTCCATCCTGAGAGATGCGACGTAACTGTATCGCAGAATAAATCTGCGGTTCGAGCTGCTGTTTGTTAAATCAAAAGATGGCAAAAAAAACTTCACGTAACGTTAATGTCACCGTTTTCGCCTTCCATTTTTGTGTGGGTTTCAGACCCACCGAAGGTCGAAAATCCATGCCATTTTATTTTCGAGTTCTGGACATCTTCCGTGACGTCTTCTTACATTTTTTAGGACTATTCCGAAAACAACGCAAATCTATATCGTCTGATTTCGACATACAACGACAGTGATGTGAAATTTTAGATAAAGTGTGACGCAGATCACACTTTTAACGCAAATTTCTTCAGCAACCCTTTACCATTACTTACCGACTGGTCATTTTTTGAGCAAAAAAGCCCGATTTTAAGTCCAATTGGTCCTGAGAAAGGTTTAATAGGGGGTAAAAGCATCGCTATTCGACGCTTTGCGCAGTCCGAAATGAATATCGGGTGTTAATCGTTTTAACACACTATTTAGAACCACCCAAAGAAAGGTTATCAGCATATTATGCTGCTGCGACCTGCAGGTATTTGCTTTTAAATTAGTTACTTAAGGGGAGTATCGCAGAGAGTGAGTAATGAAATCGTTAAGGTTTATACGGCAGCAGGTCAGATTTCTGGCAACCTGGCGTTAACAGTGGTGACCGGGTGTACAGACTCTGATTCCCAATGTAACAAGGGGTTATATAAGAAAGTCGAATGAATTAACGAAGGGTTATGCGTTGGCACTATCACTATCGGCAGCCTGAAGAGAAACTTGAGTAAAGAAGGTAAAAAAAGCGGCAGGGGCTGATACGACGGGGGTTTGCGGGCTTACCTGCATTTATCGGGCCACTCCGGGCTGCCACTGACGTTATCAGCGTCGAATCGTAGCAAACGGTCATTAACAGATAGCAGGCGAGTTTTCTGTGACCTGGGCCGAAAAAAAAGCAGCGACGCCACAGAGGCGCCGCTGCTTTCATAACCTGAGTCACAACAGATATCAGGCGAGTTTTGGGAAGGTCGCGACCTTGTTAACCGTGTTGTGGTCAACGCTGCGCGGTTCAATGCGTTCCAGGTCTTTCAGGAAGCCTTCACGCCAGGCGGTAATATCATTTTTACGCAATACCGCCATCATGTCGTTGTAGCGTGAAATCCTTTCGGTACGCGGCATAGTAATCGCCTTATCCAGCGCGGCGGCCACTTCATCACGGTCATACGGGTTCACAATCAGCGCGGAGGTAAGCTCGTTGGCCGCACCCGCAAAGCGCGACAGCACCAGTACACCAGGATCATCCGGGTCCTGCGCAGCCACGTACTCTTTCGCCACCAGGTTCATACCGTCACGCAGCGGCGTAACCAGACCGACATCGGTCAGACGGAAGATTTTCATCAGCAGTCGACGGTCAAAATGCTGGTTAAGGTAGTAGAGCGGGGTCCAGCCCAGCGTACCGTATTTACCGTTGATGCGCCCTGCTTCGGTCTCCAGCTGATGACGGATATCCTGATACGCCTGCACATCGCCGCGCGAGGTCGGTGCAATCTGCGAGTAGCGAATTTTGCCGCGATGCTGCGGGAAGTTCTCCAGCAGCGCTTCATAGGCAAGAAAACGCTCAGGCAGACCTTTGGAATAGTCGAGACGTTCGCAGGCAATAATATTGCGTGCATCGCCCAGCTCTTTCTTCATGGCGGCCATTTTCGGTGGCAGCGGCCCTTCGGCCATCTCTTTAATACTGTCTGGCTCAATCCCGATGGGATAAACCTCAGTCATAAAGGTGTTGCCAAAGGCGCGATGTTTTTTGTCGCCCTTATTCTGCAGCTGAGTGAGCTGGCTGACGCTGTCGAGGAAGGCCACCCGATCCGATTCGGTCTGGAAACCCAGCAGGTCATATTCGCACAACATTTCCAGAAGCTCTTTGTGCGGCGGCAGCGCATTAAATATTTCAGGCGTCGGGAACGGAATATGCAGGAAGAAGCCGATACGGTTATTAATGCCCGCCCGACGCAGCGCAGCTGCAAACGGTAAAAAGTGATAATCGTGGATCCAGACAATATCATCCGGCTTGATCAGCGGTTTTAAACGCTGTGCCACCGCATCGTTAACGTCGCAATACCCTTCCCAGGCTTCCCGCTGGAACTGCACCAGGTCAAGGCGATAATGGAATGCGGGCCAGATGACAGTGTTTGAGAACTGGCAATAGTAGAGATCGTAATCGTTCTGGCTCAGCGGGAACGAGGCATACTCAATACCCTCATGTTCCTGAACCGTGACTTCTTCTACCTCTTCGCCTGTGTACTCGCTGATTTCACCGTTCCAGCCAAACCACAGTCCACCGGTGCTTTTCAGTGCATCGAGAATACCGACGGCCAAACCGCCAGCGCTGGTTTTTGACCCATCGGGCATGGCGACACGGTTAGATACAACCACTAAACGACTCATAACCTAAACTCCTTACCGACGTTGTCTTGATCTGATAGTAATAATGTTCTTTCCAGCCAGCCGTAAACCGCATCGACATCATGAAGCCGATAATGGGCCTGGGTGGAACCTTCTCCGACTTTGATCGAGACGCCCTGCCGTGCGTTCACGGCCAGAAAGCCCTTCTCATCCGTCAGATCGTCGCCAATAAAGACCGGCGTACGTCCGGCAAAAGGGGGCTGCTGCATAAAGTCGCTGATTGCGGCGCCTTTATCGATACCTGCCGGTTTAATCTCAACCACACATTTCCCCGGCTGAAGCGCCAGTCCGGGAAAACGTTTCACTGACTGTTCAGCCAGTCGCATCACATCCTGCTCATGCTGCATCGCCTGGCGGTAGTGAAGTGCGAAAGCCATGCCTTTTACCTCCAGCTGGGTGCCAGGCCAGGATGCCATAGCATTCTGCAATTCCGCCCTGAGCGATTGCTCCACCTCGACCGGCAGGCTGATGCGTTGCAGATTACCCTCTGCATCACGGCGCTCAGCACCATGTACGCCCGCAGCCGGACCGTACCAGGGAGCGGCCAGCGCATCGAGTTGTTCTATGGGTCTGCCGGAGACCAGCGCAAGCGCGCCCTGCGAGAGTGCAGAGAGCTGCTGCAGTTGCGCGATGACCTGCTCAGGAATAAATACCGCTTCGGGACGGGACTGAATCGCTGCCAGCGTGCCGTCGACATCAAAAAAGAAGGCGTACTGCCCGCCGCTTAATGTCGGGTACCTGGCATGGGTGTCTGCCGCTTGGGTCACGTTACTTCTCCTGAAAATCGAATTTTAATAAAACATTGAGTTAAAACAAGAATGTCCTGACGCAGTCAGGTCAGCAAGCGGGAAATTCTGATAAAGCGGTGATTGAGGGATAAAACGCGGTAACGGGATAGGTCACTCTCCTCAAACTTGCAAGCGCATTGCTGACAATACTGGCTAACTGAGAACATCTTCACAGTAAGTGTAGTCATTAACAGGGGTTATGCCAGAAAGATGCAGGTTTCATGCCAGCCGCTGCGGTTAAGTCAGCATAAAAGCGCCATTCAATTCTGCTTCGCTTCCGCTGATCAGGCCAGACACGATCCGCTGCTGACTGGAGTCACGCACGTATCGCACCCGGCAGAGTCGGCCCCCCAAAGCTTAAGGCTCTTAAGGTATTCCTAATATTGAAAGCGCATTCTCGTGACACTTTTATTACTCTGGTTCCTGCTCACATGGCGTTTACCCTGAAGAGGCCGCTGATTAGCCGCCTTATGTTGCTGATTCTGGCTGCGGTTTACATCGCGGTTTTCCTTAACGTTGCCTATTACCGTCAGGTGCTGGCGGTGATGCCGCTGAACGACCTGCACACCACGCTGGTCTTTTTATCAATGCCGCTGGTCGCCTTTAGCGTGATCAATATCGTGATTACGCTGGCCTCGTTTATCTGGCTGGATCGGCTGCTGGCCGCGCTGTTTATTCTGCTCTCCGCCTCGGCACAGTTCTTTATTCACACCTATAACATTGTGGTCGATCGCTCAATGATCACCAACATGATGGATACCACCGCCTCGGAATCTTTTGCGCTGATTACGCCACAGCTGCTCGTAACCCTGCTCACCTCGGGCGTGCTGATGACGTTGCTGCTGTTCTGGCCGCGAATCAAAAAACAGCAGTGGCGCGGCGTGCTGGCGCGACTGCTCAGCGTATTGCTGTCAGCGGCGCTGATTGTGCTGATCGCCCTGCTCTTCTATAAAGATTACGCTTCGCTGTTCCGTAACAACCGCGAGCTGGTAAAAGCGCTGAGCCCCTCTAACAGCATCGCGGCGACGCTCTCCTGGTATAAGCATGAGCAGTTGCAGAACGCGCCGCTGATGCGTATCGGTGAAGATGCGCACCTGCAGCCCAGCCGCAGCAGTGGCAAACCGAATCTGACGATTCTGGTGCTGGGCGAAACCTCGCGTGCGCAAAATTTCTCGCTGGGCGGTTACGGTCGTCTGACCAATCCCTTGCTGGCGAAAGATGATGTGATCTATTTCCCGCACACCACCTCGTGCGGAACGGCGACGGCGGTTTCCGTGCCCTGCATGTTCTCCAACATGCCGCGCGCCCACTATGATGATGTGCTGGCGGCCCATCAGGAGGGATTGCTGGATATTATTCAGCGCGCCGGGATCAGCGTGTTGTGGAATGAGAACGATGGGGGCTGTAAAGGGGCCTGCGATCGCGTTCCGCATCAGGACATGACCAGCCTGAACCTGCCCGGCATGTGTATTGATGGTGAGTGTTACGACGACGTGCTGTTCCACGGTCTGGATGAGTACATCAGCCAGTTAAAAGGCAACGCGGTGATTGTGCTGCACACCATTGGCAGTCATGGCCCGACTTACAGCCATCGCTATCCGCCACAGTTTCGTCAGTTTGAACCGACCTGCGACACCAACCAGATTCAGGACTGTTCGCAACAACAGTTGATCAACACCTATGACAATACGCTGGTCAATGTGGATCACATCGTCGATAAAGCCATTAACGTACTGCGTGCACATCAGGACCGCTTCACCACCAGCCTGGTCTATCTGTCTGACCATGGTGAATCCCTGGGTGAAAATGGTGCTTACCTGCATGGCCTGCCCTATGCTATCGCGCCGGACACCCAGAAACATGTGCCGTTGCTGATCTGGCTCTCCGATGATTATCAGAAACGTTATGCGGTTAATCGCGGCTGTCTGAATAAACTGGCGGCGACAGACGATTTTTCACAGGATAATCTGTTTTCAACCATGCTGGGATTAACCGGCACCGCGACCCACGAATATGTGCCTGCGGATGATATTTTGACGTCGTGTCGGAGCCAACCTTAATGAAGATACTGATTGTTGAAGATGATGCCCTGCTGCTGCAGGGTCTGATGCTGGCGCTGGAAGGGGAAGGCTATGTCTGTGATGGCGTTACGCGGGTGCGGGATGCTGAAGCGCATTTCGCCAGCGGCTTGTATAGTCTGGTGGTGCTGGATCTTGGCCTGCCGGATGAAGATGGACTGCATTTTCTGATACGACTGCGGCGGCAGAAGAAGATGACACCAGTGCTGATCCTGACCGCACGCGACACCATCAGCGAACGCATTGCCGGACTCGACGCAGGCGCGGACGACTATCTGATCAAACCGTTCTCGCTGGATGAGTTGCTGGCGCGGATCCGCGCGCTGATTCGCCGCCACGTCAATCAGGGCGACAGTCATGTCAGAGTGGGTGCGCTGGCGCTGGATATGACCCATCGCCAGATTACGCTCAGCGACGTACTACTGGATCTGACACCCAAAGAGTTTGCGATTCTGTCACGGCTGATGCTCAAGGCCGGGAATCCGGTTCACCGTGAGATTCTCTACCAGGATATCTATAACTGGGAGACCGAGCCTTCTACGAATACCCTGGAAGTGCATATCCATAATCTGCGCGACAAAATCGGCAAAAGCGCTATCCGCACCGTGCGCGGTTTTGGCTATGCGCTGGTGACGCAGGATGGCGTTCGTGAGGCAACATGATAAGACGTTTCGATCATCGCAGTATGCGCTTTCGTCTCATCCTGACCATCGGTCTGATCCTGTTGGTTTTCCAGGTGATCAGCGTGGTCTGGCTGTGGCATGAGAGCAAAGAGCAGATTCAGTTTCTGGTGGAAGCGCAGCTGCAGAAGCGCAACATGGACAGTCACGTTAAGCGTGAAGTGCATGAAGCGGTAGCCAGCCTGGCGGTGCCAAGTCTGGTGATGATTACCCTGACGCTGCTGCTCTGCTATCAGGCGGTGAAGTGGATTACCCGGCCGCTTTATCAGCTGCAGCGTGAACTGGAGAGTCGCAGCGAAGAGAATCTTGATCCCGTCGCCTGCCACAGTCAGGTTCAGGAGATCGATGCGGTGACGCAGGCGATAAACCAGCTGGTCGCGCGTCTGAACAGCAGTCTGGAGCGCGAACGGCTGTTCACCGCCGACGTGGCACATGAGCTACGCACGCCGCTGGCGGGATTGCGGCTGCATCTGGAGTTAATCGAACGTAACAGCGATGTCAAAGTTCAGCCGCTGGTGCAGCGCCTGGATCAGATGACGCACAGTGTGTCGCAGCTGCTGAATCTGGCGCGCGCCGGACAGTCCTTTACCTCTGGCACCTATCAGAACGTGGGGCTGATTGAAGATGTGATCCTGCCAATGGAGGCAGAGCTGAGTATCATGCTGGAGGCGCATCAGCAGACGCTGGTGCTCGATCTGCCGCAGGAGCAGTTTGTGCGCGGTGATGCCACGCTGCTGAAGATGTTGCTGCGTAACCTGGTTGAGAACGCCCATCGCTACAGCCCGGATAACAGCACCATCAGTGTACAGCTGGTGTTAGCTCCTCAGCCGATGCTGGTGGTGGATGATCAGGGTCCGGGAATTGATGAGAGTAAAAGTGGCGAGCTGAGTAAAGCGTTTATCCGGATGGACAGCCGCTACGGCGGTATCGGACTCGGGCTGAGCATCGTCAGCCGCATCGTCCAGTTACACCGGTTTCAGTTTTTCTTAGAGAACCGCCGCGACCGAAGCGGTTGTCGTGCCGTGGTGAAGTTTTAAGCGCTGAACCAGGCGGAGAGGAACAGAACGACCGTGGCTGCGGCAATCAGCAGTGCAGCATATTCACTCATCGGACGCGGAGCAGTCACAGACAGGGCAACAGGAGCAGTTTTCATAGCATCATCCTCAGTTAAAGCAGGCAGTATCGCGATTGCATATTAAGGAAACCTTAAGCTCGCGACACTGCCGCTAAAAATGTCTGCGCTGCCAGACGCCGCCATCAACCGCGCATTTCTGCCCGCTGACACGCCTGCTGCATCCGCCCGGTGCTCTACACTTAATGGCTACGTTCCGTTACAGGAGTTACGCCATGAGCCAACGCATGCACAAATATGCTTTTCCGGTCAGCAAAGCCCGCAAATACCTTGAACCCGGACCGGTCCTGCTGCTCAGTTCGCAGTACAAAGATCAACATGACATCATGACGCTCGGCTGGCACACGGTGCTGGAGTTTTCTCCGTCACTGGTCGGCTGCATGATTGCCGGTATGAACCACAGCCATGAGCTTATCCGCAACAGCGGTCAGTGCGTGCTGAACATTCCTTCTGCCTCGCTGATTGATGAAGTTGTGGCAATCGGCAACAGCCACGGCGACAGCATTGATAAGTTTGAGGCCTTTGGCCTGACGCCGGAACCCGCTCAGGTGGTTGGCGCGCCGATGATTGCCGAATGTTTTGCCAGCTTTGAGTGTCAGCTTTATGACGATTCGATGGTCGCTAACTACAACCTGTTTATTTTTGAGATTGTTAAAGCGCACGTTGCCGAGCAGCCGGAATACCCCACTACCCTGCACTACACTGGCGAAGGCCGGTTCAGCGTGATGAGCGACAAAATACTGGATAAGAGCGGCGATTTTAAACCGGAGATGCTGATCTAGTTGAAAGCGCTCTGCCGCGCCCCCATTCACCTCTTTCGACCTGACAGGAGTAAATTATTATGGCAATCGAATACGCAGTTATCGCTGGCGGCTGTTTCTGGTGTACCGAAGCGGTATTTAAGGATGTGATCGGCGTAGAGTCGGTGGAAAGCGGTTATACCGGTGGTGCCCGTCCTAATCCGACTTATGAGCAGGTCTGCAGCGGTGCGACCGGTCATGCAGAAGCGATCCGCATTGGCTTCGACCCGGAGAAAGTCAGCTTTGGCGATCTGCTGGATATCAGCTTTGTGACGCATGATCCGACCCAGCTTAACCGTCAGGGTAATGATATTGGCACCCAGTATCGTTCCGCCATTTTCCCGGCCAATGCAGAGCAGGAAGCGGAGGCACGCGCCGCCATTGCCCGCGCTCAGGCTGACCATGATGTGCCGGTGGTGACCACTATTGAGCCGCTGAAAGAGTGGTATCCCGCTGAAGCTTATCATCAGGATTACTGGGAAGGCGCGGGCCAGCGCAACGGCTACTGCATGGCGGTCATTCCACCGAAACTGCAGAAGCTGCGGAAAAGTTTCGCTAACAGAGTAAAGAGCTGATTCCGGCATCAGTCGGGGCGGCGTCTGACCAGTAACAAGGTTGAGAACGCCGCCCCGGTTTATTTGCTGCCATAAAACTCACCTGACCGGGCTCATCAGGATGGCGGGATGTGGCCGGTAAAACGGCGGGTTTTATGCCGCAGTAAATCGATTCGTTCAGAGCTTAAGCGAATAGATCAAAAGAGAAAAATAGTGCTTGACCGTTTTCAGTCGACTCCCTATAGTACCGCCCCGTTGACCCATCGCGGTCAGCGAAGTAAATCTGGTGAGGTGTCCGAGTGGCTGAAGGAGCACGCCTGGAAAGTGTGTATACGGCAACGTATCGAGGGTTCGAACCCCTCTCTCACCGCCATCTTCAAAAAAGAGCCTGAACTTTTGTTCAGGCTCTTTTTTTTGCATATTTCACTCTGAGAGAGCGTAATAACTCCCGCCGGGGAACGACCACGGGCGCAGCCCTGTCCCACAATAAGAAAACCCGGCCGGAGCCGGGTTTGGGCGCTACACTTCTACTCAATCAAACGCTAGCTATACGCGTGCAGGGTGCGCTGACACAGCGCAGAACGCACACAATCTTCTTTGCCGAAGCGTACAATGCCAACCATCTCGTCCTCTTCGAAACGCGCCAGCGCGTCTGCGAGACCGGAAGGCACCCCAGCGGGCAAGTCGCACTGGGTAATATCGCCGTTAACAATGACCGTGACGTTTTCGCCCAGTCGGGTCAGGAACATTTTCATCTGCGCGGCGGTGACGTTCTGCGCCTCGTCCAGAATTACCACAGCATTTTCGAAAGTGCGACCACGCATATAGGCGAACGGTGCAATCTCTACCTTGGCAATTTCCGGACGCAGACAATATTGCATAAAGGATGCGCCAAGACGTTTAACCAGAATGTCATAAACCGGGCGGAAATAAGGCGCGAATTTCTCAGAAATATCGCCGGGAAGGAATCCCAGATCCTCATCTGCCTGCAGTACCGGGCGCGTAACGATAATCCTGTCGATATCCTTATTAATCAGGGCCTCAGCCGCTTTTGCGGCACTGATCCAGGTTTTACCGCACCCGGCTTCACCGGTTGCGAAGATCAGCTGTTTTCTCTCTATGGCGTTAAGATAGTGCGCCTGAGCTTCATTACGGGCTTCAATTGGCAACCGGTCACGCGTATCGCGCGCCATGCCAATGGCATCCAGTCCACTCATATGCACCAGCGAAGTGACCGACTCTTCTTCACGCTGACGATGACTTCTTGAGTCACTACGAAGCACTCTTCTTGCTTCACGACGCGCTTTGATCACTGCTTTCTGTCTTCCCATAGTGGCACCTTTCAGTTGGTTTCATTTCCTGCGTCAGGCCGGTGGCCCGTTGCGATAACGTGAACGCTTTAGAGGTTTCAGTTGGCTTCCTTTTGAGCCATGACAGGACAGGATAGTGGGTATGCAGCAGCGCAATAGCGTAGCTGAACACCGGATAAAACAGGATGCGATAAAACAAAAGAGATGGTTGAAGGAAGGAAGAAATAACGAGGCAGAATTGCCCTCGCGGTCAGGCGCAATCTATTTACTGACAGTGACTTTCCATTAAAGACTCGACCCATGCGCGAACTCCAGTGTGATACATCAACACATCCGATTACGCCTGTTTAATAAAGTGCACCATTTTGTTGGGCCTTTGCAATAGTAATTTTACCTGCTGGCAAAAGAATTGCTAATCACGTGTATGTATTTCTTTTAAGGCAAAATGTAAAAGCGTTTTATTACAGTGAATTAGCTTATTTTATATATGCCAGACAACCGCTAAAACTCAGTTTAACCTCAGTCAGCAAAGCACGAAAACCGTAAAACGTGGGCGACCAGAACAGGTACGCCCACAGTGGTTGAATTTTAATCAGGCTTCCAGCAACGACTGCGCTAAATAATGGCTGGCGTCTGGTACACCGGGCAAAACAAAAAAGTAACCGCCGCCAAAAGGCCGGATATATTCTTCCAGCGCTTCGCCGTTCAGGCGCCGCTGCACCGTGAGAAAGCCGCGTTCCAGATCGTGCTGATAGCAGACGAATAGTAACCCCATCTCCAGCTGTCCCGATGCAGAGATACCCGCGGAGTAACTGTAGCCGCGCCGTAGCATCAGGCTGCTTGCCGTCTCTGGCGTGCGGGGGTTGGCAAGACGGATGTGCGCATCCAGCGCAATTACCTCACCGTCCGGATCACGGGCGTAATCCGGAACGTCGCGCTCATGCTGCATCCCCAGCGGCGCGCCACTTAATTTCTCGCGACCAAAGATAGTCTGTTGCTCGCCCAGCGGCGTGCGATCCCACATTTCGACGTGAAAGCGGATTAACCGTACAGCCTGATAGCTGCCATTGCGCGCCCAGACCGGTTCGTCCTGATCGTCGGTCACCCACAGCAGCTGATTCATCAGAGCAGGGTTGTGGGTATCCGGATTGGCGGTGCCATCTTTGAAACCCAGCAGGTTGATCGGGGTCTCCTGCCCCTGACTTCGCGCGGCGTGATCGGAGATAAAGCCTTCGCGCCGCCAGCGTACGCCAAGCAGGTCAGGCGTATGCTTGATGATATCCCGCAGGGCATGAATCACCGTATCCTGGGTGTTGGCACAGAGCTGCAACAGCAGATCGCCATGACACTGACTGGCATCCAGCGAATCATTGGGAAAGCGTGTCATCGGCTGCAATTTTTTCGGTTTGTGCGGCGCCAGACCAAAGCGTTCATCAAACAGTGAATTGCCGACCGACACGGTAATCGTCAGATTATCAGGCGCGATAGTCGCCCCAAGAATACCGGAATCCATTGGCGGCAACCGCGGATTGGTGACTACCGGTGCCGGACCGCCCGTGGTCAGGAAGGCAATACGCTGGGTCAGCAACCGGAACAGACGCACCAGCTCCGCTTTATCGCTGCTGAGCAGATCAAACGCCACCAGCATCATCGATGCCTGCTGTGGCGTCGTGATACCCGCCTGATGCTGACCACAAAACGGCTGCATCTGCTGTCGGGCCTGCGGCGTAACCGTCCCCGGCGAAAAGCTGTCGGCGGCGGCTGCATGGAACGGACAGCCGCCACTCAGCGCTGCCGCGCCACCCAGCAGCCCCAGCCCTTTTAGTAACCGACGACGCGCAGGCTGCGCGTCATCTTCCTTGCGACTCATGATTAATCCAGACCCAGGGTGCCACGAAGTAATGAAAGATCTTCCGCCAGTGCGGTGATCGGTCCTTTCAGCGCGTTACGGTCGGCGCTGGTCAGTTTCTCATAGGATTCAAAACCGGTTTGGGTGCGGTACTTACTCAGGATCGCATCCACTTTTTTGAAGTTGGCGTCAACCTTGGCCAGCAACTGCGGGTTCGCTTTGCTTACCATTGGCCGCAGCAGCTCGACAATTTTCTGCGCGCCATCAATGTTCGCCTGGAAGTCCCACAGGTCAGTCCGGCTGTAGCGATCTTCTTCACCGGAGATTTTGCTGGAAGCGACCTCTTCAATCAGGCCTGCTGCGCCGCCGACCACTTTGGCTGGCGGGAAGGCCAGTTCGCTGATGCGCACCTGCAAATCTTTCACATCTTTATTCAGCTGCTCAGCGTAGTCCGCCATGCCTTTCGTGCTGTTATCAGCAAACAGCGCTTTCTCCAGACGGTGGAAACCGGTGAACTTAGGATCGGCCGCTTTTTTCTCATAGTCATCTTCACGGGCGTCAATGCTGCCGTCGAGATCGGAGAAGAGCTCAGCAATCGGCTCAATGCGCTCATAATACTGACGGGTCGGAGCAAACAGCGCTTTGGCTTTTTCAACGTCACCCGCTTTAACGGCGTCAGTAAAGGCCTGGGTGTTGCTCACCAGCTGTTTCACCTGATCGGTCACATAGGCTTTATATTCGGTGATCGGGCCTTCCAACTGCATACGTGCTGAGGTGCCACTTTTTGCCGCACCCTCACCGGCTTGCACAATCAGCTTGCCTTTTGGATTGCTCAGCAGCCCACAGGTCATCTCATATTCGCCCGCCTCCAGATTGGCGGTCAGTTTCTGACTGAAGCCCGGCGCGATATTCTCACGCTCTTCAACCACCATCACGCCTTTGAGGATCTCCCACTCCAGCGCTTTCTGGCTGTTGTTTTTAATCAGGAACTGGGTCTTACCGGCCTTGACCGTTAAGCTCATCGGCTCGCACTGCTTGTCGGTGACGCTTACGGTAACCTGAGGAACCGCCGCGGCCGCCGTTGCGGAGATTGCCAGCAGAGGAAGCAGCAGTGCCTTGCGGCGGAAACGCATTGTCATCTCTCTTTCCCTATCATGTTGCAGGCGTAAGATGCGCCCGTTAAATGTCAAATTACACAGTGGCCGACGCAGCAGAACGCGCAGGCATAAAGAACAGAATCAGCGCCGGGATCAGGTAGGCAAAGTAAACCGTCACTTCACTGACGCTTGGGGACTCCTGATAACCCAGCACCCCTTCCAGCAGGGTGCCGAACAGCGAATGGGTCGATAAGGTATTGCTGAGATCGAAGGCGACATCCTGAAAGCGATTCCATAAACCCGCTTCGTGGAAGGCGCGGATGGCGCCCGCTGCCAGACCCGCGGCGACAAACAGGATGAATACGCTGGTCCAGCGGAAGAAATGGGCCATGTTAAGACGGATACCGCCCCAGTAGAGCAGCATGCCCAGCACGACCGCGGTTGCCAGACCCAGCACCGCGCCAATCGGCGGCGCATAACCGACATCCTGGGTAAACGCCGCCAGCAGGAAGAACACAGACTCCAGCCCTTCGCGCGCCACGGCAAGAAACACCATCAGCACCAGTGCCAGACCGCCACGACCTGAGCGTTGCAGCGCCTGATCGACCGCGTGTTCAAGCTCGACCCTGATGTTGCGGGCGACTTTGCGCATCCAGAAAACCATTGAGGTGAGGATCACCACCGCAATCAGCGCCACGATGCCCTCAAACAGCTCCTGCTCTTTCTGCGGGAACTCACCGGTGGTGGCATTGATGAACAGACCCAGGCCCAGACAGAGCCCGGCGGCAATAAACACGCCAGCCCACATCGCGGGAAACCATTGGGTGCGCTGGGTGCGTTTGAGATAGCTGGCTATCAGGCTGACTATCAGCGCGGCTTCAAGCCCTTCGCGCAGCATGATGAGAAAAGGAACAAACATCGCCAACCTCTTGAATGTTAAGCAGCGTCAATAAACAGTAAAATAAGGTAAAGTGTAAACGATACCGATTATCATTATCGCTGAGAAAAAAACAAGTTGCCGGTGGAGATAATTTCATCTTTGAGTGGTTTATCTTTGTAACAAAAAAGCCCGCCCCTTTCGGGACGGGCCAGGCGATTAACGCCTCGCTTATTTTGTCTGGAACTCCGCCTCTGCAGCGACAAAGCGCTGCTGCGCTTCTGCTGATGGCTCACGGCCCATCAGCGTGAACACTACAATGGCGATGCTGGCGAAAATGAAGCCCGGGATGATTTCATACAGTCCCAGCCAGCCATACTGTTTCCACACCAGCACGGTCAGCGCACCGACGATCATGCCCGCCAGCGCACCGTTGCGGTTCATCCGCTTCCAGCAGACACCAAACAGTACCACCGGACCAAACGCCGCACCGAAGCCCGCCCAGGCGTAGCTCACCAGGCCCAGCACGCGGTTTTCCGGGTTAGCCGCCAGCGCGATCGCAATCAGCGCCACCAGCAGCACCATCAGACGCCCTACCCATACCAGCTCTTTCTGGCTGGCATTTTTACGCAGTAAGCCTTTGTAGAGATCTTCGGTCAGGGCGCTGGAGCAGACCAGCAGCTGACAGCTCAGCGTTGACATCACGGCTGCCAGGATCGCTGACAGCAGAATACCGGCAATCCACGGGTTGAACAGGATACGCGCCAGCTCGATAAAGACCCGCTCCGCATTGGCGTTAACGCCAACCGCCAGCGTCGGGTTGTTCTGGAAGTAGGCAATACCGAAGAAGCCCACCGCCACGGCACCGGCCAGACAGAGCACCATCCAGGTCATACCGATACGGCGAGCGGTACGGATTGAACGATGCGAATCCGCCGCCATAAAGCGCGCCAGAATATGGGGCTGCCCGAAGTAGCCCAGGCCCCAGCCGAGCAGGGAGATCACCGCGACGAAGTTCAGTCCCTTCAGCATGTCGAGGTTTTCCAGGCTCTTCGCTTCAATCACCGCCAGCGAATCAGACCAGCCGCCGACCGCGATAATCACAAACACCGGCGTCAGGATCAGCGCAAAAATCATCAGGCTCGCCTGAACGGTATCGGTCCAGCTCACCGCCAGGAAACCGCCCACCAGCGTATAGAGAATGGTCGCCGCTGCACCCGCCCACAGAGCGGTCTGGTAACTCATACCAAAGGTGCTTTCAAACAGACGCGCACCGGCTACCACGCCTGAGGCGCAATAGATGGTGAAGAACACCAGGATCACAATGGCGGAGATCACGCGCAGGATTTTACTGTGGTCCTCAAAGCGGCTGGTAAAGAAGTCCGGCAGCGTCAGGGCGTTGTTGTGATGTTCAGTCTGAACCCGCAGGCGACCGGCCACGATTTTCCAGTTCAGCCAGGCACCGATCGTCAGGCCAATCGCAATCCAGCTTTCAGAGATACCGGAGATGAAGATCGCACCCGGTAAGCCCATCAGCAGCCAGCCGCTCATATCGGATGCACCGGCTGAGAGTGCTGTGACCACGCTACCCAGACTGCGGCCACCGAGGATGTAATCATCAAAGTTTTTGGTTGAGCGATAAGCCACAAACCCGATTAATACCATCCCAAGAATATAAACCAAAAAGGTCACCAGCAAAGGTGTACTTACACTCATCTTTCTCTCCACTTATTATTTGATATCCCAGAGAAATCGCCAGCTACCCGCCTGCCGGAACGGGGCAAAGCGGGCCGATTTTCTTCGTCAGGGCGTCACTCATTTCCCAGCGGCGCGGTATCCTGCCGGAAAGGCGTTGTGCGCACAATGGATTTAACACAGGCGTTACAGTGATTTCACTAACCGTTTGTGAAAACGTGCTCATAGGTTGCACTCGCTCACAGTTATCCGGTTGCACCGTCGTATTACCTGTCTGAAACCCGCTTTTCATCGGGTCTGCCAGCCTGGCGAGGATCTTGCAGCAATATCCGTGCCGCATTGCGGGATTTAACAATCGTCGACGTTAAAAGGGTGTTAACTGGCTCACATTTAACACGGTTGCACAAAGTTGCAACTTAAGTGATAGTGCAGCCAACGCCGTATCGAACCACTATCAAGGAGCTCTGGAGTCATGGCTACAACCACCATGGGTGTAAAACTGGATGACGCGACACGCGAGCGCATCAAACTGGCTGCGCAGCGCATCGATCGCACGCCACACTGGCTGATTAAACAGGCGATCTTTAACTACCTGGGCCAGCTGGAAACCGGCGATACCGTGCCGGAGATCCCGCTTTCTGCTCAGGCGGCCGCAGAGTCCGACGACACCCAGCCAGAGGAGACGCACCAGCCGTTCCTTGATTTCGCAGAGCAGATTTTACCTCAGTCAGTGACCCGTTCAGCGGTGACCGCCGCATGGCGTCGTCCGGAGACTGATGCGGTGCCAATGATGCTGGAACAGGCACGTTTACCGGCGGCGCTGGCAGAGAAAACCCATCAGCTGGCTTACCAGCTTGCCGACAAGCTGCGGCACCAGAAAGGGGCAACCGGACGCGCGGGCATGGTGCAGAGCCTGCTGCAGGAGTTCTCACTCTCCTCCCATGAAGGTGTGGCGCTGATGTGTCTGGCTGAAGCGCTACTGCGTATTCCCGACAAGCCAACACGTGATGCGCTGATCCGCGACAAGATCAGCAACGGCAACTGGCAGTCACATCTGGGACGCAGCCCGTCACTGTTTGTCAACGCGGCGACCTGGGGCCTGCTGTTCACCGGCCGCCTGGTCTCGACCCACAACGAGTCGAATCTCTCAAGCTCGCTTAACCGCATTATCGGTAAGGGTGGCGAACCGCTGATCCGCAAAGGCGTGGATATGGCGATGCGTCTGATGGGCGAGCAGTTCGTCACCGGTGAAACCATTGCCGAAGCGCTGGCTAACGCCCGCAAGCTGGAAGAGAAAGGCTTCCGCTACTCCTATGACATGCTGGGCGAAGCGGCCCTGACGGCAGGCGATGCCAAAGCCTATCTGCTCTCTTATCAGCAGGCGATCCATGCCATTGGTAAAGCGTCGAATGGTCGTGGCATCTATGAAGGTCCCGGCATCTCTATCAAGCTCTCAGCACTGCATCCCCGCTACAGCCGGGCGCAGTATGAGCGCGTGATGGAAGAGCTCTACCCTATTCTGAAATCGCTGACGCTGCTGGCCCGCTCTTATGACATCGGCATCAACATCGATGCAGAAGAGGCGGACCGGCTGGAACTGTCGCTGGATTTACTGGAGAAACTCTGTTTCGAGCCAGAGCTGGAAGGCTGGAACGGCATCGGTTTTGTGATTCAGGCCTACATGAAGCGCTGTCCGTTTGTGATTGATGAGCTGATCGATCTGGCGCAGCGCAGCCGCCGTCGCCTGATGATTCGTCTGGTGAAAGGCGCGTACTGGGACAGCGAAATCAAACGCGCCCAGATGGAAGGCCTGGAAGGCTATCCGGTCTACACCCGCAAGGTTTACACCGATATCTCTTACCTGGCCTGCGCCCGCAAACTGCTGGCCGTGCCAAGCCTGATCTATCCGCAATTCGCTACCCATAATGCCCACACCCTGGCGGCGATTTATCAGCTGGCGGGCAACAACTACTATCCCGGTCAGTATGAGTTCCAGTGCCTGCACGGCATGGGCGAACCGCTCTATGAGCAGGTGGTCGGCAAAGTGGCGGACGGCAAACTTAACCGCCCCTGCCGTATCTATGCGCCGGTCGGTACCCATGAAACCCTGCTGGCCTATCTGGTGCGCCGCCTGTTAGAAAACGGGGCCAACACCTCCTTTGTTAACCGCATTGCCGATACCTCGCTGCCGATTGATGAACTGGTGGCCGATCCGGTGAGCGCGGTGGAGAAGCTGGGTGCCAGCGAAGGTGCCATTGGTCTGCCGCATCCGAAAATCCCCCTGCCGCGCGATCTGTATGGCGATAACCGCGTCAACTCTGCGGGTCTGGATATGGCCAACGAACACCGTCTTGCCTCACTCTCCAGCGCCCTGCTGAGCAGCGCCGCACAGCCCTGCCTGGCCGAGCCAATGATCGACGGTGAAGCGGGTGCCGGCGAGTTGCGCGACATTCTGAACCCGGCAGCGCCTGGCGACCGCGTAGGTCAGGTCCGTGAAGCCACAGAGCAGGAAGTTTCTGTGGCGCTGGATGCCGCGGTGAACAGCGGGCCAATCTGGTTTGCCACACCACCGCAGGAGCGTGCCGCCATTCTGGAACGCGCCGCACAGATCATGGAAGGCCAGATGCAGCAGCTGCTTGGCATCCTGGTGCGTGAAGCGGGCAAAACCTACAACAACGCCATCGCGGAAGTGCGCGAAGCGGTTGATTTCCTCTATTACTACGCCGGAATGGTGCGTGACGATTTCGACAACGAAACCCATCGTCCGCTGGGGCCGGTGGTCTGCATCAGTCCATGGAACTTCCCGCTGGCGATCTTTACCGGTCAGATTGCGGCTGCACTGGCAGCGGGCAACAGCGTGCTGGCCAAACCGGCCGAGCAGACACCGCTGATTGCCGCACAGGCGGTTCAGATCCTGCTGGATGCGGGTGTGCCGCCAGGCGTGCTGCAACTGCTGCCAGGTCAGGGTGAAACCGTCGGTGCACAGCTGACCGGTGACGTTCGGGTGCGTGGCGTGATGTTTACCGGTTCAACTGCGGTGGCGACACTGCTGCAGCGTAATCTGGCGGGTCGCCTTGACCAGCACGGTCGTCCTGTGCCGCTGATTGCTGAGACCGGCGGGATGAATGCGATGATCGTCGACTCTTCCGCGCTGACTGAGCAGGTGGTGATCGATATCGTCGCCTCTGCCTTCGACAGTGCCGGACAGCGCTGTTCTGCCCTGCGCCTGCTCTGCATTCAGGAAGATGTCGCCGACCATACCCTGAAGATGCTGCGTGGCGCGATGGCGGAGTGCCGCATGGGCAATCCGGAACGCTTCTCGACCGACATCGGTCCGGTCATTGATGCCGAAGCGAAAGCCAATATCGATCGCCATATTCAGGCGATGCGTAATAAAGGCTTCACGGTCTATCAGGCGGTGCAGGAAAACCCGCAGGACAGCAAAGAGTGGAATAGCGGTACCTTTGTTAAACCGACACTGATTGAGCTGGGTCAGGTCAGCGATCTGGATAAAGAGATTTTTGGCCCGGTGCTGCACGTGGTGCGTTTCACCCGCAATAACCTGCCGCAGCTGGTTGAGCAGATCAATGCGTCCGGCTATGGCCTGACGCTGGGCGTACATACCCGCATCGACGAAACGATTGCACAGGTTACGGCGAACGCCCGAGTCGGCAATCTCTACGTCAACCGCAATATGGTGGGCGCGGTGGTCGGCGTACAGCCGTTTGGTGGCGAGGGCTTATCCGGTACCGGTCCGAAAGCGGGCGGTCCGCTCTATCTTTACCGCTTGCTGGCGCATCGTCCGGATAGTGCGCTGCGTCTGACTTTTGATCGTCAGGATGCAGAACGCCCGGCGGACAGCACGCTGCGTCAGTCACTGCTGGCACCGCATCTGGCACTCAGCAACTGGGCTAAGGATAAGCCTGAACTGGCTGAACTCTGCCAGCACTATGGCGATCTGGCGCAGGCGGGCGTGGTCCGGCTGCTGCCTGGCCCGACAGGCGAGCGCAATACCTTCTCACTGTTGCCGCGTGATCAGGTGCTCTGTCTGGCTGATAACGAGCAGGATGCGTTAATCCAGCTGGCCGCGGTGACCAGCGTCGGCAGTAAAGCACTGTGGCAGGATGATGAGCTGCATCGCACCCTGCTGGCCTCACTGCCGGATGCAGTGAAAGCGCGCATCACGCTGGCGCGTGACCCGTTAGCGGCAGAGTTTGATGCAGTGATCTATCACGGCGATGCCGATCAGCTGCGTACCCTGTGTGAACAGATTGCCGCACGTGAAGGCGCGATTGTGTCGGTGCAGGGCTTTGCCCGCGGCGAGACCAATCTGCTGCTGGAGCGTCTGCTGATTGAGCGTTCGCTGAGTGTGAATACCGCTGCGGCAGGCGGTAATGCGAGCCTGATGACCATAGGGTAGCGCTGAAGCTTAAGGGGGTTGTTCGCTGCGCGAACGGGGCTGGGATTGTTCGCTGCGCGAACGGGCTATGAGAAGGTTTCGTTCGCCTGGTAAGCCAGGCAGTTTCAGATTCGCCTCTGCAGGCGACCGACAAGGGGGCGCCAGTCGCCGCGCCCCCTTGACCCCGGGCTCCGGCCTGCTTCACCGCCGCTTCGCGGTTCCTTCGCTACTTCAGGATTTCTCACGGACCAGCGGGACGCGCCATCCATGGCGCGAACCCGCCTCTTCGCGACATCCCTGTCGCTCGTCCTGAAATCCCTCATCCGCTCAGCGGTTCTGACGGCCTCCCCACCCCCTCGCTGTTATCTTTTCTTTTTATGTTGGGTTCGCTGTCGCTGTGAGTTTGGGATTGCCTCTGACTTTCGGCTCAGCACACAGAATGGCATTCAACCCACCCGCTGTTATCTCTGCTTTTATGTTGAGTGCTTTATCGCTGTGGTTTTTTGGGATTGCCTCTGACTTTAGGCTCAGCACACAGAATGGCATTCAAACCTAACCGCTGTTATCTCGTTTTCAGGTCACTAAGAGTGTTGCGGTGAGATTCCGGAATTGAGACTGGCTTTCGGATCACCAGACAACGCTGCACTAATGAAAACACAAAGAAATCACCGGCAGGGGTTTACCAGAGGCGTCCGAAGCGCTGAGGAACAACCGGAGGCCAGGATGAGCCGACAGGACGTCGGCGAAAGGACGGTACGAGCCAGGGATGGCGAGTCCGGACGGTCCGTCGGCCGCAGGGCGTGACGAAGGCACCCCGCACAGCGGGGCGCGCAGGCAGCCGGACGCCGGGATTGTTAAGGGGCGGGCGTCCGCCCCTTAACGCGGCCGCCTGCACAGGCAACCTGAAACTCCCCATCGCCTGGCGGGCGAAACCCGCTCAGTGCTAACGCCTTGCATTGAGAAACCTTTTAATTGCGATCCTGCTACAACGTGAAACCAATCTGCTTCTTCCCCGCTTTCAGCGGCCTGAACCCAGCCAGTCCGGGTGACAAACCCACCGGCAGGGGTTTGCCAGAGGCGTCCGAAGCGCTGAGGAACAACCGCAGGCCAGGATGAGCCGACAGGACGTCGGCGAAAGGACGGCACGAGCCAGGGATGGCGAGTCCGGACGGTCCGTCGGCCGCAGGGCGTGACGAAGGCACCCCGCACAGCGGGGCGCGCAGGCAGCCGGACGCCGGGATTGTTAAGGGGCGGGCGTCCGCCCCTTGACGCGGCCGCCTGCACAGGCAACCTGAAACTCCCATACGCCTGGCGGGCGAAACCTGCTCAGTGTTTACGCGCGGCTAAGTGAACTAAAACGCCCCATCGCCTTGCAGGCGAAACCCGCTCAGTGCAAGCCCGCTGCAAAGCGTAACTTCCCCGCTGCTAAGCGTAACTTACCCACCGCTCGCGCCGCCAGGCGCTCTTTTCATTAACGTCGGGAACACAAACAGCGACTGCCCGACTCCGCGATTGGTCAGCGACCAGATTGCCACTGAACAGAGCGAGCAGAGACCCACGATGGCCACCGGATAGAAACAGGCCCAGAGAAACGAAAACCACGCCTGCTCGAACAGATGATGCCGCTGCGCGAACAGAATCGCAGACATACCAAAAAACTCGATAAAAATACGATGGATGACATAAATCTGCAGCGTATTGCGGCCAACCCAGTTGAGATAGCGCATGCTGAAGTGCTGATTCAGCCAGCGACAGGCCGCGATACTGAATAACACCGCCAGTACACACAGGAACAGACTCTTATCCAGACCGACTAGCACATGAATCCCGGCGGCTGCCGCCAGTAGCGCCCAGGGCATCAGATTCTCACGCCGCCATTCACTCAGGCGCAGCATCGTCTGGCTCCAGAATGCCCCTAACAGGAAGAACACAAAATATTGGGCCAGGCTCTGTGGTCCCCAGAACGGGATCACTTTTTCTGCCGCCAGATAATTCAGCAGGATCGCCACCGCCACCAGGGCCAGCTTATATTGACGGAAAACTTTAGCACAGAGGAAATAGAGTCCCAGCCCATACAGATACCACGAGGTGCTCATAGCCATAAAGGTCAGCTTGAGAAACTCGAATAGCGAACCCGCATAGGCGGCATTAAGGTTCTGCGAAATACGCTGGCCAGTAATTTCAGTGGAGATACCGATAATTGACCACCACTGAATAAACCCCCACAGAATATAGAGATAAAAAAGATTGGTGATGCGACTGGTAAATACCTGCTTCCATGGCCGGTTCAGAATGCCATTGGTCGCCAGCAATCCCGAGACGAAGAAAAAGGCGGGCATACGCAGCGGCGACAGTACCGTATTAAACTGTATCCATATTTCGGCGGGGATCCATCCGGCAGAGAGATATTTCATCGTCCCTTCAAAGCCGGGTAAAACTGTGTGGTACAGGACCACCAGTAATATGCAGGCGCCCTTCAGGGTATCTACCCACAATATCTGATCTGACTTAGTCTGGTTCATTCAATGACTCCTGCTGTGTAGGTCAGAATGCTGGAAAGTAAAAGCGAGGAAATCAGTATTGCTTTTATGATTATCCGGCAATTATTCGCCATTGAACCGGTGATGAATGTAGCGAAACTCTTAAAAGCCGCTGAGTGGCCCTGTTACCACAGTTATTTACTTAGCAGAACGTTTCCTTACACTTATTAATATCGACGCAACACACTAATTAGCAGTGCCGCAGCCTGTTTAAAGGATAATGTTGCTTCATAATTCAGAAAATATAATTAAGAGAAAGTGGCAACGGGAAAAGCCAATATATCCCCGATGAAAAGAAAAGATTTGTCAGATGTGCCAAAAGGTTTAACAGCGGCAGAGTTATTTATGATACTGCGCCTGTTAATAACGTGACCATAGCCATTTGCAGCTTAAAAAATGAGGGTTTTAAACAGGTTAAAACTGCCTTCCTGGGAAGGCAGTGTGGATTACTGATTCAGAAATTTATCAAGGAACTGACGGGTGCGCGGCTGCTGAGGGTTACTGAACAACGCTTTCGCTTCGCCCTGCTCCACAATCCGCCCCTGATCCATAAAAATGGCGCGGTCAGCCACATCGCGGGCAAAGCTCATCTCATGCGTGACGATGACCATGGTGCGTTTCTCTTCGGCCAGCGCGCGAATGGTGCTGAGCACCTCGCCCACCAGCTCCGGATCCAGTGCCGAGGTCGGTTCATCAAACAGGATCACTTCCGGCCGCATCGCCAGCGCACGCGCAATCGCCACGCGCTGTTGCTGCCCGCCCGACAGACGGCGCGGATAGCTCTCTTCTTTGCCGTGCAGCCCGACCTTCTCCAGCAGCGTGCGGGCGCGGGCTACCGCATCCGCTTTCGCTTCGCCTTTGACGATCACCGGCCCTTCAATAATGTTCTCCATCACCGAACGATGCGGAAACAGATTGAAGTTCTGGAAGACAAACCCGACCTGCTGACGCAGACGACGCACCTGCTCTTTCTGCTTACTCTGTGCCAGCGCTGCATCAACGGTAATCTCTCCAACGCGGATGGTGCCGCTATCCGGCACTTCCAGCAGATTGATACTGCGCAGCAGCGTGGTTTTACCTGATCCGCTGGGGCCGATAATGGCCACCACTTCACCGGCGGCCACATCAAGGTCGATGTCGTGCAGCACCGTCTGGCCGTTAAAAGACTTCACCAGCTTTCTGACTTCGATGGCGCTCATTTCGACTCCGAATCCTGACGATTAACATGCTGTTCCAGCCGGTTCTGCAACGCAGATAACACCGTTGCCATCACCCAGTAGATCAGCGAGGCTGCCAGATACATGGTAAAGACTTCCAGCGTGCGTGAGGTGATCAACTGCGCCTGACGGAACAGCTCCGGTACCTGAATGGTCGCCGCCAGCGAGGTATCTTTCACCAGGCTGATAAAGCTGTTGCCCAGCGGGGGCAGCGCGGTGCGGGCTGCCTGTGGCAGGATCACCCGGCGCAGGGTTTGCCAGCGCGTCATGCCGATACTTGCCGCCGCTTCCCACTGCCCGCGCTCAATCGATGAAATCGCGCCACGCAGTGACTCTGAGGCATAGGCTGCGGTATTCAGGGAAAGACCAATCATCGCGGAGGGGATCGGATCCAGTTCAATGCCAAACTGCGGCAGGCCGTAATAGATCATAAACAGCTGGGCGATCAGCGGCGTGCCACGAAAGATCGAGACATAGATTCGTGCCAGCCAGCGAACCGGCCAGAAGCGCGACAGACGCATCAGCGCCAGAATAAAGCCCAGCAGCAGGCCAAAGAACATGCCGCCGATGCTGAGCTGCAGCGTAAACAGTGCGCCTTTTAATAAAAAAGGTGCTGAATCCAGCACCAGTTGAAGACTTTCCTGCATTATTTCGTCACGTCCGCGCCAAACCATTTCTGAGACAGCTTGCTCAGCGAGCCATCTTTCTGCATGTCAGCAATGGCCTGGTCGATCGCTTTCAGCAGGTCGTCGTTGCCTTTACGTACCGCCACGCCCGATTCCTGACGAGAGAACGCATCGCCCGCGACCGCCATGGTATCGCCCGTTTTCTTCACCAGATCCAGCGCGGCCAGACGGTCAACCAGAATGGCATTCAGACGGCCAGAACGCAGATCCTGATATTTCGTCGGGTCATCATCATAGGTGCGGATGTCCACGCCCTTCACATTCTCACGCAGCCACTGCTCGTAGTTGGTGCCCAGACCGACGCCCACTTTTTTACCGGCCAGGTCAGCAGGTTTGGTGATGGTGTTCGCATTGGCTTTCATGGTCAGCGCCTGAATGCCGGAGACCGTGTATGGCGTGGAGAAGTCATACTTCTTCTTACGCTCATCAGAGATGGTGACCTGGTTGATGACCACATCGATGCGCTTCGCGTCGAGTGAGGCCAGCATGCCGTCCCACTTGGTCGGTTTCAGGCTCGCCTTGACGCCCATGTGCTGTGCCAGCTGTTCCGCGAATTCCACTTCAAAGCCGGTCAGCTTGCCCTTTTCATCCTGGAAGCTGAATGGCGGATAGGTGCCTTCCAGACCCACCAGCAGCGTGCCGCGCTCTTTAATTTTGTTCAGCAGATTTTCCGCTGCAAAGGTTTTAACGTTGACGCCAGCAATCAGCGCCACGGCCATGACGCCCATCATCATCTGACGACCTGCACGAGAAAAGGACATATTCACCCCATTATTGACAGTATTGTGTGTGTGTTCTTATAAGGGCAGCACGGCTTGTCGCTGCCAGTCCAGTAGGATAACCCACGGAGTATAAACTGTTTTATTCGCTTGTCTCAGACCGAAGGATGATAAGCAAATAACGCCGGTGCGCCACCCGTATGAATAAACAGCAACGGACCTTCACGGCGGAAACGATTCTGGCTGACGCCATCCAGCAGTCCGGCCATTGCCTTGCCGGTGTAGACCGGGTCCAGCAGGATCCCTTCCAGCCGCGCCAGCAGTTTCACCGCAGCCATGCCTTCATCATTGGGTTCGCCGTAGCGTGGCGCAAAGTAGTCATCCCACAGGTTAATCGGTGCCTTAGCCTGCACTTCCAGCGTCTCCGCCAGCGACTGACGCAGCCGCTCCACCAGCGGCAACTGCGCCTCAACCTGGCGTGAAACGGTGACGCCCACCAGCTCGGTCTCCGGCAGCAGATGCTCCAGACCCACCGCCAGTCCGGCATGGGTGCCGGCACTGCCCGAGGCCACCACCACGGCGGCGAAATCGACCACGCCTTCGCTCTGATGAGCAATCTCCTGCGCGCACTCTACATAGCCTAGTGCACCCAGCGCATTTGAGCCGCCGACCGGCACGATGTAAGGACGATAACCCTGGGCTTCCAGACGCGTGGCCTGTTCAGCCAGCTGTTCCGCAGGGTTATTCAGCGCATCCACCATGATCACTTCAGCGTCCATCAGATCCAGCAACAGACGGTTGCCGTTGCTCAGGTAATTTTCAGCGTGGGTGCCAATCGGGTTTTCCAGCAATGCCACGCACTTCAGGCCAAGCCGGGCCGCGACTGCCGCCGTCTGACGCACATGATTGGACTGTATAGCGCCCGCGGTCAGCAGCACATCGGCGCCTTCACGCAGCGCGTCCGCCGCCAGAAATTCCAGCTTGCGCAGCTTATTGCCGCCCATCGCCACCGGCGTGAAATCATCGCGTTTGATGAAAATATCGCGGCCCAGATAGTCAGAGAGCCGAGGCAGATGTTCTAACGGCGTGGGTGCACCCAGCAGTTCAAGACGCGGGAATTGGTGTAACAGATGTAAAGACAATGCTGCCTCCGTTCGGGCATTCAATTTATCCTTACAGTGTTGCAGAAGATGCGAAAAGGATCACCCTGATTCAGGTGTCAGCAGATGCGGTGAGACAGATGCATAATGGAAGATGCAGGAGAAAGAAGCGCCGTGCTCCCCCTTCCCTTCTACCCGGCTGGCGGGCAAAAGGGGAACGTGCCGCAGGCACGCGGAGGAGCAATCGGTGCAGATCAGGGTTAACCCTGCTGCCAGCCTAAGAACTGATCGTACTTGCGCAGCGCGATGCGGTAATTGTTATTACCGGCATCGGGCAGATCGCTTTCCAGACACTGATGCCAGCTATTTCCCTGAAGCCTGTCGGCCGGGAAATTTCTGGCTTTCAGCATCTCATCCAGACGACGCAGCCGCACCACATATTCACGAATCGTGCTGGGGCTCATCTCTGTCTGTTCAAACAGATACTGTTTAAACGCCATTATGTCGAAGTAATTAGGATGGGTATTACAAAAAATATCACTGCAAAAACGACAAAGCGCGGTCAGTTCGGGCTGAAGTTTCAGCCACAGCTGCTCATCAATCATCTGGTCCATCCGAGCGATGGCCTCTTTATTGATGATCTGGCCACGAAAAACGAGCGCCATTCGATCTAATACCTTGCCACAGTGTGAACAGTTGCTCTGGCTGTGTTTATAGTCTTTAAGATAACGACTTAACGGTCTGGCCTTGGTCTTGGCTCCCATTACTGAGTCCCCGGTTTTTTATAATTTTGAATCGCCAGGAACTGATACTGCTAGCGCGCTCCCGCAAGTCGGGCACGCAGGCGTTTAATCGCCTGACTGTGCAGCTGGCTGACACGGGATTCACCCACATCAAGCACCGCCCCAATCTCTTTCAGGTTCAGTTCTTCCTGGTAGTACAGTGTCAGCACCATCTTTTCACGATCGGGTAACGCTTCGATCGCTTCAATGACGCGCTCACGCAGACTCCCTTCAAGCAACTGATGAAGCGGATTAGCCTCTTCATGGCCTTCCGTCACCAGCTCCGCGCTGTCGCCGTGCTCTTCCCGATACTCGTCGTAGGAGAAAAGTTGACTGTTGTTGGTGTCCAGCAGGATCTGCCGGTACTCCTCCATGGAAACATTCAGCTGTTGCGCCACTTCCTGCTCAGAGGCAGAACGCCCCAGCGACTGTTCCACTCTGTGCATTGCTCCGGCCACCTCGCGTGCATTACGACGCACACTGCGCGGTGCCCAGTCCCGACTACGAAGCTCGTCGAGCATGGCGCCACGAATACGCTGCACGGCATAGGTGGTAAAGGCTGTACCCTGGAGCGCGTCATAACGCTCTACGGCATTTAACAGCCCTATCCCACCCGCCTGCAGCAAGTCGTCAAGCTCAACACTGGCCGGCAGGCGAACCTGCAGACGCAACGCTTCATGGCGCACCAGCGGCACGTAGCGCTGCCAGAGCGAATGCTTGTCCATCACGCCTTCGGCGGTATAGAAATCGTTCACGTTGACTACCCTGCGTTAATGAAGTTATCGGCATGATTATCCAATTCTGTAGCGTTTTCGATTGGCTGAATAGGCGGGGTAAAACGAGGCTATTTCATTTTTGTTACCTCAGAGTGCAGATCCTTCTGCACTCTTCAGTGAAGATTAACGACGGGCGCGCAGCCGTTGCCGGGTGGCGGGCGGCACTGCCGCCCACAGGCTGCAGATGCGACCTTCCAGTTCCTGATACCAGGGCGCCAGATGCTGCTGCGCCTCCTCGCCAGGATGCACCAGAATCTCGCCCGATTCACCATCAATGCTAATCAGTCGGTTAATAAACAGCCGCTGCAAATCACTGCGTAAAAACAGGCCGTTATCGATGCTGTTATCTGCCAGTACACCGTCATCCCCTTCCTGCGTGTCGATATGGCAGGCTTCCACCCATGGCCAGTTATGCCGTTCGGTCAGCTCGGTGCCGGTCATCACACAGGCGCCGTAGCGGGCTTTGACACCGGCGCTGAATTCCGCCTGGCTGGCGCGCTGCAGCACCCGGGCTTTAACACGACGCCCGACCTCAGTTCCCGGCATCACCGCCGCCGGAACTTTGTGCTGCGGCGTACTCAGCACCACGATGAACTGAATGCGCTGCGACTGCGGAAAACAGGGATCTGCCTGTGGATTGAAAAGCTGCCAGTAAGCGTCTTCATCATCCTGATGCATCAGCACCAGTTTGTAGCCGCGACTGTTCAGCAGATTCTGTGCCGTGGCGGATTGCGGATCGATCATCGCGAAGACCTGGCTGCTGCCCATCACCTTCCACAGGTTGTCGCGCTTTTCGCTATCGCTGCGACGGAAATAGAGGAAGGAGAGATTCTGCTTAAGGTAGTGCTCAAAGCGACGCAGGTAATTTTTACGTTCGTTGTCATGGGAGATGAACAGCAGATCCTCCAGCGGGCTGTTGCTCTCTTCCTGCGCGAACACCGCGCGGATTTTCAGCGTGCGCAGCCCGGTTGACGGACTCAGCAAGGCGCGCGCCGTCAGCTCTTTATCATCAGGGTATTGCAGAGCATAACGCCGGGCGATCTCTTCAAAGGTCAGCCGCTCACCCGGTAACAGGTCATAATTGAAGCGCATAGACACTCCACAAAGTTAAAATCAAAAATGATGTTGTTCTGTGAGGAGTTATCGGCAGTCTGTGGGGGAACTGTAACGGGCTGGGGGGATTGCCTGGGATTGAGAGACAGGCAGCCTGCAAGGTTGTGGTCAGGAAACCGGTTTGAAGGAAGCGGGTGTTAAATTGCGTTGCATTGCCTGGAGCTGCTGGCATAAAAATAAGCCAGCACACCAGCTGCAATTCTTTCAGCAATTAGCTAATGCCCGCCCGTAGCTATCAGGGACAAATGGGCGATGCCGATGATGCGAAGCTGCATCGCCTCAGATCATTTAAGCAGATAAATCAGCGACAAATCGTCATTGACCTTGACCTTATCAATCTCGGCCAGAAACGCCATCACCGATTGTGGCGTATGTTTTGTTATTGAGTGGTAGCTGTAGATGATATTAATAATATCCTCTTCACTAACGGTTCCGACCAACTCAACATTGGCCGCAATCAGTGATTTAAGCAGGAACCATTCTGCCGTCAGAAGATATAAGCTCAGTAACGGGCTGCGATTTTCGTTATTAGGGAAGAAATCATCATAAATGCGGTACTGAATATAGTTATTCATTATCCACGGCCGTTCAGCAAGCCAGGGCATAACCTGCTTCTGCCAGACGTTGTCCAGCCGGATCATTGGCTGACTGACGTCATCGGTTTTGGCCCCTTCGGCCTGAATGTAAATCAGCTTATTAACGTAGTGATTCAGGGTAGGAAAGGCGCGCTTATCGGCCATGGTGCTGAACCAGCTTTGCAATCTCAACAGTAAAGACCATTGCAGGTTATAGTCAGGTTTAACCTGATCAAGCTGCAGCCTGATTTCACCCTGTGTCAGGTTGTTGAGTACATCAGAAAAATGATGCTCCATCTGGACCAGCCAATCTTCTTCAGGGCTTACTCTTTCCGCGCCCAGCAGAAAGCTGGCAAGCGCGTAAAACCCTTCATCAAGATGAATGCCGCTGAATTTAATGATGTTAAGACACATCAGATTCAGCAGTTTCTTTTGCTGATCGAGATCTTTAGCTTTATTGCCATAAGGTTGTTGCCTGATGCTCTCCCCGAACAGCATCGCGTCAGGTGAGGCTAATAATTGCCGGGTCGCCTCCGGACAGGAGAGCGCCAACGTTTTTTGCTGTTCATATTTAAAGGTGTTCGCCGCTCGGGGATAGGTCGCACAGGTGTTGCTCAGTGCGGCAGCACCCAGCCGGGAATGCACTTTGCACAGGCGATTTTCATCCATAAATGCACAGTTGCCAGAAGCATTAAGCTTCATAGTTCCCCAACTGGCAAAGCTTTTGCGGGTGGTGGTGATGTTTTCAACTGCCAGCGTTTTGATTTCAATCAGCGAGGATTTTAAATAGCGATTGACCGTGGGCTTATCCAGGTGGATATCCCAGCCCTTACAGCAGTGATCGCGACACTCACTGCCAATACATTTGAAGGCGCTGACAAAGAGCGGTTCCACGACAGTAATATTTTTCATTATTTACCTGCTCAACAAAGGCATTTAAAAAAGAGTCTTACTGTGAGGATAAAGGAACGAGGGGAGATTGATTGGCAGAGAAACAGGGCAAAAACAGGCTAATCGCAGGCATAAAAAAACCCCGCCGAAGCGGGGTTTGTCTTTTAAAAGTTGGGTGATTAGCCCTGCAGCAGAGACAGAACCTGCTGTGGAACCTGGTTAGCTTTAGCCAACACTGAGTTACCAGCCTGCTGTACGATCTGCGCTTTAGACATGTTTGAAACTTCAGTTGCGTAGTCAGCATCCTGAATACGAGACTGTGCTGCAGACAGGTTAGTGGTGGTGTTGTTCAGGTTAGTCACGGCTGAGTTCAGACGGTTCTGAATCGCACCCAGTGAAGAACGGAACTTATCAACGCTGGCAATCGCTTCGTCCAGCTTTTTCAGTGGATCAGAAGTTGAACCCGAGGTCACGTTAGACAGGCTCATGTTAGCCGTATCCAGTGTGAACGCAGCGGTATCGCCACCAGCAGTCGTTACTGCAGCCTTCGCATCAACTGCAACGTAGAAGTCCTGGTTTGCACCGTTAGCAATGTCAAAACCGTTCGCTTTCAGGCTGTTGGTTTCTGCATCGCTGGCTGATTTCACGTTAACTTTAGCGAACAGGTTGCCGTTGTCATCTTTATACACTTTATCTGCAGTAACAGTGACGTTAGCGGCTGCAACACCCAGGCGAGTCGCCAGGCTATCAGCTGTGCCTTCAGCAACAGTGGCTTTAGATACGTTACTGGTAGAACCGTAAACGCTCTGGAAGTCAGCAGCTGCAGCAGCAGTAGGTGTACCCTGTGGACCATTCACGTTGAAAGTGTTCAGTTTCAGCGTAGAAGAGTCAATTTTCTTCAGGTCGATGGTGATAGTTTCGCCATCGTTAGCGCCAACCTGAATTTTCATTGAGCCATCTTTAGCCAGCACGTTCACGCCGTTGAACTGAGTCTGACCTGATACGCGGTCGATTTCGCTCAGACGGGATTTGATTTCGTCCTGAATTGAAGATTTGTCAGAAGCTGAGTTGGTACCGCTTGAAGCCTGTACAGTCAGTTCACGAACACGCTGTAAGTTGTTGTTGATTTCTGACAGTGCGCCTTCAGTAGTCTGCGCAGCAGAGATACCGTCGTTGGCGTTACGAGCAGCCTGAGTCAGGCCCTTGATGTTAGAGGTAAAACGGTTGGCAATTGCCTGACCAGCAGCGTCATCTTTCGCGCTGTTGATACGTAAACCAGAAGACAGACGCTCCATTGAAGTAGACAGAGCTGACTGGTTCTTGTTGATGTTGTTCTGAGTGATCAGCGAGAGGCTGTTGGTATTAATGACTTGGGCCATGATGAATTTTCCTGTTAATCAAGTCTTTCGGTTAAGGTGTGGGCTTCAACCCGCCGGCTTCAGCGCCGTCAAAGTTGTTATCGTCTGCCGTTTAACAACCTTTAGAATTTTTTTAGTACCAGGCGAATTTTTCTGCTTCAACCTGTCACGTTTTAAGTTATCGCCACCCGCCCGAACTTCTTTAGGCTTAATTCATTAATTTTCTAGCCGCTGAATTACCCTTCTCTATAGTGCTTATTTACCTCATTACCCTAAGGCAAATAACCTTAAACTTTCCTTATTCAAGGCCGATAACCCAGGTATCAATTTTCTGTCGACCTTATAAAGGAATTAATATGGCTAGTATAAGCAACCTCGGTGTGGGTTCCGGCCTGCCACTCAGTACCATGCTTGACAGTTTGACCACCGCTGAAAAAGCTTCACTCAAACCTATTTCTACTCAGCAGACAGCTTATACGGCCAAGCTCAGTGCTTACGCCACCCTGAAAAGTTCACTGACAACTTTCCAGGCTGCTAATACCAAGCTGAACAGTGCTGACCTGTTTACCGCTACGACTGCGGCCAGTAGCTCCACAGCGTTCAGCGCGACCACTTCTGGCAGCACCGTGGCCGGTAAATATGCCATTAACGTCACGCAGCTGGCACAGGCGCAGGTACTGACCTCAGGAGTACAGAGCAGCAACACCGCCGCGCTGGGCGACAGCTCCGTGGCCAGCCGCAGCATCGCAATTACCTTAAAAGATGGCACCAGCAAAAGCGTCACGCTCTCCAGCGATCAGACTTCGCTGACCGGCATGCGTGACGCCATCAACGGCGCCAATGCCGGCGTCACCGCCAGCATCATTAAGGTATCAGACGGCAGCTTCCGCCTCTCAATGAGCGCCAATAAAACCGGCAGCGACAATGCGGTGGCAACCATCGCCGTCACCGGTGACAGCACGCTACAGGGGATTGTGGGCTTTGACGCCAGCGCCAGCAGCAACGTGATGACCCAGAGCGTCGCTGCGCAGAATGCCAAACTGACGGTCAACAATGTTGCGATTGAAAACAGCAGCAATCAGATTAGCGATGCGCTGGAAGGGATTACCTTAAATCTGACCGCGCAGACGGTTGGCGATCAGACGCTGACGATTACCAAAGACACCTCAAAATCCTCCAGCGCCATCACTGCCTGGGTGGATGCCTACAATACGTTGCTGGATCAGTTTAATACCCTGACCAAATACACCAAAGTGGATACCAACAGCGATGCACAGGACTCCAGTAATGGTGCCCTGCTCGGTGACAGCACGTTACGGACGATTGAGACGCAGCTGAAAAGCATGCTCACCAATTCGCAGAGCACATCTACCTTTAAATCACTGAGTCAGATTGGTGTCACCACTGATCCCACCACCGGTTCATTAAAACTGGATTCAACCAAGCTGAGCAGCGCACTGGATAAAGATGCTGCGGGCGTGAAAGCGATGATCGTAGGTGACGGTAAAACCGGTATCGCCGCTAAAATCGACAGTAAACTGACTGACTGGCTGGCTACTAAAGGGATTATTCAGTCCGCCACCGATGGCGTGAGTAAAACACTGAATAGGTTAACCACCCTCTATAACACCACCAGCGATCGTATTGATGCCGATATCGCACGCTATAAAACGCAATTTACTCAGCTGGATATGGCCATCAGTAAACTCAACTCGACCAGCACCTATCTGACGCAGCAGTTCGACACGTCCGATTCGTCTAAAAAATAACAGGAGTGACCATGTACAGCGCTACAGGCACCAAAGCCTATGCAAAAATTGGCGTAGAAAGCGCCGTGATGAGCGCCAGCCAGCAGCAGCTGGTTGTGATGCTGTTCGACGGTGCACTGAGC
This sequence comes from Pantoea sp. JV6, assembly GCF_025910055.1. Lineage (NCBI taxonomy): Bacteria > Pseudomonadati > Pseudomonadota > Gammaproteobacteria > Enterobacterales > Erwiniaceae > Pantoea > Pantoea sp. JV6. The sequence goes on along the minus strand of NZ_JAPCIM010000002.1, from coordinate 569,914 downwards.
GCGTTAATCCGCGCCCGCCTGTTTATGCAGGATGGCAATATTGCAGGCAAAGGCAACTCTATCTCCAAAGCGATCAATATTATCGAAGCCGGCCTGAAAGAGGGTCTGACTGAAAACCGTGGTGATGAGCTGGCCGATAATCTGCTGGATCTTTACAACTACATGACGCGTCGCCTGTTGCATGCCAACCTGAACAATGATGTTGCAGCGGTCGAGGAGGTCGAAGGCCTGCTGCGCAACATTGCTGACGCGTGGAAAGAAGTGGTTCAACCTAACCTGATTCAGGACGCCGTTTAATGACTACTGCACCGCATCTGATTACCGTTTACCAACAGTTACTCGATCTCAGCCAGGGAATGCTGCGTCATGCAGCACAAGGCGAATGGGATGAATTGATCAGCAGGGAGATGGAGTATGTCAGTGCGGTGCAGAACTTAGCCCAATCGACAGAAGCCGTGTCGCCGTCGGCACAGACTCAGGAGCAGTTACGTCCGGTGCTGCGACGTATTCTCGATAACGAATGTGAAGTGAAACGTCTGCTGCAGGCGCGGATGGATGAGCTGGCCTCACTGGTAGGTCAGAACAGTCGCCAGAAATCGGTGATGTCCGCTTATAGCAATCAAGGCGGCGTTGTTATGGTGCCGCACGAAACCCTCTCCTGATCCCCTGCTCTGTCACGCCGCCAGATTTATTTTTCTGCGCGGCGTCTCTTTTTTGCCGCTTACTCCATACTTGATTTTCATCATCCCCTGGAGTGTGGTACATGCAAAACCCAACGTTATTACAGTTTTTCCATTGGTATTACCCGGATGGCAGCAAACTGTGGCCGGAAGTCGCCGATCGTGCGGCCTGGCTCAGCGAAATAGGTATCACCATGGCGTGGTTGCCACCGTGCTACAAAGGGGATTCGGGGGGCTATTCTGTCGGTTACGACAGCTACGATCTGTTTGACGTGGGTGAATTTGATCAGAAAGGCAGCGTTGCCACCAAATATGGCGACAAACAGCAGTTACTGGCGGCAACAGAAGCCCTGCGTAGTCACAACGTTGGGGTGCTGCTGGATGTGGTGCTCAACCACAAAATGGGTGCCGACGAAAAAGAGGCGATCAGCGTTAACCGCGTCAATCCCGATAACCGCGATGAAATCTACGACGAAGTGGTCGAGTGCGAGGCCTGGACAAAATTCACTTTTCCGGCGCGCGCCGGGGAGTTTTCGAAGTTTGTCTGGGACCACAAATGCTTTAGCGGCGTAGACCACATCGAAAATCCGGACGAAAACGGCGTATTCAAAATCATCAATGACTACACCGCCGAAGGCTGGAACGACCAGGTTGATAACGAGCTGGGTAATTTCGACTATCTGATGGGCGCCAACATCGATTTCCGCAACAACGCGGTCAGGGAAGAGCTGAAATACTGGGCGCGCTGGGTGATGGAACAGGTGCCCTGCACCGGCTTTCGTCTGGATGCGGTAAAACATATCCCGGCCTGGTTCTACAAAGAGTGGATTGACCATATTCAGGAGGTTGCTGAGGAGCCGATGTTTATCGTCGCGGAATACTGGTCGTTTGAAACGGAGAAGCTGCAGGAGTATGTGCATCAGGTGGAAGGCAAAACCATGCTGTTTGATGCGCCACTGCACATGAACTTCCACCAGGCTTCAACCGCGGGCAGCGCCTACGACATGAGCCAGATCTTTGCTAACTCGCTGGTGGTTGCTGATCCGTGGCATGCCGTGACGATCGTGGCTAACCACGACACCCAACCGCTGCAGTCGCTGGAAGCGCCGGTAGAAGCCTGGTTTAAACCGCTGGCCTATGCGCTGATCCTGTTGCGTGAGCAGGGTGTGCCTACCATCTTCTATCCTGACCTGTTCGGCGCGACCTATGAAGATGAAGGCGGCGACGGCGAGAAGTACAAAATTGAGATGCCGGTGATCCCTGAACTGGAAGGATTAATCCGGGCGCGCCAGCAGTATGGCTGGGGTGTGCAGACCGACTATTTTGATCACCCAAACTGCGTGGCCTTCAGCCGCAGCGGCACCGAAACACAGCCAGGCTGTGTGGTGATCATGTCGAACGGCGATGCCGGTGAGAAAAGCGTGCCGATGGGTGAAGGTTTTGCCGGTAAGGTCTGGCGCGATCATCTGGGGAATCGGGAAGAGACCATTACTGCCGACGAGCACGGCACGGCGGTCTTTGTCTGTAACGGTGGCAGTGTCAGCGTCTGGGTGGTTGCAGAATAAGGTCGTTGCCGAAGAAATGACTCAAAACTAAACCCGCCCCGGCAGGCAGAAGCGTGAAGTGCGCTCTGCCCGTCGGGGCGGTTTTGTTATGGTCCGGCTGTTATGACTTCGCGTTGTTTTCTGTAATCGGTGTGCGCAGCAGTTGCGGTTCGATGTTCTGAATCACGGCGGCTTTCGGCTGTTTCGCCACCTCTTCCAGCGCCTGCTGACACTCAACGGTCGGACGCGCCACTTTACGCAGAGTCATCCTGTCATAGCTAAGCTCGCCATTCTCCACGACCAGCGGCATCACCCGCACCTGACGCGTGACGTTGACATAATCGCCGCTTAACCGGGTCAGTTTGCCCGGCTTCGCAATCACCCGCATCCACTGACGGCAGTCCAGCGTGCTGCCATCCGCATTGATGATCACACTGGCTATCGCCTTGTCGCTGATCAGGCTGCTCTGTGGACCGACGGTTTGCCAGGTTCCCTGCAGATCAGCGGGCGCCGGCGTTTGCACCGCATTTTCATAATCGTTGATTTGTGCACAGCCACTCAGTGCCAGCGCGGCAATCAGCATCCACTTTTTCATGTTTAATCCCTAAGATCCCATCAATGGCGGCTACGTTATAATTTTTCCACCGCGTTGCGCAAGGTATCTGGGTGTTCAAACACCACGCAGACCCTGATTGCGCCAGAATTTATCCCGCAGTGAGCTCCACGGTCAGGTTTTTGACCGGAAGTTCAGAGGCTGAACTGATGCAAACTCCGTCTTTTGTCACGCCTGACAAGCGGAAGACAACCCGCTACACTGACGCGCTGCAACAGACTTTCAGGAATATGAATATGAAAACGCCAGAAGCCTACTATGCCCAGGCGCGCGAGATGTTTTTTACCGCGCATCCCGACTTTCAGTCTGCACTTGATGAATTAACGGAGAGCGACGCCCGTGCAGCTAACCTGTCACTGCGACAGCTGCGCGAATGGCATGCCGAACGCATCTATGCGGCCTTTTTGCGGCAGAAGAATCTGGATGGAATGATCTTTTCTATTCAGCTCGCTGAGCCGGATAAAGCGGTGGCGGCTGAAGCTATCGAGACTTATCTCAAATCTCATGCTGAGTCGCTGGGGATGAGCTGGGAAGAGTTTTGCATCAAAAACGAGCTCTAATCAGGGCCGCGCTGAAGTTGTATATTGCAAACACCTCCAACCAGTTCCGGCACTGCAGATAAAATTGTACTAACCGGGGGAAAGTGTATAACTTCGGCGTGCGACTCAGGTCGTGATTGTCCTTTAACGAATAGTGCTGATGCACTGCCTCTGCAGGTGTTGTCTCAATTCCACCTCCAGAGGCGAATTTTTTTATCCGCCCCTACCCTTCACCTTCCGTCGCTTTACCCTTTACTTCAACATAACTCGCTACCGCCAGCAGACGATTAATATGCGTCAGCAGCAGATCCACATCAGACTGCAGAAACTCGGTCGAAGATTGCGAAGCGGTAACAATGGCATCCTGCACCGTTTCTGAAATAGTCAGCGAGTTGTCCTGTTTCGCCTGCACCAGCAGCGCCGCAACCAGCAGGGACTGCGCTTCAAGCTGCGCCGTCAACTCTTTTGCATCGACGTCCATCTTTGCCAGTTTTAGCAGAATATCAATTACCAGTTGTCGCATCGCGGACCTCCTAAAAGTAAGCCGCCATTATGTCGCGATGCGTGCGCATTTTGCTAGTCGAAGATTGAGGTTTATGCGAGATAAAAATTTACACGAAATCAGGCGCGCTGCCTTGCTACTGTTTTTATTTACAGTATTATATGTCAGCGATTTTGCCCTGAATGGATTGCCATCATGTTTGTTGAGTTGATTTATGACAAGCGCAACGTTGCCGGTTTACCGGGTGCTCGCGAGATGATTCGTGAGGAGCTGGAAAAGCGGGTGCATCGGGTGTTTCCTGACATTGAAGTTAAGGTCAAGCCGATGGAACGTAACGCGATTGATACTGATTTGAGTAAGAACGATAAAGCGACGGTTGCGCGAATTGTTGAAGAGATGTTCGACGAAGCGGAAATGTGGCTGGTGGCCGATTAATCCCTTAACGGCCACCACATAAGTTAGCGGGAGATGACTTAGCTCTCCTGCTCGCTGTGATTAACTTCAATCTCGATGTCCTGAATCGCGGCATCCAGATCTTCCAGCAGTTTACCCTGCTTATTAAGCAACGCATCGATTCGGTCGGCGTTGGTCTTGTCTTTATACTCACCGGCATCAAACGCTAACCATTGGCTGGAAAGGGTTTCGGTGTTGGTCTGAGCATAGTGACGCATCTCTTTTAGCTGAGAAGTCACGTCACGCAGATATTCAGTTTTGGTCTTGGTTTCTGTTGAATCGCTCATGCTAAATTTCCTTCTGGTCATTTATCCAAAGTGAGTAGGCTTAGCGGTTCATCAACCGGCCAATCAGCGGGCCTGCATTCAGGTACAAAATGTTGCCCGGATATTTAAAACTAGTCGATAATAGCGAAGCCGCATTAAGAATAATCGGAAGTTATGGTTTATGACCGGAATTCACGGCTGGCACCTCACTCTCAGTGACGACCTCTTTGACTTTTATGACCGTTTTGTCGGCTATGCGATCCGGTATTGCATCCAGCTTATGCTGTATTGCTGCAACCTGATCGGTCAGCAGCTCCACTCTGTCATCACGCCGCGCCGCAATTAAGCGGTAATCCGCCCGAATCTCCTCGACCCGCTTGTTTGCGGTGTTACTGACGTAGAGAAAAATGATCGTCATCAGGATGCAAATCATCGAACAGCTCAGCAATACGCAGCCGAGGATAACTTTGCGCCGGTAAGACATAGGTGCCTTAGTGCTATTAATCGTGGCCATCACTGCGATCCTCCAGAGTTGAGATAAGCCGATCAATCTCATTACGAAATTTATCGTTCTGATCGGTTTCGGTCATTGCCAGTAAAATCCCTACCGCATTCTTGATTAACCGAAGATCCGTTTCGAGTGTCGAGATACGCCGCAGATTCCTGTCGTGCCGTTCGCGTAATTCATCGTTCTCCTCCCGTATCAGCAGGTTGCTCTCTTTCAGCAACACCACCTGCTCTTTGTAGCTGGTAATAATTTCGCCGCCGGCTCGATTACTGGTTACGATTGACGCAATTCCCGCCAATAACGGTTTCCAGAACAGTGCTGCTGCCCCCCCACCCAGAACTAACGCACCCATACTGGTAATCAGACTACTTTCCATGCCACACCCCTTTGTACGGTAAGGTCTCTGGAACTTACTGCGTGCTGCTTAGCCACGTCCCCCGCATGAAATTTAAGATTGCTTAAATACCAGGCTTAAGTATACTTAAGTCACTCTCAACCAAAAAGTCAAGCTTATGAAAAACGAAACGCTGGGTGACCGCATCCGACTCCGACGTAAATCGCTGCAGTTAACGCAGAAGCAATTGGCGCAACAGGTAAAAGTGTCCCATGTGGCGATTTCGCAATGGGAAAAAGAGGAGACGCTGCCGCGCGGTGAGAACCTGCTGCGGCTCGCCGAAGCGCTGGGCTGCGCACCGGCTTTTCTGATAGATGGGGATGGTCCTGTTTTCAGCGAAAGCGCCTGGAGTGGTTTGCACCAGATCCCACTGCTTGCACAGCGCGACGTGCCGCGATGGCTGAGCGAGGCCGGTTCCGTCCGGCATGAACTGCTGATGCACAACGACATGGCGCTTTCACAGCAGAGCTTTGCCTTCCGGGTGGAAGAACAGGCGATGACGCCCGCGATTCTGCGGAATGATGTGGTGATCATCGATCCCACGCAGTCACCTCAGCCCGGCGATTGCGTGCTGGCATTGCAGCAACAGGTCGTGCTGCTACGCACCTGGCGTCAGCGCGGCAGTGAAAATGGCGTCATGCAGTTTGAACTGGCACCGGTCAATATCAATTTCCCTGAGCTGCAATCCAGCCGGGACAGCCTGAAGCTGATTGGTACGCTGGTGGAACTGCGACGCTATCGCCAGCCATAAAAAAACCCGCCGGGCGCGGGTTCACTTTTCATCGTACAACAGTGGCTGAGATTATCGCCGGGCAACTACAGGGCATCGGTCAGTTGATCTACCACCACTTTGCCCTGCAGATCGGTCTGCATAATGCGGTAATTGACGGGCCATGAGCGGCGGGTACTGAGTTTATCGAACAGGGTTACGCCGCCTTTTTTAACTCCCTGGCTATTTACAATAATCCATTCGGTGACCTCTTCCTGACCACGATTTTTCAGGCTCAGCGAGCGTTGTTCGATTAACTGATCTTCAGCTTCAATCTTTAAATAGTCTCTTAACATAATTTCTATCTCCTGGTAACGCAGGCCACTATATGCCTTTTGCTAATCCGTTCAATCGAATTTATTTATCGATCTGTTTATCGACGGGAATGTGACCTGCCGCAAGCGACATGACAGATTTGTCCATTACTGCATCAGGGATTCCCGGTTAGCATGAACCTGCTGTACACACCCAAACATCGAAAAATGACGTGTTCAGTATGAGAGAAACTCCGATTAGCCCGCCGCTGGCGGGCTTTTTTTTCTTCTTTAATCCGCTGCGCATGCGGGATGTCAGTGCTGGTCTAAACTTAAGAGACTGGAATAAAAGGAGAGAGTTATGTTTAAACACAATACGAATGAAGAACGTAAGAAAGAAGGTGATGTCAGCAAAAGCCTGCCCGAAGCCGCGCCAAACGCTGGTAATGCTTACGAGGAAGATGATCATCCCGCCACTGATGCGCCGAAAGATCATGGCGAAGTGCCGCGCAAAAATGATGACAGCCAGGATGACAAAAAAGATCCTTACAAGGCAAGCTGATGTGCGAGAGGCGCGCCCGCTGGGCGCGCTGCTAGCGTTAAGATTTAATGAGATCGGCAAGCTGGTGCTGATTTTCAACCAGCCAGGCTGGAAAATGTTCGGATGTTACCGGCACTATCTCCATCCTTCGCGGACGATTCCAGATATCAATATTGTTCTCAACGCAGCGCCGTATGTGATCCGGATTATTAAATTCGGGACAGTTACGTTCGGTATGAGAAATCGAAGACATTTTTTCACTGATGCGCTCATCGCTCATTACCCAGGAAAAATGCCATCCTGCGTTCTTAATGGTTTTCGTCCGGAAATTTAGCCACTTCCAGCGCAACCAGTTCTCGCGTATCGGTGTTCCACGACGCTTAACATTGCGAAGCAATTCCGGTTGTCCCATAAAAAAGTTTCGCAGCGTTTTACAGGTCACCATTTTTGCCAGGGTGGCACAGCGCGGTGTGCCGTCGTCATTTAAAACCCGGACATTAAATTTAAAATTGAAATATTGCTGATGCAGCGTCGTGCAAAGATGTTGATGACTGAATGCTTTTATCGCCTCGGGTCGGGGAATTTCATCGACGTCTGACACAATAACAATATCATCATCCTGCGCGCCGGCCAGCCCCTGCATAATCTGATTACGTGCAGTGGCTTCATTTTCCCAGGGATCTGTCTCTCCCGCATTAACCACAGAACTATTCGATTTAAAGGCTTCCTGATAAAATCTGGGCGCAATATCGTTAACAATATAAATAATTTTATCGCGGAAACGATCGAACTTCTCAATATCAAAATGAAGCTTTTCCCGGCGTTTTCCGGTAAAGGTATATCGCGATTCCACAATGACAAACCGGTCAACAACATGCTCAAGCGTGTTCAGACGCATCTCAAGCAAGATATCTTCATCGTAGTACAAAAAACAGTCATAAATCATAATATTCAGAGGCACTTAAGTAGTAAGGATTTTCATCAGGACACCTCAACATGCGTAACACAACAGAGGTATAACGCCTTTTGTTGAGGCCGATTTTTAATGAACCTGATGTGTGTGTAATGTACTGCGTAAAACTATCCATGTTTATAATAAACTGGCTAACAAAGGCTGCAGGCAATGATTTTCGGGCATCCACCTCAAAGCAGACTAACGATATGATGAGCAACCATTCAGAGTGATATTTACCTGACATTCACCTGACAACGGTTAACACCAGCAGACAGCATGAGTCACCTGATGCGGGCTACTGAGTTCCTGTCCGTTGCTTACATCATAATGCGTTGCGAAGAATGTTACATTTAGTCCGTAACGCCAGCAATATCAAGCGCAGATTTTTGATTAAAATGAGCGATACGATCAATATCCGGATATTATTGGTCAACAAAATAACTATGATGGTTTAGTTAATGAAGAAGATCATTATTGCCCTGAGCATAAGTCTGATGGGCGGATGCGTAGATATGGGACGGGTTGGATTACACCCGACAACAAAAACCGCTTATTTCAACGGTCATCCTTTTCAGGTTGAATCCTGCCTTAACGTAGCGGCACAGGATCAAAAACTCTATCTGGAGCAGGATGACCCCCTGCCGGATGGCACGAAGCGATATAACCTTGAACAGGATGATGAAACCGTGGCCTGGGTTGAAATTGCAAAGTTCAGCCATCATCAGACTAGTGCGACATTTTACTATGATCCAAAAGCATCAGATATCAGCACAGCAGTTTCAGGGATGATCGCGCGGTGCAAAACATCGAGTTAGAGGCATCGTCGCCATGTGCGTGATGCAGAATGGATGATCAGGAGTTGGCATACGTTGTCAGGCCAGCCAGAGCACAAGCGCTTGCCTGACAACCTTTCGCACTCTTCTACTCAAAGGCTTTTATCAGGCCCGCTTCCGGGCTATGCCATGTTCAGAAGTGGGCAGTCGAAGCTCAGCCTATTTAGCCGGTTCGCAATCATAGGCGCCTCGTATGCGGATCTGACTCTGGCTGGTGCGGACGATTTCAGCTCTTAACAGCCCTTTACCCTCACGGTTCGTCAGCTCCATATCCACCATCCCCGGCGCTTTGCTGTTTTTCACCAGCAGTTTGACCGTCGCGTTGTCGTAATCGCCCTTCTCTTTCGCAAAGGTGACTTTCTGCGTTTTAGCGCGTTCTCCATTCACCGAGAACCAGCCGCTCTTATCAGGTTTAAGAGAGAACGGCCCGCACTGCGTGGCAGCAAAAGCTGGAAGAGATAAGCTGATTAACGATGCGATAAGGATAAGTTTTTTTAGCATTGGGCTGGCGTCCTGCTGATAGGTGATGAGGGGTCGGGTCGTCTGCACCGAAGAGTGAGTTCCCTGCTGCACGGCTCGTAATAAAGAGCAGTATAGTCAATGACACCTGCATTATCGCCAACACAGGGTCATAGACTCAGCAAAGGGATCGGCCTTGATGCTGGCATCCCACTCCCTCATCGCCTCCACGCAGGCGTGCCTTGTTCAGCGGAATCAGCTCACTAAACCTGCATATTCATAATTTCACTTTGAATATTTAGCATAACAGGTTGATGTGCGTTGAGGCGTGGTTTTACAGAGACATACCGCAAGTCACAAACTGCCGTGGTGGTGGTATTGAGGTGATTTGCGGTATTTTTTTGTGCTACATGTGTGCTACGGCTAAATTATCGGCCTGCTTGGCTCATGCACGGACACGACCTCCGCCGTAACCTTCCCAAGCACGATAACCCCCTCAAGCCCTTCTCCGTCAATCGTCTCGCCGTCTGAGGTTATGATTCCCGTCCTGAACAGCCTGCCCAGCTGCGGGAACTCGCCTATCTGAAATGCAACCTTATCGCCATTTTCTGGCTTCACTGATTTGTCGGCCAGCACGAATCCGTCCGGCGTCTCGATCAGCATCATGTTGTTCCGGTACGGCATCAGGATGTCGTTCAGGTCGATGCGCTTTTCGATGTAGTCTGATGCTGGTGATGGAAAGCCCATAGCTACCTCACGTATCCCATGTTGCGGAGCGCCCAGGTCTTATTTTCGCTCTCCTCGGTAACCAGCTCGAAGAAGAAGTTCTGGTAACGCCGAATCTACCGGTTACACTCCTGCAGCGTCCACACGTAGTTTACGTCATCAAGACGCTTCTGGAACGCAGCAGTGGTGAGTATCTGCCTGCATCGGGGGTCCTTCGTTATCGCGCTCATGAACGCCGCCTGTATGTCACTCTCTCTCGCCATGATAAATCCTCCTTGATAAATACTGTATGAATAAGCAGTAATATCGATCGGTACTTTTGATCAAGGCGGACCAGTTCACAGATTTGTAAAGGGATTGAGGGGAAAGAAGTTTTTGATGGGCATCGGGCGCTGGCAGTGACTAATCTCAAATCAGACCCGCAGCCTGCTGAGACTGGCGCGGTACCATCCGCCCCGTCGCCGTGGCTTTTTTATGACTACCAGTCAGAGAGATTGGTTGGTACTATCTTGCCGCTTAACATTCACATCTGAGGCCAAATGGAAAAGCTGAGACCAAACAGCGATATTGAAATTCTGCGCGCTTTCGCAATCATCATGGTTCTGGTGCAGCATTACCCTTCGCTATATTTCTGGAGTGGTCACTCATTTTTTGCAAAGGTGAATACCTTTTTGCAATTCTGGTCTGGCGTAGATTTGTTTTTATGCATTTCAGGATTTGTTGTTAGTTGCTCACTAATCCCTTTAATTGATAAGTGCAAAGATCAGGGTATTAGCTCATCAGGAGTAATAAAGTCATTCTTTATTAAGCGGGCATTCCGTCTTTTTCCTACTTCTTTTTTATGGATAGCAATAATTCTATTCATGACATTCACCTATAATATATCTGGTGCATTCGGCTCCACAAAGTGGAATTTTTATCAGGCCCTAAGTATACTTACCTACACCTACAACTTGCTGAGCCATTACATGCTTGTTAATTCATTACCAACAAGCATGGGGCCATTTTGGTCACTTAATCTTGAAGAGCAATTTTACTTTATATTGCCATTTTTTATCATCTTCACCAAAAAAGAATTTAGAACACCATTATTGATTGTTATGATATCAATACAGTTTTTTATTCTTAGGCAGGATACTTACCTGATGAACTTCAGGATGGACTCTATTTCCTGGGGGGTTGTTCTTTCAATTTTTTACATGGATGGCAGGACATTGAGGTTTGAGCCTAAACTATTAAAGAGTAAAGCCTTTTCATTGTCTGTAACTGCGGTCGCGCTGTGCTATTTAATGTTTAGCATACCAGCACTTCACGAATGCCGATTTATGGTTGGAATGCTGGCTTTAGTAAGCGCTGTTCTTGTTTTTGTCGCTTCATTCAATAAAAAATATATCTATTGCCCTGAGCCACTAAGAAAGACACTTCTCTGGATTGGATCAAGATCATATGCAATATATGTAATACACATGCCTGTCATTTATTTTATCCAAGAAAGCACGATAAGATATTACATAGCAATTGGTCAGCCGCCCTCGAAGACATTATCATTGTGCTTCATTATGACCACTATGGCAATATTAATTACCGTGTTAGTCGTAGAGTTAAATTTTAGAATTATTGAAAAGCCACTTCGTAACTATGGAAGAAAAGTAGCTTCAAAATTTACAGACGAAAATAAAAACACTCTTAAGCCTTTTAGCTGATTATTTTAGTGAGAATTCAAATGCTAAAGTCAATACATTACACACGCGGATTTGCAGCTTTACTTGTGGTTCTGTTTCACTTTTCTTTTATGTATATTGGCAAGGCTGAGCCTTTTAATACGGCATTCCTGAACGGAGGCTTCGGCGTTGACCTTTTTTTTCTGATCAGCGGATTTATTATAACCTATGTCACTGCAAAGAAAGGTAACGTGGCTGGATTCTTTCTGAAGAGATTTTTTCGAATCTATCCGTTATTTCTCTTTATACTGGTAATCTCTTCAATATTCCTGATCCGATACAACGTCCACCCAATATGGACAATGATTAAGTCAGGCATATTTATTCTTCAGGACTATAACAGGCCAGCGCCAGAGTTCGATTTTAACTTTATCGGCCCAGCATGGACGCTTTCATACGAAATCTGGTTTTATTTTGTGTTCGGCATGGCAATGATGGCCAATCATAAGCATAGGGTTCTAGTAGCCTCAGCCATTTTGCTAGCTCAGGTGTTTCTGCTTCAGCTCACCTTCACTGGCTCAGTGTCGCTCAACTCTAGCTATGTTTCTTCCCTTGGGGATAGCTCCTATGCCGATCATGCCTTGAAGTTCTTTAGCACATCTCTTCATTTAGAGTTCCTGCTTGGCATGTGGCTTTGCGAAGCGTTCATGAGAGGATGGCTGAAATTAAGGTCAACCATATCCATTCCTATGATTATGCTATTGGCCTCCCTTTCTGGATGGCTTTACTTCTCAGAGGTGGTCTATGGATCTGGATTAACTAAATTCTATCTCATAGCGCTTCCATTATTTATTGCCATCATACTTTATGAATCTAACTTTATAATATTTAACTCAAGGGTTATATCTTTCTTCGGTGATATATCATTCTCAATATATATCACACACTTTTTTATAATGTATCTTCTTCTTGAGCATCCGCCGTTTTTTTGGGCGGAAGCTGGCAACCTGACCAAACTTATCACGTCTACGCTTTTAGCTATTGCATTTGCATACGTATTGCACAAGATGGTCGAGTTGCCGTTTATTAAAGTTGGAAGGAAGTTACAAGGAAATATGCTGCATTAAATTAAAATGCTGGCTTGTCTGGCCACGTAACATCGCTGGAGATATCAGCATTTATTCGACTCAGCAAGACGCGATACTTCTTCCATAATGGCAGCGCCTTTGTTTCATCATCGGTAGCCATCTCAAGGTCCACCGCATCCTGAAGGACGCTTATACGCTGACTTGCCTCGTTCATGAGAGTGGATTTCAGAGTAATGTTCATAGATGCAATTGCAGCGTCCTGGGCAGCCTTCTGTTCATCTGTAAGAGCAGGGGCTGTAAACTTCTTTGCATCATACGAATAGCCGATACTGACAGCCTCACCATCGGGAATCAGCACGGCTAAAACGTCATTTCCGAAGCTGACTTCTTCCTCGCCGTCCCACACAACCATATTGACCACTCTTTTATCTTGCACTAAAGCATAGTTAGCATTATGCGTACTCCTCAATAACAACGACGCCGACACCGCCTGCTCCGCCAGCACGGCCAATCTGTAAGTATCCCAGCTTTAGTTCCACACACTTTTTGAGATTTCCGGTTTCTCAGCCATCAGCCGGTATTCTTCCGGTGTCAGGTTATTCAGGGATTCATGGGGCCGCTCACTGTTGTATTCATTCAGCCAGCGCTCTGTGATTTCCCGTGCTTCGTTCAGCGTTCTGAACAGGTAAAAATCCAGTATTTCTGTCCGGTACGTCTTGTTAAACCTCTCAATAAACCCGTTCTGTGTCGGCTTACCCGGCTTGATAAATTCCAGCATCACACTATGGTCTTCAGCCCATTGCGCCAGAGCCAGTGATATCAGTTCGGGCCGTTATCCATCCGCATCTTCAGCGGATATCCGCGATTCGCCACTATCCTGTCCAGAACCCGCACCATTCGTTGCGCAGGAATATTCAGATCGATTTCTATCGCAAGGGCCTCGCGGTTAAAATCATCCACCACGTTGAAGGTCCGAAAACGCCGACCACAGAGCAGCGCGTCGTGCATAAAATCGATAGACCAGCCCTGATTGAGCGCTTCCGGCGTTGCCAGCGGAGCCGGATTGCGCACCGGAAGACGTTGCTTACCCTTGCGTCGAAAATTCAGTTTCAGCAGACAGTAAATCCGGTGTACGCGCTTGTGGTTCCAGACGTGCCCCTGCCTGCGCAGCAACTGAAACAGCTTCTTAAAGCCGTAGCGGGGATAGCGCTCTGCCAACCCGGTCAGCACCTGGATCACCGCTTCATCACGCCGGGTATCGGGCTGGTAACAATACACCGTCCTGCTCAGCGATAACGTCCTGCATGCCTGGCGTATGCTCATCGTAAACTGCGCGGTCAGATAGTTGACGAACTCACGCTTTATCGCTGGTTTTAAAGCTTTTTTTCGATGACATCTTTCAGTGCACGGCATTCAAGACTGAGATCGGCAAACATTTGTTTGAGACGGCGATTTTCGTCCTCAAGATCCTTCATCTTTTTGATATCAGAGGCTTCCATCCCGCCGTACTTTGCTTTCCAGTTGTAGTACGAGGCCTCAGATATTCCCGCTTCGCGGCAGACATCTTTGACGGTGCGTCAGGCTTCGACGGATTTCAGAACGGCGATGATTTGGTGCTCAGTGAATCGGGCTTTTCGCATGGTGATCTCCTCGAAGGATATAATCAGTATGTCGGAAGATCTCTAAAAGTGAATGGTCCGGTTAAGCGGGATACTTACAAATCGATGATGATTTGATTGATATAGCTCCAGAGCCACCGCCGCCATAGATTCCGTTTTCACCAGCAGTGGATGCCCCAGCCGCAACAGGATTTCCACCGCCACCAAGACTTGAAGCTCCACCTGCCCCAGAAACAATCGCGTTGCTACCGACAATACCCTGAAGGCCAGCAGATCCTCTTTGATTGAGGATATTCCCTGTAGTTGGTGCGGCGCTTGTACCACCGTTCGCGGTTACAGCGGTTAATGAGTCTGATGCTAGTGATCCGCCCCCGCCTCCAAATCCACCTGTCGCATTAATGTAGCTCCCAAATGTTGTAGTTCCGCCCTGACCGCCATTTCCACCCGCCCCCCCACCGGCAGCGCCCGCCGCCCCAGCGGTGCCGACATTAATTGATACCGGCAGAGTTAACGAAGAAATGTCTAGCATTGAGATGGCAGTATTACCCGCACCACCACCACCGCCGCATCTACGTGTGTTCGCGTCAGTTGCAGCAGAACCACCGCCGCCGCCGCCGCCGCCGCCAATTACTGTCACCTTAATTCTCTTTGTTCCTGCCGAAGGCGTATAAGTACCTGAAGCGGTAAAAACTCTGATTGCTGTTAACCTGCCCTGTGAAATTAAATTAAACGCAGTCTTAAGGTTAGCCAGAAGGGATGCTGTGTTGCCGTTGTCTAAAACGTCGACAGATGCGCTGCCCGCTGATAGCTGGCTGAACAGTGCAGGTGCAGGCGATTGGGTCAAAGGTCTGGATGATGCCAGGCATGGAAACGCGGATGGAGAAGATGGAATCTGACAAGGCTTTATACGCCTGCGATTCACCGCCAGCCTGTGATTGTTGTGAAACTGGCATATTTGCTCCAATAAAAAACCTGCCGAAGCGGGTTGATAAACAAGAGTTAGATTTACAATAAACCCATCTTTTCAGCTGCAACGATACTGTAAACATCGCCCCGCCCATTACAAGGAGCGGCAACACTAAGCATTCCGACATAGCCTTGACTACCTTGCTGCTGGCAAAGTTTGGTATGCATGATGGCCAGTTTCGCCGCATGCTCGAAATCAATAAAGTTTCCAAACGTCGCTTCGTCTAGAGCAACTGCTTTAGTTTTATTGGGTATGCGCCTATTTTTTAACACTGCTGAAAAATCATTGAGCGCTTTTGTTAAGTTTGAAATACATAAATTCGTATAGTCAGTGTTGTTATATGCGGACACTCGCCTGCATTCCTTTGCGTACTCTTCTAAAGCTATTTGAAAGCGTCTAAGGGTCAAATCATTGGATCCAACTTTTAAGTATACATTATCAGAGGTTTGCTTATTCGGATAACGGGTTACGAATCCTAAATTATTTAATGCAGTGCCAAATTTTCCTTGTACATTATTAAATTTTGAAATGTCCATATCCCCGATGGGAACCTCAGGATGAGACGCTTTGAATTGCGCTTCAATTTTATCTTCATTTGCCTCTCGAATGGCCTTTGTCTCTGCAGCCTTGCGCTTGTTATTTATTTGCTCTTCTTTTTTTTGAGCCAGCCATTTTTCCTGAGCCTTGAATCCACCAGGATCCCAAGCACATGCGGTTAGTAATAGTGGTAGCAGTACTGAAAAAAGTCTTATTGTTTTCACTTTTCATTCATCCTAAATATCTATTCATCGCAGTTGCAGCCAGGAGGTCAACTGCGCCACGCGCTTCGCACATCATGTCCATATACCACGCCTGTCCGCGTGTATCACCAGTGTACATAATGCCACGCACGATATAAACGCCATCGGTCGCAATACTTGCGGGCTGTTGCAGTGTTCCGTTGACGCTCAGATTCCCGTTATTTTCGGTCTCAAAAATCCGCCCACCCGACCGCTGTACTTCGTCGCTGGAGAGTGCTGATCGGTACACAGAAGCCTGGTCCAGCTCTATTAAACCACTCACCCGGATATTAGGGTTAATCAGGCATCGCACGTTAACGCCAGCGCCCATGGTCTGCTGTGGCATGCCGATATGTCCGGTGCGGCTGTTCAGTACGATCGCTTCATGGATGTACTTATCAGTGCTGACCATCTGCGCCTGACCATCAACAATCTGCCAGTTGGCATTGCACTGGTCAGCCACGTTATTCATCACGTCACGCGCCATGCCATACATCACACGCCCGCGAGGGAAAACGGTATCCGGCATCTGAGAGGTAATTCCCTGGGTGACGCTGAAGGGCTGGAAGCTCTGCATTGTGGCAGCGTGCAAATCTGCCACCGTCTAACCGGCTGCCAGCGTGGTGCTGACCTTCGCGGCAACAAATGCCTGATGACCGTCAATGGCCTGAATCAGGATATACGTGTCAGTGGGATTATCACGCCCGGTTATCCGACAGGAGTGGCTCCCAACAAGAACCACCTTCGAATCTGGTTCATGTATGAGGGGCAAAGACGGTGGGAGGCAATCGGCGTAGCCGATACACCCAAAAACAGGAAGATGGCTGGCGAGCTGCGTAGCGACATCGTTTACCGCATTAAGACAGGGACGTTTGATTACAGGAGTGAGTTTCCGGATTCACCACTATTTAAGAACCAGGCTGGCTCGTCAAAGGCGGTGCCTATCAGGGAAGTTGCGGATTTATGGCTGAAGCTCAAAAAGCCTGACTGGGCCAATAGCTCTTACATCACGACAGAGCGCCGCGTCAGGGTGACGCTGGATATCATCGGCAACGGAAAGGACATCCGGTCAGTCATGCAGAAAGATATTCTCAACCTGCGCATTGAGCTTCTGAATGGCAGTTACTTTACTGGCAGGAAGATGAATATAGAAAAGAAAGGGAGGACAGCGGCCACGGTTAACTCCAGCATGGCAGACCTGAAAGCTATCTTCGCCTTTGCTCATGGCAACGGGTATATAGAGGCAAACCCGATGACCGGCATCAAGCCGCTGAAGAAGTCAAATAAGCGGCCGGACCCGATAACGCGGGAAGAGTACCCTCGCCTCATCGCGGCATGCTCAACACGCCAGACGGCAAACATGTGGTCTCTTGCCATCCTGACAGGATTACGGCATGGCGAGATATGCGCGCTGGCCTGGGAGGATGTGGACCTTGAAGCGAAGAAGCTGACAGTCAGCCGTAACCTCACACCACAGGGCTTATTCACTCCACCGAAGACAGAAGCCGGAAACCGTGTCATATGCCTGATAGATGCAGCCGTTGATATTCTGCGTGACCAGCGAGAGTTGACGCGAATGTATCCACAGACCTCTTTCACTTTTCATACCAGGGAGTATGGCGAGCGAATTGAGGAGCAGAAAACTTTCGTGTTCAATCCCAGCGTGAACGCAGTGAATGGCCGATCGGGAGCATATTACTCAACAGAGTCACTCGGACAGATATGGACCGGCGCACTGAGGCGTGCAGGCCTGCGTCACCGGAAAGCATATCAGTCACGTCATACGTTCGCATGCTGGGCTCTTTCAGCAGGCGCAAACCCGAACTACGTTGCATCGCAAATGGGCCACTCCGATGCGCAGATGGTGTACCGGGTTTATGGCGCCTGGATGTCAGAGAACAATACTGACCAGCTATCACTCATCAACACGAAAATGAGCGATCCTGTTCTACATACGTGCTCCACTAAAGTGGCAGTACGATAAACCACAACCGCTTCAGACAGTTACCCGCCTAAACCTGCATATTCATAATTTCGCTATACGCCGACACCAGCTTGTTCCTGACCTGAATACCCATCTGCATTGAAATCGACGATTTCTGCAGATCGACCATCACATCATTAAGCGCAATACCGGGTTTCCCCATCTCAAAATCCTGCGCCTGGGTGCGGGCGGTGGTCTGCGTCTCGCTGATCTTATCCAGCGCCGCTTTCATAGTTGCACCGAAATCGATCTGATTAGGGGCTTCACTGCTGCGGTTGCTGGCCTGCAGTGAGGTCGCCTGTAGCTGCTGCAGTACGCCGTCTATTGCCTGAATGGACATGAACGATACCTTATTAAAGAGGATGACATTTTTGATGTGAGCAAAAGTTAGCACGTTGTCAATGAGACAAAGCCGCTAAATGACATCAAAAACCCTACCTTATCCAGCCATCGAATTTTGCTTATCACCTAATAATGCCTGGCATTGAAGTGGAAATTTTATCTACGCAGGTCAGGGAGTCTGTTTTGCCATCTCAACTTACCCGGTCAATTACGTCAGGCAGGAAACGGTCATGAATGCGAGTACAGCCGCCACAACAGAACAAGAAAAGAAAGGCTTCGGTGACCTGCTCGCTCGCCTGCGCGCAAATCCGCGTATTCCTTTAATCGTCGCTGCCGCCGCCGTTGTAGCGATAGTGATCGCGATGGTGCTCTGGGCAAAGCAGCCCAGCTATAGCGTCCTTTATAACAACCTTACAGATGAAGATGGCGGTGCCATCGTCACGCAGCTGACGCAGATGAACATCCCTTATCGCTTCGCCGAAAATGGCGGCGCGCTGATGGTGCCGGAAGCGAACGTGCATGAGCTGCGTCTGCGTCTGGCTCAGCAGGGTCTGCCGAAAGGCGGCTCGGTGGGTTTTGAGCTGCTGGATAAAGAGAAGTTCGGTATCAGCCAGTTCAGCGAGCAGGTTAACTACCAGCGCGCGCTGGAAGGCGAACTGGCTCGTACCATCGAATCACTCGGTCCGGTTAAAAGCGCCCGTGTTCATCTGGCGATGCCAAAACCCACCTTATTTGTGCGTGAGCAGAAAGCGCCATCCGCCTCTGTCACCTTAACCCTGCAGCCTGGCCGTGCGCTGGATGAAGGCCAGATTCAGGCCATCGCCCACATGGTCTCAAGCAGCGTCGCCGGTTTACCGCCGGGCAACGTCACCGTGGTCGATCAGACCGGTCGCCTGCTGACCCGCTCTGATTCCGCCGGTCGCGACCTGAATGATGCACAGCTCAAGTATGCCTCTGAAGTTGAAGCACGCTACCAGCAACGTATCGAAGCGATCCTGAATCCGATTCTCGGTCAGGGCAATGTGCATGCGCAGGTTACCGCGCAGATTAACTTCGACACCGCCGAGCAGACCGACGAGAAATATCAGCCTAACGCTAACCCGTCGAACTCAGCGATTCGTTCGCGTCAGACCAGCACAAGCGACCAGTCAGGCAGCCCTTATCCGGGCGGCGTGCCGGGCGCGCTCTCTAACCAGCCTGCGCCAGCAAACACTGCGCCGGTGACGACGCCGAACAACACTGCTGCCAATGGCCAGAACGCCAATGGTCAGAATGCTAACGGTCAGAACAACGCGGCGAATAACGCTAACCAGACCACCAGCACCGCAGCAGCCAGTGCCGGACCGACCAACTCGCGTCGTGACGACACGGTGAACTACGAGCTGGATCGCACCATTCGTCATACCAAGGTCAACGTTGGCGACGTACAGCGCCTGTCGGTTGCGGTCGTGGTGAACTTCCGTGCAGATGATAAAGGCAAAGCAGTTGCGCTGAACGAACAGCAGTTGAAGCAGATTGAAGATCTGACCCGCGAAGCGATGGGCTACTCCCAGAACCGTGGCGACAGCATCAACGTGGTGAACTCGCAGTTCAACACCACTGAACCGGTGACCACCGATCTGCCCTTCTGGCAACAGCAGTCGTTCTTTGATCAGCTGATGAACGCCGGTAAGTGGCTGTTGATTGCCCTGGTCGCTTTCATCCTCTACCGCAAACTGGTTCGTCCGCATCTGGTTCGCAAACAGGCTGCAGAGAAAGCCGCCGCAGAAGCCGTTGCTGCCCGTGCGACTGAGCAACCGGAAGAGGAAGCCTTTAATGTGCAGCTCAGCAAAGATGAGCTGGATCAGGAACGTAAGTCTAACAACCGCATGAGCGCAGAAGTGCTGAGTCAACGCATCCGCGACATGTCAGAAAACGATCCGCGCGTTGTAGCGCTGGTAATTCGCGAATGGATGAGTAAAGAGCTATGAGTCTGACCGGAACCGAAAAAAGCGCCATCCTGATGATGACTATTGGCGAAGAGCGCGCCGCGGAAGTTTTCAAACACCTGAACCAGCGTGAGGTCCAGCACCTGAGCGGCGCGATGGCCAACATGCGTCAGGTGTCACATAAGCAACTGACTGAAGTGCTGCGTGAGTTCGAAGCGGATGCTGAGCAGTTCGCGGCGCTGAGCCTGAACTCCAACGAATACCTGCGTTCGGTGCTGACCCGTGCGCTGGGCGAAGAGCGCGCCTCCAGCCTGCTGGAGGACATTCTCGAAACGCGCGAAACCACCAGCGGCATGGAAACGCTCAACTTTATGGAGCCGCAGGCCGCTGCCGACCTTATTCGCGACGAGCATCCACAGATCATCGCTACCATCCTGGTCCACCTCAAGCGTGCCCAGGCCGCCGATATTGTGGCGCTGTTCGACGAACGTCTGCGTCACGACGTGATGCTGCGTATCGCCACGTTCGGTGGTGTCCAGCCAGCCGCGCTGGCCGAACTGACCGAAGTGCTGAACGGCCTTCTGGATGGCACCAACCTCAAGCGTGCGAAGATGGGCGGCGTGAGAACCGCAGCCGAGATCATCAACCTGATGAAAACGCAGCAGGAAGAGGCGGTTATCGAAGCCGTACGCGACTTCGATGGCGAACTGGCGCAGAAAATTATCGACGAGATGTTCCTGTTCGAAAACCTGGTGGCAGTGGACGACCGCAGCATCCAGCGTCTGTTGCAGGAAGTGGAGTCCGAGCAGCTGCTGGTTGCACTGAAAGGTGCCGAACAGCCACTGCGCGAGAAGTTCCTCAAAAACATGTCAGCCCGTGCGGCCGACATCCTGCGCGACGATCTGGCCAACCGTGGTCCGGTGCGTATGTCCGCAGTGGAAAACGAACAGAAAGCGATCCTGCTGGTGGTACGCCGCCTGGCCGAGTCAGGCGAGATGGTGATTGGTGGTGGCGAGGAAACTTATGTCTGATGCATTTTCTGCGCGCCCCTGGCAGCTGTGGCAGCCCACGGATTTAGGCCGTTTCGATGAGCCTGCTGAACCGGAGCTGCAGCCAGAAATTTACGAAGCTGAAGATGGCGTTGATGAGCAGCAACAGCAGCTCGAACGCCTGCAGCAGCAGATGCGTAAAGAGGCACAGGGTCAGGGTTACAACGAAGGCTATCAGCAGGGTGTGACCGAAGGCCAGAAAGCCGGTTACGACGCTGGTTTTCAGCAGGGTCTGGCCGATGCCCAGCAGCAGCAGGCGCCACTTCAGGCGCGTATGCAGCAGCTGGTAACCGAGTTCCAGAACACGCTGGAATCGCTGGACAGCGTGATTGCGGCCCGTCTGATGCAGCTGGCGCTGGAAGCGGCACGTTCGGTGATTGGTCAGGCGACCACGGTGGATGGCACCGCCCTGCTGCGCCAGATTCAGGGTTTACTGCAGCAGGAACCGATGTTCAGCGGCAAACCGCAACTGCGTGTTCACCCGGATGACTTACAACGTATTGAGCAGACCCTTGGTCCGACGCTGGATCTGCACGGCTGGCGGCTGATCGCTGACAGCACCCTGCATCCTGGCGGCTGCAAACTCAGCGCCGAAGATGGCGACCTGGATGCCAGCGTCGCAACGCGCTGGCAGGAACTCTGCCGTCTTGCCGCACCGGGAGAACTGTAATGACCACTCGTCTGAATCGCTGGCTCGGCTCGCTCGACGCCTTTGAGAAACGCATCGCCCAGGTGCAGCCGGTGCGCCGTTATGGCCGTCTGACCCGCGCCACCGGCCTGGTGCTGGAAGCGACCGGCTTACAGCTGCCGCTGGGTGCGACCTGCGTAATCGAACGCAACGATGGCAAAACCATCAGTGAAATCGAAAGCGAAGTGGTGGGATTCAACGGTCAGAAGCTGCTGATGATGCCACTGGAAGAAGTGGACGGCATTTTACCGGGTGCGCGGGTCTATGCGCGCCAGAACGGAGAGAACCCGCAGGCGGGCAAACAGATGATGCTGGGCCCGGAACTGCTGGGCCGCGTACTTGATGGCAGCGGGCGACCGCTGGACGGCCTGCCGTCTCCGGATACCGGCTATCGCGCGCCGCTGAACACCCCGCCGTTTAACCCGCTGCAGCGTACGCCGATCACCGACGTGCTGGATACCGGCGTGCGAGCGATCAACGCCCTGCTGACGGTCGGTCGCGGACAGCGTATGGGCCTGTTCGCCGGTTCGGGCGTGGGTAAAAGCGTGCTGCTTGGCATGATGGCGCGTTACACCAAAGCGGACGTCATCGTAGTCGGTCTGATTGGCGAACGTGGCCGCGAAGTCAAAGATTTTATCGAGAACATTCTCGGCGCTGAAGGCCGCGCCCGTTCGGTGGTGATCGCCGCCCCGGCCGATGTTTCGCCGCTGCTGCGTATGCAGGGTGCCGCTTACGCCACTCGTATCGCAGAAGACTTTCGCGACCGCGGCCAGCATGTGTTGCTGATTATGGATTCCCTGACCCGCTACGCTATGGCGCAGCGTGAGATCGCGCTGGCGATTGGTGAGCCGCCGGCCACCAAAGGCTATCCGCCTTCCGTATTCGCCAAACTGCCTGCCCTGGTTGAGCGTGCCGGTAACGGCATCGACGGCGGTGGCTCGATCACCGCCTTCTATACCGTCCTGACCGAAGGCGACGATCAGCAGGACCCGATCGCCGACTCCGCGCGCGCCATTCTCGACGGCCACATTGTGCTGTCGCGTCGGCTGGGCGAAGCGGGTCACTATCCGGCCATTGATATAGAAGCCTCGATCAGCCGTGCGATGACCTCGCTGATCGATGAGAACCACTATGCGCGAGTGCGCCAGTTTAAGCAGTTGCTCTCCAGCTTCCAGCGTAACCGCGATCTGGTCAGCGTCGGTGCTTATGCCGCGGGCAGTGATCCGATGCTTGATAAAGCGATCACGCTCTATCCGCAGATGGAAGCCTTCCTGCAACAGGGCATCTTTGAGCGCAGTGATTACGACGACGCCAGCCTGCATCTGCATGCGCTGTTTGGCTAGTCACACGAATTAACGCGAGGTAACGGCAATGAAAACTGCAAATGCCATCGATACGCTGCGCGACTTAGCGGAGCAGGATCTCGAACGCGCTGCCATCTATTTAGGCGATATGCGTCGCGGCCAGCACGCCGCGAACGAGCAGCTGACGATGCTGCTCGACTATCAGGACGAATATCGCAACAAGCTCAACGATGACATGTCGTCGGGCATCGCCAGCACCCGCTGGACCAACTACCACCAGTTTATTCAGACGCTGGAAAAAGCGATTGAGCAGCACCGCAACCAGCTTAATAACTGGAATCAGCGGCTGGAACAGGCGCTGATCAACTGGCGTGACAAACAGCAACGGCTGAACGCCTATCAGACGCTGATTACGCGCGCAGCGGAAAATGCATTACGACAGGAAAACCGTCTCGATCAGAAACGGATGGACGAATTTGCCCAACGGGCCGCATCGAGGAGAGGTGAATGATTACGCTGCCAAACATTGCTATGAAAGCGACGGTAAAAACCGACGCAGAACCCTCAGTCTCAACTGACCTTGTTGCGGGTGCCGATGCCCTGCCGCAGGACTTTCTGACCGCACTGGGAAACCAGTTACTCGGCCTGGCTAAACAGCAGGGAAAAGCGGCGCAATCCGCTGACGTTAAAGCAGAAACTGCCGATGACGCCCGCCCGAAGGCCCCGCTGAATGCCCTGATGGCAGCACTGGAAAATCCTGCTGCGCTGACCGCTCTGTTTAAGCCGGAAAATATTAAAGGTGGGTCAAAATCAGCCGATGATAAAGACAAGCCGGACGTTGCACCCTTAAGCGTCAGCGATATGCAGAATATGCAGGCACTGTTCGCCATGTTACCGGGTGTAGCGGCTGTTACAGCCACCACGTCGACCCCGGTCAGCAGTGAAGCGGGCGAGATGATCGCCCAGACCGATACCGGCCGGAAAAGCCAGAGCTCGCTGACGCAACTGCTGAACAGCGCGCAGCAGAGCCACACACCGGGTGAAGATGAGAAGTCTGATGCCAGAAGCGACGTACAGAGCAAACCTGCCGTCACCACTGCCGCCAGCCAGAGTAACAACGCGGCGCAGGGTGCGACCAGCAGCGGCCTGACGCTCGACAGCAGTTTCCAGCAGGCGCTGAGCAACATGGTTAAGCAGGACGATCAGGCTGCGATTAAAGCCAGCGCCAGCGATAACGCGATCAATGCTACGCCAATCGCCACCGCCAGCAGCCTGCCTGCGCCGGTGACCGCCTCCGCGACCACCAGCACACCGTCAACGCCGATGCTGAACTCACAGCTGGGCAGCGACGAGTGGCAGCAGGCGCTGAGTCAGCAGATTGTGATGTTCAGTCGCAATGGCCAGCAGAACGCGGAGTTGCGTTTACATCCGGAAGACCTTGGCGCTATCCAGATCAGCCTGAAACTGGATAACGACCAGGCACAAATTAATCTGGTTTCCAGCCATAGCCACGTCAGAGCAGCACTGGAAGCCGCGATACCGCAGCTGCGCAGCGCGCTGGCAGAGAGCGGTATCAACCTGGGCGAGAGTCAGGTGAGCAGTGACAGTTCCGCGCAGGGCCAGCAATTCCAGCAGCAGCAGGAGGCGCGCCGCGATGGACAGCATGGCCGCTTCTCCCTCACCCAGGACAGTGACACCGACATTACGCCGATCGCCGTTCCCGCCGCCCTTCAGGCTCGCGTTAACGGCAACAGCGCCGTCGACACTTTCGCCTGACAGCGGCAAACGCTGAAGGTAAGCGTAAAACCCGCGTCTTTTCTACCCATTGGTTTGACTTAAGACGCGGATAATCTGTCTCGTGAGCCGAGAGGCTTGCCCATAATTCACAGGAAGTAACTGCACCATGTCTGATAACGCGAAAGCAAAAAAAGGCAGCAAACGTAAACTCTTAATACCAGTGCTGCTCATTTTGACGCTGGCCGCTTGCAGCGTGGCAGGCTATGCAGTCTGGCGAATGATGAATAAACATGAGGGCGATAAGCCTGAGGTGGCGAAAGTTGAACCGCCTCCCGCTCCGGTCTTTTTTGCACTTGATACATTTACGGTTAACCTGGTCAATCCCGACAACGATCCCGACCGCGTGCTTTACGTAGGCTTTACCCTGCGTCTGGCCGATGAGGATACCCGGCGTCGGATGAACGACTATCTGCCTGAGGTGCGCAGCCGTTTGCTGCTGCTGCTCTCGCGTCAGAGCGCTGCGGCGCTGGCGACAGAGCAAGGAAAGCAGGCGCTTGTTGAACAAGTCAAACAGGCGCTGACACCCCCGCTGGTAAAAGGTCAACCTCCGCAGGCTGTAAACGATGTGCTGTTTACTGCCTTCATTTTGAGGTGAATCAATGGGCGATAGCATTCTCTCCCAGGCTGAAATTGACGCCCTTTTAAACGGCGACAGCGGCAGTGCGGAAGAAGAAAAGAAACAAAACGGACCGGAAGGCGATATTCGTCCTTACGATCCGAACACCCAGCGCCGTGTGGTTCGCGAGCGTTTGCAGGCGCTGGAGATTATTAATGAGCGTTTTGCCCGTAGTTTCCGTATGGCGCTGTTTAACCTGCTGCGCCGTAGCCCGGATATCAGCGTCGGGGCGATCAAGATTCAGCCGTATCACGAGTTTGCCCGCAATCTGCCGGTGCCAACCAACCTGAACCTGATCCACCTGAAGCCGCTGCGCGGCACCGCGCTGGTGGTGTTCTCACCGAGCCTGGTGTTTATCGCTGTCGACAACCTGTTTGGTGGCGACGGACGTTTTCCGACCAAAGTCGAAGGCCGTGAGTTTACCCATACCGAGCAGCGCGTTATTCGCCGCATGCTGAAGCTGGCGCTGGATGGTTACAGCGACGCATGGAAGGCCATTTATCCACTGGACGTCGAGTATGTACGTTCAGAGATGCAGGTAAAGTTCACCAACATCACCACTTCACCGAACGACATCGTGGTTAACACGCCGTTCCAGGTGGAGATTGGTAACCTGGTGGGTGAGTTTAATATCTGTATCCCGTTTTCAATGATTGAACCGCTGCGCGAGCTGCTGGTGAATCCACCGCTCGAAAACTCACGTCAGGAAGATAACCACTGGCGCGACAACCTGGTCAAACAGGTGCAGCACTCTGAGCTGGAACTGATCGCTCACTTTGCCGAAACCTCACTGCGTCTGTCACGGATTTTGCAGTTGAAACCCGGTGATGTGCTGCCGATTGAGAAGCCGGAACGCATTATCGCCCATGTCGATAGCGTCCCGGTCTTAACCAGCCAATATGGCACGATGAATGGTCAGTACGCGCTCCGTGTCGAACACCTGATTAACCCGATTTTGAATTCGCTGAACGAGGAACAGCCCCATGACTGACAGTAATAAACCGTCTGACGATATCTCTGCGGACGATCTGTGGGCTGAAGCGATGAATGAGCAGGTCGGCAGCGCCAGTGCGCCGCAGACCGACGAAGTCTTTAAATCATTCGACAGCGGCAACGTCGCTGGATCGCTGCAGGATATCGATCTGATTATGGATATCCCGGTGAAACTCACCGTGGAACTGGGTCGCACCAAAATGACCATCAAAGAGCTGCTGCGTCTGGCGCAGGGTTCAGTGGTGGCACTGGATGGCCTGGCGGGTGAGCCGCTGGATATCCTGATCAACGGTTACCTGATTGCTCAGGGTGAAGTGGTGGTGGTGAACGACAAATATGGCGTGCGCATCACTGACATCATCACCCCATCTGAACGTATGCGTCGTCTGAGTCGCTAAAGAGTCACATTATGAATAGCCAGAATCAAACGCTGCAACCGGCTGCACCGCACGCTCAGGCGATCTCGACCGGCTCCATGCTGGCCCAGGTCAGCAGCGTGTTAGCCGTGATTATCTTATTGATTCTGGCCTGCGCCTGGCTGGCACGCCGTGTCGGCTTCGCGCCGAAAAAGGTCAGCGGCCAGGAGCTTAAACTTACAGCCAGCGTCTCAGTGGGCCAGCGCGAGCGGGTGGTGATTGTCGATACCGCTGATGCGCGTCTGGTGCTGGGCGTCACCGCACAGCAGATTACCCATCTGCATACTTTGCCGCCGGGTGAACCGGTCTCTGTGACGCCGGTTAACAGTGCGCCACAGGATTTTCGTCAGCTGTTACAGAACATGGTTAAACGTCCCGGAAAACCACAATGATGCGTCGACTGCTTCCTTTATTGCCACTGTTGTTACTGGCACCGGTTGCCCATGCCCAGTTGCCGGGTCTGGTGAGTCACTCGCTGCCGAATGGCGGTCAGAGCTGGTCACTGCCGGTACAGACGCTGGTCTTTATCACTGCGCTGACCTTTATTCCGGCCGTGCTGCTGATGATGACCAGCTTCACCCGTATCATCATTGTGTTTGGTTTGCTGCGTAACGCCCTGGGCACGCCCTCTGCGCCGCCTAACCAGGTGCTGCTCGGACTGTCGCTGTTTCTGACCTTCTTTATTATGGCGCCGACCTTCGACAAGATTTATCAGGATGCTTATCTGCCGTTCAGCCAGGACAAGATCAGCATGGAAGTGGCGATTGATAAAGGTGCCCAGCCGCTGCGCGAGTTTATGCTGCGTCAGACCCGTGAAGCGGATTTAGCCCTGTTTGCCCGTCTGGCGAATACCGCCCCGATTGCCGGTCCTGAAGCGGTGCCAATGCGTATTCTGCTGCCCGCCTATGTTACCAGCGAGCTGAAGACGGCTTTCCAGATTGGCTTTACCGTCTTTATCCCGTTCCTGATCATCGACCTGGTGGTTGCCAGCGTGCTGATGGCGCTGGGGATGATGATGGTCCCGCCAGCGTCCATCGCGCTGCCATTTAAACTGATGCTGTTTGTTCTGGTCGATGGCTGGCAACTGCTGGTCGGTTCACTGGCGCAAAGCTTCTACTCCTGATCCCCCTTTTCTTACCGGAGCAACACATGACACCCGAATCAGTAATGGTAATGGGACAGGAAGCGATGCGTGTCGCCCTGATGCTGGCCGCCCCGCTGCTGCTGGCCGCACTGGTCAGCGGTTTGCTGATCAGCCTGATCCAGGCCGCGACCCAGGTCAACGAACAGACCTTATCCTTTATTCCTAAGATTCTGGCGGTTGCCACCACCGGTATCATTGCCGGCCCGTGGATGCTGAATCTGCTGCTGGACTATATCCGCACCGTCTTTACCAACCTGCCTTACATCATCGGCTGATGATTACTCTCGACAGCAGCCAGCTGGTTCAATGGGTCAGCCAGTTCTTCTGGCCTCTGGTGCGCATCATGGCGCTATTCGCCACCGCACCGATCCTCAATGAACGATCCGTCAGCAAACGTGTCAAAATCGGTCTGGCGGTGATGATCACCTGGCTGCTGATGCCGCTGTTACCTGCGGTCAATGTCACCCTGTTTTCCCCTGAAGGCTTCCTGCTGCTGATTCAGCAGATGCTGATTGGTATTGCACTCGGCTTCACCATGCAGTTCGCTTTTGCTGCCGTGCGCCTTGCCGGGGAAGTGATTGGTCTGCAGATGGGCATCTCGTTCGCCACCTTTTTCGATCCTGGCAGCCGTCTTAACATGCCGGTGCTGGCCCGTTTTCTCGACATGCTGGCGATGTTGCTGTTCCTGACCTTTAACGGACACCTGTGGCTGATCTCGCTGCTGGCGGACAGTTTTCATACGCTGCCGATTGGCGGTCAGCCGCTAAATGCCAATGCGTTTATGGCGCTGGTGAAATCTGGCGGATTAATTTTCCTTAATGGCATGATGTTAGCGCTGCCCTTAATCGTTTTGTTACTCATGGTAAATCTGGTACTGGGTTTGTTAAACCGTGTTTCACCACAGTTATCAATCTTCGCAATTGGCTTCCCGATTACCTTATCAGTCGGAATTTTAACCATCAGCTTGCTGATGCCTCTGCTAGCCCCGTTCTGTGAGCATTTGTTCGGTGAAGTATTTGATTTACTCGCCGTGTTCCTGACAGAACTATCCCGTCCCTGAACATTAAGTTTCTAACTATCTTTGCATAACGATACTTAAGTATCGCAAAACCATCCGTGCATTTTCCGAACCATGTTTTCCAGAATGCAACTAAGGAAATTCTGATAAACGTGCGGAGAGTCTGAAAATAATTCTTATTAAACCGGGCTTCGCGTATTTTAGTGGGGTGGTTCACAGGAGCGGTCAGACTGTGAATGTGCAGGCAAAATCGACAAGACACTGAATTTACAAGAAAAAAATCTTTAAGTGATTTTTCTTGTTAAAAAATGTTTTTTCCGGCATTGTCAACGCACGCTGAGACATCACACTTTCGTAAAACAAATGTTTTTGAGAATTGTCCTATCAGAAAACTCCGCGTTTTCAAGGATAGTGACCTGGCTCCCAAAAAAATGAGTCTTACTTAACCTCCGACATTTCACTGGCATTCCCCGCCATGGCCGGAGAATGTGTGACGTCATGGCAGCACAAATTTTTTGCAGAACGGGTCAGGGATGAAGACTTTTACGGGCGTTTGCCTGTTGCCAAACTGCACGAGCAGAATAAAAAAGTACCTAAGAAATCTCTCTCGTACCGCAACGCGTATTCATCGTTGATTTAAACGGATAACAAATTGGTGAGGGTCGCTATTATGCCAACTATTATTATGGATTCCTGCAACTACACACGCCTGGGATTATCAGACTACATGTCTTTAAAAGGAGTTAAGAAGAAGAATATCTCTTCTGTCTCCGATATTGAGCAACTACAGCAAAAATGTGAGCAATTAAACCCTGGTGTCGTCTTTATTAATGAAGATTGCTTCATTCATGAATCCGATTCCAGTGAACGTATCCGCAGCATTATTACGCAGCATCCTGATACGCTGTTCTTTATATTCATGGCGATTAGCAACATCCATTTTGAGGAATACCTCTACGTTCGTAAGAACCTGATTATTACATCAAAATCGATGAAAACTTCTACCCTGGACTCCTTACTCAGCACCTATTTGCAGAAGAAGCTTAACCAGTCTGCGCGTATCTCTTCGGGCATGGATGTACATCCATTAACGCTGAGCCAGACTGAGTCAAACATGCTGAAGATGTGGATGTCAGGTCATGATACCATCCAGATCTCAGATAAAATGCAAATTAAGGCCAAAACGGTATCGTCACACAAAGGTAATATTAAACGCAAAATCAAAACCCATAATAAGCAGGTGATTTATCATGTGGTGCGTTTAACGGATAATGTGACTTCAGGTATTTACGTTAATATCCGCTGATCATAACAGCTGAAGAACCGGCCTCTCTGGCCGGTTTTTTTTTGCCCGGAATTGCGATCCAGGTCTCACTCTTACTGCTAAGCCTTTACGCTCTTTTGCCGATGTTATGCCTTATAACAACAGCCTCAAGAGAGCAAGGATATGAACACTGCACGAGATAATAATGGACAGAAAAGCGCAGGCATCTGGCAGAATCTCCGCCTGGTGCCGCTGTTTAGCCTGATCTTCGGCGGCATTTTGCTGCTGTTCGCACTCTGTATTGGTGTCGCCAGTTACTTTCTGATTTCCGGCAATCACTCCCTCGATGATGCCACGGACGAAATCCAGGTTCGTATGGGCCTCTCTAACAGTTCAAACCACCTGCGTACTGCGCGCCTGACCATTATTCAGGCCGGTGCCGCCGCGCGTATTGGTGAAATGGACGAGTTTCGCGCCAATATTGCCGCCGCCGAAAAACGGATCCAGCAGGCAAAAGCTGGCTTCGCGATTTATCAGGCACGTGAAGTTAAGACGCCCGCGGATATGGAACTGGATGCCACGCTGCAGGCTCGCTTCAACGATTACATTACCAAAGGCCTGATACCGATGATTGAATCCGGTAAACAGGGCAGCTTTGAGGGCATCATCGCTCAGGAGACCGATGTAACCCGCAAGCTGGATGACGACTATAACGCGGTGTTGCTGAAGGCGATCAAGATCCGAACTGATCGCGCCAATGCCATTACCGCCCAGGCCGATCAACAGTCGCGCATCGGCTTTATCTCCATGGCCGTGGCATTCAGTGCCGCCCTGGTGCTGGTGCTGTTGACCTTTGTCTTCCTGCGCCGCGTGGTAATTAGTCCGCTGCGTCAGTCGGTGCTGCGTATCGAACGCATTGCGCAGGGTGATCTGACCTCCGCTCCCCTGCCCCATGGCCGCAGCGAGATTGGTACGCTCATCCATAACCTGCAACTGATGCAGCAGGCGCTGGTGACCACCGTTGGTACGGTGCGTGAAGGCGCCGTCGCGATTTACCAGGGCTCCAGCGAAATCTCAGCCGGTAACACCGATCTCTCTTCACGCACCGAGCAGCAGGCTGCGGCACTGGAGCAGACCGCAGCCAGCATGGAACAGCTTACCGCTACGGTGAAGCAGAACGCCGAGAATGCGCATCACGCCAGCCAGCTGGCCGCGGATGCCTCGGGCAAAGCGCGCAGCGGTGGCGAGCTGGTGAACAGCGTCGTGAAAACCATGACCAATATTTCCGGCAGCTCGAAAAAAATCGCTGAGATCACCAACGTCATTAACAGTATTGCGTTTCAGACCAACATCCTGGCGCTGAATGCGGCGGTAGAAGCGGCGCGTGCCGGTGAGCAGGGTCGTGGCTTTGCGGTGGTGGCCAGCGAAGTGCGTAATCTGGCCCAGCGCAGTGCACAGGCGGCGAAAGAGATTGAATCGCTGATTGCTGAGTCCGTCACGCTGATCAATGACGGTTCGCATCAGGTTGGCGCAGCCGGTAGCACCATGGGTGAGATTGTCGAAGCCGTACGTCGCGTTACCGATATTATGTCGGAGATTGCGGCGGCGTCAGACGAGCAGAGCCGCGGTATTCAGCAGGTGAGCCAGGCGGTCACCGAAATGGATAACGTCACCCAGCAGAACGCCTCGCTGGTGGAAGAAGCCTCCGCTGCAGCGGCCTCGCTGGAAGATCAGGCGGGTAAACTGACGCAGGCGGTCGCGGCATTCCGCCTGCAGGACACGCCTGCAACCACAGGTGTGGCTGCACGCGTCTCTTCACCCTTAAAGACACCGGCTCTGGCACCCCGTCCGGCGCTGGCAGGCGGCAGCGATAACTGGGAAACCTTCTGAGGTTATAGCGGTTAACCGTCAGCGGCTGATGTCAGCCGCGTAATCTCCGACAGCAAAAAGCCGCCTTTCCGGCAAACGGAAAGGCGGCTTTTTTATTGCGCGTCAGGCTCAGGCTTCGTGGTAAGGCTCCACGAAAATGCCATCCGGCTGGTGGGTCTCGTTAAAAAACCAGATGCCCAGCGGATAATCTTCCAGCGCCACCAGGAACATGGTGCCTTCATTAAACGGCTCCATAGCCAGAATGGTGCCAACACGACGCGGGCCGCCATCGGTTTTGACGCTGACGCGGTCATTTACCTTCATTTCGGTTCTCCAGATTATTGACTGAGTACAGTCTAAACGAAGAACCGTGGTGATGCAGCGCGTTAGCGACGGGCAATGACCCAGACGGCGTGGATGATACCGGGGATATAACCACAGAGTGTCAGCAGGATATTCAGCCAGAAGGCGCCGCCAAAACCGACCTGCATAAACACGCCCAGTGGTGGCAGCAGAATAGCGATAATAATTCGTAAGATGTCCATAACCATTCCTTTAGGTATTGATAAAAATCAGCTTTATCGCTAACTATAGCTGATTCTGCTCTGTTTAGTCGAAAAGTCAGGTAAATCTGAGTAAGGAGAAACTTTTGCAATTCCTTAACATTTCACCGCAAGACTTCTTACGCGTCAGACCTTTAAACTCTTCTCACTGCACCACCCCATAGGTGCAGCCAACCTGAAAGTAACAAGGATTTTGCCCGCGCAGCGCGGGCTTTTTTTTTGCCTGCGATCTCTTCGCTCCCGCCTTTCTGCCCTGCGTTCTATACTGATTACTCTGTTTGCTCTCAGGAGTCAGAAAATGACAGACGAAAAACAGCACGGCGATGCTCAGCCATCCGATCTGCAGATTGATGTCGAAGGTTTACTGGCGGCGATTCAGGCCAGAACGTCGGGAGAGGTACGGGAGTATATGGAGCAGGATCAGACGCCACGGCTGGAAGTAGAAGGCCGGGTTTTCCACTCCTATAGCGAACTGGCGGAGGCGTTTGAAATTGATATTTGTGATTATCGCGCCTATGAAGCGAACCGCTGAAATCGATTTCAAAAAAAACCCGGCGGGAAGGCCGGGTAAAAATTCAATTCGTTACACCAGGGAATTCTTAACACCCCTGCAGATTACCCTTTCCCGACTCCGAAACAAGCATCAGATATGCACGTTTCTGCAACCGATCGGGTAATTATGGAGCGACTGTTACCAAAAACACCGCGCCCGCCAGTCACTTAGCCCTGCACACTTCTTGCATACCCACTTTTACTGCGGTTTCGTTTTAAGAATTATCCTGGATTTCCAGCCAGCGTGGCAGGAAAAAAAGTGTGAGCCATATTCAACTATAATATTGAAAAATCGCCGCTTTAGCCGCGAATGTGATGAAAGGAGCCTGTTAATGCCCGATCTCCACCAGCCGTTAATGATAATTACCGATCTGGATGGTTCGTTACTCGACCATCATACCTATCGCTGGGATGCGGCCACCGAATGGCTTACCACGCTAAAGCAGTACGCTGTTCCGCTGGTGATCTGTTCCAGTAAAACGGCAGCCGAGATTATTCCGCTGCAAAAAAGGCTTGGCATCAGCGGTTCACCGTTTATTGCTGAAAACGGTGCCGTGGTGCAAACGCATGATCAGCAGCGTATTCGCCTGCCCGATAACACCCTGACCTATGACGCTATCTGCCAGCGGCTGGCTTCCTTGAAAACAGCGTACCGTTTTACCGGCTTTCATGACTTCTCTGATCCGGAAGTGGCCGCAATGACCGGCCTGAGTGAGGCGGATGCAGAACTGTCGCGTCAGCGCGATGCGTCAGAAGTGATTGTCTGGCGCGACAGTGACGAGGCGTTTGACCAGTTCCATGACGCACTGCGTGCAGAGGGCCTGGCGCTGACCCAGGGCGGGCGTTTCTGGCATGTGATGCCTGCGGGCAGCGGCAAAGGCGAAGCCCTGCGCTGGCTGCTGGCGCATTCACCCGGTGAGGCACGCGTGACCATCGGACTGGGTGACGGCCCTAACGATGCGCCGATGCTGGATGCGGTTGATTATGCGGTCGTAATTAAGGGCTACAGTAAAACACCGGTGACACTCAGCCGATCCGATCAGCAGCAGATCTATCACACAGCTCACCATGGCCCTGAGGGCTGGCGTGAAGGACTGGACTATTTTTTGACTCAACCTCAATGAGCTGCCCACGGGCATTAAAAGGATGATGCGATGAGTGACTTTTATCAGAATGGCGTAATCACCAACTTTCACAACCTCACCCACCGTAGCGTGGAGTCGCTGGAAAAAGAGATGGTACGCTTTGCCCGCAAACGCAAAATGGGGCTGATCCTGCCATCGCTGTTTTCCGAACTTGAAGGCCCGGCGCTGACGAAAATCGTCGATGAGCTGGCTAAAGTGCCCTATCTGGATGAAATTGTGATTGGGCTGGATCGCGCCGACCGCGACCAGTTCCTGTTTGCCCGCGAGTTTTTCTCCCGTCTGCCGCAACGGCATCGCATTCTGTGGAACGATGGCCCGCGTCTGAAGGCGATTGATGCCGAGCTGGATAAAGAGGGTCTGTCACCCACTAATCCCGGCAAAGGTCGCAACGTCTGGTTCTGCACCGGCTATACGCTCGCGTCAGACCGTACCAGCTGTGTCGCGCTGCATGACTGCGATATCGTCACCTATGAGCGTGGAATGCTGGCACGCCTGCTCTACCCGGTGGCGAACCCGGCGTTTCAGTATGAATTCTGTAAGGGGTTCTACGCGCGCGTCGCGGATGGCAAGCTTAATGGCCGCGTGGGACGTCTGCTGGTGGGTCCGCTGCTGCGATCGCTGCAGAAAGTTTATGGCCATTCAGAATATCTGGAATATCTGTCGAGCTTCCGCTATCCGCTCTCCGGGGAGTTCGCCATGCGGACGCATGTGCTGAACGGGATTAAAATTCCCGGCGACTGGGGGCTGGAGATTGGCGTGCTGTCGGAGATTTACCGTAATTACACCACCCGCCAGTCGTGCCAGGTTGAGATCGCCGATAACTACGATCACAAGCATCAGCCGCTGGCTGAAGATGACGGCACCGGCGGCCTGAAGCGCATGAGCAGCGATATCGTCCAGTCACTGCTGCGTAAGCTCGCCACCATGGGTGTGCCGCTGACCAGCGACTCGTTCCGGGTGCTGAAGGCAACCTATTATCGTAATGCGCTGGATATGATGGAGACCTATAACCACGAGGCGGCGATGAACGGGCTGAAATTTGATCAGCATGTGGAAGAAGCAGCGGTAGAGATGTTTACCCAGTCGATTCTGGAAGCGGGTCAGGCGTTTATTGAGCGTCCTAACGATAAGCCGTTTATACCGAGCTGGAGTCGCGTCCAGTCAGCCTTCCCGAATGTGCTGCAGCGGATCTATCAGGCGGTTGAAGAAGATAACGACGGTAACGTCTGAAAACAGGGCGGCACAGGGAGTGTGCCGGGCCAGAAAAAGCAGAAACCGGGCCTGGCGGGTCGCAGAGCCCACAGGCCTGATGCTGTCAGCCCGCCAGTTGCTGCGCGGGATTCAGAGCGCAGAGTTCATCGCTGCGAAAGGCTTCGCTGCGCACGGCATAGCCATCATACCAGCGGCACTCAACCATGCCACTCGCGTAGCCGGTCACCACCATCGTCTGCCCCTCTTCCTTATGCTGCACTTCTTCACTGATTGCGAAAACCATGATGCGCTCCTTTTATTAACCTGAGTGTTATTAACCTGAGTGATTATTTTCTTTATAGCAGGCGAATAACGTTCCTGCCTGTTAAGGCACGCAAAAAAAGGGCAAATTCGGAATTAATCAGCTGGATATGCGGAAAATAAAAAAAGCGGATAAAAAAACTTATCCGCTTTGATGAAGTATTGACGCTGACGTCAGATTTTACAGCCTTCGCAATCGGCTTCGTCGCCGAGATCATCCGGCACTTCGCTGGCTTTTTTCTCTGCTTTCGCTTCAGCCTGCTCCAGTTGTGCGTCGATATCAAATTCAAACATGTCGTCGTTCATCGTCATTCTCCTGACCGTAAATCACAGTGCGCTTTATACCGATTTTCCGCGC
Organism: Pantoea sp. JV6; assembly: GCF_025910055.1. Lineage (NCBI taxonomy): Bacteria > Pseudomonadati > Pseudomonadota > Gammaproteobacteria > Enterobacterales > Erwiniaceae > Pantoea > Pantoea sp. JV6. The sequence continues at coordinate 533,222 of NZ_JAPCIM010000002.1, read as the reverse complement.
ACTCTGGCAATAAGGTTGACCACTAACAGCACGATCGACCCAATGATAAAGCCGAGCACCAGGTTGGCGCCGTTGCTGAGCAGCATGGCGATCCAGCCGCTGAAGCCACTGCTGACTTCCTCGATCAGATGATGCAGTGGTGCGATGCCGTGCACCACAATACCGCCGCCGACCAGGAACATGGCGATGGTACCGACCACCGAGAGGATCTTCATCAGCCAGGGCGCGGCAGTCAGCAGCACGCTACCCAAGCCCTGCGCAAGGCGTGACGGTTTTTCACGCAGCCAGAATCCAAAGTCATCAATTTTGACGATGGCCGCCACGATGCCGTAAACGCCCACCGTAACCAGAATAGCGATGCCCGCCAGGATAATTACCTGGTTGAGCAGCGGCGATTCCGACACGATGCCTAAGGTAATCGCAACAATTTCGGCTGACAGAATGAAATCGGTGCGCACCGCGCCTTTGATCTTCTTCTTCTCAAACTCTGCCGCATTCTGATTCGCCAGCGAATCGAGTCGCTGCTGACGCGCTTCCGGTGATTTGCTCTGCTTGTCATGCTGCAGACTGTGCATTACCTTCTCCACGCCTTCGTAGCAGAGATAGGCACCGCCAATCATCAGCAGCGGCGTAATCAGCCAGGGCGCAAACGCGGAGATAATCAGCGCCAGTGGCACCAGGATCAGTTTATTAAGAAACGATCCTTTGGCAACGCCCCATACTACCGGCAGCTCACGGTTGGCTTTCACGCCGCTGACCTGCTGAGCATTCAGCGACAGATCGTCGCCCAGTACGCCAGCGGTTTTTTTCGCCGCCACTTTCCCCATGACGGAAATATCGTCCAGAAGTGTTGCAATATCATCAAGTAAAGTCAGTAAACTGGTTCCCGCCAAAATCTTATCCTTAGTCTGGTTCGTTATGTTGACAACATGGGCAGCGCTCAATTTCCGTAACGGTCATCTCGGCGATGCCCTCACAATCCCACTCTACCCGCACCGTCTCGCCTGCTGCTCCTTCAGCATGCAGATATTTGCTGACCGGGCTTTCGGTCATGCCGGTGATCTCCTCCGTGGCGACAAGCCTGTCGCCGCAGTAAACCCGCGCGGTCGCTTTGGTATTCACCATCCGCTCGTCACGAATCTGGTAAAGGCGTTTTACCGTCAGTTTTATGCTGCTCATTTCAGGCTCCTGGCCACGGAGAAAGCGCAGATCTAACCAATTATGTCTGTGATTAGCAATCGGCGTTGTAATGATGAATGCCCTGATGGTCGACTTCGGCACTCTCCGGCATCGCCAGCAGCCACTCCTCCAGCCGTTCCAGCAGGTCCTGATCCGTCAGGCGCAGTTTGCCACGTAGCGCACACTCCCAGATGATCAGCACTTTCCAGCCGCTCTCCTGCAGCTGGCGCACATAACGCCGATCACGTTCAACGTTGCTGTTGATTTTGCCGGTCCAGAATTCTGTGCGCGTCGCTGGCAGTTTAAACAGATAGCAGTGATGACGATGCCAGAAGCAGCCATGAACAAAAATAATTGCCTGATGTTCTGTCAGAACGAAATCGGGCCGTCCCGGCAGGTTTTTATCCTGCACGCGAAAGCTGAACCCCCGATCTTTCAGCAGCAGCGCAATACGTTGCTCAATGGCCGTATCCTGAGCGCGAATGGCACGCATATTTTTGCTGCGTATTTCGCTGGAGTGAACATCAGCCATAACCTCTCCTTTTTTGCTGGTACTTCAACTTTAGCCTGCGCCACGAAAAGCGAAAGCCGCCGCCCGATGACTTCACACAGTGTGCCGCAAAAACAGAACATTCCGGGGGGCTGACACAGGGCACATCCAGGCAATTTCCTCACAGCGTCTGGAGTGATAGCATAGGCATCTTACTGTTAAGGAAAAACGCATGCATCCCGCCGCCCTCGCTGAACCACTCTCTGCTGCACTTTCATCTGCTGATGCGTCTGAACTCTTTCAGCAGGTGCTGGCAATCTATTCGGTTCGTGATCTCACGGCCCGCCTGCAGCAGGCAGGATTTTCCTGCTGGACGCCGGCACTCCTGAACCGGATTCGTCAGGGTAAAACCGCCCTGCCACCGCTGTGTGAGGCGGAACTGTCGCTGTTACAGGGGCTGCTGCCATCCCGTCCCGCCCATTATGATAATCCTGAATTTCGTTTTATCGATCTCTTTGCCGGTATTGGCGGCATTCGTAAGGGATTCGAGGCGATCGGCGGCAAGTGCGTGTTTACCAGTGAATGGAATAAAGAGGCGGTCCGCACTTACAAAGCCAACCACTACAGCGATCCGCTGGAGCATCACTTCAATACCGATATCCGTCAGGTCACCCAGCCGGAAGGTCTGACTGACGATGAAGCGATATACCGCGCGATTGATGCGGCAATCCCCGATCATCAGGTGCTGCTGGCCGGTTTTCCCTGCCAGCCCTTTTCGCTGGCGGGCGTCAGCAAGAAAAATGCGCTGGGTCGTGCACATGGCTTTGAGTGTCAGGTACAGGGCACGCTGTTTTTCGATGTGGCCCGTATCCTGGCTGCCAAGAAGCCGCCGTTCTTTGTGCTGGAGAATGTGAAAAACCTCAAGAGTCACGACAAGGGCCGCACCTTCGCCATTATCATGGAGACGCTGGATGAGCTGGGGTATGACGTTGCGGATGCGGGAGCCAGCAGCCCGGATGCCAAAGTGATCGATGCGCGTCACTTCCTGCCGCAGCATCGCGAACGCATTGTGCTGGTGGGTATTCGCCGTGATCTGAAAAAGCAGGATTTTACACTGCGCGATATCCGCCGTTTCTACCCGGCGCAGGTACCCAGCCTGCAGAGCCTGCTGGAGAGCGCGCCGGACGACAAATATATCCTGTCACCGGTCCTGTGGCGCTACCTCTACCAGTATGCGAAAAAACATAAAGCCAAAGGCAATGGCTTTGGCTTTGGCCTCAACGATCCGCGTAATCCTGACTGCTGCGTGCGTACGCTGTCAGCACGTTACTACAAAGATGGCTCAGAGATTCTGATCGATCGCGGCTGGGACAGTGCGCTGGGCGAAGCGGAGTTTCAGGATGCCGATAACATGGCGCGTCGGCCACGCCGCCTTTCCCCGCGCGAGTGCGCCCGTTTGATGGGCTTTGATGTGCCAGGACGCGAGCCGTTCCGCATTCCGGTTTCGGATACCCAGGCTTATAAGCAGTTTGGTAACTCGGTGGTAGTGCCGGTGTTTGCAGCGGTGGCTCAGCTGTTACTGCCACATATCCGTCAGCTGAAGTCGTAATCACCGTGAAATGAAAAAAAACGTCTGGCGACGGGTTTCAGGTTCCTGTAAAACCTGGCCAGATTAGCGGTGAGATCGAGCTTGCTCAGGGAACAGGGTCAGATCGGAAAGACGCAAAAACTGTCATCCATGACCGCTCGGCCCGCGTAATTACGCACCTCATCCCTGAGGTGCGCCCGTAGCCGGGCCAACGCTTTGCGTTGTTCAAAAACGCTCCCGGCGTTTTTGTCCCTGCCGCGGGACGCTTTCCTTATCTGACCCTGTTCCCTGCGCGCTGAGGTATTGAGTTGCGGCCAGATTTAGCCGGTTTCAGCAAACCCTGAAAAGTAAAAACCCGTCTGGCGACGGGTTTCTGTTTTATTTCTTCTTCTTGCTCTGCTTCTTCAGCAGCAGCCGAATCTGCTTCAGCTCTGTTGCACTTAGTGCATCGGTCTTCACGTCAGCGGCACTGGATCCCTCAGTCCCCTCTTCAGTGATGTCCTGATTATCAATCGCCGGATGTGGATGCGTTTCCAGACTGGCCTGCAAACGTTGCACAATCTCCTGGCTCATCGAAATCTGATTTTCCAGCGCCAGCTGTTTAATCGTTTCTTTCAGCTCAGGATCAATTTTAATTGTTAAATTAACAGTTTCAGTCATCGGGCAGCTCCTTTTTGTTATTGCTACAAGCTACCGGATGACCGTTTCGATTAACATACTGTCATAAAAATTTAATATTCGGTTTGCAAAGGTGTGAAGTCCCGCAGCACACCCTCATCCATTCCCACCAGATTGCCCTGCAGCTCGGCATAAAGCTTAGCCATATAGCGTACCAGGAAATCTGCGTTATGCTCAGCCAGCATGCGGCCGGTTTCAGTGTGCATGGTTTCCGGCAGACGCAGCAGCTTCTTCTGGAAATGATCCAGCGTCCACTTAACATCATTCAGCTCGCGATCTTTACCCAGCGGGTCCTGGCTGTCGAACAACGGCCGATTCAGCGCACCGGCGGTGTAGAAGACCCGCGCCAGCCCGATCGCGCCCAGCGACTCCAGCCGGTCAGCATCCTGTACAATTTTAGCTTCCAGCGTCTGAGGCGGTATGCCGGCGCTGAAACTGTGGGTTTTAACGGCATGCATCACGGCATCAATCTTTTCAGCCGGGAAATCGAGAAAGTCCTGCTGCAGAATGCGCTGGGTTTCCGTCGCGGCATAGGTAGAGGCGAGGTGACGTTCCGGATGGTTCTTCGGCAGGTTCACCACATCGTGAAAATAGCAGGCGGTCAGCACCACCAGCGGATCAGCGGGCGTGCCGTTCATGATTCGCTGTGCGCTCATCCAGACACGCCGCAGATGGGCGATATCGTGCGCGCCGTCGTCGTGGATCCAGTTCGCCTGAAACCAGCTTTCATAGCGAGATTGCCAGAGTGTGAGTGACATAATCTATCTCCCTGTAGTGATCGACAGCAGTTTTTCTGTCGCGATCAGTGCGCAAACGGCAAGCCATCATAGCGACTGGCTAATGACACTTTTTTTACAGTGCAGTTGAAAAGAGCAGCGCTGCCAGCGATTCCGGGCAGAAAAATGAGATCTGGATCATCTGTATAGCATCTCTGTTACACAATAACCGCAATTTCGGCTGTTTTCAGTCTTTCCTCAGTGAATTGCTGCTAAGAAAATTAGTTTAACAGGCGTAATGTTTGGTTCGATCTTAACCAACTTCCTGCCTCATGCTCAGCGTTTTTTTGTCACGCGATTAAGTGTAAAACTGCACGTTATGACAGGTGAAAAAGTCTGAAAAGGTTCCTATTTTTACGGTTATAACGTACTGTATCCGGGCTATTCGTCGCTTTTTGCCAGTTGCGTGATAAGCTTTGGTGCGCTTTTTGCATTTTGCTGGTTTTTAACTACTAAAGTGACAATTATACAGTGACAGTCAGCCGACAAATTATTAAGCAAAATGATTTAAAGCTTTTATGATAACTCTCAGATGTGAAGCAAATGGACTTTTACAGCAGTAACCGGGTTCTACTAATAAAAAGAGGTAATCCATGAAAGAACGGCCGATTCTTTTTTCCGAACAGCGTGTTCGTGCCCTGTTGGTTGGCCAGCAAACGCAAACCCGGCGCATTATGAAAACTCAGGCTTTCGGTCCGGGACAGGATCATCACGAGGGCGTACACGCTTTCGATGTGAGTGCTAATCATCTGCATGGTTATAAAATGATGTCGATGACGGACATCAGCTATCAGTGTCCTTACGGTAAACCGGGTGACGTGCTCTGGGTGCGTGAAACCTGGCGTGGCCCGATGGTACCCGAGCAGTATCTGGCCGATTATGAACGCGATCCGACGCCCTTCCGCCAGCCAGAATATTGCCAGTATCGTGCAGACAGCAACGAGCTGGGCCAGCATGCACTGAGCACGCCGGAAGCGGAACAGTTTGGCTGGCAAACCGCCATTCATATGCCGCGCTGGGCCAGCCGCATCAATCTGGAAATTACCGGCGTGCGCGCCGAGAAAATTCAGGACATCAGTGAAGATGACATTATGGCGGAAGGTGTGCAGACCGATTCGCACTTCCTCAACAACTTCTTCACCATGAACGTCAATTCTGAATCGCCCAAAGAGGCGTACCGTAAAGCCTGGGAAAAACAGTATGGTGCGACCAGCTGGGAAGTGAATCCCTGGGTGTGGGTGATTGAGTTTCATCGTATTGAGCGCAACTGACGCCCCGGCCCCACGCTTTGCGGGCTGAATCACAGACAACGACCGTGCTAACGGGTTGAATAGACGGCCCTTAGCCCTGTCGCCAGATGCACAGTGCCAGCATGGTGTTTTCGATGCTGGCATTTTTATGTCTGGCGCGTCAGGATAGCGAAATAGTCCGGTTCTGTGCGGGAGTTGCGATGTTTAAATGGCCCTGGAAAACGCATAACGACGCCACCCTGGCCGCGCTGCCATGGCAGCATGGGCTGGCGCAGCCGATATTCAGCCAGCTGGATGAGGCTGAACAGCAGGCGCTGGTTGAGCTGGCGCAGCGCTTTCTGCAGCAGAAAAAGCTGGTGCCGCTCGACGGTGTTCAGCTGGATGAATTGCGCAGTGTGCGGATCGCCCTGCTGTTCTGCCTGCCGGTGCTGAAACTGGGTCTGGAGTGGCTGGACGGTTTCCACGATGTGTTGATCTATCCCGAGCCGTTCGAGGTGGACGATCAGTGGCAGGATGACGATGGGCTGGTTCACAGCGCGCCTGCGGTTCACGCCGGACAGAGCTGGACGCAGGGGCCGGTCGTACTCAACTGGCTCGATATTCAGGACTCGTTCGATCTCTCCGGCTTTAATCTGGTGATCCACGAAGTTGCGCACAAGCTGGATGCCCGCGGCAGCGGTTACACCAGCGGTATTCCGGTCATGTCGCTGCGTGACGTCGCACTCTGGGAGAAGGATTTGCGTGCCGCGATGGCGGAGATTGAGAGTGAAGTTGAACTGGTGGGTGAACAGGCCGCCACGATAGATCCCTACGCCGCCAGCGATCCGGCTGAGTGCTTCGCCGTGCTCTCTGAATATTTCTTTACGGCTCCGGTTCTGCTGGCCGAACGCTTTCCCGCCATGTATCAGCATCTGCGCCAGTTTTACCAGCAGGATCCCCTGGCCAGAATCGCCGCTGACACTGCGCAAACTGCTTAAATCACGATCGCTTTGCGTTAAAGCTAGCCAGTTGAATGATAATGTATTTTTTGCTGTTGACACCTTCGGGCGACGCCGTTAATATTCGCCTCGTTCACACGATTCCTCTGTAGTTCAGTCGGTAGAACGGCGGACTGTTAATCCGTATGTCACTGGTTCGAGTCCAGTCAGAGGAGCCAGATTAGAAAAACCCGCTCAGGGAAACCTGAGCGGGTTTTTTGCTTTTCAGCGATCCCAGTTTTCTCTTCCTGTCTGACTGTTCATCTCAGCTCGTCTGCGGCTGCTATTACCGAGACCACCGTTAAGTCTGGATCAACGCATGCTGTATGGCGCAACCCTGTCATGGTGTTATGACGAGCTGGCTTTAAATAAAAAACCAGCCGGGCAATATTTGCGCCAGCTGGCTCATACTAATGACGAATTATCACTCAGGAATGGTCAGTACCTGACCCGGTGCAATTTTATCCGGGCTGCTGAGAAGGTTTTTATTCGCCTCAAAGATTTTCATGTATTGGGATGCATCATTGTAAAACTGCCTGGCGATGGCGCTGAGCGTGTCGCCTGATTTAACCGTATATGTACGATTACTCCCTGCGGCGGTGACAGACTTATCTTCAACATTTTTATCCACAGCATGTAACAACTCATCGCCTATATTTTTAATATTATCCAGAATGCTCATATTTACTCCCCTATCGTTTCTGATACGTTTAGTTTAATAAAGAAAACAGGATTGCCAGACAAACACTACGCGGCGTACGATACACCCGCTTTTAATTCATGGGTTAAACCACTGCTAAACGTTGCTGTAAATAATATAAAAACAGAGGATGTTAATGATGGGTATATTGTCATGGGTTGTATTTGGATTACTTGCCGGCATTATCGCCAGATGTATTATGCCAGGCAAAGAACATATGGGCATTTTCATGACCATTATTCTGGGTATTATCGGTGCGCTGATTGGCGGTGTCGTCAGTACCGCTCTGGGTTTTGGCAAGGTTGATGGCTTCAATATTTACAGCATTGCTATTGCCACCGTGGGTTCAATTATTGTGCTGTTTGTCATTCATAAAATCAGAGCGTGTAAACAGTCTTAATAGATTAAGTTAAAGGGGATAACAGAATGAGTTTACTGGAAACAGTACTGGCCATGTGCGGCCTGAATAATCAGACCAGTCAGGAAGTGAAAGGTGTGCTGGAGTGGGTTGAGCAGCAAGGCGGTTTACATACTATCGTGAGTCATCTGCAGAGCGGCGAGTACAGTGAGGTGGTTAACTCCTGGCTGGGTGATGAGCAGAACGTGGCGCTGAGCAGCGACCTGGTGCAGAAGATGATTAACTCTGAGGCGATTGAGCAGCTGGCTGCGCGGATGGGCATCAACACCAGCGATGCACTGAATCTGCTGGCGAAATATCTGCCGCAGCTGGTGGATAAAGCGTCAACGGCGGGCGTCGTGGATAAAAAAGCTGATCTTACCGGACTGGTGAGTCAGTTAATGCACTAAGCATGATGCTAGTGAAAGATAAAAGCCTGCTACTTAAGTATTGGGCTTTTATCTTTTGTGTTTGGGAGAATTGAATAAAGTTGTTAAACACATAGACTAAAAAAATTCCTGCCGTAATATGAAGCAAAATCCTAAGAATTAATTTTTTTTATAAACCTACGCTGTAAATGAATATCGCACGCGGCAAGCATTTGCAGGAAATGGGGGTGGATTGTATACTTAATAAAGACGAACTCATTATCAAAAGCAACTGGGTGTAAGGAGCAGTTATCATCCGCGCAGCATAATTAAAAGTTATGACTGTCTAGAAAACTGTAATTATAATAACAAGAGGAGAGCATTAGTGACTACAATTAAAAAATCCCGACGCAAGGGCCGGGATCTCTTGTGATGCGAAAAATTACCATTTACAACCTGTTTTTTAATCAATTTCACTAATTAACCTATTGAAAAATCTTACCCAGAGCGAGAAAGCATTATTGTAACACCTTATATTTTAGGCCTATATTTATACTCTTAAGCATATCAGAAACCTGCTTCAGGAAATAAAAAGCCTGTTCTGGAAGATCATATTTAAAATACACCTCAATTATTTTTACCGACTTTCCTTTTGATTCAGGAAAAGCATCATATAATTCACCACTCTCGATAAAGGCCACATAGGAATTTATTTTTTCCTGTAGTGTGTATAAATGCTCTTCAATTGGCTCACCCCATACAAGATGGTCTGAAATTGCCAAGCTTACGGTATCCTGGCTATCGTTCGGTATACCAATAGAGTCAATCGTTTTTACATCTTGTATAGACATATTTAATCCTGATTTTTTATCCGGTCTAATAATTTCAACTTTTGTAGGTGGTATTTGAGATCCACCTTCAAAACTGGACTTACCTGCTCATACCACGGTAATATTACTTAATGGCATAGCGACATTTTTTTTAGATTAGTCGTTGATGAAAAGTGGCGTTGATCAAGGTAAGTGCTTACAGGGAACATCCATTATGCTTTTAAATCGCCACCTGAGGTTTCTTTTCTCCATACAGATACAATAACCACCATTTCATACCCTGACTTTTCTTAACCTCTGGAGCACATAGCGCATTACTCTCAATATCAATAGGAAGAAGGTGGCGAAAATTTCCAATCGCGAGGCACATCACCAGTATTGCACCGAACTTCAAGCGTGATAACGGGCATTTAGCGAGATGACTGATACAAATTTCAAGCCCTTCAGATCGGAGCTCATTCCACATTAAGATAAATTAATCTCCTCACTTCATCTCTTAATTTATCTTCGCTAAACTCATAATCTTCACGATCATCATGTGGATTATACAAATCAGCCAAGCAAAATATACTCGATAAATTTTCACTTGTTTTAAATTCATAGTTAAGCATGTTTTTATTATCACGCTCTAAGCGCCAAAGCTCAATATAAGCTTCTGAAAACACATCCGCCGACAATCTTCCATCGACAAACGCCTTAGAAAAATCCATTAGCAAACAACTCATCGTAACACTCTGTTTTTCATGAAATCATCGTATTACGGCGTTCCCGACTACACTTTAAATCCTGTGATAAACTCACCGGATTTATCAATAATAACAGCATTGTTCGTTGTCGGATTAAATTACAATTTCGAATATTTCACAAAGCCATAAGTACCTTTTTCAAAAGTAGCTATATCATCCATATGATTTTTAATGGCTATTTCGAAATGTTTAATTGTTTCTGGATTTTTCTTCGCCGTAACAATGTCAAAATAAATGGCATGCTTGAAATTTTTATCTCACTGCTTTGCACTAAAAGTTACACTTTCAGAAATAATACCAGTGCTTACATGCGGTATTTTCTTACCCGGCAACATAGTTCCGGCAAGCATTCCGCCAGTGGCTTCCAGCGCCAGCTGGTTCCCCAGTGACACCTGCCTAAAAGTAGCAGCAACCGCAGACCCGGTATCTGCAAGTGCATTGATAATGCCGTTGGCGATAGAAGAGGTTATCCCTTCCCCCAGCTTTTCCCAAACTTTTCTCTTCAGACATTCAGCTGCCTGTTTCACTGTTGCGCGCGCCTGGTCACCCCTTCGCGCACTATTCTCAACTTACCTTCTTTTTAGACTAGATAAAAACAAAATACCAATACCTAAAACCAAACCAATAACGGCACCTCTTTGTATGGAATCGAATAAATTTTCTCGCCATTCAAAGGAAAAGCTTCCATTCCTTATCATAAAAACAGATGCCACACCTAACCTAACTAAAAATAAAGTTAATGTGGTTATAAGAAAGAAATAAAATATTAACTTTATGGCTAATGCTATATTTTTCATTATTTATTCTCCAACTGTTTTTGAAGTTCAGAGCCAGCGACCTCTGAAGCTCCGGAACCAATCACAGCTCCAGCCAAACCAGCTGCTTTTTCTGAAATTAAAGGTAGGTATTTATTTCCAACCTCTACTGCTTTGCCTCCTGCAGCCCCAACCCCCGTACCAAAAGCAGCGCCAGCTACAATTGGAAGTGCCTCTTTTCCTTGCAACTTAGCCCCTGCATAAGCACCTGTAATACCTGCTACTTCAGTGAACCAGAACCCCTTACCCTGAGTGAGTCCGCTGATACCTGTAGCAATAAGTGCATCAGTGGCACTGAAGGGGTCGCCGCTCTGTAGCTGATTCAAAATATTTGCAGAACCACCTATAGCACCTGCACCGATAATACTTCCGGCCGTTGCACCAGATGGTAACAGAACAGGTGCAACAACAGCAGTAGCTCCAGCTCCCCGCGCTGTTAATAAGCCTGTTGCCGGGTTCTGTCCGGCAGGTAAATCTCCCGAAACCAGTTTATCAGAGGCATACTTAATTTCTTCTGGTGTTGCCGGATTCAGGACCTTACCAGTCTCATCTGTAAGATTAGTGTTATTTTTCAGGGATCCTTGTGCTTGATTATTACTCCAGAAACCACTACCAAATCCACTTAAACCTGACAGCTCATTATTCTCAACCGCATTTTTACCCGCAATCCCGCCGCTCGTCGCCGCAGCACTGCTGTTGCCCGCCATTCCGCCCGCCAGTCCTGCCGCCAGCGTGCCGAGCAGGCTCAGCTGCTCGCGGTCTTCCTGCCCCAGAGCTGCTATCTTCTCCGGGGTATCTGCGCCCCAGTATTTCTCTGCGATATAGCGTGTGGCCAGCTCGCCGCTGAAGGCACCTGCCGCACCCGCTGCCGCACTGCCGCCCGACATCTGCGATGATACTGCACCCCACACGGCATGGGCCATGGCATTGGTTGCCACATCAACGTTGCCGGAAGCGTCGGTCGTTTCCTTCTTAATCAGCTGAGCTGCCCACGGATTAAGGCCGCCTGCGACCGCCTGGCCTGCATTGCCGGTCCCCGAAACCGCATGCGCCATGGTATTGGTCTGCTCTTTGCCGTCGACTAATATGCTGGTTGCGTCTTTAGTTTTATTGGCGTTATACGGCGCCATCCCACCCAGTGCACCAATTTATTTTCGCATAATATTATTGTCAGTTACGCGCAAACATACCGTTGGAAAGGAAATATCTAAAAAATTAAAAATTCCTAAAGTGGTTTGAGTTTAAATATACCTCACCCCATAAGAGGTATATTTAACCTGAAAAGAACATAGGATAATTTATATTTAAGAATATTTAATTTCGAAAAAAATTATAAACTGAGAGTAGTGCAAAAAAAATAAAATTTAATATACTTTCAATCAATAAATTTAACACATATTGAAATAATAAAAAGCCGGCATTATGCCGGCATTAAAGATAAGAAATGCTTAGTATAATAAAATTTTGCATTCTGACAGCGGGACTGATCGGCCATCAGAAATAACAAAATTATCGCCATCAATATTGGCCAATAGCAACCCAAGCCCTTTTGCACCTGCTTTAATATCCTTTTCCCACCCTTCAATATTACCATGGTATTCAATAGCATGAAAGAGCGGGCCTTCTACTGGAGTTATACTACAGCCAGCCTCGTTGACTCCACCCTCAGTTGCATTAGGAGGATCAGTAAAACAGGTGATATTCTTAAATTGCTTCCTAAATTTATTTTTTCCATCATCAGAGAAATAAACCGTTTTCCTGGTGGTTGCACCATCTGTTCCAGGAATGACCCGAGAGTCAGAAGCTTCTAACTTTGAGCCTAAAGCCTTCTCCAGTTCTTTTACAAATCTAGTCAACACACCACCTCATCATTTAACTGGAGTAATTATAAATTTAAATTTATTAACACCAGCATCAGCATCAGCAAACAATTTTGAATAATGGTCGGCTAACTCTGGGCTATTAGTATGATAAATAACTCCACCCTCGAAAGCAGCCGAATACTTCCTGGCTTGATCTAACATTTTAGTCTGCTCAGCAACTGACCAAGGCTTTGAACCCACTGAGCTTGTTGGGTTTCGAAGCGAGTTGCCCCAATCCTCTACAAACTTAGCTTCAACAGCATTCCGTTGCCCGTTGATAATAGTTACATTATCAGCCACACCGTTAACACGCTCCCACTGATAATAGTTGTGTACTGACGCTCTGTGTAAGGTACATTACCATATTTCTCTCTAAGGCCACTTTCGTAGCTTTGCGCTTTATCAATTGCTCTTGTGCCACTAACAGCTATAGGACTAGTTGTAATATAAGGCTCTACGACTTTTGCATCCTTACCTGACTCACTGGATGTTCCGGCCTTTCCTGTTGTTGCGGGCAAGTCTTTGATAGCAACAGGCAATATAACCTTACCCCCAACCGACCTGATACTGCCCTCATCATCTACAATTCCAGCTTGTACGGGTTTGATAGAAATTATTTTAGCCGGGCGATTACCATGTTCCCGCTGCAACTCCTCTTCATCATTTCCTAGTGTATTGTTCTCAACAGTATTCTTCCCGGCAACCGCGCCCTGAATCCCACCTTCAACAGAACCAGAAGTCACTCCCGCGGACAGTTGCGCAGCCAGCTGGCCGAGCGCGCTGACAACCTGCTTTTGTTCCTGCGTCAGTTCGCTGGCCTGCTTGCCGGGATACATTGAGCTGAGGATAGCTCTGGCCATCAGCTCGCCACCCGCAGCACCGGCTGCACCCGCTGTTGCGTTGTTGCCGGCCAGCTGCGCCAGTACGGCACCCGCGACCGCATGCGCCATGGTGTTAGCCAGGACGTTAGTCTGCTCCTGTCCGTCGACAACTTTGCTGGTAGCTTGCTTAATTTTATTGGCGATGTAAGGCGCCATTCCACCTGCTGCGGCTGCACTGAGGTTACTTGCGCCAAGGCCACCCAGCACACCCGTCACGGCTGCGATAGAATAGCTGCCGATTAGGCCTGATTTTTTTCCTCGCGCTGAAGCACTTCAGGAAGAAGGGATAAGTGAAATACTGCTCGGAAAAAATAATCCGTTTTACAGAGGTGCCTCGCAGTTTATTATCTCGCTTTCAGCGAGTTTATGCAGCAGAAGGTGTATATTTAAACAGGTTAAATCAGAACAGGAAGCGCTTAACGAGAAATTTTTAGCGCGACTGAAGCGGGCGGCAACCCGCAGCAGCCGCTGACCACAACTAACTATACGGGAGTTAATTATGGCTGACATGCATCATAAGTCAGGAACCCGCACGGTCACAACCGCCGCGCATTATTACAAAGTCGGATACCGGCCTAACAGGGGGCAGCCGAACCCCCTGCCCCAGCTCACCATCAAGGGCCGCTGGCTGGAGCCGTTGGGCTTTACCACCGGGCAGAAGATCGAGGTGATCCCGGAGGCGGGGCAGCTGATTATCCGGCTGGCTGGGAAGTGATCTGCTGGTAAAAAGATCCCGGTGCGAACCGGGATCTTGACCTAGCCTTTGCAGCGACTTAGGGCTAATCGCAGACCGGCACCGATTTCGTCTGGGGAACTGTCTACAGGAAGAACCACATAATCAGATTCGTTGATCCTGGCACCGCTCCAGGCTTCCAGCTTTTCATGGTAGCTGGGACGAATAGTAATCTGATTATTTACCAGATGAATACCACATTTTTTCATATTTTTAAACAATGCTCGTTTAGTTTTATAGCCATATTTTTCCATCAACTTAGCTATCCAGATTGCATATTTTTCTTTGCCTTTTTCAAGATCAAAAAATTCTACACGATCAGCAAGTTCGGTTAATGTTCGGCTATCAAACAATGCTTGTAAGATCTCCTCTCCCAAAGTTTTATCATCTATATCAAGTGGTAATAGACGAGATGGGAACAAGGGATCTCTTCTCGTCATACCTAATCCTGAGTAAGTCTCAATATTCAAAAACTCATTGGTAACAAAAGCATTAGCCCAATAATCTTGATCTTTATTAAATTCCATCATTTCACCTGAGTTACCGTCACTTTGACGCCCTGGGATTTACCATATTCGATGGCGCGGTTTATTTCTGTCCATTGGGTTTTAGTGGAATTTTGAATTGATAGATAAGCTGATGCTCTTTGGATCAGTTTGTGTCTCGCTACCCAGCAATGTTATTTTGAGAATATTCATCACTATTTACCTTTGATCAATTTATTGTATTCCGCCTTGCTTATATCGCCACGAGCAAAAAATTCGCGTAAAAGTTTTGGAGATGCTTCGGTACCGGGTATAGGATAACCGTGCCAACCTGACCTGCCTCCAGTATTATATACAACCGTCATTAGTAATGTCGGTTTGTTTACCTTCACATTTTCCATTTTGCTACCGTGCTGCAAACTCTGATGGTGTCTGATAATTCAGTGCTTAATGTGGACGGCACTCGTTATAGTGCTGCCGCCAGTCATTAATGATTTTCCTGGCGTGAACAATATCGCTGAACCAGTGCTCATTCAGACATTCATCGCGAAACCGTCCGTTAAAACTCTCAATAAATCCAATCTGCGTTGGCTTACCCGGCTGGATTAAGCGCAACTCAACACCATGCTCAAAGGCCCATTTATCCAGTGCGCGGCAGGTGAACTCCGGCCCCTGGTCAGTTCTTATCGTCGCCGGATAGCCGCGAAACAGCGCAATACTGTCCAGAATACGCGTGACCTGCACGCCTGAGATCCCAAAGGCAACAGTGACAGTCAGGCATTCCCTTGTGAAGTCATTGACGCAGGTAAGGCACTTGTTCTAGCGACCGGTGGCCAGTGCATCCATGACGAAATCCATTGACCAGGTCAGATTGGAGGCATCCGGGCGAAGCAGCGGAAGCCGCTCATTCGCCAACTCTTACGGCGTCGCCTGCGCTTTACACCCAGGCCGTTAAGGTGATAAATGCGGTATACCCGCTTGTAGTTGACGTGAAGGCCCTCCTGGCGCAATAACTGCCAGATGCGCCGGTAACCAAACCGCCTTCGTTCGGGCGCCAGTTCAGTGATACGCCCTGATAAATGGGCATCAGCCGCCGGACGCTGAGCGTCATAGCGGCAGGCCGACAGGGACGAACCTGTGAGTCTGCAGGCACGACGTTGCGACAGACCGGTCGCATCACACATCAACACCACGACTTCGCGCTTCTGGTCTGTCGTCAGTACTTTCGACCCAGAGCCACCTGAAGCGCCTCCTTATCCAGCATGGCCTCGGCGAGCAGCTTCCTGAGTCTGGCGTTCTCTTCCTCAAGTGACTTCAGGCGCTTAACCTCAGGCACCTCCATGCCGCCATACTTCTTACGTCAGGTGTAAAATGTGGCGTCGGAAATGGCGTGCTTACGGCAGAGCTCACGGGCAGAAACCCCGGCTTCGGCCTCGCGGAGAATACTGATGATCTGTTCCTCGGAAAAACGCGTCTTCATGGGGATGTACTCATGTGGCTTATGAATACATTACTAACATCGCGGTGTGTTAATCAACGGGGAGCAGGTCAGGCGTATTGAGCAGGTAAACCATAGGTCGTCAGGATGGGTGTAAAAGGGATGCAACTTAACTGCAGAAAGGATGCAAAAAGAGTGCAATCAGAGCGTCACAGAAACTGCAATACCGGCGCAAGAGTGCGCCGGATCTCAGCCAAAGCAAAACACCCGATGATTAAGACTCTGGCAAAATCGAATATACTGCTTTGAAAATATGGGCTCCATCATCAACGGCTGACGATGCTTCATATATTGCTTCGCTCGCTGTCATAAGCGAATTTTCTCCACCAGCTAAGGACAGCGCCGATACAGCACGAGCTTGACTAAACAACTGAAGACCTTCTAGATTTAAGCTTTGCCCTTCATCTAGGTTGTCTTGCAAGTCAAAATACTTCTCATCTAACTTTGCAGCTAAATCATCTAGCCCAGAAACCTGATCGGTTGTGAGTCTATTACCAGACAGTAGTTGCCTAAGAGACTCGACAACAATAGGCACATCTACTGGACAAGCCTGAAAAGCAAGTTCGCAAGCCACTTTTACAGCAACTCTTCGTTGCTCCTCACTGACCAACTTAAGTTTTTCTACAAGTCCTTTCTCAACCATTTCTAAACGCATAATCATTTTTTAGCCTTTGGCAGTGGTTTTAATGGCGTTGACACATTGGCCCCTGTCGGCTCAATTACGTTCTGACATGATGCACAGACAGGACGTGTCGCACCGATATCAACAACTTTCAATCCGTTAGCGTTGGCATAGCTGACTATATCCGCTTCTGCGTGGCCAGTTCCAACAACTACTTTTTCGCCTTCTTGCAAACTCACTCCAGGACGAAGATAGCCACGAGGTTCACTTGTACTAACCAGAACAGAGCGAACACCATTGGCATCCTCTACTACCGCAACACCCATAGTTATTCGGCCTTGAGAATTCGCAGGTATTTGTGACTGAATTTCACTTACACGGCTTTGGATAAGGTTAGATGGGTTATCGTAGGCAAGACCACGCCCCAGAGACGTACCTGCGCCTTTTGGACCTCCAGGAATAATACCGCCCATTCCCTTCACATTGCCATCATCATCCACCACTCCAATTCTTTTCGGAGTGAAAGAAATAATTTTTACAGGGCGATTGCCGTGTTCCAACTTGAATTCATCATCATCATCATCACTTCCCAGCGTATTATTCTCAACCGCATTCTTACCGGCAACCGCGCCCTGAATCCCACCTTCAACAGAACCAGAAGTCACTCCCGCGGACAGTTGCGCAGCCAGCTGGCCGAGCGCGCTGACAACCTGCTTTTGTTCCTGCGTCAGTTCGCTGGCCTGCTTGCCGGGATACATTGAGCTGAGGATAGCTCTGGCCATCAGCTCGCCACCCGCAGCACCGGCTGCACCCGCTGTTGCGTTGTTGCCCGCCAGCTGCGCCAGTACGGCACCCGCAACCGCGTGCGCCATGGTGTTAGCCAGGACGTTAGTCTGCTCCTGTCCGTCGACAACTTTGCTGGTAGCTTGCTTAATTTTATTGGCGATGTAAGGCGCCATTCCACCTGCTGCAGCAGCACCGAGGTTACTTGCGCCAAGGCCACCCAGCACACCAGTTACCGCTGCTGCTGCCATGGAATAGCTGCCACCAGTGCCCCACTTTTCTGCCACGGCCTTATAGCCCGCATCATTTACAATGAGATTGTTTAATTCTGCTTTGGAATAACTGGCATATTGCGGGTTTGCTTTCAGCAACCTTTCTCTGGTTTCATCTTCAGCAGCCTGCATTTTGTAGCTGCTGACATCGCCTGCTACACGCTGACCCAGCTCCTGCATTCCCTGTGCAAACTCAAGCTTGCGTGCGACCTTATCCTTGTCGAATATCTTGTCGATATGGCCGTTGGCGTTGTCGGTATCTCTGCTCAGGTCTGCGAGGTTCTGTGTCTGAGCCTGACCGTTACGTACCGTGATGGTACCGTCCGCCACGGCTGAACGGGTGGTGCCAGATGCACTGCCATGGGTATTAGCAGAGGTTGGTATCGCACCGCCTGACATTTTATTATCTTCGTTACCTCCACCCATGCTGATGGATGAGCTACTGGCTTTGTAAGAAGCGTGGTTGTCGATGTCAGACCAGCCCAGCGTACCGGTGGAGAGCGCATTGTTCGCGGACTGCGCCGTTGAGGCGATCACCGCGCCATTCAGCTGGGTGTGGTTGCCAACATAGATGTCATAGCCACCATTCCCTGCAAACAGGCCGCTCTGATCGCCGACGCTGGCATACTCACTGTTCACTTTGCTCTGGCTCAGACTGAGGCCAGCGGAGCCGGTCATGCTGCCGAACGTGAAGCTGAAGCCGCCGCTGGCGCTCTGCTGCTTGCTTTGATAATCATCGGTATCCTGCAGGCTGGTCATCGTCAGATCGTGGCCTACATCGGCAACAATCCGGTTACCCAGAGCCTGCGCGCCAGACAGCACGGTGTCGTTGCCGCTGCTCAGGGTGAGGTCATTGCTGGCGTTCACCCGGCTGTTAACGTAATCGGTGGTTTTGCCGTTCTCCTTGCCGCTGGCCATAAAGCCACTGGCCTGTATGCCAATACCTGTTTCATTACCTATCGCGACATGAACGCCGCCACTCCAGCCGGAAGCTTTATTGCTGCTCTTCTGTTCGGTGTTGTTGGTTGCCGCCGAGAGGTTGAGATCGTGCGCCGCAGCAAGCGTGACATTTTTGCCGGTAATGCCGCTGCCAGCGAGCGTAATATCACCGCTGCTGCCGTTGGCACCGGTCGCCACCACGGCAATGTTGCCGCCGCCGTTGAGTGAACTACCTTTAACGGCATTGGCGTTATATTCCGATGAGGATTTACTTTTACTCGCGCCGACACTGAGCTCAATTTTAATCCCCGCTTGGTTCATGTTGCCGTTGGCCAGCGCCTGGCCAGACTGCATGGTTTTTGCGCCCGACATCGCCCAGCCACTTTCCAGAGCTTTTACCGCACCCAGTGCTTTGAGGCGATCGTCGCCCGCCTCGCTGGCGGATTTTGCCTGTTCCCCAAGGCTTAATAGGGCATCGGTAATCGGGCTGGTAAGCTGCAGAGTTAAGCCGCTTTTCTTCTGCTCATATACCTGACGACGACTGACAAGATCGTTGCCAGGATCGATATCCACGGAGCCACCGACCACGCTGATGTCTTTTTTAGCGATGACATCAGAGCCGCCGATATGGGCATTATTACCGGCAATCAGCGTGACGCTACCGCCGGTGCTGCCTACGGCGCTGGCGCTCTGGCTTTGGGTGGTGCCGTCGCGATTGAGCTGCTGGCGAGTGGAAGCGCTACCGAAGGTCACGCCAATACTTCCGCCACTCATCATGCCGCTCTTTTTGGTTTCTTTCAGGCTGTAGCTATGCTGCTCTTCAGTGGCCGCAGTGATAGCAAGATCACGTCCTGCCTTCAGCGCAACGTTGTTATCGCCTACCACGCTGGAACCCGTTACAGCCACATCACGTCCGGCAACGATCGCGACATTGTTACCACTTAACGCCGAAGACTGTTCAGTTGTTGCTGAGTTCTCATGAACTGTGTGCGTGGTTTTTTTAGAGAACAACTTTTTCTTAACTTTTGTATCTTCGTCGTAGTGATAATCGCTTTCGGTCGCCGTTGTGATAGCCACGTCTCGTCCTGCCTGAATAGCAAGATCGCCTCGTGCATCTACTCTCGCCGCTTCCGCGACCATGTCCCGTCCCGCTTTAACCGTCGTACTCCCGCCACTGGCAATTTCAGTGCCCTGCTGGCGTACCGACTCATTGATCTCAACCTTCTTACCGGATTTGTAGCTATTACCAGAACCGGTTTCAGCCGCCAGCAGATTGACGTCGCGTCCCGCCTGTAAGGTCACGTCTTTGTCTGCGGCGATGCCTGCCGCCTGGCTATTGAGATCGCGTCCGGCCTGAAGTGCTAAATCGCCGCCACTGGTCAGCGTCGTGCGATCCAGACCGGTTGAATGGGTTTCACGTTTGCCCTTCACATCATTCTGGCTGGTCGTCGCGCTGTTGAGATTAAGATCGTTACCGGCTGCCAGCGCCGCGTTTTTACCTGCGCTGATGTTGCTGGCGGTAACAGTCAGATCGTGGCCCGCCTGCATCGCCATATTGCCGCCTGCGACGATCTGGCTGCCGACTGTGGTGACGGTGGTTGTGCTGGTTGGGTCAACTTTTTGCCAGCGGTTTCCGAAGCCGGATTGCGCGCTGCCAGTGACGTTCTGGTTCCCGGTGATAGCAATATCATTCCAGGCGTTCAGCAGCAGATCGCCACCCGCTTTGAGGTTAGCGCCGGTGACGGTAATATCGTTGCCCGCCTTAAGGCTCAGAGAATCCAGTGACGTGATGCTCGCCGTTGGCCCGCTCAGGGTTTCGGTATAGGATTTCTTCGCACCCTTACCGTTGCCTGCATCCAGATGCCAGAGCTGTGAAGTAGTCAGGTTGTTGATGTCACCGTTAACACTCTCCAGTGCCACCTTTTTACCGCTGATAGTCGCGCTGACGTTGTTGATATCATTCAGTGCGCTAAGCTGCAGATCGCCACCAGCATGAAGCAGACCGGCGTTGAGGTTACTGAGCGTGTTCTGACTGTCGATAGTCAGATCGTTTTTGGCCATCACGCTACTACCGGTATTGGTGATGTTCCCGCCTTTCAGCGTCACGTTGTTACCGGCAATTACGCTGCCATCGCGCATCTCCACATCTTTTGTCGACAGATAGAGCTTCGGCACCATCACCGTTTCACCGTTGATGGTGGTGGCTTCCCACCAGACCATACTCTTGTCTAAAGAGGCGAGTTGCCCGGCAGAGAGTGAGACACCAAACTCCAGTCCCAGCGACTGCTGCGCCGCCGCAGCGTTGTCCATCAGATAGCGCATCTGGGCGAGATCGGATCCCAGGCCATTGATGTAGCGATTACCGGTCTGATTCAGTACCGCATTGCTGACGTAACGGGTATCAAACGCCGCATCACCGAGAAAACGATAATCATAATCTGGCTTCAGGTTAAGGCGACTCAGCATGTATGAGGAACCGAGGAAGGCGTTCTCGTCTGTGTATTGAGGGCGCGTTTCCTGTAATGGCGTGGTGGCAGGCTGTTTGCCCAGTTTTGCATTCAGCTCGCCAAACAGGCTCTGATCCAGCTGGCCCAGG
Source organism: Pantoea sp. JV6 (assembly GCF_025910055.1). Classification (NCBI taxonomy): domain Bacteria; kingdom Pseudomonadati; phylum Pseudomonadota; class Gammaproteobacteria; order Enterobacterales; family Erwiniaceae; genus Pantoea; species Pantoea sp. JV6. The sequence continues at coordinate 511,757 of NZ_JAPCIM010000002.1, read as the reverse complement.
CCATTGAGTTTGGGGTTAACGGTAATCAGATAGCGGCTATTGGTGTTCGACGCAACAAAGTAGCCGTTTTCGCCAGAGGGTAATGGATAGGCGCTGATATCAACCTCAGCGGCCTTATAGTTATGCAGCGACGCAGGACCCTGAGCAGCGTTCGTCAGGTTAATGGCTTTACCCAGCGCTGCGTTGTTTTTACCCGCAGTTGCATATTGCGTCAGCGATGCGCTGCCCTGTGATGCGGTCTCCAGCGCACCTGCGCCATTCACCTGCTGTAACGCATTCTGGAGCTGATCGCGCCATTGCGGCGTATTGATTGCGGCTTTGTCGGCAGTTGCCAGTGGCTGATGAGACTGCGCGCCTGCGGTGCCTGCAGCGGTTAAGCCGCGTAAAGCGGGGGCCGAAAGGGTATTACCGTTCCAGCCGGCATTCGCTGTGGTGTTAGTGTTGCTGATATCGCCGCTGAAGTTAGCAGAGACATTGCCTCCGGCCTGGATAACGGCGCGGTAGATTTGAACGGGCCCAACGTCTTCATAACTGGGCTGGCCTGTAAGTACATACTTAACCTGAGTGCCAGTAGTATTTTGTCGAAAACAACACCGCTGAGATTTGGGATCGAAAAATGCAAGGTCGATATTTTTAGTAAAATTCCCACCAATATTTCCCGAGTATTTATAAGTTGTATACTCATTCTGCTGACCGTCCTGGAAAGACTGATTATTTAGTTGATTACCAGATAAAACGATATCGCCATTAGCGAGAATATCGCTGGCAAGATTTTCTAACTTTTGAGCTGAAATTTGCAACCCGCGAGCTGATGCAATCCGGCCAGCACCATCATTTGCATTAACATGATTGAATATGGTGTTAGTTAAATATTTTTTAAGGGCACCCTTAGCATTAGGTGCGAGATAATAATGATCATCATCGGAACCATTCCCCTTACCCGGGCTGCCTCCTGACCTAACATGTTTGGTATAGAAGCCAAGCTCATCAGCCTTTAAGGATCCCAGTGTGATATAAACAGTATCCTTACCTAACCATGAAGGTAAATCTGGACTCTTTTGAATTGATGTTGAGGTGCTCAACCCATCCCTTGTATTCAGCAAATGCCCCGTATTAATCGTGATATCACCGTTCTGCGTTTCAATGGTGCCGGAGTTATTAATCACCTCGCCGTTGGCGTTCCCTGCCGCGTCGCCCTGAAGCCACATACTGCCGCCTGCCAGCATATTGGCACGCTGGTTGCGGATGCTGTTGGCAAAAAGAGAGAGATTGCCGGCCGCATAGAGCAGCGCGTTATTGACGATGCTGCCCGGTGCGCTGAGGGTCAGATTGCCCAACGTACCCGTAAAACCATCAACAGTGATATCGCTGCGGCTGGCTAAGTTAATATTCCCGCCGCCCTGCAGACTGCCATTCCCGTTCATGGCGATACGATTGCCGCTTAACGCACTGTCACCCGAACCGGTAGTGAGCTGACCATTATTAGTGAGATCGCCGCCTGCACTCAGCGTCAGCGCCCCACCCTGCATCGTGCCCTGGTTGTCTATCGCGCCATTACTGCTGACGGAGAGTCGCCCGCCCGCAGCCAGCACATCGCGACCGGTAAAACCATTCGCGATCTCCAGTGTGGCATCACCCAGCGCCACAACCTGACCGGTCTGATCAAAGCCATTGCTGTGAACCAGCAAATTGCCGCCACTGAACAGGCGACCACTGCTTTGCTGATTGACCTGAGCGCCCATCACACTCAGCCGGTTGTTACCCAGCAGCGTGCCGCTGTTGTTTACCTGCTGATAATTGACCTCAAGGTTACCGCCCTGGGCCGTGCCCTGGTTGCTGAAGCCATTGCCGGTCAGCGCACCCTGGCCGTCGGCCAGCAGCGTACCGTTGTTGCTGGCATTAGTCGCATTGAGGATGAGTTGAGATGCCTGTAACCAGCCGTTGTTATTCAGCTGCGGCGTATTCAATGTCTGCGCGCCACCCGAGAGCCACCGGCCATCGTTTTGCGTTAAACCGGTTATTGTCGCGACACCGTTGCCATTGCCCTGAATCAGGCCATAGTTGAACAGTTCAGGCCCGGTCAGCGTCAGGGCGTTTTGCGTGATCATGGCGCCATTGCCGCCGTTGGTGATGCGTCCACCGGCATTGACCAGCAGGCTGTTGTCACCCTGTAAGCGCCCATTGTTCTCAACCGCACCACTGGTGATCTGCAGGTCGCCGCCCTGCACGCGTCCGGCATTATTGAGTGAGGATGACTGAAGCGTCAGCCTGCCTGCGCTGAGCAGCGTTTTATCCTGCTGCTGAGTCAGTGCACCGTTAAGGCCAACAGTCAGCGCCTCCACACCGGTCACTGAGCCGTTATTGTTTAACGTGTCGCCCCGTAGCGTCAGGTTCCTGGCAATCCATTCACCCTGATTGGTCAGCGTCAGTGCCTGCAGTGCCGCAGTGCCATTCGCTGAGATCTTACTGCCAGCGCCCGCATCAAGGCGATCCGCCAGAATCAGTTGCAGCGCATCCGCACTCTGGATCGCGCCATTATTGGTCAGTTGCCGGGCATTCAGCAGGATCTGCTGTCCCTGCCAGCTTCCGTTATTCACAACGTCCCCGCCGTTGATGTTCAGCGTGCCCTGCGTCAGCAGCGATCCGCCCTGATTATTGAGCAGCTGACGTGATGGCGCGGCCAGCGCCCTGAGCAGCATTCGCCCGGCCACCTGTGGCGCAGCGGCAAACGTCAATGCCTGCAGACCAATCAGGCTGCCCTGATTAATGACGCTGGCGGGTGAAATGGTCAGGGTTTTGCCCTGCACCGATCCGCTGTTATTCAGCGCGGCACCGTTCAGCACCATCGCCCCTTCGCTAAGCAGTGAGCCGCTGTTGTTCAGCATGTTCGCCGTAACCTGTGCGGTGTTCTGACTCATCAATGAGCCGCTGTTATGCAGTTCATTGCTGATGCTGGCGTTCAGATCTTTGCTGCCCAGCAGCGATCCCTGATGCAGCCAGTTGTCAGCGTTAACCGTTGCCTGCTCGCCCTGCAGCGTTCCCTGGGTGTTGAGCTGACCCGCGGTCAGCGTCAGTGTTCCGCCGCTCAGCGTTTTGCCACCGGCAGATTGCGTGATGTTATCGGCCTGAGCAGTCAGCGCCGTGTTGCCCTGTAACAGACCATCGTTGTTCAGGCTGGTGCCCTGCACCCCCAGGCGGTCCGCCATTATTTTGCCGCTGTTGCGCAGCGTGGTGGCATTCAGGTCGCTATTGCCCTGGCTGACCAGCATGCCGCTGTTGATTAGATCGGTGGCGATATTACCGCGCAAGGCGCTGATGCCATTGAGGCTGCCGCGATTGTCGAGAGAATCCAGCGTGACGTCGAGCTGCTGGCCCTGCCAGCTGCCATCATTGAACGTGCTGCCGCCCGTGACGATCAGTCGATCGCCGCTCAGCAGTTGCCCATTGTTGTGGTTGAGGGTCTGAGCAAATCCGAGATCCAGTAGCGTGTCGCCCTGAAGCAGCCCGCTGTTTTCCAGCGTATTACCGCTGGCGCTGAGTTGCTGTGCCGCAATCTGGCCGCTGTTACTGAGCGTTTGTGCCTGCAGGTCGGCCTGCTGGCCAGTCACGATCTGTCCCGTGCTGCTGTTATTCAGCGTATCGGCAATCTGAAGGTCGAGGTCATCGCTCAGCAGGCGTCCGCTGTTGTTGAGACGGTTGCCGTTGACTGAAAGCTTACCGTTAACCTGCAGCAGCCCGTCGTTATCCAGTTGATCTAACGTCAGCGTCAGCGGTCCTCCGGCGATTAACTGGCCGCCATGGAGGTTGTGGAGTTGCTGATGATCCAGCGTTAAGGTGCTGTTGCCCTGCAGCAGACCGGCGTTACTGAGCACTGGCGCATGCAGGCTGAGGTTATCTGCCGCCAGTGTGCCTTTGTTATCGATCTCCCCAGCCTGTAAATTCATCTGCTGCTGGCTGATCAGACTTCCGCTGTTATCCAGCACACCCCCGACCTGGGCTGTCAGTGCCTTTCCGGCGCGAACAGTGCCACTGTTCTGCAACGCCTTCGCATTTAACGCCATCTGATCGGCCTGCATTGCGCCGCGGTTATTCAGTGAAGTGATGTTGCCGTTCAGGGTGCCGTCACTCAGCAACTGTCCGCCCTGCTGATTATCCAGCTGGTCGCCTTCCAGGGTAATCTGCTGATTACCCTGAATCAGGCCACTGTTAATCATGTCACCACGCAGCATCAGCGCCTGGGCAATCAGCCAGCCGCTGTTGTCAGTGTGATTCGCTTTTAGCGCGATGCCCTGTTGTCCCAGAATCTTGCCGCTATTGACCAGCGTGTCGCTTTGCAGGTCGGCGTCGGCTTCACTGAGGGCATTGCCGCTGTTCTGCCAGCGGTCAGCATTCAGTGTCAGCTGTTTGCCCTGCATCAGTCCGCTGTTGTCCAGCGTCTGCTGTTGCACATTCAGCTGGCCTGCGCTGAGCAGCGTGCCGCTGTTGGTTAACCCGCTGCCCTGCAACGATACTGCCTTGTCGCCCTGGAGTGTTCCGCTGTTATTGATCTGGCTGACATCGCTATTCAGCGTTGCGGCGGCGATGATGCCCTGATTAGTCAGTACATCGCCGTGCAGCTGGAGTGGGTCACTGGCCAGCAGTTTGCCACCCAGCTGATTATCCAGATGCCCGTACCGGGCGCTGAGGCTGGCAGCGTTGATTTCCCCGCTGTTGTTCAGCTGGTCGCCGCTGACAACCAATGTTTTGCCGCTGGTGATCAATCCGCTGTTATTAAGCTGTGGCAAATCGAGCGCAAAATCGTTGTCGGAGCTGATCGTCCCCGCAGCAAGGTTATCCAGCTGTCCGGCATGTAAAGAGAGCTGATAAGAGCCCTGAAGCAGGCCGCCGTTACTGATTTGCCCGGCGGTCAGCGTCAGATTGGGTGCGGTTAACGAGCCCATGTTACGCAGTTGTGCACTGTTCAGGATGAGTGCGTTCTGACTGCTGATGGCCCCCTGATTTTCCAGCCTGCCACGAGCGGTCAGTTGCGCGTCACCGCCTGCAGTGATGGAGCCGCTTTGTTGCAGCGTATCGCTGTTAATCACGGCATCACCATGGCTCACCATCTCGCCACTGTTATTCAGGGTCGGGGCATCGATTTGCAGACGCTGACTGACCAGATTGCCGCTGTTGCTGAAGGTATCCGCAACACTGAACAGTGCGTTGCCCTGTGCGGAGAAGATCCCGTCCTGATTCAGCCGATTAGCCGTGATCGTGGCATCACCCGTACTGATCAGCTTGCCGCTGTTATCAAGAGTGCCGCTTTGAATGTTCAGGCTGCTGCCACTGATTTCATCGCGGTTAGTCAGCTGTCCGCTCACAGCCAAAGTATTTTTACCCTGAGCCAGCAGCTTACCGTTCTGTTGCAGAGTGTTAGTGCGAACCTGCACGTCACCATTACTGGCCAGGCTGCCACGGTTAGTGATCTGCGCGGCCTGAATATCGAGTGTTTTTGCGGCGGCGAGCTGACCGGCATTGTCCAGCTGAGAGGTGGCAGAGAGCTGCAGCGTGTCTACCGCACTACCGCTGCTGCTGTTATCAATACTCAGGTTAGCACCGCTGAGACGCACATTCTGGCCTGCCTTCACGCTGCTGCCTTTGAGCGTGATATTGCCCTGACTGTTGAGGTCCAGCGAGGCGTCGCTGCCCAGCGAGGCCGCGTTTAAGGCAATATCCTGCTGCGCTGTCAGCGCGACGTTGCCCCCGGCTTTATGTTCGCCCTGCAGGGCGATGCTGCTGCCTCTGGCAGTCAGGGTGCCGCTGGTCAGGCTGTTGTTGATGCTTAACCGACCCTGCGCATCCAGCACCATATCGCCCTGACGGGCATTAAGATTGCCGAGATTGACGCCAACGCCGTTTTCGCTGGAGACCAGATGGATGCGGTTTGCGTACATACCGCCCAGCGCGCCGGTATCTACAGCAACCGATGGCGCAGCACCTTCGCCCGCGATGGGTGTCACGCTGCCATCAGCACCGACCCGGTTTGCGCCCAGCGTCACATTAAGATCTTTGGCATGGATGCCTGCGTTGATTTCGGTTGCGCGCGCGATGATTGAGACAGCATCAGCCTGGCTGCCATCCAGTCCTTTACCCTCAATACTGATTGCGCCTTTCGTCACTTCCAGCGATTGCAGATTGCCCTGCGCATTAAGCTGCGGTTTACCGGTAGTCAGCGTAACGTTGGGCGTATTGATAAAGCCGCAGCCGTTACAGGTAATGCCATAAGGGTTTGCGACCATCACGTTGGCCGCTTTACCCGCTACCTCGGTATAGCCCTGTAGCTGTGAACGGTTAGCACCCACCACCTCATTGATAATGGCCCGGGCTTCCTGCCCTGCTTTGAGATTCGGATTGTTCTGTATAAGTCCACCCAGCTGGGTCTGCGTCAACCGGCCGGTTGCGTTGTTCAGGATCAGCCCTTCCTGGCCCACGTTGTAATTCTGGTACTGGTTATGCGACAGGCCCGCCGCATTCGGCGTCGCGATATTAATGACCGGCACGCCATTCCCGGCAGCATCGACGTTGGTACTTGGTGTGACGGGCGCTATCGCCGCAGAAAAGGCGGGCAGCAGTGGCTGAAACGCGATCAGCGAGCAGATGAGATAGCTCAGCAGACGACGCGGCAGTGAAAGCTTTAATTGATCATCCATAATCGGGGCCTTTGTTTAAAAAACGAGTCCAACACGCGCGTAAACGCTGAGGCGATCGGGCGCAAGATAATTGGGGTAGCTGACAGGGATACCCAGCGACAGCTGAGTGGAGACATGCGCGTTACGGGTGCCAAGTCCCAGCGAACTGCCCCACAGCGTGCCTGCTGCGTAGCGATCCTGTTTGTCGCTCTGGAGCCACCCGCCGTCCAGCGCCAGGGTGGTGCTGACCTCGCCGATTGCAGGCAGGGTAAACAGCGAGTAATTCAGTTCGTTACGCAGATAGCCGCCAACATCGCCGGAAAGGTATTGCTCCTTGTAGCCGCGAACCGAGTTCTCGCCACCAATCGTCAGGCGTTCGCTGCCATAAAGGCGATCCGGCGACCACTGAGCGTAAAAACTGCTGAGCCACCACATTTTCTGAGTGACTGGCCGCTGAAAGCTGCTGCTGACGCTCCATTTGCGGAATTCAGCTTTCGGAAAATCGTCGCTTTTACCCTTGTCGCTTTCCGCATCAAACCACGCCATCCCGCGGCTCAGCATCGGGTTCAGGGTGGCCACCCCACCTGCAATTTTTTGCGTATGGTTAAAACCGATCTGCAGACTGGTCAGTTTGCGGCTACTGCTTTCAAGCAGGGTCTCATTCAGCCAGTTATGGCTGACGTAATGGTTCAGACCAAGCTGAAGGCCGGTTTTGATTTGCCCGTTGCGGAACAGCACCCACGATCCGCTGAGGCGGTTAGAGATGTTGTCGCCGAAGCTATACCAGTCGAAACTATTGGCGCTAAAGCGGCTGTGATAGTTGCTCCAGCTATAGCTGTAATCCAGCAGCCCATAGCCATAAGGTACGCTGACACCCGCCTGGAAATTTTGCGCATCACGCCAGTCGCTGAAAGCGCTGCTGCGACCACCGCTGACAAACCAGCGATCGGCAACACCCAGCAGGTCGTTACCCACCAGCGAGCCGGAAAGCTGACCGACGCCGGTGCTTCGCTGGCCACTATTGTCCATATTCAGCCCCAGCGTCAGAGGAAACTCGGGGGTGCTGATCAGGTTAACAATGGAATAGCCCGGCTGAGTCGAGGGAATGATTTCAATCTGAACCGGCGAAGTACGAAGCCGGTTTATCTGCTCCATACCCTGTTCAATGTCGCGTAAATTTAAAATACGACCTGCACGGGTCGGAAACGCCATGTTCAGCTGACGTGCACTGGCACCCTGCAAATGAATCGCCTCAAGCTTTCCTTCCAGTACGGTGATATTTAACGTCCCGTGGGAAAGATTCTGTTCTGTCAGGAAGGCCCGGCTGGTGATATATCCACGCTGGACATACCACTCTGAAATAGCGCGTACCAGCTGATTAATACGGTCCAGACTCAGGCACTGATTGATATAGGGAGCGACAAGTCTCTTCTGTGTATCAGGCGTGATTAAGCTCGCCTGTTGCAGTGAAATCTGGTTGATTTCAAAACAGGGGCCGCTGGCTGGCGCCGATTCAGTTTTTTGCAGCTCAACCTGATGCGCCTGTGTTAATGCATCACGCTGCTGCTGATCCTGCTGCAACCGCTGCTGCTGCTGGTTTTGAATAACGTCAAGATCGCCCGGCGTGACCGGTGCAGCCATGACATTGCTGATAAACAAACTGGCTCCGAAAACCAGCCACTTCCCTGTTTCAGGCATTTTCATCGAAGGATTAACAACGCTTATTGTAAGTTTTATGTAAGCACAGGCGTGCAGATTACCACCTTAACAATCGGAAGTTCCTTATTGACTTAAAATAATGATGTGGTTTTACAAAAAGTAAAATTAGCGGTGATAAAACGTTTTCTAAGCCAAATTTGTAATGACTTAGCCACTTTCTTTGTGCAGAGCTCATTTATGAGTGTTAAGGGAATGGATGTAACGGCGTGCACTGATGAATATAGATCCGCGCCGGATTACTCATTCATATAACGGCGCTGGGGTATTAAGTGGGATAAAAAATAATGATATTACTGCTTTTCGTGGTGAAGCCTGCTGGCTGAAATGACTCGGGCACTACAGATGCAAAAAGGCCCGCAACGTAGCGGGCCTTAACCAGACAATATACAACAACCATTATTTTTCATGGTAGCGATGCACTGCCGGATAATATTCCAGTCCATACAGCTGGCTCAGCGGCAGCAGCAGTTCCACGTTAATATCATGCACACGTTCACTCGCCACAGGGCCGCTCAGCAGCTGTTCAAACCAGGCTATCAGTTTCTGTTTCATTTCAGGCTCTCCGCATCAGTTGATGTTCTGAGTTAACCCGCTTACACGCCCAATCTGAAGCAAAAATTTCTGCGCTGCTTATGCCGGAAATGGCATAAGCAGCCCCCATCTGTTTAGCCAGTGCCAGACACCGGCTGCTCAAAACGGTTACTGCGTTATCAACGTCACCCAGTTCGCGCCTTTACCAGCCGGGGCTTCAGCAACCCGTTTGAGTTCGCCGCTGGCGGGATCGATGGCGTAACTGCCAATCACCGCGCTCTTCTCCCCGCTGACGATCAGCCATTTACCCTGCGCATCAATCGCAATACTGCGCGGCTGTTTTTCAACCGGCCAGCTGCCGATAAGTGTTAACTCACCCGACTGTTTATCAACCCGGTAGCCGCTGACGGTGCCGGAGGTGCGCTCGGTCACATAGATAAATTGTCCGTCCGGGATGATTTTAATGTCTGCTGCCCAGATGCGCGGCGTGGGATCGCTGTAGCCCGCCGGGCGCTGCTCGCCATGCTGCAGGTTATATTTCTTCGCCACCGCATTCGGCCAGGTTTTCAGCTCCGTCAGCGACCCATCCGTCGCGCGACGGAACTGCGTAATGGTGCCGCTCATCTCCGCGAGGTTATAGAGAAAACGATTGTCGGGCGATATCACCGAATGTCGTGCGCCGCTGTTCTTCTCGCCCTGAACAAATCCGGTTCCCAGCGGCGTTATCGCGCCGTTATCCGCAAAGGCATATTGCAGCACGCGATCCGCGCCAAGGTTGCCGACGTAGAGGGAATGATTGCTGACGTCGGTGATCACCGAGTGGGCATGCGGCCCGGTTTTCACCTCGCCCGTGACCTGGGGTGTCACAACTCCTTTGTCATCAATCCGGTTGCTGGTGACGATATCGCTGTCATAGGAGGCAGCCAGCAGATAGCGCCCACTTTTGTCGGTGGTGATCCACGGAAAGCTGGCTGCAACCGGCGTCACCGCCAGTTTCTGCAAGTCACCGTGCGGACCCGAGACGCGCCAGCTGATGATCGAATAAGGCGGACTCCGCAGCGCACCATAGAGCCGTTTACCATCCGGGCTGGCCGCCAGCGGCATAATCTTTTTACCGGCAGGCGTATCGCCACGCCATTGCAGGCTGCCATTCGCCTCGCTGAGCTGATAGCGGGAAACGGTGCCGGATTCGGCATTGGAGACATAGACAAAGGTTGTCGCCCATAACGGGGCGCTACACAGCAGCGGCAGGAGTGCCAGCGCCGTTTTCAGACGGATCATAGGGTCACCTTGATAAGTAGTGTCTGCATCATTGCGCAGCAGGCATTACGCTAACCCTGTCTGAGAAGACTGGCTTTGTGCAACTGTCTGAAATTCGGTTCGAAAGTCTGGAGATGTGACGGAGATGTTATTTTTAATGGTGCTGAAAGAGGTATGACGCCTTTCCCCACGGCGGGGGAAAGGCGTTAACAACGCGCTAACCGGTTTTCGCGATCATTTTTCGATAGCGGTTGAGCCACTTGCCGCTGTTAAGTCGCCACCAGAAGAAGATGCCACGCACCGTCCAGTCGAGGAACATCCCCAGCCAGACGCCGGTGACGCCCATCCCCAGCATAATGCCGAGCACGTAACCGACCACCACGCGGGCGCACCACATGCTGAACATCGAAACATACATGGTGTAACGCGCGTCGCGTGCGCCCTTGAGGCCGGCGGGCAGCACCCAGGATGCGGCCCACAGTGGCATAAACAGCGCGTTGAGCCAGAGCAGATGCTTCGTCACATCAATGACCTCCGGATCGCTGGTATAGAACCGCGCCAGCAACCCGGCCAGTGGCACCGTCAGCAGCGCTATCGCGCTCAGACACAACGTCGCCAGCCAGAAGACATGCCGCACCTGACGCTCTGCCTGAAACACCTGATTTCTGCCCAGACGGGTGCCGGTAATAATGGTGGATGCAGAACCCAGCGCATTGCCCGGCAGGTTAATCAGCGACGCAACCGAGAACGCGATAAAGTTACCCGCAATCTCACTGGTGCCCATTCCTGCAACAAACACCTGTGTCAGCAGTTTGCCGCCGTTGAACAGCACCGACTCGATACTGGCAGGCACGCCTATACCTAAAACTTCCATCAGAATGCTGCTGTTCCAGCGCCGGAAATAGCTCGACAGCGTGATTTTCAGTGAGGCGTTAAAGCCGATCATCAGCACGTAAATCACCGCGATCGCCCCGATATAGCGGGTGATGGTCAGTCCGAGCCCGGCACCGATAAACCCTAAACCGTCCCACGAGAAGCAGCCATAAATCAGCACGCTACTGATGATGATGTTGAGGATGTTCATGCCGCCGTTAATCAGCATCGGAATCTTGGTATTACCTGCACCGCGCAGCGCCCCGCTGCCAATCAGGGTGATGGCGGCGGCCGGATAGCTCCAGGCGGAAGTCTGCAGATAGCTAAGCGCCAGCGCTTTGACTTTCGGATCGGCGGCACCGGCAATCGCATCGACGATCAGATGGCCCCAGAACTCAATGGCGATCACCAGCACAAAGGCGAGTATCGTCATCATGGCCAGCGACTGACGCGTGGCGGCGCGGGCGCGCTTGCCGTTGCGTTTTGCCAGGCTGAACGCCACCACCACCGTGGTACCGAGATCGATGGCAGCAAAGAACGAGATGATCACCATGTTGAAGCTGTCGGCCAGGCCGACGCCCGCCATCGCCTCTTTACCCAGCCAGCTGACCAGGAAGGTGCTCAGTACGCCCATCAATAGCACACAGGCGTTCTCGAAAAAGATAGGCACTGCTAATGGCGATATCTCACGCCAGTAGAGCGTGCGATACGAACGGCGTTTCGGGTACCACGCCGTGCGCTTGATCGCCTGCATCACTGCTACGCCGGGATTTTGCAAAGGATTACCAAATCAGAAGAGACTGGACAGGAGTTCTAATGATGATAGTGGGCAGGTAAATATGCAAAGTCTTTCCGGTGCAAATTAATCATGGTTACAAACTTTTTAATGCCGCCACGGCACAATCTGCCTCACTGCCCCGCCCGCTGTAGCAAACCTGATTATTTCCCTGACGTTATGATCGGTTGGCCATGCTTTGCTGCTGGCGGTTTTTCCGCCATCTCCTCATCGGTAACGCATTCAAACGTGGCGAACCACCCCTTCTGATAGTAAAGATTTTCTTACTGTTTTTCAGTGCAGCAGATCTTCACTTAAAACAGCACTGCTCAGAATTCCCGCTTCGCTGGCGCAAAAAAACGGCGATCACAGATTCTTCAACAATCTCCGCAACAAACCCGCTAAGCTTGGGGCAAATTGCGGAAAAAAATGGAAGGAGAAACCATGCCGACACTACGGAAAAACCTGACCAGCCAGCAGGCGCTGGATGAACTCGAACGCCTGTACGATGGCGCCGTTGATGCGCTACGTGAGGCGATTAAAGCCTTTACCGAAAACGGCACGCTGCCCGATGCCGCCGCTCGGGCGCAGGGACTATTTGTTTATCCGGAGCTGCGCATCACCTGGCGCGGCGACGGTCCGCAGCAGAACCGCACGCGTGCCTGGGGACGCTTCACCCACACCGGCAGTTACAGCACCACCATCACCCGCCCGGCATTGCTGCGCCACTATATTTCGGAACAGCTTCAGATGCTGGAGAAGGAGTATCAGCTGGAGATCGACGTGGGGCCCTCCAGCCAGGAGATCCCCTACCCTTACGTGATCGACGGTTCCGACCTGTCACTGGATCGCACCATGAGCGCCGGTATTGCGCGCCACTTCCCGACCACCGAGCTGTCACAGATTGGTGATGAGACAGCCGATGGCCTGTTCCATGCCGATGCAAAATCCCCTCTGTCGCACTTCGACGCGCTGCGAACCGACTTCTCGCTGGCCCGCCTGCGCCACTACACTGGCACCAGCGTAGAGCACTTCCAGCCGTTTGTGCTGTTCACCAACTACACCCGTTATGTTGATGAGTTTGTGCGCTGGGCGATCGAGCAGGTGCGCGATCCCAGTACCCCTTACGACAGCCTGGCCTGCGCGGGCGATGTGGTGCTGACCGCCGACACCGCTGACAGTGAATCGATGCTCTCGGATCTGGCGTGGAAGAAGCACCAGATGCCCGCCTGGCATCTCACCTCGCCGAATCGTCGCGGTATTACGCTGATTAATATTGGTGTTGGCCCGTCGAATGCCAAAACCATCTGCGATCATCTGGCGGTGATGCGTCCACATGCGTGGCTGATGATTGGTCACTGTGGCGGTCTGCGCGAGAGCCAGCGGATTGGTGATTATGTGCTGGCCCATGCCTATCTGCGCGACGATCACGTGCTGGACAGCGTGCTGCCGCCTGATATCCCGGTACCCAGCATTGCCGAAGTGCAGCGCGCGCTGTATGACGCCACCAAATCAGTGAGCGGCATGCCAGGCGAAGAGGTGAAGCAGCGGTTGCGTACCGGCACCGTGGTGACCACGGACGACCGCAACTGGGAACTGCGCTACTCCGCTTCGGCACTGCGCTTTAACCTGAGCCGTGCGGTGGCGGTCGATATGGAAAGCGCCACTATTGCCGCACAGGGTTATCGTTTCCGGGTGCCATATGGCACGCTGCTGTGCGTTTCAGACAAGCCGCTGCACGGTGAGATTAAGCTGCCCGGTCAGGCGAACCGTTTCTATGAAGGGGCAATTTCGGAGCATCTGCAGATTGGTATTCACGCTGTTGAGTTGCTGCGCGCCGAGGGCGACAAGCTGCATTCGCGTAAGTTGCGTACCTTTAATGAGCCGCCTTTCAGGTAAGCGTTTAACCGCCTGATGCGGAGAATAAGGCCGGTACTGCTGACAGGCAGTACCGGCCTCTTGCTTTGGAATTTAACCAACGCGCATGTCAGCGCCGGGACAATTTATACTTTAAAGGTCTCTACAATCAGCCTGAGAGACTGCGCTTGCTCAGAGAGTGACTGAGAAGCACTTGATGATTCTTCTACCAGAGCAGAGTTATTTTGCGTCACCCCATCCATCTGACTGACTGCAATACTCACCTGAGAAATCCCCTGCATCTGTTCAGCCGACGACAGCGCAATAGCATCCATGGATTCAGCCAGTTCATCCACTAAATGCACGACTTTGAGAATACTCAAACCCGTATCACTGGCAACAGTGACGCCGCATTCAACCTGTCCGACAGCCTGCTCTATTAACGCTTTAATATCTTTTGCGGCAGTCGCACTACGTTGTGCAAGCGTTCTGACTTCAGACGCGACCACAGCGAAGCCCCTTCCCGTCTCTCCCGCTCGTGCCGCTTCAACGGCTGCGTTCAGGGCAAGAATATTAGTCTGGAATGCGATGCTTTCGATGACGGCGGTGATATCTCTGACTTTAGACGCGCTTTTTGAAATATCACTCATCGTATCTGACATTCGTTTGACGTCCGTTTCCCCTCGTTTTGCAATCGAGGCGGTATCTCTCGCTGAGTTGGCTGTGTCCCTGGCAGTTTTGCTGTTATTTTGTACCGTAGCGGTGAGCTGTTCCATACTCGCAGCCGTTTCCTGCAAGGCAGCGGCCTGCTGTTCAGTGCGGGATGCAAGCTCATTGTTTCCTTCAGAAATCTCATTCGCAGAAAGGGCGACTGAAGAAGAGCCTGATTTAATTTCTGAAACGATATCCCGTAACCGAACCTGCATGCTGTTTAAAGAGGCCATGAGACTGAGAGTGTCATTTTTCTTCAAGCTAACCGGTGTGGTCAGATCCCCATTAGTGATCGCATTAGCAAGTTTCCGCGCTGTACTCGGTTCATCGCCAAGCTCGCTCATGAGTTTACGAATAAGATAGATGCTGGTGCCCGTGCCGAACAAAATAGCCGCAACTAAAAGCGTCACCAGGATGATGTAGGCTCTTTCGGTATTTTTCGCGTTTTGAATAACTGAGTCATCCGACTGCTTTGCCAGGATTTCACTCATCAGGGTAAGACCTTCAAGCAGCGGAACCTGTGCGGGCCTGACTTTTTCCAACAGATACTTAACGGTGATATCACTGTTTTTAGCCAGTGCCAGCGGAACGGTGTTACTGAAGGCATCCAGAGCATTTTTCTCGCTGTCACTGATCTTCGCAAAGGCTTTATATTCTTCCGTATCGCCAGACTGGCTGATCATCGTATTCAGTTGATCCCTGCTGGCTGCAAATTTAGCCTTCAGTTTAACCAGACGATCAGACTGCTCCTGGATAAGAGCCTGATCTGAAAAGAGTGATAAATTCCTGACGGTTATCGCCATATCGCGCTGCGCCAGGGTAAGTTCATTGATTAATTTTGTTTTTTTCATATCACCCTGAACAACTGACTCAAGCGTGCTTTTAGCCTGATATAAAGAGTGAATAGCGACAACGATACATATGGAGAAAAAGATGATTAACGTGCCAAATCCGGAACCGAGGCGCGTAGAGATTTTCATTAACATTCCTTGAAGGGGGGCGGCGATATAGATCTATCGGCATCTCTTTTTTTAACTTCAATGAATATTTATCACATAAATAATATTAACCAGAATTAATGGCACCGCTGCAAAGCATCACAAAAACTCATAAATTTGTCAGGCTTTGATGCTTTCCAGTTCAACCAGAAATCGTTTTTTGTTCGTTATAAACAATCAGAAACCTTATGCTTACCGTTGTCTTAACTTATTACTGCGTTACGCTACACTGGTTTGCATCTCATAAAAATTTCATTTAACCCTTGCAGGCGCGGCTTTTAAGGCTGCTACAACCTGGATGCTTTTCGCATGCAAAAAACACCGAAATAAAAATCAGGAATACATAAATTATAATTATAAATAACGTCAGGAACTTCTGTAGATCACTTTAAACGCGGGCCGGTTCTGTGACGTCTCGCAGGATATGAATGCTTTATTAGTACGATGAATATGGCAGAACAGACCGGCATAAGGATGCTTCAGCCCGGCCGTAGCAATCCAGCCTTCAGGCAGAAAACGCGCTGAGTGCGTTGATGAGCGTGCCCGTCTGCACGATAGCCCTGGTCTGATATGCATCACGAATAAACTCTCCATCATCAGCCCTTGATACGAACGGATAGCCCGGGCAATCGCAGAGAGAAATAGATTTGCCTGACTCGCGCATCAGCTGCAGTAACAGATGAAATTAAAAGCCGTAACATAACTGAAGCATATTGCAGACGAAATATAAAAACATACACAGCAACAAAAAACATCATTATTGAGCTTGTCACTCCATAATTGCTGTGCAATATAAATAACAGCAGACTGTAGAAGCTATTTCTTAAAATTAGTGCCACATTCTGGCAATGCATTCCCGCCTTTCACATAAAAATTAAATAAAGGACGCATAAAGAAACTCCAAAACGTAGGAAGACTGACAAGAATTATTTGAGGAAAATTAACATACCTTTGGCAGCGCAGATAATAAATTTAATTACTCACTTAAAGAGGATTCATTGTGAAAGTTAAAAATATGACTGTGTTAGCGAGTATGGTTTTATTCTACTCCGCTCAGGGTATGGCCAGACAATTTGATATCAGTGCAGCAAACATTGACGTCAATACCTCTAAATCTTCCTTCATTCTTACTGGTGCGGGAGGTGCCGGCGGCGCAGGTGGCGCGGGGGGTGCAGGAGGAGCGTTAGGCGGGCAAGGTGGTGCCGGAGGTGTTGGCGGCGCCGGAGGTGCTGGCGGAAGTGATGGTAATGGCGCCGCTAACGCCAGCCAGAATGGTAATAATTCCAATAATGATAACGGCAGTAAAAACGGCAACGGTTCTGATCAGGGTAATAACAGTAATAACGGCACCGGGAATGCTAACGGGAGTGGTGACGGTAACGGAAATGATGCAGGCAACGGCGGTGGTAATGGAGGAGGTGATGGTGGCGGTGATGGTGATGGCGGTGGTGATGGCGGCGGTGATGGCGGCGGAGACTGATAGTCTGGCATCCATTAACTAAAAAGCTCCTGTTTGTAACCGTTATAGCAGGAGCATTATCACTTTAGCACAGGAACAGCACATGAAACTTACCAGAAGTTACCCATTATTTTTAGCCACCGTACTAACAGTGGCATGTCCGTTTTACTCCCTGGCTCAGACTGCCAGCGACATGAATACTTCATCCTCAAATACCTCCCTCCAGCCCTCAGCAGGTAAAGACGGACAACAAGGCAATGGTGAAAACGGAGGCGCGGGAGGCAAAGGAGGCGTTCCGGGAGAAGGTACTAACGGAGGAAAAGGAGGTAATGGCGGCAATGGCGGCAATAGTGGCAATAGTGGGAGTGCCGATAATCCCGATACATCAAGTAAAAGCGGTGCGGGCGGCGCAGGTGGTGCAGGCGGTGCGGGTGGCGCAGGCGGTGCGGGCGGTGCAGGCGGTGCAGGCGGTGCGGGCGGTGCAGGCGGTGCGGGTGGTGCGGGTGGTGCGGGTGGTAACGGAGGGACCGGTGGAGAAAGTTTTCTGAAAAGGATTTTCAAATGAAAACAATCCCTTTGTTAGCTTCGCTAATCATCATTCCGTATGCGCATGCTGAGTACAAAACGGATATGTTGAGTTCACACCATAATGTCATTCTCATTGATGCTGCTGCAGGTTCTGATGGCGGACCGGGTCAGAACGGCGGTGCCGGGGCCAATGGCGGTCCGGGTGAAAATGGAGGACGAGGGGGAAACGGAGGTATCGGCGGAAATGGAGGGCCAGGAGGAAATGGTGGTGCCGGAGCCAATGGCGGTGATGGCGGAAATGGCGGCCTGGGAGGAAACGGTGGAAATGGCGGGAACGGAGGTGCTGGACAGAATGGCCAGGCCGGAGGCAATGGCGGGAATGGAGGAAGCGGCAGTATGGGGGGAGATGGCGGAAACGGTGGAAATGGAGGGGATGGCAGCAATGGTAGTGCTGGTGGCGCAGGGGGGAACGGAGGGAATGGTGGCAGCACGGGAGGTGACGGCGGTGCGGGAGGTAACGGTGGTGACGGGGGAGATGGCGGCGACTAAATTTAACCACGCCTTAATATCTCTTCTCTCCTGGCAGCCGGCTTATTAAACAGGCCAGAACAGCAATTATCACGGGTTTATTCACAGCTAAAACAGGCATTTTAATAACTCTGATTTAGCGTAAGAAAACTTTCCGTCAGCTCCGTCAGCTCAACATTAAAATCAGCTTACCTGAACTAACTAAAACGCTCAGAGATCCTTTCAACGCTGAGTATGTGTGAAACCCCTCTTGTTTTGCCATCAGGGAAAGTCAGCTTAGAGCTGGCGTACAGTGGAGCCCCGGATTTTTGATAGCCATGATGTGAGAAATAATGGAATTAAATACACCGCTGAAATGGAGTAACGAGTAACAACAAACGCCACAAGTGAAATGCTTTTATAATTTAAACGCACAAACGAGAACAGCCGCGAATAACGACAACTCCGCCATATGCTCTCTATTGCAATGTTTAGCAGTGTATCAGACACCGCCAACCCCATAGCCCGACAGACGATACCCGCTCAGTGTTAACGTGCTGCTAAGTGATCTGAAACTCCCGAACGCCTGGCGGGCGTAACCCTCTCAGCGCTAACGCGCGGCTAAGTGAACTAAGACGCCCCATCGCCTTGCAGGCGAAACCGCTCAGTGCAAGCCCGCGGCAAAGCGAAACCTTATGTATCTTTCCCCGCTTTCAGCGGCCTGAGCCCAGCCAGTCCGGGTGACAAACCCACCGGCAGGGGTTTGCCAGAGGCGTCCGGAGCGCTGAGGAACAACCGGAAGCCGGGAGCCGACAGGACGTCGGCGAAAGGACGGCATGAGCCAGGGATGGCGAGTCCGGACGGTCCGTCGGCCGCAGGGCGTGACGAAGGTACCCCGCACAGCGGGGCGCGCAGGCAGCCGGACGCCGGGATTGTTAAGGGGCGGGCGTCCGCCCCTTAACGCGTCCGCCTGCACGGGCAACCTGAAACTCCTCATCGCCTGGCGGGCGTAACCCTCTCAGCGCTAACGCGCGGCTAAGTGATCTAAAACGTTCCATCGCCTGGCAGGCGAAACCCGCTCAGTGTCAGCCTGCTACAAAGCGAAACCTTATGAATCTTTCCCCGCTTTCAGTAACTTGAGCCCCGCCCATCCGGGTAACAAACCCACCGGCAGGGGTTTGCCAGAGGCGTCCGCAGCGCTGAGGAACAACCAGAGGCAAGGATGAGCCGACAGGACGTCGGCGAAAGGACGGCACGAGCCAGGGATGGCGAGTCCGGACGGTCCGTCGGCCGCAGGGCGTGACGAAGGCACCCCGCACAGCGGGGCGCGCAGGCAGCCGGACGCCGGGATTGTTAAGGGGCGGGCGTCCGCCCCTTGACCCGTCCGCCTGCACGGGCAACCTGAAACTCCCGAACGCCTGGCGGGCGAAACCCGCTCAGTGCTTACGCGCGGCTAAGTGATCTGAAACGCTCCATCGCCCAGGCGGGCGTAACCTGCTCATAGCAAGCCCGCTGCCAGGCGAAACTTACTCAGTGTGCCAGCCCGCAGCCAGGCGAAACCCGCTCATAGCCAGCCTGCTGCACAGCGAAATCCGCCCGCTGCTAAGCGACCTTCCCTGCCGCCAGGCAACAACTAAGCACTCAACCATCCCAGCTTAATCACAAACAGAATCGACAGGATCACCAGCGCCGCATTCACCTCTTTCGCGCGTCCGCTCAACAGCTTCACCAGCGTCCAGGTAATAAAACCAAACGCGATACCGTTGGCGATCGAATAGGTCAGCGGCATGGTCAGCGCGGTCACGGTGACTGGCGCGGCGGTGGTGATATCTTTCCAGTCAATCTCTGCCAGACCCGATGCCATCAGCACCGCCACAAAGAGCAACGCAGGCGCGGTGGCATAAACCGGAACACTGGAGGCCAGCGGCGAGAAAAACAGGGCCAGCAGGAACAGCACGGCGACCACAATCGCGGTCAGGCCGGTACGGCCACCGGCACTCACGCCCGCCGCCGATTCCACATAACTGGTAGTGGTCGAGGTGCCGAGCAGCGAACCAAACAGCGCAGCCGCACTGTCAGCAATCAGCGCACGGCCCATCTTCGGCACGTTACCCTGCTCATCCGCCAGACCGGCGCGTTTGGTCACACCCAGCAGCGTGCCCGTGTTATCAAACACATCAACAAACAGGAAGGCAAAAATCACGCTGATCAGGCCGACGTTAAACGCGCCGGCAATATCCAGCTGCATAAAGGTCGGTGCAATCGACGGCGGTGCAGAGAAGACCCCGGCAAAGGGCGACAGACCAATGCCCATGGAGATAAAGGTCACCAGCAGAATACCGATCAGCACTGCGCCCGTCACCCGACGCGCTTCCAGTACCACGATAACCACAAAGCCGAGCATCGCCAGCAGCGGACCCGGTTTAGTCAGATCGCCAATGCCCACCAGCGTCGCCGGGTTATCGACCACAATGCCCGCCCCTTCCAGCGCAATCAGCGCCAGAAAAAGCCCGATACCGGCACCAATCCCGGCGCGCAGCGGCAGCGGAATACTGGCAATAATCCATTCACGAATCTTAAATAGCGACATCGCGAAGAAAATCACCGCCGAGAGAAACACCGCACCCAGCGCAATCTGCCACGTGTAGCCCATGTGCAGCACAACGGTGTAGGTGAAGAAGGCGTTCAGTCCCATACCCGGCGCCAGCGCAATCGGATAGTTGGCGATCAGCCCCATCAGCACGCAGCCAATCGCCGCCGCCAGACAGGTGGCAACAAATACCGCGCCCTTGTCCATGCCGGTCGCGCCCAGAATGCTTGGGTTCACAAACAGAATATAAGCCATCGCCAGGAAGGTGGTGATCCCGGCGATAATCTCAGTACGAACCGTCGTGTTATGCGCTTTGAGTTTGAATAGTTTTTCTAACATCATCATCTCTCGATACAGGAGACATCAGTCTCACTTGCCAAAGGGGTTTGCATGCTGATTATTCTGTTTCCGGGACACTGATGCTGGCCGCTGCATACTTGCGTGCCAGAATCGCCTGAAATCCCTGACTTACCCACTGCCCAAAGCAATTGCCATGCCATCTACCGACGCAATCGATTACCTGGCAGAGCCGGGTACGGCTAAGAGAATTCCGAACCAAAACGAGGCGCGATTATGGTGCAATGCACCGATGCCGCGCAATCGTTTTCCTGCGGCAAACGGCGAGCCCCGAAAAACTCTGCGCCAGCGCACGCTTCCGCACTCTCACAGGCGAAGCTGGTCACGTTTCAGCACGCTGCCTCAGCAAGCTTTTCTGGCCTGTGTAGACTCCTGAATTAACTCTTTCGTAACATTGAGGCCGCGCAATGAAGCCAGCAATTTTGGTGGTGGATGATGATCCTGCAGTCTGCGACGTCTTGCAGGATGCGTTAAGTGAACATCTGTTAACGGCCTACCGCTGTCATCAGGGACGCGAGGCGCTATCGATGCTAAGCGAACACCCGGAAATCTCGCTGGTGATGCTGGATATGATGCTGCCCGATACCAACGGGCTACTGGTGTTGCAGCAGCTTCAGCGTCAGCGACCCGAAGTGCTGGTGATTATGCTGACCGGTATGGGTTCTGAAGCGGAGATGGTGGTGGGCCTTGAGATGGGCGCAGATGATTACATCGCCAAACCCTTTAATCCACGCGTGGTAGTAGCGAGAACCCGGGCGGCCCTGCGTCGCAGCGGACGCATTGCCCAGGCCGACCCTGAACAGGAGGGCTGGCGTTTTGGCGGCTGGCAACTGGATGATGGCCGCTGCCAGCTGTTTAATCCGCAGCGCGAGCTGGTGCCGCTGACCCAGGGGGAATATAGCCTGTTACGCGCGCTGGTTCGCCACGCCCGAAAAGTGCTTACCCGCGATCAGTTGCTGGAGCTGACCCATAGCGAAAGTCTCGACGTGTTTGATCGCACCATCGACGTGCTGATCATGCGGTTGCGCCGTAAAATCGAAATCAATCCGCACCAGCCCAACCTGATCCGCACCATTCGCGGACTGGGTTATGTCTTTTCGGCCGATGTGGTGAAACCCGATTCAACAACGCGTGCCAGTCAGATTGCCTGATTACGCCTGCCGCGCTCAGGATAGCCAGTGCGCGTAATCGTTGCACAGCAGCCAGCGCGGCGCTTCATCTTCCTCCAGTGGGTTGAAACGAGCCAGCGGCGTCAGAAACACATTGTCGTTTTCATCATCGTTGGGCATCGACACCTCGCCCACCAGCACGTCGCCGAAGCCACTTTCCCCCCAGAAACTGTGCCAGATGCCCGCCTCCAGCGTCACGCTTTCACCCGGTGAGAGCCGCAGCTGTGAACCGGCGGCATGGGTCTGGCGCAGGCCATCCAGCGACACCGCCACCAGCGAGTCAGCCAGCCCGTCACCGTCGCGGTTATGCAGTTCGACAATCAGATTCCCGCCGCCGCGATTAATGATGTCTTCCATCTTGTGCGGATGGTAGTGCATGGGCGTCTGCTGCCCTTCCCGCACGTGCATTATTTTCTCGGCGTAGGGTTTATGCCACGGCTGCCCGCCTGGTGAACCGTTGCGCAGAGTAAACAGCGTCAGCCCGGTCTGCAGAAAATCAGCTGCGCCAAAACTGGTGAGATCCCAGCCCAGCCGCAACGCCAGAATCTCCTGCGCGACCTCACGATCCTGAGCCCGCCACTGGCTCACATCGAAATCGGCCCACGGCGGCAGATGCACATCCTGCTGTCGGAAAAACTCGCGCGTATGTTGCAGGTAATAATTAACCTCTGAACGTTGCATGGTGGCCTCCTGAGAGCGGCACCCTAAAGGTGCCGCACTAAAGCTTATTTCACCGTCCAGCCCTGATAGCTGCCGATATTATTACGATCGATCAGTTTCACCGGGATCAGCACCGGCTTATCTGGTGCCGGTTTGCCCTGCAGAATGTCATAACCAATCTCGACCGCTTTGGCGGCCATGACCTGTGGATCCTGCGCAGGCGTCGCGACGAACAGTGAATTCTTGCGCTTGAGCGCCTCTTCACCGTCCGGCGAGCCATCAACGCCAACGATAAAGAACTCACTGCGCTGCGCCTGTTTCGCCGCTAAGTCTGCGCCAATCGCTGTCGGGTCATTGATGGCAAACACCGCATCAATTTTTGGATTGGCAGAAAGCAGACCGGTCATGACTTCCAGTCCGCCTTCACGACTGCCTTTGGCGTTCTGGTTGTAAGAGAGCAGCTTGATGTCAGGATGGGTTTTCAGTTCGGTCATGCAGCCTTCAACGCGGTTCTGCACCGCAGAGACCGGTGGTCCGTTGATGATCACCACGTTACCTTTGTTCTTCAGGCGGTCAGCAATATATTTACAGGCCATCGCGCCCGCCTCGGTGTTATCGGAGGTGATGGTCGCATTCGCGCCATCGGCCGCCACGTCGACCGCCACCACTACGATACCGGCATCACGCGCCCGCTTCACCGCCGGAGCGATCCCTTTGGAGTCGGCGGCGTTGAGAATAATCATGTCGACTTTGGCCGCAATAAAGTTATCAATCTGGCCCACCTGCTGACCGAGATCGTAGCCGCTGGAGACCAGCGTCACATTCACCTTATCGCCCGCCAGCTGACGCGCCTTCATCTCTGCGCCTTTGGTGATCTGCACGAAGAAGGGGTTTGCCAGATCGCCGACCGTTACGCCGATAGATTTGAGTTCTTTTGCCTGAGCCAGGCCGGTACTGAACAGCGTCGCCGCCAGCAGCCCGGTTACAATCGGATTAAAACGCATAGACCTTCTCCTGCTGTTTTCAAGGTGCCAACCACTTAATGGCGTTTTTTAGATGGCGGAGGTGTAATGGCACATCCGCCCTTTTAAGACTCAACTCACATGATGACGGGTACGGTATTTGTCGATCAGCACCGCGATGATGATGACCGCGCCCTTGATCACCAGCTGCCAGAAATAGGAGACCCCCATCAGCGTCATGCCGTTATTCAGCGTGGCGATAATCAGTGCGCCAATCAGGGTGCCGGTGATGGTGCCGATGCCGCCGACAAAGCTGGTGCCGCCGAGGATCACCGCCGCAATCGCATCCAGCTCATAGCCAACCCCAAGGTTGCCGTTGGCGCTGTAAAGCCGCGAGGCACTCATCAGACCGCCCAGCCCCGACAGCAGGCCGCTCATGCCGTAGACAAACAGCAGCACCATTCCGACCTTGATACCGGTGAGACGCGCCGCCTGGATATTGCCGCCGACCGCGTAGATATGTACGCCCAGCGTGGTGCGGCGCAGGATGAACCAGCAGATGGCGATCACCGCAAAGGCAATCACAATCAGCCACGGCACCGGCCCGAGATAGCCGTTGCCGATCCACTCAAAGTTAATATCGGAATTGATTACTGTGGTGCCATCCGCCAGCAGGTAAGCGGCTCCGCGCAGCGCGGTGTAGGTGCCAAGCGTGACGATAAAGGGCGGCAATCCGGCCCAGGCGACCAGGATGCCGTTGAACAGCCCCATCACCAGGCCTGCGCCCAGCGCCATCGGAATGGTCATGGAAGCCAGCATTGGATCCAGTGATGCTACCAGCGCCACCACCGCGGTGGTCCCCAGCATTGACCCCACCGACAGGTCGATGCCGCCGGTGAGGATCACAAAGGTCATGCCCGCCGCCAGCACGATGTTAATCGACGCCTGACGGGTGATGTTGAGCAGGTTTGCTTCAGTAAAGAAGTTCGGCGTGACAAAACCAAATACCGCCACGATCAGGATCAGAATCGGCAGGATACCCACCGTTTGCAGCAGATCGCCCATCAGGGCGCGTTTCAGCGTCGGTGCTTTGGTGCGGGCCAGTTGTGTCATGGTGGTCTCCTTAGATTTCGCCTGCTGACGCGCTATGCGCACCGGTTGCCAGCGTCATAATATTTTCCTGACTGATGTGGCTGCCCTCCAGCTCACCGACGATGGTGCCTTCGTGCATCACGTAAACGCGGTCGCTCATCCCGACCACTTCCGGCAGTTCGCTGGAGATCATCAGAATCGCCACACCCTGCCGCGCCATCTCCTGCATCATGCGGTAGATCTCGCTTTTCGCCCCGACATCGACGCCGCGCGTCGGTTCATCGAGGATCAGGATGCGGGGGCCAATCGCCACCCAGCGCGAAATCAGCAGCTTCTGCTGGTTACCGCCCGACAGACCGCCCGCCCGGACCTGAGCGTGAGGAACGCGAATATTGAGTGAAGCGATCGCCTCACTGGCGATGGTCTGCCCTTTGCGGCGGTTCAGCATCCCGTAACTGGCGTCACGTTCCAGCGTCGCCATCACGATGTTCTCCTGCGCCGCCATCTCCAGAAACAGTCCCTGCTCTTTGCGGTTTTCGGTGAGGAAACCGATGCCGCGTGCAATTGCATCGCGCGGTGAATGGATGGTGACCTTCTCGCCATCGATCCAGATCTCGCCCTCTTTCGGCTTGTGCACGCCAAAAATCAGCTGTGCCAGTTCGCTGCGGCCTGCGCCCACCAGCCCGGCCAGCCCGACAATCTCTCCGGCCCGCACTTCAAGACTGCTGGGATGCACTTTGCCGCCGTCGGTAAGGTGATTAACCGCCAGCCGGATATCACCCAGCGGGATAGCACGGTCTTTGTTAAACAGGTCGCTGAGCGGCCGTCCGACCATCATCCGCACCAGTTCGCTGGCGTTGAGCTGGTCACGGGTCAGGCTGCCCACATACTCCCCGTCGCGCAGCACACTGACGCGATCGGACAGCTCATACACCTCCGCCATGCGGTGGCTGATATAGATGATCGCCATGCCTTCGCTGCGCAGCCGTTTGATCAGCGCGAACAGCTGTTCGGTTTCGCGGTTGGAGAGCGCGGCGGTCGGCTCATCCATCACCAGAATGCGGCTGTTGCGCTGCAGCGCGCGGGCGATCTCCACCTGCTGCTGCTCGGCGATGCTCAGACGGCTGACCAGATCCCAGGCGCTGAACTGCGCGCCGAGCCGGTCAATGACCCGCTGCGCCTCTTCGGCCATCTGCCGCCGCCTGACCAGCCCGGCGGGCGCGATTTCGCTGCCGAGAAAAATGTTCTCCGCCACCGTCAGGTTGGGTGCCAGGTTGATCTCCTGATAAATCAGGGTGATCCCGGCGGCCAGTGCCTCTTTCGGCCCTTTCAGCGCCCAGGGCTTGCCTTCAATTAAAATTTCCCCGCTGCTGGCGGTATAGGCACCGGCCAGAATCTTCATCAGTGTGCTTTTACCCGCGCCGTTCTCCCCCATCAGCGCGTGGACCTCACCGGGGTAAACCGTGAGATCGACGCCCTTCAGGGCATAAAAGCTGCCGAAGCGCCGGGTAATTCCCCGCATTTCCAGTATCGGTGTGGCTGTCATCGCCTCGCTCCTGCGGACTGTGGATAGCCGTCAGTAAAGCAACGTCAGATAAACGGAAAATGTCAGCGCCCGTTCATATTTGTCATAAACGCCCGCCTGCACGCTCCTATACTCGGCCCATCGTTGCAGTGATTAAGAGGTCGTGGGATGCAGCGCACTTATCCGTGGCAGGCCGGGGCACGTGGACGCCTGTTGCTGTTCAATCTGCTGGTGGTATCAGTCACGCTGATGGTCAGTGTGGTGGCGATCTTGGGCTTTCGTCATGCCGGGGCGATTCAGGAGCAGGCACAGGCGCAGACCCTGGCCGACATGAACGGCAGCCTGGCGCTGGCGCGGGATACCGCCAACGTGGCGACAGCGGCAGTGCGGCTGTCACAGGTGGTGGGCGCGCTGGAGTACCAGAGCGAATCACAGCGGCTGCAGCAGAATCAGCAGGCGTTGCAGCAGTCGCTGAGCCTGCTGGCCAGTGCGCCGCTGGCGGCACGTCAGCCGGAGCGCATCGCCCGGATCCGCGCCCGCAGCCTGATGCTGGAACAGACGATTAACAGCCTGCTGCTGACCGGTCACCAGCGTCATCTGCAGCGCAACAACATGCTGAGCGACCTGTGGCAGACACAGATTCTGCTCAGCCATATCGACCAGCTGGTACAGCGGGAACAGCGGACGCTACCGGATGCCGCGCTGCGGGAGCAAACCGAACGGCTGATCACCATCGCGATCCGCACACCCTCGCCCATCGCCGTCATCGAACAGCTCCAGCAGGTGATGGCGCAGTGGCGCAACGTGCCGCTGACGGGCGTGACCGGCGAAAACGTGCAGCGACTGCTGGCTACCCAGCAGCGCCTGCTGCCGCTGGCAGAGGCGCTGGAGCAGAGCGACCTGGCGATCGCCTATGCCACCTACCGGATTAAAGCGCTGGTGGCGATGCTGAATGAAGATATCAGCGCCTCGGTGCAGCAGGTGGCGTTACAGAGTGAGGCGCGCACCCTGGCGACCCACCGTGAGCTGGATTCCATCATCGGCTTTATCGCGCTGTTTGCGCTGCTGGCGCTGGCAATTACCGGCTATGCCGGTATCTACATCTACCGCAATCTCGGGTCGAGCCTGACGGCGATTGCCGGGGCCATGACGCGGCTGGCGCAGGGCGAGCAGAACGTCAGCGTGCCAGGGCTGCAACGTCGCGACGAGCTGGGCGAGCTGGCGCGGGCGTTTAACGTCTTTGCCCGTAACACCGCCTCACTGGCTCACACCTCACGGCTGCTGAAAGAGAAGAGTAATCAGCTGGAATCCACCTTTCTGGCGATGCGCGACGGCTTTGCGCTGTTTGATAACAACGGTCAGCTGGTGGTGTGGAACGCCCAGTATGCGGAGCTGCTCGGCATCGCGCCGCATGAACTGCATCGCGGCGTTCCCTGGCAGCAACTGCTGGCGCCGCTGGCGGTGGATCTGCACGATCCCGGTGAACCGCAGGAGATCCGGCTGGCCGATGGTCGTACGCTGGAGCTGCGCTTCAGCCCAATCCCGCGGCGCGGCATGGTCAATACCGTGCTGGACCGGACCTCGCGTAAAACGCTGGAGGAGGCGCTGCAGCACAGCCAGAAGATGAAGGCGGTCGGCCAGCTGACCGGCGGACTGGCGCACGACTTTAACAATCTGCTGGCGGTGATTATCGGCAGTCTGGCGCTGACCGAAGGCCAGCTGACGCCAGGCCCGCTGGCCAGCCGGATTGAGCGGGCGCGGCAGGCGGCCGATCGCGCTGCCCAGCTGACCCAGCGGCTGCTGGCGTTCTCACGCAAGCAGGCACTCTATCCCCGTGCGGTGTCGGTGGTGACGCTGGTGGATAACCTGCAGGGGCTGCTGCAGCACTCGCTGCTGCCCGGTCAGCAGCTGATTATTGATGCGCAGCGTCCCGGCTGGCCCGCCTGGATTGATGCCAGCCAGCTGGAAAATGCGCTGATGAATCTGGTGGTGAATGCCCGCGATGCGATGCATCAGCAAAGCGGTGAAATCCGGCTGCGCATCTGGAATCAGCGCCGTCTGGAGGGCGATGAAAAGCGTGACAGGGTCACAATCGAGGTGATAGACCACGGCTGCGGCATGTCGGCCGGGGTTCGTGAGCAGGTGTTTGAGCCTTTTTTCACTACCAAGGCTACCGGCAGCGGCAGCGGGCTGGGCCTGTCGATGGTTTATGGTTTTGTACGGCAGTCAGGCGGCCAGATCGAACTGGAAACCGCGCCAGGCCAGGGCACCACGGTGCGGCTGCTGTTGCCACGTGCGCCGGAAGCCGCCGTCGCCGCAGTGATCGCCCCGCCATCGCCTGTGCACATTGAGACGGACATTGCGGCGGCCAGTAACCGGCTGGTGCTGGTGCTGGATGATGAACCGGCGGTGCGCCAGACACTCTGTGAGCATCTGCATCAACTGGGTTATCTGACGCTGGAGTGTGGTGACGGTGAAGAGGCGCTGGCGCTGCTGCGCCAGACACCCGATATCGACCTGCTGATCAGCGACCTGATGCTGCCCGGCGAGATTAACGGTGCGGAGGTGATCCGCCAGGCGCAGCAGAACTGGCCGCAGCTGGCGACGCTGCTCATCAGCGGTCAGGACCTGCGCCATCAGCCGGTGACGCTGCCGCTGTGCGAACGGCTGGCGAAGCCCTGGCAGCAGGCACAGCTGGTGCAGGCGTTACAGCGCGCCTGGCAGCGCAGCGAACGGCTTAATCGCGCGCAGCAGGCTGCCACAACGGTACCGGCTTCCCACTGATGTAGCGCTTGCGCAGGCGGCTGGAGATCACATCCATCACCATCACTACCACCACCAGAATCAGCGTCAGGAACATCACCACATCCCAGTTCCACAGGCGCATATTCTCAGCGTAAACCAGACCGACGCCCCCGGCGCCGACAAAGCCCAGCACCGCCGCTGAGCGGGTATTGGACTCTATCTGGTAAAGGCTCAGCGCCAGAAACTGCGGGAATGACTGGGTGAAGATGCCGAAGCGGTGTTTCTGCAGGCTGTTGGCGCCGACGGCGCCCAGTCCGCGACCCGGTGAACGCTCCACTGCTTCGTGCCCTTCGGCGTAGAGTTTGCCGAGCAGACCGACATCCTGCAGGATAATCGCCAGCACCCCGGCCAGCGGCCCCATGCCGACCGCCCGGACGAAGATCAGCCCCCAGATCGCCATGTCGATGCCGCGCAACACGTCAAACAGACGGCGCATCAGAAACGCCAGCGGTTTCGCGGTTCGGCTGTGCATCACGTTGCGCGCCGCCAGAAACGACAGCGGCAGCGCCAGCAGCGAGGCAGTCAGCGTGCCGGCAAAGACAATCCCTAAGGTGATGCCGACCTGCGACAGATAGTAGCCAAACGGCCAGTTCAGGAAGTCGTGCCAGACAAACATCCGCAGGAAATAGCGCCCCAGCTGCTGGCAGCCCATCAGCAAACGCGACCACTCCAGACCAAACACCGAAAAGAAAAAGAGGTAATAGAGCAGCACCGCCAGTGTCATCAGCGCCAGGCGACGCAGATAGCGCGGCTGTGCGGCGAAGAGTTCACGATGCTGCTGCTTCATTAGCGCGATATCGGGAACGGTGCTTATCATGTCCTGTCTCCTGTCACACGGCGACGAAGCTGGCCGGAGAGCGTATCCAGCAGCGACACCACAATCAGGATCAGCAGCAGCGTAATACTGACCTGATCGTAGCGGTCCAGTTTGATGTTGGTCATCAGCTCCTGGCCGATGCCGCCCGCGCCGACCAGCCCAAGGATGGTTGAGGAGCGGAAGTTAATCTCCAGCCGCATAAAGCTGTAGGAGAGAAAGACCGGCTTAACCTGTGGCCAGAAAGCGAAACGCATCCGCTGCAGCTTGCTGGCTCCGCAGGCGGCCAGGCCGCGCACCGGCTTATCCGACGCCGACTCAATCGCCTCGTAAAACAGCTTGGTCAGGCTGCCCACGGTGTGCAGCGCCAGCGCCAGAAAACCGGGGATCGCCCCGATGCCAAACGCCATCACAAACATCACCGCCCACGCCAGCTCCGGCATGGTGCGCAGGAAGGCGACAAAGGCGCGAATCGTCATCCGCACGCTGACCGGCGTCTGAGTGTTGTCGGCGGCGAAAAAGGCCAGCACCGCGGCCAGTGCCACCGCCACCAGCGTCGAAGCCAGCGCCAGTTGTAGTGTTTCCCAGATCAGCGGCAGCTGGATCGGCAGGCGATAGCCCCAGTAAGCCAGCGAGCCTTCGGTTTTGCCGTCGGCAAACAGCAGCGGCAGATGCAGCACCGGCAGGATTTCGTGCAGGTAGTCAAAGAAGTGCGGCAGCGACTGCCAGACGGTAAGCAGATTAAATTCTGCCACCCTGCCCGCCGCCAGGTAGAGTGCCACCAGCAGCAGTGACCAGAGCAGCGTGTCTCGTTTCTGCTGGCGGCGGATGCGTTGGTAGTAGTGTTCGAATTCGGTCAAAGGGGATCTCCGGCGCTAAAGCAGCGGGACGCAGGCGAGTTTGCCGCGTCCCGCTTTCCCCGCCTGAGCGGAGAAGGTAAGGAGTGGCTGGATTTAGCCGCGGCTGCCTTTCATCAGGTCGCGCTTCATATCGATGATGTTCTGATAATCGGCGACCGTCGCCTGACCGATATGCTGCTCGCCGCCCACCGCTTTCACGAAGCAGGCGTGATCTTCCTTATCCAGCTTTTTAATTGCCGACACCACTTTCGCTTTAAAGTCAGCGGGCAGCTTGTTGCTGACCAGCACCGGACCGTTGGGGATCAGCGGTGACTGCCAGATAATGCGGATCTGCTTCATCAGATCAGGATGGTCCATGCGGATCAGACGGCCAAACGCGCCAGAGGTATAGCCGCTGTTGTAGTCACCGACCAGTGAGGTCCAGGTCACTGCGCCATCAAACTGGTTGTTCAGCACGCCCAGAATGTCCTGCTCATGGCCGCCGGAGAAGGTGACGCTGGAGAAGGTGTTGTTATATTTGTCATCCACTGAGCCGCCGAACATCTTCTTAAACGCCTGGTTCGGCATCAGGAAGCCGGACGTCGAGTCGGGATCGGCCATACCGAAAGATTTCCCTTTCAGGTCTTCCAGTTTTTTGTAGGGGCTGTCCGCTTTGACGATCACCACCGAGTGGTAGCCGCGTGACTGATCTTTGTCATCCACCACAATGCCAACCACATCCACCGCTTTCGGGTCCTGAATGTAGACCGACGCAAACGAGGCTGGCGACATGCTCAGCACCATATCGATCTTGCCACCCAGCAGACCCTGAATCACGCCAGAGTAGTCGGAGGCGTTGCGCATCTGGGTATCCACACCCAGCTCTTTATCAAAGAAGGTCTTCACACACTGATTATCGCCAATCTGCTGGGTGGCGTTCTGACCGCCCAGAATCCCCAGATTAAGCTGTTTCGGCGCATCCGCTGCGCTGACACCAAACGCCATTACACTGGTCAGGAGTGCTAAAGAAGTCAGTTTCATTCGGGGTTGTTCTCTTGCTGTGGAAGTTAATGGATTTGGTTAAGTTCATCGCCGTACAGCTGGTGCAGCAGGCTGTCGGTCAGTCCTGAAGGATGGCCGTCAAACAGCACCACGCCGCGCTGAATGCCAATCACCCGGGTGCAGTAGCTTTTCACCAGCTCAATCGAGTGCAGGTTGACCATCACGCTGATGCCCTGCTCGCTGACCTGACGCAGCACATCCATGATGCGCTTGGTATTTTTGGGATCGAGTGACGCCACCGGCTCATCGGCCAGCAGGATTTTGGGGTTCTGCATCAGGGCACGGCAGATCGCCACACGCTGCATCTGCCCGCCAGAGAGGTTTTCCGCCCGCTGCAGCGCCTGCGGCAGCATGTTCATCCACTGCAGCAGTTCGATGGCGTGCGCCCGGTCATTGTCGGAGAAGATTTTAAAGAAAGATTTCAGCGTACCGGTCTGGCTCAGACGGCCCAGCAGCACGTTGGTCAGCACGTCGAGGCGTGGCACCAGACAGAAATCCTGAAAGATCATGCCGCACTGGCTGCGCCATTCGCGCAGCTGGCGGCTGTTGAGCGTAACCACGTTACGATCCGCTTCGCCATGATGCAGACTGATAATCGCGCCGGAAGTCGCTTCAATCGTGCCGTTGAGCATGTGCAGCAGGGTCGATTTACCCGCGCCAGAGCGGCCAATCACCGCCACCAGCTCACCGGCGTGCAGGTCGAAACTGACCTGATCCAGCACCTGAGTGTCGCCGTAGGCTTTGCTCAGTTTCTGCACCGACAACACTTTTTGTCCGCTGAGGCTGGCCGGTGGCAGGTCGTTGTCGACCACCGTTTTCAGAAGTGCCTGTGCCATGGTTTCTCCGTCATCGCTGATTGCGTTCTGCGGGTTATTAAGGCGTGACGCGATGAACACGAGATGACAGTCAGATGATCAAACCGTGACAGGCCAGTGCGCGCCGCACAGCAATGTCTGGCCGTCACGGGCAGCCAGCACGCCGTCCGGTAACGGGTTCTCAGCTAACCAGTTATCCATCTCATGACTGAGATGGGTGAGCCAGGTCTGACGCGGCTGGAGCATCTCTGCCAGCGCCAGCGCCTGGGTCACATCATTATGGTTACGCGGTTCTGCTTGCGGCGGATCGTTGCAGTCAATCACCAGTTGATCCAGCGGCTGACCGTGCAGGAAGTCGGCGGTGTCGGGTGGCAACCCGCAGGTATCACACAGCCAGGCGAGCCGGGTGCCGTGCCAGTCGAACAGATAGCCATGCGTCAGCTTCGAGTGCTGCAACGGCAGCGGCGTAACCTGCAGTTCACCAAAGGCGTGTGCTACAAACGGCGTTAAGGCGGGACGGAAATCGAGCAGGCCAGGATGTTTATAGAGATCGTCACAGCCTCGCGGATCGGGTGGACCCCAGACCGGAATCGGCGCGCCCACTCCCCAGCGCAGTGCAAAAAGCCCCTGCACATGATCCATGTGGTAGTGAGTCAGCAGAATGCGTGTCAGTGTGCCGGGCGGGAAGCGCGACGCCAGCAGCGGCAGACCGGCATCCAGCAGGATGCGCTCGCGACCAAACTCAATCAGCGCGCTGCAGGGTGCACGCGCGTAGCCGCTGTTGAGCTGCGCACGCTGACAGGCGCGACAGTCGCAGCCCGGCAGCGGTGCGGCAGTGACCCCGCCAGTACCCAGAAAAGTGAGTTTCATTGATGCGCCTTTGGTAGCGGATGTCGATGCCGGACTGTCACCGCCGGTGCCAGGATAAGAGAGTTTCATTGATGCGCCTCCAGTATCTGACGCAGCAGGCACACGGTATCCGCCAGCGCGCCGTCGTTGTTGAGGATAAGGCAGCCATCGGGCTGCGGCTGTGCGGCGCGCGCCAGCCGCCGGGCGATCTCCGCCTCATCTTCCCGTCCGCGCTGGCGCAGCCGCGCTGCCAGCACGGCGGGTGTGACCTGCAGACAGACCGGCAGCAGCTGCGTGCCGAAACGGGCCTGCGCCTGCGCCAGATGCAGCCGCGAACCGTTCACCACCACATTCTGCCCGCGCAGCAGCCACTGCTCCGTCTCACAGCCAATGCCATAGCTGAAACCGTGCGCCTGCCAGCTCACCGCGAACAGTCCCAGCGCGGCGCGGCGGGCAAACTCCGCCTCGGTCAGCGCCACATGGTTTTCACCGCCCGCATCGGCGGCGCGGGTAATGTAGCGATGGGCGATCAGCAGCCGTGGCGGAGGTGCCGCTCGCAGCGCATCCAGCAGGCTGTCTTTACCCGAGCCCGAGGGACCGGTGAGCCAGATCAGCCGCGCCATCAGTACACCTGCCGGCCTTTGCTCCAGACATGCCGCACGTGCGGGTAGCCGTGTGCGGTGTGCGCCAGCACCAGATCGGCGCGGCAGCCTTCGGCGATTACCCCGCGATCTTCGAGCCCTAAGGCGCGCGCCGGGTTACAGGTGACCAGCGCGATCGCCTGCGCCATGCCGAGGCTGTTGCGCTCATCATCTGCCAGCCGGAACGCTGCATCCAGCAGGCTCGCCGGATAGTAATCGGAGGAGAGAATATTCAGCAGGCCGTGTGACGCCAGCTCCCAGGCGGCGACGTTGCCGGAGTGCGAGCCGCCGCGCACGATGTTAGGCGCGCCCATCAGCACCTGCATATTGCGATAACGCGAGGCACGTGCCGCCTCCAGCGTGGTCGGAAACTCCGCGATGCGGCTGCCCGCGGCGTGAGACTCTTCAACGTGCGCCGCGGTGGCATCATCGTGGCTGGCAATGGCGATGCCATGTTCCCGGCAGAGTCCGGCAATCGCCTGACGGTTGGGCTGTGACCATTCTGCTGCCAGGGTGAGCTGGTCATGCTCGAACTGATCCATCTCCGTGTCGTTGAGCTGATATTTGCCCTGATAATATTCGCGATACTTCGTCAGGGACGCGTACTGACGCTGTCCCGGTGAATGGTCCATCAGCGACACCAGCGCCAGCTCCGGCGTGCCCATCAGCGCTTCAAACAGCGGCGCAGTGGTGGGATGCGGCAGTTCACAGCGCAGATGCAGCAAATGCTCGGCCCGGTTCAGTCCTTTGCGGTTGCTGTCGCGGATGGCGTCGATCATCTTGCTGAGGTTATCCAGCCGGTGCCCGCCGTCGCGCACATCCCCGACGCCAATCGCATCCAGCACCGTGGTAATTCCGCTGGAAACC
The DNA here is from genome assembly GCF_025910055.1 of Pantoea sp. JV6. Lineage (NCBI taxonomy): Bacteria > Pseudomonadati > Pseudomonadota > Gammaproteobacteria > Enterobacterales > Erwiniaceae > Pantoea > Pantoea sp. JV6. The sequence goes on along the minus strand of NZ_JAPCIM010000002.1, from coordinate 476,824 downwards.
ATCAGCGCATCGTGGCTGCTCATCGCCGAGTGTGCCGGCCAGTCCACTTTCGGACGCGGCGTGAAAAACTTATCGAGGTTATCGGTGTGCAGCTCCACCAGACCCGGCAGCAGCCAGGCGCCCTCGCCATCCAGCGCGCCCGGCTGCTGGCTGGTGGTTTCGCTGAAGCTGCTGATGCGCTCGTCGCGAAACTCCAGCGATCCGGTTACCACTTCGTTTTCCAGCACCAGTCTGACGTTATTGATGATCATGCCTGCGCTCCTGTCTCGATTGGGTGCATCAGGTGCAGCCGGTCCGCTACCCGCTCGCGCACCGCCCGATCGTGAAAAATACCGACGATGGCGGCACCACGGGCGCGCGCCTGTTCAATTAGGCTCACCACCGCCTCGCTGTTGACACTGTCGAGCGAGGCGGTGGGTTCATCCAGCAGCAGCACCGGATAGTCGGCGATAAAGCCGCGAGCGATATTGACGCGCTGCTGCTCTCCGCCAGAGAAAGTGGACGGGGCCAGCGACCAGAGACGCTGCGGCACGTTGAGCCGGGTCAGCAGTTCGGCGGCACGTGCTTCACATAAGGCGCGCTCGACGCCGCGCTCCAGCAGCGGCTGCATCACAATCTCCAGCGTCGGCACGCGCGGGATCACCCGCAGAAACTGGCTGACCCAGCCCAGCGTGTCGCGGCGCAGGGCGATAATCTGGCGCGCCGATGCCTGCGCCATGTCGATCCACTCGCCCTGATGCGCGACCCGGATATGGCCGCTGTCGGGCTGATAGTTGCCGTAAAGCGCGCGCAGCAGTGTGGATTTACCGCTGCCGGAGTGACCGTGCAGCACCACGCATTCGCCCTCGCCTGCCGTCAGGCTGGCGTTGTGCAGCACCGGCAGCGCCGCGCCGTTCTGGTTATGCAGCACAAAGGTTTTACACAAATTCTCTACCCGCAGGCGCGGAGTGATAGTTGTCATTTAATTGAGCACCGAAGAGACCAGCAGTTGAGTGTAAGGATGATGAGGATCGTCCAGCACGCGGTCAGTCAGACCGCTCTCCACCACCCGCCCCTGCTTCATCACCAGCAGGCGATGCGCCAGCAGTCGCGCCACGCCGAGATCGTGGGTGACAATCACCACCGCCAGATTCAGTTCGCGTACCAGCGTCCGCAGCAGATCCAGCAGTCGCGCCTGCACCGACACATCCAGTCCGCCGGTAGGCTCATCCATAAACATCAGCTGCGGCTGCGTCACCAGGTTCCGGGCGATCTGCAGCCGTTGCTGCATGCCGCCGGAAAAGGTGGTGGGCAAATCGTCGATGCGACCGGCATCAATCTCCACCGCCTGCAGCCAGCGGCTCGCTTCGGCGCGGATATCGCCATAGTGGCGCTGTCCGGTCGCCATCAGCCGTTCGCCGATGTTGCCGCCCGCGCTGACCTGCGAACGCAGCCCGTCCATGGGATGCTGATGCACCACGCCCCATTCGGTGCGCAGCAGGCGACGGCGATCGCTTTCACTCATCTGATAGAGGTCGCGGTTCTGATAAAGAATGCTGCCCTGCTGCGGCGTCAGACGCGCTGACAGGCTCTGCAGCAGCGTGGTTTTACCGGAGCCGGACTCGCCGACAATGCCCAGCACTTCACCGGGATAGAGATCAAAACTGACCTGCTCAAACCCTTTGCCCGGCGCATAAAGGTGGGTGAGCTGGTTCACCGCAAGCAGCGGCTGTTCACTGTGCATGTTGCTGTTCCTGCTGCTGATGGCAAAAGTCGGTGTCGGAGCAGACAAACATCCGCGTTCCCTGATCGTCCATTACCACCTCATCGAGATAGCTGTGGCGCGAGCCGCACAGCGCGCAGGGTTCATCCCACTGCTGCACGGTGAACGGATGATCGTCGAAGTCCAGGCTTTCCACACGGGTGTAAGGCGGTAAGGCGTAGATGCGCTTTTCACGCCCGGCACCAAACAGCTGCAGCGCGGGCATCATGTGCATCTTCGGGTTGTCGAATTTGGGAATGGGCGAAGGATCCATCACGTAGCGATCGTTGACCCGGACCGGATAGGCGTAAGTCGTCGCGATGTGGCCGTAGCGGGCAATATCTTCATACAGCTTCACCTGCATGATGCCGTACTCCTCCAGCGCATGCATGGTGCGGGTTTCGGTTTCGCGCGGCTCGATAAAGCGCAGCGGCTCCGGAATCGGCACCTGGAAAATCAGGATCTGATCCTCCTCCAGCGGCGTTTCCGGGATGCGGTGCCGGGTCTGGATCAGGGTGGCATCGGCGGTGCGCTCGGTGGTGGCAGCATTGCTGACTCGCTTAAAGAACTGACGGATCGACACCGCATTGGTGGTGTCATCTGCGCCCTGATCGATCACCTTCAGCACATCCTGATCGCCAATCACGCTGGCGGTGATCTGGATGCCGCCGGTGCCCCAGCCGTAGGGCATCGGCATCTCACGTCCGGCGAACGGCACCTGATAGCCGGGGATCGCCACCGCTTTCAGGATGGCGCGGCGGATGGTGCGTTTGGTCTGCTCGTCGAGATAGCCGTTGTTATAGCCGGTGAGTTCAGCCATGGGTGCGCTCCTGATAATCGTGCTGCAGCTGTTTCAGCAGTTCCAGTTCCGCCTGGAAATCGACGTAGTGCGGCAGCTTGAGATGCGAGACAAAGCCTGCGGCTTCCACGTTATCGGCGTGCGACAGCACAAACTCTTCGTCCTGCGCCGGGCTGGTAACACGCTCATGCTGTTCGCGGCTTTGCAGCGCCCGGTCCACCAGCGCCATCGCCATCGCTTTGCGTTCGGCGCGGCCAAACACCAGCCCATAACCCCGGGTAAAGTGCGGCGCCGTGTCGTCGCTGTGGGCAACGCCGTTGACCATTTCACACTCCGTCAGCAGCAGCTCACCAATCTCGAGATCAAAACCCAGCTCTTCGGGACAGATACTGACGCTGAGAGTGCCGGTGCGAATCTCGCCGGCAAACGGATGGGTGCGCCCATAGCCGCGCTGTGTCGAATAGCCGAGCGCCAGCAGAAAGCCTTCGTCGCCACGCACCAGCTGTTGCAGGCGCGCGGCGCGTGAGGCGGGAAAGCTCATCGGCTCGCGGGTGATATCGACAGGCTCGCTGCCGTCATCCATCTCAGCGGCGGCCAGCCCTTCATCGCTCATCATGCTGAACATGTGCGGGCACTGGTCAGGCACCGAACGATCGTCACGCGGCGCGGCAGGCGTTTCGCCATTGGCCAGCAGGGTGAAGTCGAGCAGACGGTGGCTGTAGTCGTAAGTTGGTCCCAGCACCTGGCCGCCAGGCAGATCTTTATAGACCGCCGAGATGCGGCGTTCGATGCGCATCGCACCGGTCGCCAGTGGCGTGCTCTCCGCCAGGCGTGGCAGCGTGGTGCGATAGGCGCGCAACAGAAAGATCGCCTCGACCAGATCGCCGCTGGCCTGCTTAATCGCCAGCGCCGCCAGCTCAGGATCGTAAATTCCTCCCTCGGTCATCACCCGATCCACCGCCAGTCCCAGCTGCTGCGCCACCTGATCGCAGCCGAGTTCGGCTACCGCTCTATCGCCGCGCCGCAGATCGGCCTGCAACTGGTGGGCGTTCGCAATGGCTTTTTCGCCCCCTTTCACCGCGACATACATCAGCACACCTCCACAACGGTGGTGCGCGGCACGGCCATGATCGCTTCGCCACAGGTGAAGATCAGGTCCACGCCCTGTGGAAACGGATGCGGACGAGTGCGCAGATATTCCAGCACGCTTTCGGGCAGCTGTGGCGCGATGGCGCGGGTTTCCCGCAGGCCAGGGCCGGAGAGGCGCAGCGTCAGGCCGCCATTCAGCGACGGCACTTCGATAATCAGCGTGGTGCTTTTTTCTGGTGAAATGTTGTCACCGGCCGCGAACTGCGTCGGGTCGGGCTGCGCCGCCGCATGGCTCAGGGCAAAAGGCGCATCCTGCTGCGTGGTGATCGGCGCACCGGTATGGAAGCGCAGATTGTTGCGCAGCTGTTCGTTGTCGATTTCCGCATCCAGCCAGACCGGGCTTTCCTGATCGACCAGCGTCAGCAGCAGCGCCGTGGCCGCCGGTGACAGTGCGCCCCAGCCCTGTTGCAGCGGCAGCGAGACCATCACGCCCGGTTCGCTCATCGCTTTCAGAATACGGCGAAACGCGCGCTGCGCATCCGCCACCGGATGGTTAAAACTTGCCAGTAAAGTCATCAGTTATCTCCGCGAACCAGCGTAAAGAAATCCACTTTGCTGCTGGCGATTTCACGGGCGCGCAGCTGTCGCTGCTCATCGCGCCACGCCGCCAGCGGGGTAATAATCTTCTCTTCCAGCAGTTGCCGGGTTTCCGGCTGCTGTAAAAGCGCATCCAGCAGGGCACAGCGTTCGGCATGGGCTTTGTCGCGCCCTAACAGGTAGCTGTAACCCAGAGTGCCGTCGCTGAGCTGCACCACCGCACGCGTCACCGTGGCATCGCCCATCACAAAGCGTTTGCCGGTGGCACCCATCCGCGCCTGCAACCGCGTCAGCCCGATCTCTGCCGGACGGATCAGGGTAAAGGCGGGCTGGAGGTTAAGCGCCTGCCAGTGCGTCTCAAGCAAGGCGGCGCTGCTGTGCGCCAGCACCGACAGCCAGCGCTGGCGATCCGTTTGCTGTTCCATTAGTGCTCCAGAGTCAGTTCAATCATGTCGCCGCGCGTCAGGCTGACGGAGTATTCCGCCACCGCGCCATCACTGGTTTTGTTCAGGGTCCGCACGCAGAGCAGCGGCGAATGCAGCGCGATGTCGAGCTGCCGACACTCTTTGGCCTGCGCCCGGCGGGTGCTGATGCGGGTCTGGGTGCGCACCAGCTGCTTGCCGGTGTGCTCCACTAAGAAGTCGTGTAGCGACCCGCTGTTAAATTGCTGAAGCTGTGGCCACCAGCTGAGGTCGGCGAGGAAATGGTTGATCAGGCAGAGCGGCACGCCGTTGGCGCGTCGCAGGGTGCGCAGATGAATGACGTTGTCGCCCTCTTTCACGCCCAGCGCATTGGCAACGTCGTTGCTGGCCGGACGCAGCACCGCCAGCAGCCGTTCGCTGGTGGGATGACTGCCCTGCTCAAGCAGGTTCTGGCTGAATCGCGCCTGGGCATGCAGCGGATAGTCATAAGGGCGCATCAAAACCAGGATGCCGACGCCGTGACGGCGCTGCAGCAGCCCTTTGTGCACCAGCTCATCCACCGCCCGACGCAGCGTGTGGCGATTCACCTCATAGTGATCGGCCAGCTGTTGCTCGGAAGGAAGATAGTCGCCGCAGCGGTAGCGCTCTTTCAGCGCCTGCTCCAGTTGTGCGGCAACAGCCTGATAGACAGTGGTCGGATGTCTGGATAACTCCATCACGATGAAATCCTCACGGGTTACAGAGTGGGAACGCAGTGAAAAGACGCTGCGGGATGGTGTTAGCTTGAGGGGATCAGATGACAGAACCGTGACGCGGGGGTGAAGGAGAGGTGAATGTGGTGGCTGGAAAATGAGGAGTGCTTGTCAGGGTGCGTGACTGGCAGGAAACCGCCGGGCATGGGGTAATAGCCCCCGCTTAAGCGATCATTTCCTCTGCCGGGCCGGGAGTCAATCAATCAGAAGAACGTCATTCCCTGATAAGGCTGAGCAAGGCAGGCTCTGATACGGCTCTCAAGATCGCCATCGTGGATTTCAAGCTTGTGGCCATCGGGGTCCAGAAAGTAGAAGGAGTTCCCCTCGCTTTTATTGCGCTTCCATTCTGTCACACCCGCCGCTCTCAATCGCTCAACGAACGCATCAAATTCGTCACCAGCAATAGTGAATGCATAGTGTGTGTAATCATTTCCAGCAGAGACAGTATCCACAGAGAGACAGAGCCAGAGTTCACCCAGCGAAAGATAAGCGCCGTGATCCCATGCCGCTTTGGGGATGAATCCCAGGGTCTCCGTATAAAAATTCAGGCTACTGGCCAGGTTGCTAACTGCGAGGGTGAGGTGATTGAGTCCGGTCAGCATGTAAAACTCTTTATCAGAATGCAGAAAAATTTAATTTACAGGAATCAGATTTCTTTGCACACAAAGAGAATTAACAGCCGTTTGTATATCAGCCGAATCTCTGCCGGACCCACCCCGGAAAGAGGAAACTGGAGCGGGCAATACAGCCGGGACCGGCGCGCGATGAGCAGATAATGAAGACCGGGCTTGCACGAAAGGAACGACGGGTTTCATGGTGTACACTGGAACGAACTAACGTTGCGCTTAAGGAGAGAATATGTACGGACCGGATCCCACCAATCCCCATCCAATGGAAGGTTTCCCACAGGTTTGTTTTATCAAAAATACGGTGAAAAACCCCAACATCATAATCGGGGATTTTACTTATTATGATGATCCTGAAGACTCAGAAAACTTCGAGCGCAATGTCCTTTATCACTTCCCCTTTATTGGTGACAAACTGATCATGGGTAAATTCTGCGCGATAGCCAGAGGCGTTCAGTTCATCATGAACGGGGCAAACCATAACATGGCGGGTTTCTCCACTTTTCCGTTTTACATTTTCGGAAACGGATGGGAAACAGCCCAGCCTCAGGCCGGCGATCTGCCCTATAAAGGCGATACGGTGATTGGTAATGATGTATGGATGGGTTATCAGGCGCTGATTATGCCAGGCGTTAAAATTGGCAACGGCGCGATCATTTCGTCACGTTCTGTTGTGACGTCGGATGTCCCGGCCTATTCGATTGTGGGTGGCAACCCGGCCAGAGTTATCAGGCAGCGTTTTACCGATGAAACCATATCCCGACTAGAGAAGCTGGCCTGGTGGGACTGGCCGGTAGAAAAGATTACCCAAAACTTACCGGCAATTATCTCCGCAGACCTTGAAGCACTGCCAGATGAATAGCCGGGCAGAAGTGGAATAAACGCTGTCCGCTGCTGACATAGGGCGGCGATCATCCGACACGGGTTCGCATAATTTCGCGCAGATTGATGTATCAATGTGTCTGCTTTACCACTGGAGCGCGGGTTAAAACAGGAGTCGTTATGCTCTACATCTTAAGTGGCCTTCCGGGTTGCGGCAAAAGCACTATCGCTAAAATGCTATCTGAAAAATTGAAAGCGGTGTATTTACGCGTAGATACGATCGAACAGGCTCTGCGTAATAGTTCAGCAACTTTCAGGGATATTGGCCCTGAAGGCTATTTCATCCTTTATGAGCTTGCGCGGGACAATCTCAGACTGGGATTACCTGTTATCACTGACTCGGTGAATGACCTTAACCTGGTACGTGATAGTTTTCGTGATATCGCACTATCATCAGGTGTTCCCTTTCTGGAAATTGAAATCCTCTGTTCAGATCCCGAACAGCATCGTGCTCGTGTAGAGAACAGAATCTCAGATATCCCTGGCTTAAAAGTGCCTGACTGGCAAGCCGTTGTGGATCGTGTTTATGAACCGTGGAGCAGAGAACATCTGAAGCTGGATACGGCGGAATTTTCGCCTGCTGAGTGCGTTGATATCATCCTCCAGACAAGCATTTAGCCCTGACCGCGTTTAGCCCGCACCCTTAACGGCAATAAATGTTTTAACCTGAGGCTGCATGTTGCCCTACCCTCAGGGATTAAAACCGGTAAAACAGAAGTAGCCACGCTATTCCCTCAGCTTATGCGGCAATATCAGCACGTTCTGGAGAGGATTAATGAGGTAACCAGGGTCAGGTACTCAATGAGAGAAAACGGACGTAATTCCTGAACAGTTGATCATGTCCCAAAGGCTTTTTCAAAAACTGAAAAAGAGTAGAAGTCGCAGATAATTGAATCAAAAAGCATCCCGGCTGGCAAAATTCTGATGCCCTTTTGATGGTATTCCATCATTCCCTCTCAAATTAACATTGTAATTTTCCACTATTTTTTAAGTTAATCTGAATATTCAAAACCTTAAAAAATAAATAAACCATCTGATTCAACATCATAATTTTAAATTGTCATTTTATTTTTACTGAAGCCTGCCTTCTTAAATTTATGCGCGATTTTTGCACTGCCGTTGGTTAATAACCGTGAGTAATCTCTGGCTGCTCCAGGCCGATAATCGTAAGACATCTTACCTGGAGCTTTACTGCCATGCTGAAAAATACACGTCTCACCACGATCCTGACGTTATCCGGACTGTTTCTGTTTTTTGTCTTTCTTGCTTCTTCATTGCTGAGTGTGATCTATCTGAATCGCAGTGCGGAATCTCTCAAAAATCTCAACCATGAAGTTTCTGCAACCCTTGGCGTCGCTGACACGACGAACTGGATACGTGCCGCTCGCACCACACTGCTGGCCGCTGTTCCTTATGCTGACGGCAGCAATCCAGAGGCGTTTAATGCCGCGCTGGCCCAGGCCAGATTTTACTATGATGGCGGCTTGCGCTTTATGCAGGCCTATCAGGCTGCACCAAAAATGGCCGGTGAAGCGGAACTGTCACGGGAGCTGGCCGCACGCTACAACGATTACACTCAGCAAGGCGTTGGTGCCCTTTTCACCGCGCTGCAGAAAAGGGATGTACCCGCTTTTCTGATGCTTGCTGGTACAAAAGTCGTGGCACTTGATGAGGCTTACCGCGTTCCGCTGGACAAGGTTATTGCCATACATAAACAGTCAGCCGTAAACATCACCCAACAGGCCGATACCGATACGCACATTGCTTATGTTGCTGCGGGTGTGTCGGTCATACTCTTTATCCTGGCTTCAGTCATTGTGGCGGTGGTACTGAAAAATGTGCTGATCAAGCCCCTGCGTCGTGCTGGCGAAGTAACGGCAGCCATTGGTGCCGGCGATCTGACATCGGAGTTCCACAATCTCCGCAACGATGAAATGGGCAGGCTTCTGCAGGGGCTTGAAAATATGCAGCTTGGCCTGAAAACGATGGTCAGTGAAATCGTCAATGGCGTAAGCGAAGTGGCTCGCGTTACCACGCAGATAAGCGACGGCAACCACAGTCTTTCCAGCCGCACGGAGCAACAGGCGGCAGCGCTCGAAGAGACCGCGGCGAGCATGGAGGAGCTCTCGTCTACTGTCTCACTCAACGCCGGTAATGCCTCAGTCGCCAGCGACGCGGCCTCTGCGGCTTCCGGAACCGCTTCGGAATGCGGCGCGGCAATGCGGGAAGTGGTGCGCACGATGGCAGACATCAAAACCAGCGCAATGGCCATCAGTGAAATTACCTCCGTAATAAACAGCATTGCCTTTCAGACAAACATTCTGGCACTGAACGCAGCGGTAGAAGCAGCACGTGCAGGCGACCAGGGTCGCGGTTTTGCTGTGGTTGCTAACGAAGTTCGCACGCTTGCACAACGCAGCACACAGTCTGCGCGGGAAATTGAAAAGCTGATTGCTGAATCCAATCTGAACGTCGGTCTGGGTGAGCAGAAAGTGGCTCAGGTTTCGCTGACAACAGAAAAAATTATCAGCGATGTGACCGGCGTGACCTCGCTGCTGGGAGAGATTGCAGCAGCGTCTTCTGAACAGAGTAAGGGAATAAATCAGATCGGCACGGCTGTAACCGAAATGGACAGTGTGACTCAACAGAACGCCACGCTGGTTCAGGCTTCTGCTGCTGCTACGGGTGTACTGGAGGAACAGGTTAAATCGTTAAGTGCGATTACCAGCCGGTTCAGGTTGCAGACTGGTGCGGTCGTGACAGACTTACGCTCCCCGGCCATACCGTCTGTTCAGGTAAAAGAAAAAGTTTCAAGCGATCCGTGGGTGAGCTTTTAACTGAGTCAGGCTGATGTCTGCAGCTTCTTCTGCAGACATCGGGTTTACCAGAAGATGGCCAAAACAATTATGTCCGCTTCAGACACCATGCGGACAAAGACACCATCGCCTGCCCTGAAAGAACAACGGAGCAACAGCTATCAGGATGCACACACCCACGCAGACTGCCGCTCCCAGCTTGCCCCTACTCAGCCACCCCTTTCCCCACCTTCTCACCCCCACTATCCGTCAGTGACGCTCTCACCTGCGGCAGGCTTTCCGGGTAATTCTGCTGAATAAACTCAATCATCTTCTCACGCACGTAACAGCGTAAATCAAAGGCGATCGGGGAGTTCTGCGCGGTCATCAGCATCCTGATGGTCATGGTTTTCTCGGTGGTGTCGGTCACCTGTAGCACAGACGTTTCCTGATCCCAAAGCTTGGTTTCGCTCAGCACCTTTTCAAAATGCTTGCGCAGCGGCTCCAGCGGCATGGAGTAATCCACGTAAAGGAACACCGAGCCTAAGATCTGGGCGTTATTGCGCGTCCAGTTCTGAAACGGGTTTTCGGTAAAGTAGGTGATCGGCAACACCAGCCGACGCAAATCCCAGATGCGCACCACCACATAGGTCAGGTTGATCTCCTCAATCCAGCCCCACTCTTTTTCTACCACTACCGCATCATCAATTTTAATAGGCTGGGTAAAGGCGATCTGAATACCGGCGAACAGATTGACCAGCGACTTTTGCAGCGCAAAACCAATAATGATACCGGCAACACCCGCACCGGCCAGAATGGTGGTGCCGAATTTCCGGACGCCAGGGAAGCTGAGCAGAATCAGCGAAACACAGAACAGAACCAGGATGACAATAACCACTTTTTTGACATAGATAATCTGCGTGCGAATTTTGCGCGCACGAAGGTTATTCGAAATATTAATGTCATAGCGGATATAAAGCATATCCTGCGCCACGTTGGTCAGCCGGATTAAGACCGAGCAAAATGACATAATAATAAAGACATTGATGATATTGGTAATTAAAGAGAGAGATTCCGGTTGAAAATCGATGTAATTAACGCCGACATTAATCATTAATAACGGAATAAAAAAGAACATCGAGCCGCTAAGATGCTTCTCAAGGGATTTAAACAGTTTTCTGTCACGAATCTGCCAGTAGCGGATGAACCGGAGCAGGATAAGGCGGGCCAGAAATCCCAGCACAAAAGAGAGCGAGACGAGTAATACAACAGGCACCCATGACGGGAAACCAGATAACTCACCGAATAACAATGGCATTATTTTCCCTTATAGTAAGCTGACAACCTCAGGCTGTCAGATAAGTGACAAACTCAGTAACCGTTGTCTTCACGGCTATCCGTTCGTAACACAATCAGCGCACATGAGTATGAACCATAGCGGCGAAGTTAACAGGAAATGCACGGTGATGCGTCCAGAGAGGCTGTCGCGCGCCAGCCTTATGGCTACTGATACAGAGGCCGAATGTTGGCCCTCATGTCACCGTCCAGCCAGCTAACCCCATTAAAATATCTGATACAACACGGCCACTTTTTCACTCCCCATTATTTAGGCTGCCCTGGCCATCCGGCAACAAAAACGTTGCCAGAATCACTAAGCGTAACGCTTTGCGTGGACGTTTTTTTGCAATCTGCTAATTTTTAAGCTGTTCCCCTGCTGCTGAGAAAAACAACAATATGATTAACACCCTTAAACTTTCCTCTGATTTTCGTCGCAGTTTCCTGCGTGAAGTCCTGGTGCCGCTGGTCGCTATCTTATTGCTGACGTTTGTAGGTGCAGGCGCTGCGCTCTTTGTTGGTACCTCACTCACCAATACGGAGGCCCGCCATCAGCAGCAACGGATGATTGAAGCCTCTTTTTCACAGAGTCTGAATGAGCATCTGCGCCAGCTGCATAGCCTGTCGCGCTGGGGACCCTTTGAGCAGCATCTGGCGGAGGGCAACAGCAGCAGGTGGCTGGATGAGAACATTGGGCTGTGGCTGTATGAGATGTTCGGCCATCAGCTGATTCTGGTGCTGGACCAGCAAAATCAGATTGTCAGAGTCTGGCGCGAAGGCCAGCCGGTCTCCGCCCCTGAAAATGACCCGCTGATTGGTGAGGTGCTGCAAAGCCCACTGGTCAACGATCCGGCGCGCCACGATAACGCGGATTATGCCCGTGTGACAAACCGTGCCGCCGCGCTGGCTGTAGGTAACATCCAGCGGGAGAGCAATGCCCTGCCGCGTTTCCGGCTGGTGAGCCTGAAATTTCTTGATGACGGCTATCTGACGGGCCTGGCGGAACGCAATCAGCTGCAGGGGCTGCACTTCTCCGACGGCACGCCACAGCCGGGAATCGGTGCGCGCTATCTGCTGATCGCGCAGGCGGGTGAGGCGGTTGGCTATCTGAACTGGATCCCCTCCCGTCCCGGTGCGCAGATGCTGCGCACCATCGGGCCATCTACCGGGCTGGCGGTACTGGCGATATCCCTGCTGTGCCTTTATATGGTGCGGCGACTCTGGAACTCGTCGGTGAACCTCTCGCAATCCATGCTCAGGCTCGGCGCGTCGGAGGCTCAGGCACAGCATCTGGCGTTTCATGATGTGCTGACCGGCCTGCCAAACCGCGCACTGGTCGAAGACCGCTTAACCCAGGCGCTGGCCCTGGCGACGCGCCACGATCAACGCGTGGCGCTGCTGCTCATCGATCTCGACCGCTTTAAAACCATCAACGATACCCACGGTCATCACGCCGGAGATGAACTGATCATCGCGGTCGCACAGCGCCTGAGCCGTATTGTGCGGGCCAGCGATACGGTAGGACGCATCGGCGGTGATGAATTTATCGTGGTGATGCCAGATGTCGATAATATCGGCCAGGTGCATAGCCTGGCGCAGCGCATTATCGATGAACTGAGTGAGCCTTTTACGCTGTTTGGCAGCGATGTCTGGAGTGGTGCCAGTATCGGACTGGCGCTGGCACCCAAAGATGGGGTTGACCGGCTGGAGCTGATGCGCAAAGCGGATATTGCGCTGTATGAGGCCAAAAGCGGCGGGCGCGGCACGTATCGTCAGTTTGAACGGGCGATGGATGAGTCGGTGCGGACCCGACAGACTATCGCTGCCGACCTGCGTACGGCGCTGCATACCCATCAGGGGCTGGAGGTGTGGTATCAGCCGCTGATGGATATTGGCGGTCAGCAGATGGTGGGCATCGAAGCGCTGTTGCGCTGGCACCATCCGACCCGCGGCCTGATTGCGCCCGCTGAATTTATCGCGATTGCCGAAGAGACCGGCCTGATTATTCCGCTGGGCGAATGGGTGCTGGCTGAAGCCTGCGTCACTCAGCAACGTTTTCCCGAGCTGCTGGTGGCGGTCAACGTCTCGCCGGTGCAGTTCCGCTCTACCGGCTTTGTTGAGCGGGTGATGGCGATTGTCAGCCAGAACGGCGGCGATCCGAAGCGCCTGGAACTGGAGATCACCGAAGGGGTGTTAATCGAAGATGAACGTGAAGCACGCGCCATTATTGTGGAGCTGCGTGACGCGGGCTTCCGGATTGCGCTGGATGACTTTGGCACCGGTTACTCCAGCCTGAACTATCTCAGCAACTTTCCGGTGGATAAAATCAAAATCGATCGCTCATTCACCCAGTCGCTGGGCGTAGCGGAAAATTCAGTGGCGATTGTTGAATCGGTGGTGAAACTGGGTCATGCCATGGGTCTGATGGTGACAGCAGAAGGCGTCGAGACGCCAGGGCAGATGTCTGCGCTGGCAGATGCGGGCTGTAATCAGCTGCAGGGCTATCTGTTCAGTCAGGCGGTGCCCGCCGATCAGCTCGCAGCACTGATGAAAACGATTGCGCCAGACAACGCGCAGCACGAGTGATCGCTGATGTGGAAAGCCTGAGCGCAGCTCTGTGCTCAGGCTTTCCGGCTGCGTGATGCATCTGAGATCAGAAGATCAACATCACCCTTCACCCGTTGTTGCGGGAAATTAAACCCCCAGGCTATCCAGCAGCGCGGCAGAATGGGCGACCGCGCCAAAGATGCCACCCTGCATATGGATCATGCTCAGCGCCGCCTCATGATGACGCAGCTCGGTCGCAGCGCAGCAATCGGACAGCACCAGGCACTCAAAGCCGCGATCGTTGGCTTCGCGCAGCGTGGTGTGGACGCAGACGTCGGTGGTAATGCCGGTGAGGATCAGATTACGGATGCCGCGACTGCGCAATATCAGCTCCAGATCGGTGGCATAAAACGATCCCTTACCCGGCTTATCAATCACCACTTCACCCGGCAGCGGTGCCAGCTCCGGGATAATCTCCCAGCCCGGTTCACCGCGCACCAGAATACGGCCGCACGGTCCCTCATCCCCAATCCCGGCGTTCATTCGCCGCGAGCGCCAGCGTTTGTTGGCGGGCAAATCACTGAGATCGGGCCGGTGTCCTTCGCGGGTATGAATAACCGGAAACTGCCGGGCGCGCATCGCCGCCAGCACCTGCTGCAACGGTGCGATGGGCGCGCGGGTCAGACTCACGTCATAGCCCATGCTGTCGACATAACCGCCCACGCCACAGAAGTCGGTCTGCATATCAATCACGATCAGCGCGGTGTCAGCCGGCGTAAAAGTGCCGTCAAACGGCCAGGCGTAGGGGGTTGAATTAACGCTGTAGTCGGGCATTGCTGTTCTCCATTACCGGGCGCGGCATGCGCATTTTGCTGATCACGCTGTAGCTGATGGCGGCGGTCACCAGACCAATAACCGCTTCACCAAATTGAGGGAAAGCGACGTGGGCGATCACCGCACAGAGGCTGCCAATCGCCCAGGCGGCAAACGCATTACCACGAAAACGCTGCGCCGGACGCTGTTCGCTGATGCGCGCCATAAAAATTAAATCCACGATCATCACCGCACCAAACGGCGGCACCACAATGCCGAGCAGGCTGAGCCACTCCAGGAAGTAAGACCAGACGCCCGCCAGCGCCAGCACGCCGCCAATGGCACCCAGGATCAGCGTCCAGAGCCGCATTTTACTGCTGAACAGATGACTGAAGCCCACCGCCCCGTTATAGAGGCAGTGTGTGCAGACCGATCCGAGATTGATAAAGACAAACAGGCAGGCCACTACCGACAAAAAGGCGCTGTGCCCCATCAGCATCGGCAGGAAGTTACCGCCATTGGTCAGCGGATCAACCGCGGCACCCACGGCCACAATCACCACACCGAACAGGTAAGAGATGACGTTAGCGACCGGGAAGGCAGAAAACGCGGCGATCACCGCCGAACGGCCATTCTTTGACCAGCGGGTAAAGTCAGCGGTCATGGTGCCGGAGTCAGCAAAACCGGCCACCACCATGGTGACGGCGGTGCCCATGCTCATTGCACCGGCTGCGCTGGCGCTGCCCTTCCACTGCGTCACCACGGAGAAGTCGTGCTGTTTACTAATCAGCCACAGCGCCACCATTCCCAGCACCACAAACAGCGGCGCGGCGATCATCCCCAGTACCGACAACGCCCGCACGCCCAGGAACGTGATGCCGGTATAGAGGATCATGGCAAAGGCCGTCACCGCCAGCACATTCCAGCCAAAGGTCTGATTAATGACCGTGCCGGTAAGGCCGGTCTGGAAGGCATACCAGCCGATCACCACCGTCGAGAGAAAACCCGAGACCAGGATGTAGCCTTTGCTGCCAAAGGTGCGTCTGGCCTGCAGGGCAAAGTTCATTCCGCTGTTACCGGCGTACCAGCTCAGCGCGCCGACATAGGCGAACAGCACCAGGTTTCCCAGCAGAATGGCGATCAGCGCGGGCCAGAACCCCAGATGCCAGGTGATGATGCCGCCAAACAGCGCATTGGTGAGGATCATCGGAAATCCAAACCAGACGGCCGAGACGGAGCGGGTAGAATGACGGTGCGACAGCGGTACCGGCTCATGTTCAAACTCCTGCTCCAGCGCAGGCGTAGTAGATGTTTTCATTGGGCGATTCCGGGTTGAAGGTGATTCCACGGCTGAATGCGCTCGAAAGCGGCACTGGCAGCCAGCACTAAGGCATCATCAAGATGACGTCCGACAATCTGCAGACCGACGGGCAAGCCGCTGGCGGTAAAACCGGCAGGCACGGACGCGGCGGGCTGACCGGTGAAGTTGAAGGGGTAGCAGAACGAGAGCCAGTGATCGCTGCGGACCATACGGCCATCAATGATCTCCGGTCCCTGCATCCCCAGCGGAAACGGCGGCACCGCCAGCGTCGGGGTAATCAGCAGGTCAAAGCGCTGCATAAAGCGCCACAGGCTGTTGCTGACCGCTTTTCGGGTGGTGATGGCATCGGTGAAGTTTTCCGCCCGCCATTCGCGCTGCAGCATGGCGACCAGATGCGGCGACATCTCGCTGCCCTGCTCCGCCAGCATCCGGCGCATACCGGTGAGATCGCTCTCCATCGCCACCAGCGCGCCAAAGGCCGCCGACGGATCAGGGAAGCCCGGATCGGCCAGTTCCAGTTCAGCACCGATTTCAGCGGCAAAACGCTGCACCGCCGCGCTGACCACTGCCCGCACTTCCGGGTCAACGGCCACATAGCCAAAATCCGCGCTGAAGGCGATGCGCAGTTTGCCTGGCAGATGGAGTGGCGCACCCAGCCAGTCGACATCGCTGCAGGGAATCGAGTGGCGATCGCGCATATCTGGTCCGGCCATCAGTGACATCATCAACGCGGCATCGCGCACGCTGCGCGTCATCGGACCGATGTGCTCCAGTGACTCCCAGCTCGACACGCCGGGGTAGCGTTCATCACGACAGCCGGGCCAGAGCGGCACCCGGCCCATCGACGCCTTGAAGCCGAAAATACCGCAGTGCGCCGCCGGAATGCGTACCGACCCGCCGCCGTCGCTGCCCAGTGCAATCGGGCAGAGCCGCGCCGCCACCGCCGCACCCGAACCAGCGCTGGACCCTCCTGGCGTCATGCTCAAATCCCAGGGATTCCGTGGCGACGGAAACAGCGGATTGTGCCCGACCCCGCTGTAGCCAAACTCCGGTGCGGTGGTTTTGCCAAGCAGAATGGCGTCGGCGGCCAGCAACCGTTCCACCGTAATGTCATCATCTTCCGGCACGAAATCTTTGTACGCCACCGAACCGGAGGTGGTTCTGACGTTTGCGGTGCAGATTAAATCCTTCACCGCCAGCGGTACGCCCGCCAGCGCGCCCAGTGTTTCTCCGCGTGCCCGTCGGGCATCCACGGCTCTGGCCTGTGCCAGCGCCAGTTCAGGCGTCGGAGTACAAAAAGCCTGTATCGCCGGTTCCCGCTGTTCCATCCGTGCCAGCGCCGCCACGGTCAGCTCGCACGCCGACACGTCCCCGCTGCGAATCAGAGCGGCCATCGTGGTGGCATCTTCGTCTAATAAGGAGTCAAACATGGGTTACCTCGCCAAAAGTGTACCTGTCAGCTAGTGCATGAAGCGTGCCAGTTAGCGGTGAATCAACCGGTCTGAGGTGGGGATGCCAGATGGAATACGGGCTGGGATACAAGATCGAATTCTTATGATGCCAGGTGGAGGCGACTGTTTATTTTTCCAGCACGATGATGGCGCAGGGCTGCGCGATAAGGGGGCGTGTGGTTCCTGAGCTCGTTTCATGCCAAAGCTCAGTCAATCGCTGGATGGTTTTTGATCAGTAAATGTAGAGAATTCTCGCTACATGCGATATATTGGCGATATTCGATATTTGTATTTTGCCAGCAGGAGTAAAATCATGATCAGGTCTGATAAAACCACTGGCTTCGACGTTATTCCAGTGCCGGCAGGCAGCATTTCCTCTTCCCGGTCTCAGGGTGGGCAAGCAGAGATCACAGTCTCAGTCCCGCACTGCCATGATGAGCCAGCGCAATACTATGTGGTAAAACGGCCAGTCTCTGTGGATGAAGCCGCCTTTAAAATCGCACTGGATGCCGCATTCCGGGCCGTATCGGGCGTAAGTCAGCTCGCCAGTCACGGTAAGTCGCCTTTCAGCGCTGTCGACATGGCGACAGCAGAACAGACCAGACAGCCTGTCACGATTAATAACACCGCAAAGCTGGAACAACTCAGGAAGCATATTCTGGACGACAGCGAGTGGTTGCCTGCGCAGGAAGTTTCACGCCGTGCCGGGAGCAGCGCCACTGTGAAAAATCCAAGCGGATTACCTAACCGGTGGAAGCGAACCGGAAAGATTTTTGCCCTTTCCTTTGAAGGCAGGGATCTCTATCCGGCCTATGGGCTGGACGTTGGCGGGCAGCCATTGCCGCTGATGAAAAAAATCATCGCGCTGTTTGGAGAATCAAAAACGCCATGGACCCTGGCCGTCTGGTTTGGCACGCCAAATAGCTGGCTTGGTAATGAAAAGCCTAAAAATCTCATGACGTTCGAACCGGAAAAAGTACTGGAGGCGGCACAGCGGGCAAAGGAAGGTCCGGTTCATGGCTAAAAAGATCAAAACACCCTGCAAAGATGATGATTTATCGGCCTCTCTGGTCACCTGGCCGAAAGGTAAAACTATTGACCGCATTCACTGGTCGCAGTATGGCGCCGCGGAGTTCAATCCAGGAAAAGGCGTGGGACGTTTCAGCCCAATCACTGACCATGCGGGTCGCATCATCCCGACGCTTTATGGCGGTAAAACGCTGTCGGTTGCTCTAATGGAGACGGTATTACACGATCTCCCTACGCCTTGTGAAAATGCGCCCGTTGACCTCACAGTTCTGAATAAGCTGTCCCACAGTCAGCTCACCCCTAAAGTAGAGATTAAGCTGGTGGACCTCAATCCACGCTTTATGAAAAGACATGGCATTACGCAAGGTGAGCTGCTGGGTTCAACTGCTGATCACTACCCTGAAACCCAGCAATGGGCAGAGCAAATACATCATTCTAATCCGGATGCACAGGGGATTCAGTGGTCTTCCAGGCAGCATGGCGATAAGGCGTTAATGCTTTTTGGCGATCGTATCTGTGCTGAAGATTTGGACATTACGCTTAACGCTCAACCTGCTTCGGAGTCAGCAGATGTCGAACATGAACTCAGCGCACTGGCGAATGAGATGGCGCTGATTCTGCTCACTGGATTTTAGCGTAATGCCCTGAAATGCTATGTCCGGAATTTTAATACCCTCTCAACCAGGCAAAACACGCGTAGTTGGCATTAAAGGATCGGCCGTGCTCAATCGGTTTTTCAGTTCGCCTGCAGAAATAGCATTCATGCCCTGTCACCTCTACTCCGGAAAATCTGTCTCCACTGACGTCTGTTTCCACGCTTCGATCTCAGCCAGCCGCTCTTTAAGCTTGCTGGTTACGGCATCATGGCCCCAGGCACCCATCACCAGATGGCGTGGCGGGTTATCATGCTCAGTGATGGCGATCATTGCCGTGGCGGCCCGCGCCGGATCGCCCTTCTGCGTGCCGCTGTACTCGGCGGTGGCTTTCATACGCGCGGCTGCAGTCTCTGCATAGTCTGGCAGCGTGCTCGGCGTCTGATGCAGTGAGCGTCCGGCCCAGTCGGTGCGGAACGGACCTGGCTCGACACAGGTGACGCGAATGCCCAGCGGTCCCGCTTCCAGCGCCAGCGAATCTGACCAGCCTTCCACCGCATGTTTGCTGGCAGAGTAGTAGCCTGAGCTGGCAAAGCCAATTAAGCCTGCCACCGAGGTAATGTTGATGACGTGGCCGCTGCGCGCCTTTCTCATCGCGGGCAGCACGGCGCGGGTCAGGGCAAACAGGCCAAAGACGTTGGCATCAAACTGCGCGCGGATTTCGCTTTCCACACCCTCTTCCACCGAGCTCTGATAGCCGTAACCGGCGTTGTTTACCAGCACATCAATGGTGCCGAACCTGTCGAGTGCCGTTTTGACGGCCTGGTCGATGCTCGCCTGGTGGGTCACATCCAGCGCTACTGCCAGCGCGTTGTCGTGTCCCTCAACCAGATCGGCAATGGAAGATGTATCACGTGCCGTCACGACGACCTTAAAACCACGCGCGATGGTCTGCTGCGCCAGTTCACGACCAAATCCGGTCGAACATCCCGATATTAACCAGACAGGGCTGGAGTGAGCAGTCATGGTAAGACTCCCGTTGATGATGAAGTGACTGGAGACCCGGACGCGAGTGCATCCGGGATTTAAGGTTAGCGAGGCGCGACCGCCCCACTTAGCCCTTAATGCTTTTTATTGAACAGTTGGCTGGCGGTGTCGCTGATGATCTGTGCCGCACCGCGATCGCCTTTCACCATTGACGCCATAAAGGCTTTCGCCTGTTTAAAGGTGATGTGCGGCGGTAACGGGGCAACTTCCGGATCGGTTTTCACCTCCAGCAATACCGGGCGATCGGCGCTGAGCGCACGCTGCCAGGCCGCCGCCAGATCGTCAGGATTATCGACAAAAATACCGACCATCCCAAGCGACTGCGCAAACTCGGCATACTTCACGTCCGGCAGTTGCTGCGAGGCGTCAAAGCGGGGATTGCCCTCCATGACCCGCTGCTCCCAGGTGACCTGATTGAGATCCTGGTTGTTGAACACGCAGACGATCAGGCGCGGATCGGCCCACTGCTGCCAGTATTTCTGGATGGTGATCAGCTCCGCCATATTGTTCATCTGCATGGCGCCGTCACCCACCAGCGCCACCACAGGTTTGTCGGGATGGGCAAATTTTGCGGCAATCGCATAAGGCACCGCCGCGCCCATACAGGCCAGGCCACCGGAGAGCGAGGCGCGCTGACCCTGCTTAACCCGATAGTCGCGGGCGAACCAGTTGGCACAGGAACCGGAGTCCGAGGTGACAATGGCGTTATCCGGCAGTTGTGGCGACATCTCCCACACCACCCGCTGCGGGTTGACCGGATTAGCGGGTGCCATGGCGCGCTCTTCCATCAGCGTCCACCAGTCGCGTACCTGAAGCGCAATATCTTCCTGCCAGCTGCGATCCTTTTTATGCTCCAGCAGCGGCAGCAGGGCGCGCAGGGTTTCAGCCGCATCGCCATGCAAATTCACTTCGCTGGGATAGCGCAGGCCGAGCATGGCGGGATCGATGTCTATCTGCACCGCACGCGCCTTGCCCTCTTCCGGCAGGAACTCTGTCCACGGGAAGCCGCTGCCGATCATCAGCAGGGTGTCGCAGTTCTGCATTAAATCGGATGAGGGCTTCGTGCCCAGCAGGCCAATCGAACCGGTCACAAACGGCGCATCGTCCGGCAGCACATCTTTGCCCAGCAGCGCTTTTGCCACGCCCGCACCCAGCACATTGGCGACCTGTACCACCTCGACGGCGGCGTTACGTGCGCCTGCGCCAATCAGAATCGCCACTTTTTTGCCGGCGTTCAGCACCTCAGCGGCGCGTTGCAGATCCGCTTCATAAGGGATCACTTTGGGACGCTGATAGCCGCTGCCGGAATGGGTAAAACCGTGCAGATGCTGCGGCGGCTGCCACTCTTCATCCTGAATATCTTTAGGGATGATGATCACCGCCACGCCGTTTTGCGCTTTGGCGATGCGCACGCCCCGGTCGAGCAGATGGCGCACCTGGGTCGAAGTCGAGGCTTCCTGAACGAAGTTGGCAACGTCCGAGAAGATGCGATCCAGGTTCATCTCCTGCTGATAACTGGAGCCGCGCGCGGTCGCTTCCGCCTGTCCGGCAATCGCCAGCACCGGAGCATGATCCATTTTGGCGTCATAGAGTCCGGTCAGCAGATGGGTCGCGCCGGGCCCGCCGGTAGAGAGGCAGACGCCCAGCTCACCGGTGAATTTGGCGTGTCCGGCCGCCATAAAGGCCGCCATCTCTTCGTGGCGTACCTGAATAAATTCGATGCCGTCGCCTTTGGCGTTAGCACGCTGAATGGCACCCAGCACCCCGTTGATGCCATCGCCCGGATAGCCGTAGATGCGTGTGACGCCCCACTCTTTCAGGCGCTGGACAAAAAAATCACTGGTTTTCATGCTCATCGTCGCGTTTCCCCTTGTAGTCCATGCAGACTTAAAGCGTAGTAGACGATGGGCAATCGCCGTTAATTGTTCGCCATTGCCGGGTATCTCTGACGCAAATCACTGAATATTTGTGCCATATCCGCCGTTTCGCCTATCTCTGCCACTGCCCGGAATACCTGGGTTTTCAGGAAGTGACGCCAGCTCACCGGCGCGCTTGCCAGAAAGGCGGTCAGTAACTGATAACGCTGTGGCGTCCAGAGCGATTCGAAGCGACTCCGTGCTTCGCCGTGCTCAAAATGGTGCGAAGCCTGCTGCGGCATTGTGGCGCGCAGGCGCTCCGTTGCTGCCCGATCCACGTGGTGATCAACTACCACCACGCCATACTGCGTCCTGGCTGCCGCGACGCTGAGATAACCACAGCGCACATCCTGCATCACCGCATCGGCATCGCGCTGTGTTGGCAGGCCATAACCGCCCGCGCCGGGTCCGCGCACTTCGACCACGTCACCCGGCAGGCAGTGGATCACATCAGTGTTACCGTGATTGATGACCTCACCGTCGCGCCGGGTACGGAAGTAAGAGAGCGCCCC
This sequence comes from Pantoea sp. JV6, assembly GCF_025910055.1. Lineage (NCBI taxonomy): Bacteria > Pseudomonadati > Pseudomonadota > Gammaproteobacteria > Enterobacterales > Erwiniaceae > Pantoea > Pantoea sp. JV6. The sequence continues at coordinate 454,557 of NZ_JAPCIM010000002.1, read as the reverse complement.
ACTCTGGCCGCCGACGACACCCGCCGAGGCAAACACCGATCGGTTACGGTTGCGCGCGGTAATGGTGGTATTGGGCGAGAAAACCTCAAATGCCATTTCGGTGGCTAAACCGCCGCGATAGCGACCGGCTCCGGCGCTGTCCTGGGCCAGTCCGTAGCGATGAAAGCGGATTGGCACTTCCGCTTCGTTGATCTCAATCGGGGTGTTTTTCAGAAAGGCTGAAAGACCGCCGGAGCCGTCAGGCCCATCGTGACGCGGCGTGCCACCCGCGCCGCCGCCCACCGGACCCAGCGAGGCGACCACGCTGCGATTCTGCGTCTGGGTACGGATGTTCATGATTGAGTTGCCGCCCGGTGAATTCGCGGGCAAACGCTCCGGCATCGCCAGCGAGAAGACGCCGATAGTGGCAATCTGCGACAGTGCACAGGTCAGCGAGCGCATCCCTACCGCTGCGGGCGCTTCACAGTTCATGACCGTTCCAGGCGGCAGGATTGCCCGGGTGGGTCGCAGCGTACCGGCGTTAAGCAGCAGTGAACGGTCCAGCGTAGAGAGCACATAGGTAACACCCACCAGCGCCAGCGGATGCCGCTCACGTCCGCCAGTCGGCATATTCAGCGACGAGGCCAGCTGCGGATCGCTGCCGGTGTAGTCCAGCTCCAGCTGATCGCCCTGCACCCGCAGAGTAATGGCGATACGGCAGGGATAACCGCCCTCGCCATCTTCATCGGCGTAGTCGGCATAGAAGTATTCCCCGTCGGGAATGGTTTTGATAATGCTGCGCGCCTGCGCTTCGGCGTAATCGAGAATGCCCTCAATGCCCTGCAAAAAGTCGGCGATGCCAAAGCGGGCAATAATGTCGTGGATTTTACGCTCGCCGACGTTCACCGACGCCAGCTGGGCTTTGAAATCGCCCCAGTTCTGATCCGGCACCCGCACATTGAGCCGCATGATACTGGCGACCTCTTCGTTGAGCTGACCCTGCCGCATGATCTTCAGCGGCGGGATGCGAATCCCCTCCTGCACGATATCGGTCAGCGAGCGCGACAGCGAGGCAGGCACCGCGCCGCCGACGTCGGTGTTATGAATGTGGCCCACCACGAAGCAGACAATTTCACCCTGGTGGAACACCGGTTTCCAGATATGGATATCGGGCGAGTGGGTCGCCACGTTGCCGGCGTAAGCGTCGTTGGTAATGCAGATGTCGCCGTCAGCGTACTCTTCAATCAGTGCCAGCACCGGCGCATAGTCGATGCCGCTGTACCAGGGCGCGCCGAAGCTGCGCGGCGAGGCAAACGCCAGGCCGCTGCGGCTGACAATCTGGCAGGAGAAATCTTCCGTCTCTTTAACAAAGGTGGAGTGCGCCGTGCGCATCAGGGTAAAGGCCATCGCATCGGCAGCGGCGGCGCAGTAGTTCGCCAGGATCTGTAAGTTACGTCCATCAATCGCCATGTTATGCCTCGTTCGCCGTGATCAGCAGATTACCGAATGAATCGACCGTGACGCCCATGCCGGGCGGCACGCAGGTGGTGCAGTCATCCTGGGCGATGATGACCGGGCCACTGAGCTGATGGCCGGCACGCAGCACCGAACGCAGCACTAAATCAACCTGATGCCAGCCGCCGTCGATCCACGCCCTGGTCTGTTTCAGTACCGGCACCGGTTCCGTGGCCGGAGCCAGTGGGTTAATCACCGGTTTCGGCGTCGGTGAGGCAATCACCAGCCTCAGGTTGATCAACTGCACCGGCGCCTGCGGGTCACAGTGACCAAACAGCTGCTGGTGCTGGCGATCAAAGGCGTCATGCAGCGCAGTGAAATCCGCCTGCGCCAGCCAGTTCGCCTCCAGCGGTACGTCGATCTCAAACGACTGACCGCGATAGCGCATATCCGCGCTGAACTGCAGGCTGTAAGGCATGTCGCTGCCGTGCTCCTGTGCCAGCCAGCCACAGGCGCGCTGCTGTAATGCTTCGGCTTCACTGGCCAGGGTGTCGGCCAGGGCGGGCGTCAGATCGCCGTAGAGTGTGCGGATAAAGTCGTTACGAATGTCCGCCACCAGCCCGCCCAGCGCGGACAGCACGCCCGGCGTCGGCGGCACAATCACCCCTTTCATATTCAGTTCGCGGGCCAGAAAGCAGCCCATCATCGGACCCGCTCCGCCAAAGGCGAGGAACCAGAATTCACGCGGATCGAGACCAAAGCGCGACAGCAGCCCGCTGGTGTCGCTGTACATGCTGGAGATCGCCAGCTGGATGGCGGTTTCTGCCGTTTCCTGCACCGTGACGCCAAGCGCATCCGCCAGCGGCTGCCAGGCCGCACAGGCGGCGTCCACATCAACAGTGACGGCGTTATAACCCAGCGCGCCATGGCCCATCATGCCGCAGGCGGCGAACGCATCGGTGGCAGTGGGTTGCGTGCCGCCGCGCTGGAAGCAGACCGGGCCAGGCAGCGATCCGGCACTGTCCGGGCCCATCTGCAGCACGCCCTGACCATCGATCCACGCCAGCGAGCCGCCGCCCTGACCCACCGAAGTGACGGCGACAGAAGGAATAAAGATCGGGAAATCCCCGATGATTTCGCCGTTGCCCTGTGCCACTTTGCCGTCGATGATCACCGCCACGTCGGCGCTGGTGCCACCGATATCCAGGCTGAGGATTTTGTCAAAACCACAGGCGCTGGCGAGATAGCTGGCACCAATCACCCCGGATGCGGTGCCGGAGAGCACCATCTGCACGCATTCGCGTTTCGCCTGATCGACGCCCATCACCCCGCCGTTGGATTTGGTGATGCGCGGCGGCGGCCTGACGCCGAGCCGTTGCAGCGCCTGCTCAAAGGATTCCAGGTAGTGGATCACCATCGGCTGCACGTAGGCATTAATGGTGGCGGTAATGGTGCGTTCATATTCACGGATGATCGGCCAGATGTCAGCGGAACAGGAGGTCAGCAGCTCGGGTGCCACCTCGTCGATAATCGCCTTCACCGCCGCTTCATTGTGCCGGTTGCGATAGCTGTGCAGCAGCGACACCACAATGCCCTGACAGCCTGCCGCGCGTGCCTGAGCGATTGCGTCGAGCACGCTCTGGCGATCAGGCGCGTGCAGCACGTTGCCGTGCGCGTCACTGCGTTCACGGATGGCAAACACCCGATCGCGGGTGATCAGCGGAGCAGGACGCCGGGAGAAAAGGTCGTGGATATGCGGGATTTTAAGCCGGGCCAGCTCCAGGACATCGCAGAAGCCCTCCGTGGCGAACAGCGCCAGCCGCACGCCGCGCCGCTGGATCACCGCGTTAATGCCTACCGTGGTGCCGTGGGTGAAGTAACCAATCTCAGCGGGATCAATGCCCTGATGCTGCTGAAACTGCGCCAGTCCGGTAACGATTTCGCTGCCTGGCTGATCCGGTCGCGACAGGACTTTCAGGGTGTGAATCTGGTTCGTTTGCTGATCGAGCACGGCGAAATCGGTAAAGGATCCACCAATATCCACGCCAACGCGGTATCGCATATCGGGGTAACTCCAGTGTCAGGAAGGGGGAAATTCCATCAGTGCCTCGGGATGTTGCACCACACGCCAGCCGAGCCGCTGATAGACTTGATGGGCATCCTGGGTTGAGAGCATCCAGCGATGCACCGTTTGCAGCTCCGGGTGTTCACGGACGCAGGTTGCCAGCCAACTGCCCAGCCCGTGACCGCGCCAGTTTTCATCAATCATTACGTCGCACAGCCAGCCAAACCGGGTGTAGTCAGTAATCAGTCGGGCAAAGCCAATCTGTCTCTGCTGGTGATAGAGGCCAAACGGCAGTGAACCGGCAATCGCCCGCACGGTTTTGGCCAGCGGCTGGCCTTTGGCCCAGTAGGACTTCTCCGCCAGCTGGATGTGGATCCACGCCAGGTCGAGCTGATGGCGGCTGGTGGAGACAGTGAACGCCTCGCGCTGCCACTGCTGGTCAGCAATCTGTAATGAGTCCATGACAACTCCTTGTATCGGTTGAAAACAGTGTAAAAGGGTTCGCCCAACGGTTGAGGCTGTAGCGCGCTACAGAACCGGCTGTTGCGACTGAATTTTGCCTCATGAAGAAATTTTATGCTGAGGGAGCGTCTGGCACATTAACGGGAGAAGTGAAGCGGATGGGGGAACATAAGTGCGGCTGGTGTGAATCGCGAAAGAGCAGACAGATACAAGACAGGTGACGGCCCTCTCTCCACCGGTAAACATGGCGAGGGCGACGCCTGGCCGCCCGTTACACGCCGAACTCCACCGAATTGTGCTTGCCGATCAGCGATCGCAACGGCACGCTGCTTTTCATGATCGGGGATTTGATCACGATATAGCTGAAGTATTTATCGATGCCGATCTGAGCGTCGAGCATCTTCTCAATCACTTCCTGGTAATGTTCAATGCTGCGGGTAATAAAGCGCAGCAAATAGTCATAGCCGCCAGTGATCAGATGGCACTCCATCAGCTCATCGACGTCGCGCATCGCACTTTCAAATTTCATAAAGTCTTCGCGGCGATGGCCTGACAGGGTGACTTCGGTAAAGACCGTCACCGAATCGGTAATGCGGGTGAGATTAATGTGCGCTTCATAACCGGTGATAAAACCGGCCTGTTCCAGACGTTTGACCCGTTGCAGACAGGGACTGGGCGAAAGGCCTACGGCGTCGGCGAGGTTAACGTTGCTGATACGGCCATCTTTCTGGAGTTGCACCAGGATGTTGATGTCGATGCGGTCGAGTTTCATTAAGCCGTTCATAGCACCCCCCTCATTGTCAGAGCCTGTCCCGCCAGGCGTCATTGTTGCAGGCAGTCTGGAGACGGACAGCGCGGAACAACCGGCGCGTACATGGCGTACGTGAGGATTGTAAGCACTGACCAGGTTCAGACTGACAAATGAAATAGCCTGATGGGATAGACGCTTAATTAAATGTGCAGAACCTCCCGAAGGTATATCACGCTTTACCGTAAACGCGCCAGCGCTTCGCAGTGGTTATACCAGCGGGAGATTTTCAAATTACTTTAACAATATCAATGAGGAATCGCACTTTATCCCAACCGGCCTGTGGCGCGGGCCAGCGCAATATCGAAGATATGCAGCGCCTCTTCCAGCTGTGAGTCGGTAGTGACCAGCGGCGCCAGGAAACGGATGGTGTTGCGATGCAGGCCGCATTTGATCAGCAGCAATCCTTCCTGACAGGCGCTGTCGAGGATCTTCTGGGTTAAGGCCGCATCCGGGCGACCGGTTTCGAAATCGAGGATCTCCACCGCCTGCATAAAGCCCACGCCGCGGACGTCACCGATGCAGGCATATTTATCCGCCAGTTGCCGCAGTCGTGCATTGAGTTGCTCACCAAGCTGGCAGGAGCGCTGCAACAGGTTTTCCTGCTCAAACAGATCCAGAACCGCCAGCGCCGCCGCACAGGCCAGTGCGTTGCCGCCATAAGTACCGCCTAACCCGCCAGGCGTCGGTGCATCCATGATCTCTGCACGCCCCACCACGCCGGAAATCGGCAGACCGCCGCCAAGGCTTTTCGCCAGCGTGACTAAATCGGGTTTAATACCCAGTTGCTGGAAGGCGAACATCGTGCCGGTACGCCCGAAGCCGGACTGGATTTCATCACAAATCAGCAGAATACCGTGCTGGCTGGTGATGCGACGCAGCGCCTGCATAAATGCCGGGCCAGCGGGCAGGAAGCCGCCGTCACCCTGAACCGGCTCAATGATAATCGCCGCGACCCGCTCCGGCAGGATCTGCACCGCAAACAGTTGATCCAGCGCTTTCAGGCAGTCCGCTTCAGTAATACCGTGCAGCGGGTTCGGGAAGGGCAGACGGTAAATATCGCCGGGGAACGGGCCAAAATTCTGTTTGTAAGGCGCGGACATGCCGGTCAGGGTGATACCCAGCAGGGTGCGGCCATGAAACGCACCATCAAAAGCGATAATGCCAGAGCGCTGGGTGTGTGAGCGGGCAATCTTCACCGCATTTTCCACCGCTTCGGCGCCGCTGGTAAAGAAGACGCTTTTGTACGCCTCATCGCCGCCCACCAGTTTGTTCAGCCGCTGCGCCAGCTCGATGTAGCCCGGATAGGCCACCACCTGAAAACAGGCGTGAGACACCAGGCCGAGCTGGCGGGTCACCGCATTGACCACCGCCGGGTGATTGTGGCCGACATTCAGCACCCCGATGCCGCCGACAAAGTCGAGATAGCGATTGCCCTCCACGTCCCACACTTCACTGCCTCTGGCGCGTTCGATCACCAGCGGATGGGCGGTAACTACGCCGCGCGGCACATTCTGCTCGCGTGCATCCAGTAACAGGCTGTTATCGGAGTATGCTTGCTGCTCTGCCATGACATTCTGCATTTTAAACCCTCATCCACGTAACGTTCGGTTGGCTCAAGTATCGCAACCCGCTGGTTTGTCACGCTGCCGTAATTCCCCAGACAGCGGCATTTCCTGTCAAAATCCTGCGGCATTCAGCAGGGAAATTTCTCTGCCAGCGCCTGACGAATCAGCGTGACAAAAACGTTAACGCCATGCGGGATCAGCGCATCGTTGAAGTCGTATGCAGCATGATGCAGCGGCTTGCAGGGTGCCGATCCCAGCCACAGATAGGCACCGGGCCGCGCCTGCAGCATAAAAGCAAAATCTTCTGAGGTAAGTGCGGGCTGGGGCGCGGCCTCAGCCTTAATGCCCGCCTGCGTCAGCGCCTGCAGGCAAAACTGCGCTTCAGCATTACTGTTCAGGGTCGCCGGGTAGTAGCGCAGATAGCTGACCTCTGCGTGCAAACCGTGGGCGGCGGTGATGTGCTCCGCCATCTGACGCAGTCGTGCTTCAATCGTCGCCTGCGCTGCAGGGCTGAAAGTGCGCACCGTGCCGGTGATGTTCGCCTCCGCCGGGATCATGTTGTGCGAAAAGCCGCCCTGCATCCGGGTGACGGTGAGCAGCGCCGTTTCGCACGGATCCAGGGCGCGTGAGACCAGAGTATTCAGCTGCACCACCAGCTCGCTGGTCGCCAGCAGAGTATCGCGCGTCAGATGCGGCTGCGCGGCATGACCGCCTCCGCCCAGTACCCGGATATCAAAACGGTCAGCCGCTGCCATGATCGCGCCAGGGCGGGTCTGTACCTGGCCGAGCGGCAGTTCCGGCCAGTTGTGGATGGCGTAGACCGCCTCACAGGGAAAACGGCTGAAGAGGCCATCGTCAATCATCGCCTTTGCGCCCGCCAGCCCCTCTTCGGCGGGCTGGAAGATAAAGCAGACACTGCCATCAAAGCTGACGTCGCGCGCCAGTTTTTCTGCGGCTCCCAGCAGCATCACGGTGTGACCGTCGTGGCCGCAGGCGTGGCTCACCTGCTCTGCGCGGCTTTGCCAGTCGGTGCCGCTCTGATCCTGCATTGGCAGCGCATCCATATCAGCCCGCAGGCCGATCATGCGTTCACTGCTGCCCTTTTTCAGTATCCCGACCACGCCGGTTTTACCGATGCCGCGATGCACTTCAATGCCCAGCTGTTGCAGAAAGTTCGCCACGATGTCGCTGGTGCGCTGCTCCTGAAAGCCCAGTTCCGGGTGCGCATGCAGGTCGCGGCGCAATGCCACCAGATGTTCCATCTTAATATCCTCGCAAACGATCAATCTCACCGTGCAGCGGCTCGCCACGCTGATGGCGCCGCAGGTTTTCCAGCAGTGCCGCAATGGCGCTCTCATTCTGCGTCTGGCTGGCGATGTGGGGTGTGAGCCAGATGGCGGGATGGTGCCAGAAGGGATGACCCGGCGGTAACGGCTCCGGGTTGGTCACATCGATCACGGCGGCACGGAGCTGACCGCTCTCCAGCGCCTGCAGCAGATCGTCCTGATTCAGCTGGGGGCCGCGCCCGGCCTGCACCAGCGCCGCGCCCTGTGGTAGCTGATTAAACAGGGTTCGGTTAAGCAAACCCTGTGTGGTGTCAGTCAGCGGCAGCAGGCAGACCAGAATCTCGCTGTGCGCCAGAAACGCCCCGAGCTGATCGTCACCGTGCCAGCAGCGGACGCCGGGAATCTGGCGCGGTGTGCGGCTCCAGCCAGCGCAGTCAAAGCCCAGCGCCACAAGCTGTTGCAATGCGGCCTGGCCCAGTTCGCCCAGCCCCATGACGCCTACCCGACGCTGCGCGGCAGGTAATACCGCGTGTGTCAGCCACTGCTGCTGGCGTTGCTGATGAAAATAGCGCGGCATGTCGCGATGCAGGCCGAGCACCGCGAAGGTGACATACTCCACCATGCCCTGGGTCAGGCCTGGCTCGATCATCCTGATCACCGGCAGGTCGGGCGGCAGCGCGCCAAGGTCAAACTGATCGGCCCCGGCACCCACGGAGAACAGCAGTTTCAGCCGGGGGAAGAGCGCGGTGATGTCAGCCGGTGGCTGCCAGGCAACCAGCGCCTCAACCTGCTCTGGCTCGCCGGTCTCAGGCCAGATATGCAGCTGAATGTCAGGCGCATGCGCTGCCAGCCAGCGCTGCCAGATCCGGCCACGTTCCGGCTCCGATTTATAGACGATATGCATCAGGCCATCGCCTGCGTCATCAGTCCAAATGCCTGCATACCCTGCGGCGTCCAGGGCGTGCCGCGCACCATAGTCGTAGGCGCATCGACCTGAGGGATACCGAGGCTCTGTAGCCAGGCGGCCATCGGCAGCGCGGCATCGGTGTCAATGCGCAGGAATTCCCCCTGCAGCGGCTGCATCAGCGTGGCGACCAGCGCCTGCGCGACTGAAAAATCTGCCGCGATCACCGGGCCAATCGCCCAGCCGTGACCAAAGCGGCGCAGGCTGGCGAAGCCCTGAATTTGCTGATGATCATCCTGCAACAGCACCGTCTGGCAGTCGCGCAGCAGGTGGTCGAACAGTGCCGGACGATGCATGCCGTGCGCCTGCTGATCCAGCGGCACCAGTGTGGCGTGGTCGGCCAGTGTTGCCGGACGCAGCTGCAGTCCCGCCGGGATCACGACGTCTGGAAGGATGGTCACTGCGCGGGTCTGGTGCTGGCGAATCTCACCGCAACTGACAAACCCGAGTTTTTCATACAAACCTTTGCCCATTTCGGTGGCGTGCAGACGCACATTACAGTCGGGTAATTTTTCCAGTTGCGCCAGCATCAGCTGTTTGCCAAGGCCACGCCCCTGCTGCTGGTTATCGACGATCACCAGCCCCAGCGTGGCGGCGCGCTCGCCCCAGCGCCAGAGCACCGCGCTCGCAATCAGCTTGCCCTGCTCTTCAATCACCGTGCCCTCGCCCAGCTGCAGCGCCAGCGCCCAGTCTTCACGTCGGTGGGGCCATTTCAGTGCCTGCGTTAAGGTGAAACAGGGGTCGATATCGTCCGGCGTCATTGCGCGTATTTTCAGGCTCATTGCAGGTCTCCTTACATCATTCCTGGCGTTTCAAGTCCGCTGCCGTCAACCAGACGGCTGTAGCGATAAGGGGTGGGATCAACGACTGGCGTGGCTTCGGTCGCCAGATCGGCTGCCAGTCGTCCGGCACCTGGTCCGATACCGAAGCCGTGGGCGCTGTAGCCCGCCGATAGCACCAGCCCCGGCAATTTCGCCACGGTGGAGATCACCGGAATCGCGTCCGGGGTGCTGTCAATCATGCCGCCCCACGACTGTGCCAGTCGCAGGTTCGCCAGCGCCGGATATTCACGCCGCATCGCCGCCAGTCCCTCTTCCACGATCGTTGCATCGGCTGCCGGATCGAGAATGCGCATGCGCTCAAACGGCGACTCGCGGTCAAATGCCCAGCCACCCATCGCTTCCGGGCCATTAAAGAACGGCGACAGGCCAAGATTCAGGGTGAGATTCTTGCGGCGACTTTTAAAGGTCGGATAGAACTGGCGGGCATAGCGCAGCCCCTGCGCGCCAGGTTCCAGACGCCCGCGACCAGAGACTGAGACGGTGTAACTGCCGTCCATTTGTGGCCGACAGGCAAATCCCGGTGTGTAGAGTGGCATGGCAATCGCCTGCTCAATGGGCTGCGTGCGGAAGGCGGTGCCAATCACGTTGCCCAGCGGCAGATCGATACCGTGACGACGGCAAAACATGGAGGTCCAGGCCCCGGCGGCACAGATCACCCGGCTGGTTTTGATCAGGCCGCGCTCGGTCCAGACGCCGCTGACCCGTCCGGCGGCGATATCCAGCCCGCGCACCGCGCATTGCTGAAACAGCAGCGCCCCTTTTTTCAGCGCGCCCGCCACCAGCCCGGGCGCGGCCAGCCGTGGTTCGGCGTGACCGTCGGTAGGCGCTGAGAGACCGCCCCGCCAGCTTGTGGTGCTGCCGGGCGTCATCGCTTTGGCCTGCTCCGCCGTGAGGATCGAACTGCGCACGCCATAGCCTTTTGCCATCTGGATCCACTTATCCCAGGCCGCGATGTCCGACTCTTCCTGCGTGGCGTAAACCAGCCCGCTGCGGCGGAAACCCAGCTCTTCGCCGGTTTCATCGTTAAGCTCACCCCAGCGTTGCAGCGCATAAATAATCAGCGGCAATTCACGTTCATCGCGGTTCTGCTGGCGACACCAGCCCCAGTTACGGCTCGACTGCTCCGCTCCTACCAGGCCTTTTTCGATTAGCACGACCTTCAGTCCCTGCTTCGCCAGCTCCCAGGTGGCGGCGGCTCCGGCGATACCGGCGCCAATCACCACTACATCGGCGGAATCGGGAAAATTCGCACTGTCCTGTACATAACGAATCGGTGCAGGCATAACAAGACTACCTCTGTTGTCAGTATCTGGTCTGGCACAGGGCGATATCACCGCTGTGCCTTGACCCGTGCCGCCCGCGCATTACATCAGTGCTGTGCAGGCGGATTAATCAGGGTGCCCGTTGCTTCAGGCAACTCACTCTGCTTTTAAAATCTCTTCATGCTCATCCAGCCAGCCCTGACGCAGCTCCGGCACCGCGCGTTTCAGCCGCTCGAAATACAATTCGCTGGTCGGCTTGTCGTAGTCGCTGCGCGCCAGCTGGGTGACGATGCGACCGCTCTTCATCACCACGATTTCATCACACACCGCGCGTACCGCATGCATGTCGTGGCTGATGAAGATCACCGAGAGTCCCAGTTCGCGCCGCAGTTCGCTGATTAAGTCGAGGACGGCGGCGGCAACCACCGTATCCAGCGCCGAGGTCACTTCATCACACAGAATCAGATCCGGCTCAGCCGCCAGCGCGCGCGCCAGATTGACGCGCTGCTTCTGCCCGCCGGAGAGCGCCCAGGGACGCCGCCACAGCACGCTGCGCGGGAGCTGCACCAGATCCAGCAGCTGATAAAGCCGCTGCTGTCGGGCCGCACCGCTCAGACCGTGAAACAGCGTCAACGGACGCGACAGGATGCGTTCAACGCTGTGGGCCGGGTTCAGCGCGGTGTCTGCCATCTGGAACACATACTGAATGCGGCGCAGCTCATTGTCAGGCCGTTTTTGCATATCGCCCGAGATGTAGTGGCCGTTAAACAGAATATGGCCGTGGCTTGGAGCGTTGAGTCCGGCTATGGCATGCGCCAGAGTGGTTTTGCCTGAGCCTGACTCACCGATGATGCCAATCGCCTGCCCTTTCCACAGCCTGAGATTGATATCCTCCAGAATGCGTATTTTCGGGTAGCCATCGCTGCCGCGCGGACCATAACCTGCGCTGAGGTCGCGCACCTCAAGCAGCGGCTGAATATCGGCGGCAACCGGGCACCAGTTGCTGGGCCGCTCTTTCTGCCGCGCCGCCTCCATCAGTAAGCGGGTGTACTCCGCCTGCGGTGCGCCGATCAGATGCGCGGTGCTGCCATACTCCGCCATTTTGCCGCGCAGTAGCACCAGTATCCGGTCTGCCATCTGCGCCACCACGGCTAAATCGTGACTGACGTAAATCGCCGTGACGCCGCGCTGCACCACCACGCGGCGAAACGCCTTCAGCACTTCCACCTGCGTGGTCACATCCAGCGCGGTAGTAGGTTCATCAAGGATTACCACGTCAGGATCGCCAATCAGCGCCATCGCCGTCATCAGACGCTGTAACTGACCGCCCGACACCTGGTGCGGGAAGCGGTCGCCAATGGTCTCGGGGTTGGGCAGCGCCAGTTCGCGGAACAGCTCAATCGCTTTGGCTTTTGCCGCTTTGCGGGTCAGGGTGCCGTGGATAACCACCGGCTCAATCACCTGGTCGAGGATCTTCATGCCCGGATTAAACGACGCTGCCGCGCTCTGGGCGATATAGGCGACTTTGTTGCCACGGAAAGCGCGCAACTGCCCCGGCGTCAGGCTGTTAACGTCGGTGCCGGCAACGTGAATGTTGCCGTCGGCGATGCGGCAGCCGCTGCGGGCGTAACCCATCAGCGCCATCGCGATAGTGGTTTTACCTGAGCCGGATTCGCCAATCAGCGCCAGCACTTCGCCCTTCTGCACGGTAAAGTGAATGTCGGAAACCAGGTCGATCTCTTCGCCGCGATCGGTCTGCGCAGTGACGCGCAGTTTATCCACCGAAATCACCGGCATGGCGGTATGTGGTGTCACGTTCATGCTCCCTCCTTCGCCAGCGTCATCGGACGCATCGCCTGCAGGCTGTCAATAAACAGGTTGGCGCCAATGGTCAGGCTGGCAATCGCCAGCGCGGGCATCAGCACCGCAGGCGAGCCGTCAAACAGCCCCTGCATATTTTCACGCACCAGCGTGCCCCAGTCGGCGTAGGGCGGCTGAACACCCAGACCGAGGAAGCTCAGGCCGCTCAGCAGCAGCACGATGTAGACAAAGCGCAGACCAAAGTCAGTCAGCATCGGGTGCACCATATTGGGCAGGATATCGTGAATGGCGATATACCAGCGGCTTTCGCCCCGCAGCCGTGACGCCCGGACGTAGTCCATGCTGCGCAGCGAGCTGGCCATGGCAAACGCGATACGAAATGCGCCCGGCCAGTAGGTGAAGACCGCCGTGAGGATCAGCATTGGCAGTGAGGAGCCAAATACCGCGACTATCATCAGGGACAGCACTTTACCCGGCAGTACCAGCAGCGCGTCGTTGACGCGGCCCAGTACCTCCTCCAGCCAGCGCCCCGCCACCGCTGCCAGCAGCGCCAGCAGCGTGCCGATCAGGCTGGCCAGCAGCGCCGCACTCAGCGCCAGACCGATAGAGAACTTCGCGCCATAGAGAATGCGGCTCAGCATGTCGCGCCCAAGGTAGTCGGTGCCCAGCAGGTTATCGGACGTCAGGCCGCCCATCAGCGGGCCGCCGCCGATGTCATCAATGCTGTGCGGGGCCAGCGGGGTGCCGAATACTGCCATCAGCAGCCAGAACAGCGACATTATCAGACCCAGCCGTCCCGACCAGGAAAGCGACTGTAAGAAACGCCAGGGCAACGAGAGAATATTCATGCGCTTCTCCATTTCGGGTTAAAGGCGATAGTCAGAATGTCTGCCGCCAGCAGCAGGACCAGGTAGCAGGCGGCGAACAGCATCACGCAGAGCTGCACCACCGGCAGGTCGCGGTTACTGACCGCATCCACCAGCTGGCTGGCGAGACCGGGATAGCTGAAGATAGTTTCGATGATGATCACCCCGCCAAACAGATAGGAGAGGCTGAGTGAAATGGCATTGGCGATGGGGCCGACCGCGTTAGGCAGTGCGTGACGCAGCACCGCTCTCAGCGGTGAAACCCCTTTCAGCAGCGCCATCTCCAGATAAGGACTGTCGAGCTGGTTGATAATGGCTGCCCGCGTCATACGCGCCATCTGCGCCACCAGCACGCAGCAGAGGGTCAGCACCGGCAGCGCATAGGCTTTGAGGTAACTCAGCAGGTCGCTATCCGGGCTGCCAAACGACATCGCCGAGACCCAGTGCAGCTTGACGGCAAAAATCAGCACCGCCACCGTCGCCACCAGAAACTCCGGCACGGCAACCGTCGCCATGGTGCCGATGACCAGCGCCCGATCGAGCCGGGAACCGCGATTCATCGCCGCAATAATGCCGATAATCAGCGCCAGCGGCACGCAGATCAGCGTGGTGATACCCGCCAGTTCAAAGGTGGCGGGAATGCGCTGCGCCACCAGCTGCGAGACCGGCAAATGGCTGGCAAACGAGGTGCCAAAGTCGCCCTGCACCATGCCTGTCAGCCAGTGGAAGTAGCGCATCAGCAAAGGCTGATCGAGACCCAGCTGCTGCCGTAACGCCGCCACCGTTTCCGGCGTGGCGTTCTGGCCGAGGATCATCTGCGCTGCGTCGCCCGGCAGCAGGCTGGTGATGAAAAACACCACCGCCGAGACGATAAGCAAAGTCAGGATGCCGGCACCAATTCGCCGGGCAATCAGGAACAGCATGTATCGGTTCATCGGCGTACTCCTTCCTCAAATAACGTATCAGGCGCTCAGCCACGCAAATTCATGGAAGCGATAGCCCATCATCATGCCCGACGGCCAGGCCTCCACCCCTTTGACCTTTTTGTTGTAGCCATCCGTGGAGCTGATAAAGGTCGGGATAAGGGTGCCGCAGTGGTCATAAATCAGCGTCTGCATATCGCCATACATCTGCTTGCGTTTCGCCTGATCGCGCTCACCGCGTGCCGCGACCACCAGTTGATCAAACTGAGGATTTTTCCAGCCCGATTCGTTATTCGGTGCGGTAGAGAGATAAAACTGTGAGAAGAGCATATCGAGCGTCGGACGCGGGTTTATCGAGCCATATCCCACCGGATCTTTCATCCAGTGCGAAGACCAGTAACCGTCATACGGCACACGTCGCACTTTGATGTTCAGCCCTGCCCCGCGCGCCATCTGCTGGATCATCTGACCGCCTTCATTTGCCCCTTCGATATTCGGCGTGGTGATAATCTCCACCGTGGAGCCGGCCATGCCCGCTTTTTTGATGTGGAACTTCGCTTTTTCAATGTCCAGCGCACGCGGTTTGAGATCGGCGTTATAGAGCGGATGCCACGGCGGCACCGGGGTGTCATTACTGACGTCGCCGTAACCCTGCAGCACCGTTTTCACCAGCATTTCACGTGGTTGCAGATATTTCATCGCCAGCACGAAATCTTCGTTGTTACCCGGCTTTACATCGGTGCGGATAATCAGGTTGGTGTACATGCCCGATTTACTCTCCAGCACGCCAAATTCGCTGCTGGCTTTGATGCGCTTGCAGTCGGCAGCGGTCAGCGTGGAGACCATCTGCAGATCGCCCGACATCAGGGCATTAACGCGCGCTGCGCCGTCGGTGACGCCAATCAGCTCTACCTCATCCAGATGTGGCAGACCAGGCTTGTAGTAGTTGGGATTTTTGGTGCCGATGGTGCGCACACCCGGCATAAAGGCTTTGCAGACAAACGGACCAGTGCCGATGCCTTTGCTGAAATCTTTGGTGCCGTCCGGCACGATCAGAAACGGCGGCGTCGCCAGCATATAAGGGACGTCGAAGTTGGCGCTGCTCAGCTCCAGCTGCACCTCATTATCATTGACCGCGCTGAAGGTTTTGAACTGATCGGCCAGCTTAAAGGCGATAGAGGCGATGGCCGGATCTTTGTGACGGCTGAGCGAGTAGATGACATCTTTGGCGGTCAGCGGTTTGCCATCATGGAAAGTGACCCCCTTACGCAGTTTGATATGCCAGGTAATGCCGTCGCTGGATTCCAGCGATTCGGCCAGCGCCGGTTGCGCCATCAGGTTTTTATCCAGCTCGGTCAGGCCGCTGTAGAACATGAACTGGCGGGTGTAATCCGCACTGTTGTTACTTTTGGCCGGATCCAGTGTATCGGTGGCCGAGGCATTCGACATCGCCGCCCGCAGTTTACCGCCCCTGACCGGCTTGTCGTCCGCCAGTGCGGCCCCTGAAAAAGTGATCAGGCCGCTGCTCATCACCGCACCGGCTGAGAGCATTTTCATCAGGCTGCGACGTGAAAGTGAGCCTTCGGTGATCATGCGCGTCAGTGCCGGATTTACCGCATCAGCGTCGTTATTATCAAATTTACTCATCTCTGTACCCTCAATAGTCAGGCGAACCGGGGATCATGTTCTGGCGGTGCTGATAACCTGGCGGTCAGCACCCGACGGGACGTTATGAAAGGCGATCCTTTGCTTTGTAATAGAGTCCTGCGAGCGGTAAAAACCATGGCTTGCCGTGATAGCCGGGCAACGCGGGCCATGTGTCGCGCTGCCAGGGATTTTCAGTGCGCTTTTCAGCCAGCAGACTGGCCATGACGCGTCCCATCCACACCGACATCTGGGTGCCGTGACCGCTGTAGCCCAGCGAATAGAAGAGGCCATCCTGTTCACCCGCGTGCGGCAGACGGTCGGCCGTCATATCAACCATACCGCCCCAGCAGTAATCCACCTGCGACTGGCCAAGCTGTGGCAGCATCTGCGTCATCGCCCGGCGCAGGATCTCACCGCTACGCGAGTCCGACGTCGGGTTGCTGACGGCAAACCGCGCCCGCCCGCCAAACACCAAACGGCGATCGGCCGTAGTACGGAAGTAGTTGCCGATATTCAGTGAAGTAACGTAGGTGCGATCGTTTGGCAGTACCTGGCGCAGCAGCGCCGTGTCGAGCGCCTCCGTCACCACGATAAAGCTGCCGACCGGCACAATGCGGCGCTGAAACCAGGGAAAAGGGCCGACGTTGGAGCAGCCGGTCGCCATCAGCACTTTGTCCGCCACAATGGTGCCCTGCGCGGTCTCTACCCGATGCTGATAACCCTTCAGGCGTGCTAACTTCGTTACTGCGTGGTGCGGGAAAATCTTCGCGCCGCTGCGGGCGGCGGCCTCAGCCAGCCCGACGCCGAACTTGCCCATGTGCATCTGACCGCCACGTTTCTGCAGCAGGCCGCCATGAAAGTCATCGCTGGCGATCTCGTCACGCACTGCCGTTTTGTCGAGCAGTTCGATCTCCGGGTCAACGGTGCGGCGCATCAGTTCATACGCTTCCTGCAGCCCGGCCACATGCGACGCTTTGCTGGCGAGCTTGAGTTTGCCGCACAGCCGGAAGTCGCAGTCGATCGCTTCATCCTGGATCAGTTGCTGGACATAGCTCACCGCCTCATCAAACGCCCGGTAGAAGCGGCTGGCCTGCTCCAGACCCTGGCTCGCCACCAGCGAGGCGAAGTTCTGCGCCACACCGGTGTTGCAGTGGCCGCCGTTGCGCGCCGAGGCCTGACTCATCACGTCGCCACTCTCCAGCAGCACAACGCTGATGCCGCTGCGCGCCAGATTCAGGGCCGCTGAGATGCCGGTGAAGCCACCGCCAATCACCACCACGTCCGCCTGTGCGGGCAGCGGTTCGCGTGCGGCACCGGTAAAGGCCGGAGCGGTGGCCTGCCAGAACGATTCCAGTTTCATGGGGTGTTCCTCAGAGTCCGACGACGCCAGGCAGGCCGCCGATATCGTTGATTTCGGTGTACTGGTAATAAGGATTCGCCGGTTCATGACCGCGATTAACCCAGACTTTGTTTTTGATGCCGAGATCGTGGGCAGTCATCAGGTCATAGCGAAAGCTGGAGGAGACGTGCAGGATCTCCTCCGGGCCGCAGCCGAGCTTATCCAGCATGTACTCGAAGCCCTTCATCTGTGGTTTGTAGGCCCCCGTCTCTTCTGCCGTGATAGCCATATAGATAGGTGCGCCCAGACGCGGTTCGTGATGCGGGATCAGGTCTTTCATCGAGTTGGTCAGCAGCACCAGCGGAAACTCCTTAGCCACCTTTGCCAGCCCGGCGGGCACGTCGGGATGCGGACCCCAGCTGGCGCAGTCGGTGTAGATAAAGTCGCTGTCGGCTTTGTCCCAGCGGACGCCCCACTTTTTGCAGGTGCGCTGCAGGGCATTACTCACCACGTCGTAGTAGGGTTTCCACGCGCCGAGCACCTCATCCAGCCGGTAGCTGGAAAAGTCGGTGGTAAAAGCGTGCATTGCGTCCGGGTCGACGCGGTCGCTGAAACAGCGCTGCGCGGCACCCGCCATATCGAAGCGAATCAGCGTGCCGTAACAGTCAAACGTGATGAATTTCGGTTTAAACAGTGCCATGTAACACCCTCGTCATTGTCAGTTGCGCTTAGAAATCGATGAGTACACTCTTCTGGCGCTGGCAGGCCTGAAACGCCTGGCGGCCTAAATCTTTGCCAATGCCGGAGCCGAGAAAGCCGCCGGTCGGAATGATGAAGTCGCCGGAGCGGCCATAGCGGTTGATCCAGACGGTGCCCGCGTCAATGGCGCGCATTGCCCGCAGCGCGCGCGGCAGACTCAGGGTGTGAACACCGGCGCAGAGGCCATAGGTGTCATGGGCGGCCATCGCCAGTCCCTGCTCTTCATCATCAAACGTCTGCACCGTCAGCACCGGACCAAAAATCTCCTGCTGGACCGCCGGGTTATCCTGCGCCACGTGACTCAGCAGCGTGGGCTGCCAGAACCAGCCGTCGTCGGTGTCGGCAAAACGCTCACCGCCCACCAGTACTTCTGCGCCCTGCGCTTTTGCCGCCTCAATAACCGAGCAGACTTTGTTGCCCTGTCGTTCGTCGATCAGCGGTGCGTAGCGGCTGCCTTCCTGCCAGGTGACGCCCGGTTTAACCTCCCGGCAGAGCTGAGCCAGCCGCTCAACCAGCGGATCGGCAATGTTGCGCTGCACAATAAGACGGGTGCCCGCCACACAGGCCTGACCGCCGTTGGCGGTGAAGCCGCGCAGAATACGCTGGGCCAGCACTTCAAGGTCACCCGCGTCATCAAACACCAGTTGCGGACTTTTGCCGCCCAGCTCCAGCGTCACCGGCTTCATGCCGTGCTGCGCGGCATCGCTCATAATGCGTTGACCGGTCAGCGTCGAGCCGGTAAACGAGACTTTGCGCACCAGCGGATGTTTTACCAGCGCGCTGCCGGTCACCGCGCCACTGCCCTGGACAATGTTCAGCACGCCGGCCGGCAAGCCCGCCTGAATGGCCAGTTCGGCCATGCGCACGGTAGAAAACGGGGTCAGTTCAGAGGGTTTAAGCACCACCGCATTGCCCGCCGCCAGCGCCGGTCCGCATTTCCACGACGCCATCGACAGCGGGAAATTCCACGGGGTAATCGCGGCGATAACGCCATAAGGTTCGGCAATTAGCATGCCCAAGCTGCTGTCGCGGGTGGGAAAGAGATCCCCGCTGTATTTGTCAGCGCATTCGGCATAGAAGCGAATCGCTTCGGCGGTAAAAGGAATTTCGTGCAGCACCACGTCATTGATCGGCCGGGTGGAGCCCAGCGCCTCCAGCTGTGCCAGCAGCGCGTCCTGCTCAATCAGATCGGCCCAGCGGCGCAGTACCCGTCCGCGTTCGCGCGGCGGACAACCGGACCAGCCGCTGCTTTTCAGCGCCTGATGCGCCACAGTCACGGCACGATCGACATCCTGCGGCGTGGCGTCCTGCAGCGTGGCATAGACCCTGCCATCCGAGGGACGTTTAACCTCAAAGGATGCGCCCTGGCTCTGGCAGTGCTGGCCGCCAATATAATGGCCAGCTGGAAGAGAAACTTTTTCCGGGTCGAAACTTAACATGGAAGAATTCCTTATTTGTTACACCCATCAGTTGCTGGTTTATTAGCGTTTAAAACTGCCGGTTTCTGCGCTGTTAATAAGCTAATGCAGAAAGTATGCCAGCCGGGCAAAAAATAAAAATGCGTTTAAAACAGTGCAAAAAAATTTTCTGCCGTATTGGCGGGAGATTTTTTGTGGAATTGCCGAACAATTAAACAGATGATTTACTTCACAAAATTTATGCGCCCTGCTGGTGCAACCTGCACGGAAATTGCACCAAAGCGGATATTTCGGGTCAGGCGGCTCATTCCGGTTCACATGACCCGCCGATTTAACGACCCGCTTCACATCCCTGATAAATTCTTTAATTTTTCAGAACAATTATTTGACGCCGGTAAGTTTTTACGGAGCCTCAGGCAAAAAAAAGCCAGCCGGATTATCCGGCTGGCTCTTTTCATTTTTAGTTACAGACTGCCAATGTGAAATGTTTTCTGTTCCAGATATTCATCAATTCCGTAGCGGGAACCCTCCCGGCCAATACCGGAGAGTTTCACGCCGCCAAACGGCGCGACCTCCAGGGAAATTGCGCCGGTATTAAAGCCGACCATGCCAAACTCCAGCGCCTCCGCTACCCGCCATGCGCGCCGGATGTTCTCGGTAAAGAAATAGGCACCCAGGCCGTAGGGCGTGTCATTTGCCATCGCGATCGCCTCCTCTTCATCATCGAAGATAAACAGCGGCGCGACCGGACCAAACGTCTCTTCATGGGCGATGCGCATGGTGGCGGTGACCTCACCGAGCACCGTGGGCTGCACAAAGGTCCCGTTGCCCTGGCTGATGCCGCCGGTCAGCAGCGTTGCTCCCTGGCTGAGCGCATCATCGATATGACCGTTCACTTTCTCTACCGCGCGGCTGTTGATCAAAGGACCAATAGTGCTGTCGGGCGCAAAACCATCCCCCACTTTCAGGGTGGCGACCGCCTCCAGCAACCGGGCGGTGAAACGCGGATAGATACTTCGCTGCACCAGGATGCGGTTAGCGCAGACGCAGGTTTGTCCTGCGTTGCGGAACTTGCTGAGCATGACCCCCGCGACGGCAATCTCAATATCGGCATCATCAAACACGATCAGCGGCGCGTTGCCACCCAGCTCCAGACTCAGGCGCTTGATGCTGTCGGCGCTCTGTTGCATCAGTAACTGTCCGATGCGGGTTGAACCGGTAAAGGAGATTTTACGTACCGTGCGGCTTTCAGTCAGCGTCGCGCCAATCTCCGTGGGCAGGCCGGTCAGCACCTGCAGCACGCCGGACGGGAAGCCGGCGCGCTCTGCCAGCACCGCCAGTGCCAGCGCCGACAGCGGCGTTAACTCGGAAGGCTTAACAATAATCGGGCATCCGGCGGCCAGCGCGGGCGCCACTTTGCGGGTGATCATCGCAATCGGGAAGTTCCACGGCGTGATCGCGGCGGCAACGCCTACCGGCTGTTTCAGCACCAGGATGCGCCGGTCCTCGCTGGGTGCGGGAATGGTGTCGCCATAGATGCGGCGTGCCTCTTCCGCGAACCATTTCACGAAGCTGGCTCCATAGAGCACTTCGCCTCTGGCTTCCGCCAGCGGTTTGCCCTGCTCGGCGGTCATGATAATCGCCAGGTCGTCAGCGTGTTCAATAATCAGTTGATGCCACTTTTCCAGCAGCGCGGCACGGCTGGCATTGGTGGTTTTGCCCCAGCTGATGCGCACTGTTTCCGCATAAGCTATCGCCTGCCCGGTTTCTGCCCGACCCAGTGCCGGAATCGTCGCCAGGGTTTCGCCCGTGGCGGGATCGGTAACCGGCAGCGTGGCGCCCTGATGCGCATCCTGCCAGCGTCCATTAAACAGCGCCTGCTGGCGCAGCAGATCGCTATCGTTAAGTTGTAGTCGCGACATATCATCCCCTTGTGGTCAGCTGATTCCACTTTATCGCGCCGGGTCAGCGCAGGATGTTGTTGTGCGGGGTGAGAAAGGTCGATAGAGGAGATTTTCGCGGTGATTTGAAATTTTATGCCGCGCGGAAACAGGCGCGCATCCGGGTGGATGCGCCGTGTGCTTAAATCTGGAAGTCGATAACCGGTTCGTCGTCATTGCTGTAGGAGAGCGCCTGACGCTTGATCTCTTCCAGCGACAGGTTGGCGTTGCAGAGTTCCAGGAACTGCCAGACGTAGTTGCGTTGCAGCTGGCCGCGCTTGAGGCCGAGCCATACGGTGCTGGCATCGAACAGATGGGTGGCATCGAGGCGTACCAGCTCTTCACTCTCTTCAGTTTCACACGCCTGATCGGCCAGTATCCCCACGCCTAAACCGAGTTTGACGTAGGTTTTCACCACATCGGAGTCCTGAGCACTGAGCACAATATCTGGTTTTAAACCGGCCGTCTGGAATGCACGGTCAACCCGCGAACGTCCGGTGATACCCTGCCGGTAGGTGATCAGCGGATAGCGGCTGAGCGTGCTCAGTGAAACCGGCTGGTTCTGCACCAGTTCATGCCCTTTCGGCACCAGTAAGGCGTGATGCCAGCTGAACCAGGGGAACGCCGCCAGGCTGCTATTGTTGACCAGTAATTCACTGGCGATGCCAATGTCCGCCTCACCCGCCAGCAGCATGGTGACAATTTCCTGCGGCGACCCCTGATTAAGTTCAAGCCGGACGTTGGGATAGAGCTGACGAAACGCTTTGATCACTTTCGGCAGGCTGTAGCGCGCCTGAGTATGGGTAGTGGCTATGGTCAGGATGCCGCTGGTTTCATTGGTAAAGACATCGGCCAGACGTCGCACTTTGCCCGCTTCATCCAGGATACGCTCAGCGATGGTCAGCAGCGCTTTGCCCGGCTCGGTCATCCCTAGCAGGCGCTTGCCGCGACGGATAAAGATCTCAACCCCGAGTTCATCTTCCAGGTCACGAATGTGCCGACTTACTCCCGACTGGGAGGTAAACAGCGTGTTAGCGACTTCCGTTAAGTTAAACTCACAGCGGGCCGCCTCGCGGATGATTTTAAGCTGCTGGAAATTCACGGTATTTACCTCCCTTTACATAATCTGATTATCTGATGGTAAGAACTATTATTGATAACCGGAAATACTAAAAAATTCGCATTTATGACTTTAGGGAATAACGGGGTGGGTTTTGGGGTGCAGAGAGGTTTGAGATGGGCGGCCGGACTTCAGAGTTTGACTGAAACCCGGCCTGGGGGAGAGGCTATTTTACAGAAGGCGATAGATTACGCATTCTGGCGCTCTCTGCTTTCATCTCTTCATAGCTTGCTTCCAGGATCCACAGACAGGTCGCACCCTGGTCAGTTGCCAGTAGCGCCAGACGGGTTTGTTGATAAAAATCCTCTATAAAGGCTGTAGGTTGCTCAGCCGGAACGCTGCAGACAATGTCTGTACCTGCCATATGGGGCCAGGATCTGGCGTCAATAACCCGGAGCGTCTCCAGCACGCCCGGGGTATTCTTCGCTAACGCCGAGGCAAGGGCATCCTCCATCCGGGTTGCCTGCTGAACATCAGCCGTAGCTGCCAGTTGGGGCACTTTTGCAAGCCAGGCTTGCTCTCCTGACGCGATGCCCTTCAGCGAATTTTCCCAGTCGGATGTATTCGCTCCAGCCCAGACCGCGAAGGGCAGAAGGCCAATCAATATCAGATATTTCATCGGACCACCTCCAGCGTCCCGCCTTCACGCAGCACGCGTCGCCGGGTTGCAAGTGACATAATGATGCAGCCTTCTGAGGCGAAGCCCGCTGGCTTATTGACTCTTTCGCCATGAATGCGAAATGCCGAACGGCCAAAAGACTCTCCGGAAGTCTGCACCAGAATAATGGTCAGGGGTCCTTTTGATGTGGAGTGCCCTGCAATTCTGTACGTTCCCTGAGGAAGGGGCCCCATCCCTCTTACATGCTGGCGATCGGGATTATTTTTGTTAGTCAGACTACCTGAGTAGCCGGCCTCAATAAATTCACTGTTGTGGTATAAGTGACCCGTGCTTTGCTCATATGTCCATGTCATCGTTATATTCCTTTATGCTGTCACTCGATTATTCCAGCTGTCCGAGTGGACGATATTTCCGTCTGCATATCGCCAGGTAATTTTTTCGTAAATCAGCTCTACAGTTTCCAGATGATCCCGCGCCTCACCATAGCGGGATTTAACGTCATACATCATCGGGCCCACACAGATAACGGTTACGCCTTCCATCAAAGTATTGAAATATTCCACCTCCTGCCCCGCGTCATTTATCCGGTAAAATCTTATTTCCGCTGAGCAAAGCTTTTGACCTGAGGTCACAGCCCTGTAAAGGCAGGGACTGGACTTATCGATCTCTTTATCAAAACTGTAAGAAGCGTGTTCGCGGACAGCGGTTGTTTTACCCGTCACGTTGTCTGTGGAGAGCATGACGCCGTGATTCAGGCCGAGGATTTCAATAGCGCCTTCACGACCTGCCACGTCGACTGATCCGACAATAATGTTGTTACCGTCATCTTTAAGCCAGAGATAAGCTGGAATAGCCATCGTTTTAAACTCCATTTTAAAAAGAGAAAGCCAGCCTGTTTTCTGCTGACAGGCCCACTGCTTTCACAGCCTGATTAAACTATCTTCCGGCAAACATCAGATCAATTTTCATACAGCGTGAAATCAACCTGATTGAAGTTTTATTGTTTCAGATATAGAGATCGCGGAATAACCCGGTATCAGAGAAAAAAAACGTGCCCAAAAGCTATTCAGAATAATTTAAAAGTCGCATCAGCAATTCTTCACGCCAACATGGATTTATCATTCGTGCTATGAAGTTCACATTGTGTCGAAATGGAAAGATAGAACCTCTTCCTGTCCAGCCAGTAAACAGCTCTGTGCAGCAAATAAATACAGAAATTACAGACGAAGGTTTACCAGAGGCGTCCGGAGCGCTGAGGAACAACCGCAGGCAAGGATGAGCCGACAGGACGTCGGCGAAAGGACGGCACGAGCCAGGGATGGCGAGTCCGGACGGTCCGTCGGCCGCAGGGCGTGACGAAGGTACCCCGCATAGCGGGGCGCGCAGGCAGCCGGACGCCGGGATTGTTAAGGGGCGGGCGTCCGCCCCTTGACGCGTCCGCCTGCACAGGCAACCTGAAACTCCTCATCGCCTGGCGGGCGAAACCCTCTCAGCGCTAACGCGCGGCTAAGTGACCTGAAACTCCCATACGCCTGGCGGGCGTAACCCGCTCAGTGCTAACGCGCGGCTAAGTGACCTGAAACTCCCATACGCCTGGCGGGCGTAACCCGCTCAGTGCAGCCCGCTGCAAAGCGAAACCGGCTGGTTGCCAGCCCGCTGCAAGCGCCCTCTTAACTCACTAACATCAACTCCCGCTCCTCACTCAGCGGCTTATTCAGCAGCGACAGCAGAATGTTCTTCACTGCCTGCGCTGAAGGTGACAGCGGCAACCGGGCGGAGACGTTCAGTGACAGCGGCAGACTCAATGACGGGCTGTTGATCCGTGACATCCAGGCATCGGTGGAACCCACCAGCGAACGGGCGGCGGACTCAGGTAATACGGTCACGCCCATGCCGCTGGAAATGGCTGCAGTCAGGGTTGAAATCGATTCGATCTCACCGATGATGCGTGCACTCAGACGACGCAGCGAAAAGGCCTCATCGACCCGCTTGCGTACTGCGCTGTAATCGCGCGGTAAAAACAGACTCATCTGCGCCACATCGGCCAGATCGACGCTGGCTCCCGGGTAATCGGTGGCGCCTACCAGAAAGAGATCCTCTTTCATCAGCGGCATGCTGGTGATCCCGGCAGTGGGCGCGCGATCGTACAGCACCGCCATATCCAGCTGACCGTTCATCACTTTCTCATTCAGCACGCTGCCGCTATTTTCGTGCAGGTAAACCAGCACTTCCGGAAATTGATCGCGAACGGTCTGCAACAGCGGCATGGTCAGCGATGAAGCCGCGGTGCCTGGGGCAAGCCCAATCGATACCTGCCCACTCAGCACCTGACCGGCGTTAATTACCGCAGTCTGGGCCTGCTCACACTGGCGCAGAATGGTGCGCGCATGACCATAGAGAATCTTACCCGCCTCAGTTGGCGTAACACCGCGCTTGGTACGAATCAGCAACTGCTGATCCAGTTCATTTTCCAGCGTCGCGACCTGCTGACTGAGTGCAGGCTGGGCGATGTGCAACACTTCTGCTGCCTGCGTCAGACTGCCGATATCGACGATTTTCACAAAGTACTTCAGTCGTCTTAAATTCATCTTGCCTCCGTCACTCACCCCGAATAGCGAAATGGGTCTGATCCCATCGCCCTGATAACAGAGATTTTGCAAGATGCAGGCCAGGTTTAAAAAATTCAGGCCATCAGGCAGACAGATTTTTCCTAACGGCCCGGAAAATAAGCGTTTCTGATTACCTCTTATGGGTTAATAAGGATCAGGAATAGCTGAGAAGAGAGAGTAAAGCCGTCAGGCGCACTGTGACAGTGCAGACGCTGCGAGTCAGACGTGCAGAAAAGTGATGACAGGTTGTACAGTTTGAGTGCAGTGGAAACGCATTGCACCTGATGAAGGCTTGCAGGGCCTGAACAGAGGAGTAAAAAACAGGGAGTGAATGTAACCGCTATCAGCAGGATTTCTTATCGCTGACGAATGCCGGATGATAAAAAGCAACCGTTACCCTCTCCCGCATCCGGAAGAAGGCAACGCCTGCTGATTAACGTTTTTTGCGGTTACGGTGCATGTCGATAGAGACCGCAGCCACAATAATCATCCCTTTGATGATGTCCTGAATGTACGCATCGACACCAACGAAGGTGAATCCGCTTTTAATCAGGCCAAGGATCACTGCGCCAATTAATGTTCCGGTGATACGGCCCACGCCACCCATCAGGCTGCTGCCACCGATAACGGCTGCGGCAATCGCATCCAGCTCGTACGACATCCCCATGCTCGACTGACCGCTGCTGACGCGCGCCGCCAGTACTACACCCGCCAGGCCAGAGAGCGCGCCTGCAATGGTGTAGACGATAATCAGATACTTATTAACGTTGATACCGGAGACTTTCGCCGAGGTCATGTTGCCGCCGATGGCGTAAACATATTTACCGTAGCGGGTATGCTTCAGGGCGATATGGAACAGCAGCGCCACCACCAGGAAAATCACTACCGGCATGGCACCCTGTCCGATTGAGGTGAAGCCATCGGAAAGGAAGCTGATCGGATTGCCCTGGGTGTAATACTGCGCCAGACCGCGTGCCGACACCATCATGCCCAGCGTAGCAATGAAGGGCGGAATACCGGTGCGGGTGATCAGCACACCATTGACCACACCCGCCAGCAAACCGACGCCGATACCGGCCGCGATAGGGATCACCGCAGGCATATTCACCAGCGACGGATACATTGGCGACAGGCTGTCAGAGGTCTGCGCCAGGCTCGCGGCCACCACTGCCGCCAGGGCGATAACGGATCCGGAGGAGAGATCGATACCGGTGGTGATGATGACCTGGGTCACGCCGACGGCGATAATCCCGATAATCGCCACCTGCAATACAATCAGGATCAGACGGTTGGTGTTGAGCAGGAAAGACTGGTCACGCACGTACCAGCCGAACATTTCAAAAATTAACGCAATCCCCACCATCACCACGAAAATGCCGGTATCTTTCGGCAATTTATGACGCAGGCTGGCAAAAAAAGAGGGTTGCTGCGGGGCTGCCGGGGTGGCAGTAGCTTTCATATTGCTCATAGTGGTCTCGCGCCTCACTCGGATGCCAACGACAGAATGGTTTCCTGATCGGCTTCTTCTTTATCGAGGATGCCGGTTATACGCCCGCCGTGCATGACCATTACCCGGTCGCTCATGCCAAGAATTTCCGGCAGTTCAGAGGAGACCATGATGATAGCCACGCCACGGTTGGCAAGTTCACTGATTAAGCGGTAAATCTCCGCTTTCGCGCCGACGTCAATGCCGCGCGTCGGTTCGTCCAGAATCAGAATCTTCGGTTGCGCCAGCAGCCAGCGGGCAATCAGGACTTTCTGCTGATTACCGCCGCTGAGGTTATTGATGATTTGATCCATGGTCGGCGTTTTGATGTTGAGACGACGGATTTGATCCATGCAGTCCTGCGCCATCTTCACATGGCTGACAAACCCGCTTTTGCCGCTGTACTCCGGCATGTTAACGATGCTCATGTTCTCCATTACCGATAGCACCAGAAACAGGCCGGACTTTTTACGGTCTTCGGTGAGGAACGCCATGCCCTTTTCAATCGCGGTTGAGGGTGAGTCGATTGTCACCGGCACGCCATCAATCAGGATCTCGCCGCTGTCGAAGCTCTCCATGCCGAACAGGCTCTCCATCACCTCGCTGCGACCCGCACCCACCAGTCCGGCGACGCCGAGGATCTCCCCCCGGCGCACACTGAAACTGACGTCGGTGAAACGATCTTTGCAGGTGAGATTGCGCACCGTCAGCACCTCTTCACCAATTGCGCTGTTGAATTTCGGGAACAGCTGGGTCAGTTCGCGTCCCACCATCTGGGTAATCAGCGACTGGCGGGTATATTTCGACGTCTGATCGCTGGCGATCCAACTGCCGTCACGGAAGATACTGACTTCGTCGGTGATGGTGAAAATTTCATCCATCTTATGGCTGATGTAGATGATCGCTTTGCCCTGCTCCCGCAGGTCACGAATGATGGTAAACAGATGCGCCACTTCGGTTTCTGTCAGCGCGGAGGTGGGCTCATCCATGATCACGATGTCTGAATCCCATGAAACTGCTTTGGCAATCTCAACCATCTGCTGCGACGCGATGCTCAGCTCGCCCACCATCCGATCGGCTTTCAGGCGGATATTCAGGCGGTTGAGCAGTTCCTGCGTCATCTGATTAAGCCGGGCGTGATCGACAAAGCCAAATCTCATCGGCTCGCGACCCAGCCAGATATTCTCGGCGACGGTCATGTAAGGCACCAGGTTGAGTTCCTGGTGGATCATTGAAATGCCGGAACGCAACGCGTCCATGGTGTCCTGAAACTGCACCGGCTCCCCTTTAATTTTGATGGTGCCCTGATCGGGACGATACATCCCGATCAGGCACTTCATTAAAGTGGATTTGCCCGCGCCATTTTCGCCCATCAAGGCATGTACCGTTCCCGGACGCACCCGCAACGAGACGTTGTCGAGGGCTTTAACGCCGGGGAAGAACTTGCTGATGCCTTCGGCTTCAAGCGCAAAAGCGTTCATACATCACCTCCGTACAGCTGGGTCGGGAACGACTATTTCAGGTTACGCTTGGTAAACTGTTCCATGTTTTCTTTAGTAATCAACTGGTAGGGGATATTGATGACTTTCTGAACTTTCTCGCCATTCACCAGTTTGATTGCCGTCTGCACCGCACCTTCACCCTGGCCCTGCGCATCCTGGAATACCGTGGCGACCATCTTGCCCTGCTTCAGCATCTGCAGCGCATCGGGTGTGCCATCGACGCCAGCGATCAGGATTTTGTCCGGATTTTTACCCAGTGCCTGCAGCGCACCGATCGCCATTTCATCGTTGTTAGAAGCGATGGCATTGATCTCATCACCGGCGGTCATCCAGTTA
This sequence comes from Pantoea sp. JV6, assembly GCF_025910055.1. Classification (NCBI taxonomy): domain Bacteria; kingdom Pseudomonadati; phylum Pseudomonadota; class Gammaproteobacteria; order Enterobacterales; family Erwiniaceae; genus Pantoea; species Pantoea sp. JV6. Next base: position 425,481 of record NZ_JAPCIM010000002.1, on the reverse strand, counting down.
CTGACTACGTCTACCGCATCGTTACGGGTAAATTTGGCGGTCTGTTTCTGAACAATTTTGATGCCAGGGAATTTAGCCGCAACCTCTTCCACACCTTTGGTACGGTCACGGGTCGCTTCATTCGCCAGGTCACCCATCAGGATGGCAACGTTGCCTTTGCCGTTCATCGCTTTAGCCAGCGCTTCCATCTGTAAGCGTCCGGCCAGTTCCGAATCGGACCCGACGTAGGCCATTTTGCCGGTCAGCTCAGCCTGTGGACGGCGGTTGACAAAGATCAGCGGGATACCCGCTTTGCTCGCCTGGTCCATAATCGGTTTCACCGCATTGGTATCGACCGGGTTGACGATCAGCGCATCAACACCCTGACCGATAAAGTTCTGAACCTGCTGCAGCTGCTGTGAAACGTCGCCTTTTGCATCCTCAACCTGCCCTTTAACGCCATCTTTCTGCATCTCTTTCTGCATAGAGGTACGCAGAATGGTGAGGAAGTTGTCATCAAACAGCGCCATGGAGACGCCAACTGAGATATCTTTTGCCATAACCGCGGCAGGTAACATGCAGGCTAACAGTGAGGCGACAATCGTTTTTTTAATGTTCATAGGGACCCTTCTTATTTGTTAACTTGCTCAGCGGCTGTGACCGCGAATGAAAAATATCTTTTACATTCACCCAGCCTGTCTGGCGTCTGTTTCGGGAAATTTGAGGTAAGACTTCAGGTTCTGACTATTTTTTTGATCGACCACTCCTTTTCACAATCACTTGATCTGCAAACAGTTAACTTCAAAATAGCGTTTCACTTTCAGACGATAATGACGACCGTGATGATAAGCAGTTTATTTATTCCATATAATCACGTTTTGAAATTTTTATCATAAAAGCACTGAAACGGTTGTTTTAACATCGGCAAACAACAAAACTTTGACATGCCTCTAACATCTGCGGAGAAATGCCCGCAAAGTGAGATCCTGTTGGCAGTTTGAAAATCCAGCAGAATCGGGTAAAAATCGCCAATCCGCTGCTTTTACGAGCATCTGAACGCAATTCGGTAAACAGGGCTTTGACAAGCGGGATCTGCGCCGCTAATATTCGCCCCGTTCAAGCGATTCCTCTGTAGTTCAGTCGGTAGAACGGCGGACTGTTAATCCGTATGTCACTGGTTCGAGTCCAGTCAGAGGAGCCAAATTTATGTTTTCATGCATCTTCACGAATCTTTATACGATTTAGATTCAACGAGTTAGTGTGAAAAGTCTTCCCGATGCATTTTCAGTTTTCCCTCCGCATCGGGAGAATTTGGTGGTCAGATTTGGGGTCATGTTGGTTCGATGACGCAGCGACCCCCAAATGTCTCTTAACGACTCAAAAATCCGCAACTTAAAATCATCTGCAAAACCCTTCAAAATTTCCGATTGCCATGGTCTGTACCTGTTGGTTAATCCAGGCGGTTCACGTCTCTGGTATCTCAAATATCGTATCAATGGTAAAGAATCCCGTCTCGGCTTAGGAACCTATCCTGATGTCTCTCTGGCTGACGCTCGTCAACAGAGTGATGGTATCCGTAAATTGCTGGCGCATAATATCAACCCAGCACAACAGCGCTCCGCTGAAAGAGCCACTGCGTTGCCAGAAGAAACCTTCAAGTCTGTTGCACTGAGCTGGCATAAAAGCAACCGTACATGGTCAGAGTGTAAGCACACCCGTTTTAGTTCCACGCACTTTTTGAGATTTCCGGATTTTCAGCCATCAGCCGGTATTCTTCCGGCGTCAGGTTGTTCAGGGATTCATGGGGACGTTCACTGTTGTATTCATTCAGCCAGCGATCCGTTATTTCCCGTACTTCATTCAGTGTTCTGAACAGATAAAAATCCAGTATTTCTGTCCGGTACGTCCGGTTAAACCGCTCGATGAAGGCATTCTGTGTTGGCTTTCCCGGTTTGATAAATTCCAGCATCACACCATGTTCTTCTGCCCATTGTGCCAGCGTCAACGAGACCAGCTCGGGGCCATTATCCATCCGCATCTTCAGCGGATAACCACGGTTTGCCACGATCCTGTCCAGCACTCTCACGACCCGCTGAGCCGGGATGTTCAGGTCAATTTCTATCGCCAGCGCTTCCCGGTTAAAATCATCCACCACATTGAAGGTCCGGAAGCGCCTGCCGCACACCAGCGCATCGTGCATAAAATCGATGGACCAGCTCTGGTAAAGAGACTCTGGTGTCGCCAGCGGAGCCGGATTACGCACCGGCAGGCGTTGTTTTCCCTTACGGCGAAAATTCAGTTTCAGCAGGCAGTAAATCCGGTGAACTCTTTTGTGGTTCCAGCTGTTCCCCTGCCTGCGTAGCACCTGAAAAAGCTTTTTAAATCCGTATCGCGGATAGCGCTCAGCCGCCACGGTCAGCGCCATAATCACCGGCTCATCACGTCGCGTATCCGGCTGATAACGAAATACCGTCCTGCTCAGCGACAACGTCCTGCATGCCTGGCGTATGCTCATCGTAAACTGCGTGGTCAGATAGTCGGCGAGCTCACGTTTTATCGCTGGTTTTAAAGCTTTTTTTCGATGACGTCTTTCAGCGCCCGGCATTCCAGACTCAGATCGGCAAACATCTGCTTCAGACGACGATTCTCGTCCTCAAGATCTTTCATCTTTTTGATATCAGAGGCTTCCATACCGCCGAACTTTGCTTTCCAGTTGTAGTACGAGGCCTCAGAGATCCCTGCCTCGCGGCAGACGTCTTTAACGGTGCGTCCGGCTTCGACGGACTTCAGAACGGCGATGATCTGGTGTTCGGTGAATCGTGCTTTACGCATGGCGATCTCCTCCGGGGACATAATCAGTATGCCGGAAGATCTCTAAAAGTGAATGGTGCGGATTACAGGGATACTTACACTCCGTTCAGGGGAGTGTTTATCATGCCGGAATTCTGTTTCTGGATGGAGCAGGATTTCGGGTCAGGGTCAGATAGCGTATTTGTTGCAAATCTCCCGGGTAAAAACCCCGCCTTTGGCCTCGCGGAGGATACTGATGATCTTTTCGTCGGTAAAACGTTTCTTCATTTGAATGTCGTCACATTGCTGATGAAGACATTACTAACATCGCGGTGTATTAATCAATAGGTGAGAAGGTCAGCTTAATTGTGATAGCGACAATATAGCGTCCCTTTCTTGTAGAGGGCAGTTATCTGTTATAAACTTAGTTTTATCTAATACATTAGATGCCAAGAAAAAAAGTAAGATAAGACAATGATACTTGTTATTTTTCACCCAAAGAGACGGGAGTTCGGCGACGGTGTTCATTCCAAATAATATAAAAATAATAGTGGAAGATGATAATGGAGAAACGCGTTTTTCTCAGGGTTATTCCGATTATCTTTCAAATCCTTCATCCGATATAAACATGTCACTTTATGGGTCAACTCTATTAGATGTTTTGGTAGAGGAGTCTTTAATAAATGAAAATTTGCAACTAAAGCATATTTTCACAGGAAATCCTCATGCTGACGCAACCAGACTAGTTGGCAGTATTGCTGAGGCATTGGTAGTTAAGACATGTAATAATAACACTGAAGTAAATAGAACACTGGGAAAAATAGCTCGTGGAGGAACAAGAAACAGTTCCACACTAGATAATTTTGTTGCTGTAGCAACTGGCTCACAGAACACAAAGAACTTGTATCCAAACTATTACAATCCATGTGATACTCAAAGAGATATTATATGGGTTAAAAAAGACGAAACACAAAATCAATTACTATGCTTATCACCAGCGCAGACATCAAACTCAGCAAAACCAGCAGGAATACAGGTTAAAGCTAGTCATGATGGGATTAATTACGTAGTAAACTCAATTACTGACTATCATTACCCCGTTTTGTACTTTGACTTAAACAATGACTTCGAAGCCGTAAAACAAGCTATACAACGCACACATCAATATGCAACCCTCATACATCCGAGCGATTTACAGCATGAGTTGAAGCATGTGTTGAAAGGTTTTTTTTACATTGTAGTGGATATTATTAATGGCAGTGTTCCAATCCGTAGGATAATAGATCACTGCAAGTACAACGGACTCACAGAAGTTTTATCAGGAATTGATGCATCAGATGTAAAAGGTGGAAGCAACTTAATACTCCCACCATCAGTTAATAGTAGAAGATAAGCTTGAATTTAAAATACTTGCAAAGCTTTTTTCATCTCTATCACTTATAAAGCTTTGCAATAAAACCCAGTCTACCCATGCTGACACAAGAGGTTTGAGGGCTAACCGAACGAAAATGTGCATTAAGAGATAAATAACCATTATAAAAAAGGCTTTGTTGAACAAATCGAACTTTTGGACGCACTCAGGATCAGATCGGCACATTCCTGATCCTGTAGCGGTATCTAGTGGGAAAAACAAGTTCAAAATGTCTAACTGGAATGCCTGCAACAAAGCACTTGTCAATCGGGACTATTGACAGTCTGGTTGGCTGAACTACCTTAAAATATTTGCCAAGTAATAATAATTTTCAAATCACAGTTACTTGATAAACATTAGCATTTACCGCTTCTATATTGTACTATACACTTTAACTCATCCGTTAGACTTTATGTATCCACCTAGAATTAAGATGGAAGAACACCTTTTCCCCCAGGAATTCCGCTCTTGATTTTTTGCATATATTCATTCATACAAAACACTATTCCATATCCAGTTTCATCTGCTGTCCCATTTGCGCAATATATACTAAACATTTTCAAAATAGTTGGTGTTTTATTGCTTAAAAGTGTCGGCAATGTAATTAGAGTTTGTCCCATAAAAATAATAGGCCGAACCACTTTATCTGCAAAAATATCATCCCATTCTTGTTGTGGACGATTTAAATTTGCTTGCTCAGCTAAATTATCTAACTGAGCTTTGAGTGCTACAATACCTTCACTCAGATTATTGTAATTCCCGTTCCACAGAGCATCGTGGTCCAATGCACTCTTAGCATTGATAACAACCATTCCTCTATCTGCAGAGCATTTAGGATCATCTATCTGTAAAGCACCTTCACGAATACGTTCAAAAATTGTCTGTCCTTGAATTGTAGAAATTGTCTTAATTGCTAACGCCCATCTTTGGGAGGTTTCCTCACTATTATCTTTTTTTAAAGTAAACATAACATCAGGATTGTCGCCTTTCGCATTTGTTGGTGAATCAAGTTGTACATCTGTCCCAACATGTACAGCTAGACATCCAATGTAAAGCTCTGCTATTTTTCTAGCTGTATCATCGGAAGGTCCACTAGCTACATTTTGTCCTAGTGAGGCGTAATCATATTTTTGTTCTCCAATAAGCCGAAGATGTGGTAAGAAAGTAGGAAAATCCTGTAACGGTTCAACCGTTAATACTTTTGCACCTAGATCATAAAGGCCAGCAGCACTGCGCAGGATATCAAGTTTACATTCTTCATCTTTAATTAAAATTGGGTTTTCCCAAATTTCAATCAACGCAGTTAGTGAAAGAAGTTCATTTTCCAATTTAGAGCTAACACCCGGATTAATTCCATGTTTCCGCAACATTTCAAGAAAACGGTCTCCAATATTATTTGCGAGACTAAACGGCACAATACTCATAAAGAATAATCCTTTTTGTAAATGCTATTATTGTTAAATAATTAATACGAACATAGAAATGTCAAGGTTCAAAGTGTATCCACTATATCAAACGTATCTCAATGAGACTAAAAGGTAATTTGTGTGACCCGCATAAAGATGAAAAAACGGCGGCCATCCATAAAACGCTGGACGAGTGCAGTGCAAAACATCCGGTCTTTTAGAAGATTGGGGTTGCTAGCGGCTACGCCGACGCTAGCAATTGGCCGCTGACTATCTACTAAATGTCGGCCATAACCAATCACACGCGATAAATCACGGACGAATAAATCCGTAGTCAGTCCAAAGATGGAATCTTCACTGACATCCCAAGGATTGAATTAATTTCTGCTTTGAAGTCGAATCCAAGCCAGTTTTGAACTGGCTCGCCAAATTCGTCGTGCTTCGCACCAAAGAGGCTCATTCGTCCCCCCTCCAGTATTCCAAATTGCAAGGTGCCACCTACTGTGTCATGTTTCCTAGCCCGCATTCTTGCTTCAAGTGCGACTCGTGGCTCCCTGCCTTTATGGTTGTCACTAGGACAGGCTAACAACCGATCAATGTCAGCACGGAGGCTATCTGTATCGTCTCCAATAACGGCCACCTCTCCACCCAGGAGATCGACCCGCTCAGCAATCTGGGAAAACTCCCCAATTGAATTGAATTTTGGATGAATCCAGTAACAATCGAGAGGAAGACTATTGAGCTTGTCGTCCGGCGGTAAACCGAATATGACGAACTCGCAGAAAGGCGCTCTATTGCTGGCATACCCAACGCTCGCATCACGCGTATAACGTTCAGATAAGTACCGAATCAGGTCAGCAACAGCGGCAAGGCCAGGGGTAAAAATTCTACGATCTTTTTCAGTCTGGGGATGAAGGTTAGGGAGCATCATTGCTGCTGCCGAATAGGTCATAAGCGCAGGGGTTACCGCGCCAGCATATACAATACCGACGTCGTAACAAATAACCGGGCCGCCTACAATAGAGCCAGGGAGAGTACCCCAAGCACCTACTTGTAACCGCAGGACCTTCATCGCTTGATCCGTGACTCTGCTTATGGATGTGTGCCCAGCAGAAGTGGTTTGCGCCGTAAGCAAAGAATCTGCAACTGCCCATACTTTCGATGAATCATGGTCGAACCAGACCACTGCATTTGTCATCTTGACTTTTCCTATCAGGTAGGCTTGCCGAGCCTTCCCATTTTGTTGGCTCTATGAGCTGATTCGTAAGTTGAAAAGCTAAAAGCTGAGACGCCAAGCCTTGCAGTGCCATCTGGCTTCAAAGTTCTACATAAGTGGGCCAGTCGATGGTTTCTTAATCCTACCCAGTTGGGAAAGGAAATCCAACTGCTCTCGCTACCTGTTATCTAGATTTTACCCCGATTTATGGCATTACCTGAATTTAAGTAGAGAAGCCTGCGCCCTGATACGCGGTGTCTACGAAATTCCAGGGCGCGGCTATGGCGACAACCCCACCGCACAGATACACACAGTATCCAATCTTGACTGGCGCTGACGAGTGCCACGGTCCGGAACGGTCAAACGCGCCCTCGTACGCCACCTGGTCAAAATCGTACGTGCCGATGTTGACCCGGTCCGTAACCCGTTTGGCCTAGTGCTCAACTGCTTCGACAGTGCCCCGAAACGTATCACAGCCCCCACACCTGAGCCACCGAGTCGTGGCGGTTTGGTTACACAGGGAGAAATCCCATGAAGCATCACCCTCTCCGTCTCATCTGGCTGGAGTTGTTGACCCTGATGGTGACTCCCGTTGCCCATGCCGTGGAGATACTGCGCTGGGAGCGACTTGAATCGCCACGGATAATATTCATAGCCAGCTTGTTGAGGACAACTATTGCACCAATCCACCAAGATTAGCCACAATATTACTGCGTTGCTACTTTCTCTAAAGGTGGTCATTCTGGTGGTCTTGACAGAGAGGGAATTCAGGTTTATCTTATTTATTAAACAGTTACTGGCAAAGGCGATCCCAGTCAGAGGAGCCAGAATTAGAAAAGCCCGCTCAGGGAAACCTGAGCGGGCTTTTTGCTTTTATGTTTTCGGTCACGGCGGCATAACATCCCCGTCTGAATGGCTTACACCTCAAACCCGTAGTGCGAGCCGTCCGGCAGTTCCACCACCAGCCGCAGCTTACCCCCTGCCGCATCGATATAGCGCTTGAGCGTGGAGAGCTTCAGATCGCGGCCCGGCTTTTCCATACCCGCCACGGTAGGCTGTGTAATGCCCAGCGCCTTTGCCATTTCGACCTGTGTTTTCTGCACTTTCTCACGCAGCTCGGCAAGGTGAATGTTGAGCAGGATATCCGTCGCCATCGCTTGTGCGTCGGCAACGACTTCCGGTTTTTCATCCGCAATAAGCTGTTCAAGCGTTCTGCCCATCTGGTTACTCCTCATCTTTAAAGCTATTCAGCCAGTGTGTAAATTCCCGATCGGCAACCGGAAGCATCTCCTGATAAAAACGCTTTTCATTGCCCATCTTATTTCCGGCACAAAGCACAATCGCCGTTCGGTTTGGGTCAAAAGCAAAGAAAGCCCTTATCGGATCGCCGCGACTCTGAATACGCAGCTCTTTCATGTTGATATAAACAGAGCCTTTTAGCGTATCCGCGTATGGCCTGGACAACCCCGGCCCCTTTTCGCGCAACACCATTAATGCTGCCAGTACGCAGGCGCGATCGCTCTCATTAAGCAAGGTAAACCAGCGATCAAACCTCTCCGTCGTTTTAATCATCCACACGGGATCTCCTTATTAATATAGGTCAAATACTATATAGGTGTAAAGCGATAATCGAGTGCGATACAGGGGGATTTCAGATGCCTGTGCTTTTAGTGCAAAGTGAGAGAAGCGTTCAGCCGGGTCAGTGATGAATCCACACAACCTTCATCGTTTTTCGAGCTGTACCGGATTGGTTATGGGGTGAGATGATGTGAGGCGTTGTTATCAATAAGAAAGCCCGCTCAGGCTTCCCTGAGCGGGCTTTCACTTTGTTCGCATCGCTTCCCTGCCAATGCAGAGTGACGCTTTTAGCGCGTGATTACGGCAGCGCGATACGGGCAATCTCGTCAGTGCCTTTGGTGGAGGAATCTTTGTTGAATTCCGCCTTAAGCGTGACATAGAGCGTGTTGTTGTCCGGGCCAATCAGCAGGCTGTTTGGGTTCTTGTCAAACGACCAGCTGTTTTTCACCGCGTAGGTGGTGGCATCCAGTTGCAGCACTTTCTTCGATTCGCGCTGGCTGATGTAAAGCTCATTGCGTTTAGCGTTGAACTTGATGCCCATCGCATCACCTTCGATACGCTTGATCACTTTGCCGGTGCGCTCATCAAAGATCAGCGTGGTTTTGCCTTTGGAGTCGTCAGTAACAAACAGGCGACCGGTAGCAGGATCTTCCGCCATGTTCAGGAACAGATACTCTTTGCCATCGCCTGCGGTCCAGCGCTTCTCGATTTTATGGCTACGTGGATTGATCACCAGAATTTCACCCGAGCCGTTAGCCGCATAAATGCGCTCAGTCAGCGGGGAATAGATGATACCTGTGACCCATTTCCCGGCGTTTTTAATCTCGGTTTTCAGCTTAAACGTTCGGGTATCCACGACGGAGATATAGCCCGGTTCGGCTACGCGACCGACATAAAGCTCGTTGCCGTGCCACAGGACTTCACGCGCACCCGCCGGATAGCCCTCTTTACTGATCTTGCCCGGGAACACCAGACGCTGCAGCACTTTGCCACTCTGGGCGTCCACTTTGGAGATCGCGCCATCCAGTGAGTTGGTGGTGTAGAACACCTGACCGTTTTCATCAATAGCGGTACCGAAGTTTTTCATGTCGGTATGCGTTTCGCCTTTGGTCGTCAGCGTGGCCGGATCGAGACGATAGATCATGCCGCCGTTCACATCCTTAAACGCCTGCGCGCTGGCGACAAACAACGCTTTTGACGCAGGGGAGTAAGCCATTTCGTACAGACCATCACCCAGAGCGCGTTGTGTCACTGCGGTATTAACCGGTTTTGGGGCTTCAGCGGCAGGCGCATCGGCTTTTTTAGCTGGTGCCTGACACGCTGTCAGGCTAAAGGCAGCGGCAACTGCCATGGCAACAGCGGCTTTGCGCGGGCTTAACGATTTCATGCTGAACTCCGTCAGGAAATAAAGAATGAGAATCATACGCATTAACAGCCAGTAATCAAATGACGACGCTGCTATCCAGACCTGTCCGGTCATTTTACCCGCGTTAAACCGCTTAACTGCCCCGTTAAATTCCACCTGAATGCCCTTTTTCTGCTTTCAAATCTGATAAACATCAGCAACTAAAAGGCTTTAAATTTTCCTATCACATTGAATTATAAATAATTAACATAAAGTTACACTTTCGATTGAATCCTTTGAAGAATATATAAAGCAAATGATTATCATTGGCGTTCTCATAACTGGCTGAGCGTCTTTCTCCAGAAGATGAGTGGATAAAAAATAACAACCAAAGACACAACGGTTTAACTCAATACCAATTTTTAATGGAAAATTTTATGGCTCGTAGTGGCAGGGAATCAGGTTTCAGAAACAGCTTTAGCGTCTCATTACTGACACTGGCGATACACACCCTCTTCCACCCCGCCCTGGCGGCGGAGGAGACATCGCAGGATATGGTGGTCAGCGCCACGCCTGACGAAACCAGTGACAGCGGTAAGCAGAATTACGCGGTGCAGACCACCCGCGCGGGCACCAAATTAATGCTGACACCGCGAGATGTGCCTCAGTCACTCAGCGTGGTGACGCAGCAGCGAATGCAGGATCAGGATCTGCAATCGGTTAATGATGTGCTGACCAGCGCCACCGGTATCTCCACCAATCTTATCGACAGTGAACGCTCCGAGTACTATTCACGCGGCTTCAAAGTCAGCAACTTCACTTTCGATGGCATTCCGACCTCGGTTAACGATAGCTGGAATTACGGCGATGCGGCGTCCGACACGGCAATCTATGACCGTATTGAAATCGTGCGCGGTGCGACCGGCCTGATGACCGGAGCGGGCAGCCCTTCGGCCTCGATCAATATGGTACGTAAACATGCTGACAGCAAAACCGCGACCGGCACGCTGAGTGCCAGCTATGGCAGCTGGAACAAGCAGCGCTACGTGGCGGATCTCTCTGCCCCGCTTAACAGCGATGGCAGCCTGCGCGGCCGTGTGGTGACCGGTTATACCGATCAGGAGAGCTGGCTGGATCGCTATCAAAAAACCAAAAAATTCATCTACGGCGTGATTGATGCAGACCTTACCGACAAGACGACGCTGTCACTGGGCTACGACTATGAAGATGACAACACCGGCAATCCAACCTGGGGTGGCCTGCCGATGTTTTACAGTAACAACGCCACGACACATTACGACCGCAGCCTGAATTCATCAGCTAACTGGGCGCGTTACAACACTAATTCGCGCAAAGTCTTTGCGGATATCGACCATAACTTCGATAACGGCTGGAATATTCATATCAACGGCACGCATGCTGAGAATACCTTCAGCGATAAGCTGCTCTATGTGATGGGCAATCCCGATCAGGAGAGCGGTGAAGGCACTACCGGTTATGGCAGTATGGATCGCGGCAAGCGTAAAATGGATTCAATCGATGGCTTTGCCAGCGGCCCGTTTGAACTACTGGGTCGTCATCACCTGTTGATGGCCGGGGCAAGCTACAGCCGCCAGCATAATGCCGCCTACAGTCAGGATGGATTCAGCGATGTGGAGGCGGGTGAAATCACTGCCGCCGATATGGGAATTTTCAATAATAGCTGGACCGGTAACGTAGCGGAGCCGGAGTGGCAGGGCTGGTATCTCAACGATGATGACACTGTTCGTCAGAAATCGGTCTATAGCGCTGCACGGCTGTCGCTGGCCGATCCGCTGTCGCTGATTATTGGCGCTCGCTATACCCAGTGGAGCACCCATGGCAGCAGCGGAGAGATGACTAAAAATAACACCACGCCTTATGCAGGGCTGGTGTATGACATTAATGACACATGGTCCGCCTATGGCAGCTACACCGCCATTTTCCTGCCGCAGACTTATCGCGACACTCACGGCAGTTACCTCTCACCGGTGACAGGTAAAAATTACGAGGCCGGTCTGAAATCCGCCTGGAACGATGGCCTGTTGACCGCCAGCGTGGCGATTTTCCGCATCGAGCAGGATAACGTCGGACAGGCGATTGATGGCGTTTATCTGAGCGGCAATGAGCAGGCCTATGACGCCGCCAAAGGTGCAGTGAGTAAGGGTGCCGAGTTCGAGCTGAATGGCGCGCTGACCGATAATCTGCAGCTGACCTTTGGCGCAACCCGCTATGTGGCACGCGATAAAAGTGGCCGGTTCAACAGCTATCAGCCGCAAACCTCATTCAAGCTTTTCACCCGTTATCAGTTAGCCGCGATCCCCGAGCTCACCGTTGGTGGCGGAATTAACTGGCAGAACCGGGTGTTTAAAGATGTGACCAATGCCAGCGGCGACAGCGTACGGGTATATCAGGGCAGCTACCCGCTGGCCTCGTTGTTTGCCCGCTATCAGGTGAATAAGCAGGTTGCCGTACAGGCCAACGTCGATAATCTCTTTGACCGTGAATATTACAGCTATATGAACAGCTACGTTTACGGTGAGCCACGTAACGTGAATATCAGCGTGTCTTATCAGTTCTGATAATGGTGAGCTGAGAGGCCAGACAGCCCGCGATTGCGGGCTGTCTGGTGGGCTGATTTAACGGGCATGATGCGTGTCAGGGCTGTCCTTCCATATTCCAGCGCGCTGATCCCATCACATCGAAAACATGCTGGTCGGTGAAAGCCGGAAATCTGGCGCGTTTTGCCGCCACTTTGAGCGCGTTGCAATAATCTTTATCGCCCCCTTTGATAATAAAATTATCCAGGGTGCCATCAATTTTGAAATCCAGATGGGCATTACAGCGTTTCCCCTTCCAGGCGTGCGGCTCTGATAGTGCAGCATCCAGCGCTTTTTTTATGCCAGATGCCTGCTGACCATAGATATCGTTGTCCCCGACTTTTCCTGAACGGTTATAGCTGCAGGTTTCGAGTGCGCTTTTTTTAATGCATTCGTGTGGAGTGAGAGGCGCACAACCGGCTAACAGGGCACAGCAGAAAATGGGAATGATCTTTTTCATGGATAAGTCCTTTTAGGTGAAAAGGGAACGGCGTCCTGCTCCCTGGTTATTCTGATATCAGGCTAAGCTAAACCCCTGCAAAGCGAATCAACACAGGGTTATTTTCCCGTTTTTTTTCGCCAGAAGAGAGAGAAAGCAATCGCTGTTAATACGCCAATCAGGGGCATCGTGGCCGCGCCCGCCAGAAAGTTGTGCTGGTCGATGCGTTTGTCCCTGCGGATATCCGCGAAGCGTGCGAGTGCCTGTTTTTCATCTGAGGCACGAACTTCCTCGAACTGTTTTTTATAACCCTGCTCTGTCAGATCGAAAGCTCGTGTTACGTCCGATCTTTCAAGTGCAACAGTGTATTTGCCTTTGGTATAGAACCTGTATTCTGACATTCAGCGATCTCACATCCCAGAGGATAGATTTGCACTATATCGGGTATGAATGGGTTTGCAGAACGCTTTTGGAAAATAGTGCGGCACAATACAGGCTCCAGCCTCCCTGCTGAGTTAACCGCATATCCTTTTCCAGCAAACTGCATGCAGTATTGCGGTAATATTTCCCGTGATGACCGTGGCTGTTAACTCTCTTCGGTTATCACTTTAAGCCCCAGATTCTCCCGCAGCGTAGCAAACTCATACTCATCGCGAAATAGTCCGCGACGGCGCAGTTCCGGGATCACCAGCTCCACAAACAGATCCAGTTGTTCAGGCATAATGGCTGGCATAATGTTAAAGCCGTCCGTCCCGCCCTGCTCCAGCCACTGCTGGAAGTCGTCGGCGATATCTTCAGCGGTACCGACAATCACGCGGTGTCCGCGTGAACCGGCGGCGACGGCGGCCAGCTCACGCAGCGTCAGATTCTCGCGCTTTGCCATATCGGTCATCAGCTTAACGCGGCTCTGATTACCTTCGCCCAGCGGAACTTCCGGTACCGGGCCATCCAGTGGATAGTGGCTGAGATCCATACTGAACCGCAGTGAGAGCTGACGAAGCCCGTTCTCAATATCCACCAGCGTATTCAGCTTTTTCCACAGCGCCTTCGCCTCCTCACGCGTGCGGCCAATAATCGGCATGACACCGGGCATGATCACGACATGATCCGGGTTACGCCCGGCGGCAATGACCTGCTCCTTTTGAGTGCGATAGAACGCTTGCGCTTCCTCCAGACTGGCGGAGGCGGTAAAGATCACTTCCGCTGTCTCAGCCGCCAGCTTCTGACCATCAGCAGAAGAACCTGCTTCGATAATCACCGGACGTCCCTGTGGCGAACGCGTGATGTTCAGGGGGCCTTGTACCTGAAAATGCTCGCCCTGATGGTTGATCGGTTTGATCTTCTCATCAACAAAATAGTCCCCGGTCGCTTTGTCGGGCTGTACTGCCCCCGCTTCCCAGCCCCGCCACAATTTGTCTGCCACCTCAAGGAACTCCCGCGCACGGGCATAGCGGGAAGCGTGGTCGGGCATATCGCTGCGGCTGAAGTTACGTGCAACGTCAGTGGAAAACGAGGTCACGACGTTCCACGCGGCCCGGCCACGGCTGATGTGATCCAGTGACGAGAAACTGCGCGCCAGCGTAAAGGGATCGCTGAAGGTGGTAGAGGCGGTTGCGGCCAGGCCAATACGTCTGGTGTGGACCGCCAGCGCCGCCAGCATCGTCAGCGGTTCAAGGCGTGCCATGGTCGACGGCAGACGATACATGCTGGTTGCCAGTGCATCACCCACAAAGAACAGGTCGAACTTACCCGCTTCGGCTTTTTTAGCCAGCGTGATCAGCCAGTCGATGTCAGTGGGATCGCCCAGCTGTTCCGTCAGACGCCAGCCGCTCACGTGCTGACCCACCGGTTGAACAAACAGGCCGAGCCGCAGGCGACGTGATGGAGTGAAATGATTCATGAACGATTCCTGGTCTGTAAGGTGAAAAGGCGCGCCGCAGCGCGCGCTTAAAAAAGGGTGTCCGTCGCCAGCAGCGCCTGTTCCAGCGCGCGGGCGGAGACGCTAAACGGCAGCCGTTCTGCGCAGGCCTGGGGGAATTTAATCTGCTGCGCGATGTTGCGCAGCGCGCTATGGCGATCGCCGCGTAACACCGGCAGCTTCAGCGGCATATCGTAGTGTCGCAGCAGCGCAAGGAGTTCCGCATCCGCGACGCCGTCATGTTCCATCAGCGACTGCACCAGCAGGCTGAAGCCGACTTTCTCACCGTGCAGCCAGTGATGCAGCTCCGGCAGGTGCGTCAGTCGATTGTGAATGGCGTGCGCAAAGCCCGGCGTCGGCAGCAGGTCGCGCACACTGTTCGCCAGCCCGGCGAGCACGATAGTGGCATCAATGACTCTGACCAGTTCAGGCGTGACCCGCTGCTGCTGGCAGGCCAGGATCGCGGCGTCTCCCTGCTGCCGGAAAGTGTCAAGCGCCTGCCGCGCGGTCATCACCTTAAGATCCAAAGCCAGATCATCAGGGTTGTGCTGCTGGTAAGGCCGGAATTCATAATATTTGGCCAGCGCATCCACAATACCCGCTTTCAGGTAGCGCACGTCGCTCCGGGCGATTACTTCACTGTCCACCAGCACCAGCTCCGGCATTTTCCCCAGCGGCTGGCTGCGCAGATGGCCGCCTTGCTCGTTATAGATGATGGCAATCGGTGACCAGGCCGCGCAGGTTGCCGCCTGGGTCGCAAAGTTAACCAGCGTGACCGCCGGCAACTGGCTGGCAGCGGCTTTAGCCGCATCCAGCACGCGTCCACCCCCAATCGCCAGCAGCAGTTCTGCGCCCTGCTGTTCGATATGATGTTTTAAGCTGGCGATGGCCTGTTCGGTACATTCGCCCTCTAAATAGTCGAGCTGCCAGCGGATGCCATTTTCTTCAAGACTCTGGCTTAATTCCGGATTAACCGCCTGCCACGCCTGAGGAGAGGTAAAAATACGAATATGGGTGGCATAGGGTTTAATAAACTGACCGGCGCGGATGCGCAGGCCCGCCTCATGCGCATAGGCTCGCGGAGATGTAATGGCTAACACAGCAGCATCCTGATTATATAAAATAGAAAAAGACTTTTATTACAATGAGTTAATAGTGTCTCATGGAATTTAATTTCTTTTCTGAATACTACGACAAATAACAATTTAAGCAATCAAAAACCGGCCATTTCATATTCACAAATCCGCATTAGGTTAGTTATTTTTCACACATAGCGACCCGGCTTTTACTGTTAATCTCTCATTCTGGCTGAATGAATTAACTGCCTGCCTGGCAGTTTTCCGGGAAATATTATGCAACTCGATTTTCGTCAGGTCAGAGAAGATGAGGTAGATGTTTATCTGGCACTGATGCATGCCGCCTATGCACCCGTTAAAGCACTGGGCATTAAATTTGATGCCGCCACGGCTGACCGCGCTACAGCATTACGCCATCTGCAGAATCATGGTGTGTATGCGCTCTACATGCGTAACCAGATGGTTTCATCAGTGACCGTTCGCTATCCCTGGGGGCCGCTGCCCGGCCCGTTTGGGCTGCCGCATATCGGCTGGTTTGGCGCGCATCCCGACTATCCCGGCCACCATTTTGGTCGCCAGGTTCAGGATCGGTTAGAGCAGGAAATCCTGATCGATCAGTTGCATGCCCCTGCGGTCTCGCTGGGCACCGCCACCCATCACCCCTGGCTGAAAGAGATGTATCTGAAACGTGGCTTCCAGCCGATGCATACCCGCGATCTCGGTAAAGGTCACATCACCCTCTATATGAAAAAAGTACTGGACCCGGCGGCACATGATGCCTGGCTGAGCCGCCAGACAGCAGCAGAAGGAAACCCGCTATGAGCAGCGATAATCCCGCATCACTGGGCGAACAGCCGATCGCGTTTCGCCACGAACTGCACCGTTTTCCGGAGCGACCGCAATGAACCTGAGCGCAATGCTGGCTGAACATATCCTTTATAGTCAGCCGGATGAGTCAGCGCACCAGCACGCGCGTGAAGGTGTGCGGGACTTCCTGGCGGTGAGCTGGCCGGTGTTACAGGGCAAGGTGCCAGATAGCGGCTTACCGGCACTGCGCACAATCTACCGCGACGGCAGCGTGCGCTCGCAGGCGCTGCTGCTGGGCTATGCCGGACATGCGCTGGACTACGATGATTTTCATGCCGATTTTCGCGGTCACCCCAGCGTAGTGATCCTGCCCGCCCTGCTCGCCTGGCAGCAATATCAGCCAAAGCGCCTGAACCGTTTTCTGGATGCTTACGTCACGGGTGTGGAAATGGCTGGTCGTCTGGGACTGGCTGTCAGCCAGCAACATTACGCGCTGGGCTATCACAACACGGCAACGCTGGGCACCCTGGCAGCGGCGGCGGCACTGGCGCGTTTGCTGGCGCTGGAAGGTGATGCAACCGCGACCCTGCTGGGGATCGCTGCCACACAGGCCAGTGGGCTACGCGCGCAGTTTGGTTCGGCGGTGAAACCACTGCACGCTGGTTTTGCCGCAGAACGTGCGGTGTCAGCGGCTCTGCTGACACTGGCCGGAATAGATGGCCGTCAGGCGGGTGTGATTGAGGCTTTTCTGGCAGCCAGCAGTTCTGGTCAGGCGCAGCCGGAGAAATTGCTGGAAAACTGGGGCCGCCCCTGGCGGATTAGCGCGCCCGGACTGGAGTTCAAACCTTTCCCAACCTGCGCAGGCACCCACAGCGCAGCGGAAGCCGCACAAATGCTGCGCCAGCAGTGGCTGGCAGCCGGCAAACCTCTTGATGCGCTGCTGAGCCAGATTGTCGATATCACCGTCGCCTTCCCGCCAGGCGGTGACATCGCCGCTTCCATATCCGTTCCGACGCACGGCATTGAAGCGCGTTTCAGCCTGGAATATGTGATTGCTGCGATGCTGATCTACGGCGATCTGCGTTTACAGGATTTCGCCGAAGGCGATCTCAATCATCAGATTATGCCGCTGGCCGCCCGCGTCCGTCGTACTCCCGATAACAGCGCGCCGCCCGATGCGATCAATCCCGCCCTGCGCTTCCATGACGTCACGCTGACGCTGAGTGATGGCACAAAGCTGCATCAGCGCCGCACGCGCCAGCAGTCACTGGCAGAGAGTGTGGATATAAACAGGAAACTGCAGCTGGCGCTGAAGGAGGCGTCGCCCGATCTGCTGGCAGCCAGCGAGCTGCGTTCAACGGCAGATTTGCAGGCGCTGGGGCGCGCAGTACTGAGCGCCCTGTAACCGACTCATAACGGGGGAATAAAGGCCTGCACCGGCGTGACTTCCCCGGCAAATTTACGTACCTGCACCACCGTAATCTGCCCGCTACATCCCTGTGCCAGAGATGACGTCCCGATATCCAGCGTCAGCACATTGGGATTACCGTGACGACAAAGCGGACGGGCGGCAGTGGCGTCGACCGGATCGTACCAGGCACCGGTTGGCAGCTGTACCACGCCAGGCATAACCGTGTCGGTGAGACGTGCGCTGGCGAGCACATGGCCCCGATCGTTATAAAGCTCAATGATGTCGCCATCCGCGATAGCCCGGGCTGCCGCATCCTCGCTGTTGAGGCTGCAGACTTCACGCCCGCCACGCTTGCCACTCTGACTGAAATCACCAAAATCGAGCTGACTGTGCAGCCGCGTCGCGGGCTGATTGGCAATCAGCCAGAATGGGTAGTCGGCGCTGGGTTTTTGCTGGGGTTCACGCCATACCGGATGGCCGGGACAGTTGTCATAACCAAAGCTGGCGATAGTGGCGGAGAAGATCTCAATTTTGCCGCCTGCGGTGGGCAGCGGTGCGGCGTCAGGGTCAGCGCGAAACGCATTGATCATCCGTCCACCATCCTTTACCTGCGGCAACGCCAGAATGCCCTGCTGCCAGAACTGATTGAAATCCGGTGTCTGCACCTGATGCGCCGCCAGTTTTTCCTGAAACTGATGGTAAAGATGCTGCAACCAGCCTCGCGCATCGCGCCCTTCGCTAAACGCTTCTTCCCGGCCAAGTTGCCGGGCCAGCTCACGGAAAATCGTGTAATCGTCCCTGGCTTCGGCGTAAGGCTGTGCCACTGGCTGCATGGCGATTAAATGGCGATCGGTCGGCGCACCGCCGATATCCTCACGCTCCAGGGTCATGGTGGCGGGCAGGACGATATCAGCATGACGCGCACTGGCGGTCCAGACGCTCTCATGCACGATGAACGTATCCAGCTGGCAAAACGCCTGACGCAGCCGGGCCAGATCCTGATGGTGGTGAAAAGGATTACCGCCCGCCCAGTAAGCCAGCCGGATATGAGGATAAGTAAGCTGACGGCCATTGTAGTCAAACCTGGTGCCAGGATTGAGCAGCATATCGGCAATACGGGCTACCGGAATAAAGCGGTCGATGCCATTTTTGCCCTGCGGCAGGGACGGAAAGCTGACCAGATTGTGATGTTTGCCATAATGGCCCAGCGCACCCAGTGCATAGGTATAGCCGCCGCCGGGCAGCCCGGGCTGTCCGAGTGCCGCCGCCAGCACCAGGCCAAGCCAGACCGGTTGTTCGCCATGCTCGGCGCGTTGTAAGGCATGGGCGACCGTAACCAGTACGCGCTTGCCGTGCAGCTGTCGGGCGAACTGCCTGATCAGGTCGCTGCTGACGCCACAGATCGCGGCCGCCCAGGGCGCGTCACGCACCACGCCATCCTCTTCACCCCGGATGTAGGCCACCATCTGAGGCCAGCCGACACAGTAGCGCGCCAAAAATGCCTCATCGGTTAACCCTTCGGTGATTAATACCGCCAGCAGGCCGAGTATAAACGCCGCATCCGTTCCGGGTCGCAGCGCCAGCCACTCACCCTGTGCTTCCTCTGGCAAATCGCTTTTCAGTGGGCTTACCGAGATAAAACGGGTGCCGCGCTGTGCCGCACGCTGCATAAAACCGCGCTCGGTATGCTCACTCAGGCCGCCGCTGGCCACCTGGGCATTTTTCAGCGCCAGCCCGCCAAACGCCAGCACCACCTCGCTGTGACCGGCAATCTCTTCCCAGCTCACGCCACGCCGGGCGACTTCATTCATGTCGCCCACAATATGCGGCAGCAAAACCGATGCCGCGCCGGAGCTGTAGCTGTTAACTGAGCGAACATAGCCGCCCAGCGTGGTGTTCAGGAAACGGTGCACCTGACTTTGGGCGTGATGGAAACGGCCTGCGCTTGACCAGCCGTAAGATCCGCCAAAAATCCCCGCCGGGCCGTAAGCCTCACCGACCCGCTTAAGCTCCTGTGCAACCCGATGACTGGCTTCCTCCCAGCTAACCGCGACATATTCATCTGCCCCACGACGCCGATCCGGGCCAGGCCCGTTTTCCAGCCAGCCACGCCGTATCATCGGCCGTGCGACGCGTGCCGGGTGATTAAGTGCATGACGGAAGTTTTGCAACAGCGGACTGGGGTCGGGATCGCCCCCGAACGGCTCAATAAGCAGTTGATCGCCGCTGCGCTCAGCGTGAAAAGTGCCCCAGTGGGCGCTGTGCATTACCGGTTTTTGCGTCATCCTGCTTCCTGGTTATCACAAAAGAAACGGTGCTCAGAGCACCGTTGCGATAAAGTTTCTGACGCGTCCGTTGTCCGGATCGTCGAGTACCTGCTGCGTCGGGCCAGCCGCTACAATTTTGCCGCTCTCCATAAAGACGATGTTATCGGCGACCTCGCGGGCAAATCCGATTTCATGGGTGACAACCACCATGGTGATACCGGAATGCGCCAGCTGTTTAATGACCTGCAGCACTTCACCCACCAGTTCCGGGTCAAGCGCCGAGGTCGGTTCATCAAACAGCATAACGCCAGGATCCATCGCCAGTGCGCGGGCAATCGCAACGCGCTGCTGCTGACCACCGGAAAGGTTTTGCGGCCACTCATCTTCGCGACCAGACAGCCCCACCTGTTTCAGCAGCGCCAGTGCTTTGCTGGTCGCCTGATGGCGGCTCTGCTTTTTCACCCGCATCGGCGCATCCGTGATGTTCTGCAACACGGTACGGTGCGGGAACAGGTTGAATTGCTGAAACACCATGCCGATTTCCGCCCGCTGGCGTGCAATGGCACTGCTGTTGAGTTCGTGCAGCGCCTGGCCTTTTTGTCGGTATCCCACAATCTGGCCGCCGATACGGATGGTGCCACCATCCAGCTTCTCAAGGTGATTAATGCAGCGCAGCAGCGTGGATTTACCGGAGCCGGATGGCCCCAGAATCACCGTGACCGACCCGGCAGGTATATCCAGGTTAACGTCGTCGAGGATGGTTACGCCAGAGAAGCGCTTAGTGACCTTGCGCAGTGCAATTGCTTCAGCCATTGCTCACACTCCTTTGGGTTTTCGGCAGCGAAAAGCGCGGCAACGACGGCCAGAGGCTGCGCTTTTCACGTCGCGTGACACCGCGGCCAAAATAACGCTCCACGTAATACTGGCCCACCGACAGCACTGAGGTCATCAGCAGATACCACAGGGTGGCGACCAGCAGCAGCGGGATCACTTCATAGGTGCGCTGATAGATAATCTGCGCCGAAAACAGCACATCCTGCAGAGAAATCACTGACACCACTGCCGTGGTTTTCAACTGGCCAATGATCTCGTTACCCGCTGGCGGCATAATGGCGCGCATCGCCTGCGGTAAAACGGTATGACGGAAAATCTGAGCCGGGCGATATCCAAGCGCTCGTGCCGCTTCAATCTGCCCATTACCCACGCTCTGGATACCCGCGCGCACAATTTCTGCGGCATAGGCGGACTGATGCATGACCAGCGCGATCACTGCCGCACTAAACGGGCTGACCAGCGCGTTGGATTGTGCACTCCAGATCTCACCTAAACCGGGAATCGACAACGCTATTCTGGGATAGAGCGCCGCGATGTTGTACCAGAGAAACAGCTGCACCAGCATCGGCACACCACGGAAAAACCAGGTGTAGGCCCAGCTCACCGCAACCAGAACCGGGTTTGATGAGAGACGCATCAGCGCCAGCACCGTGCCGAAGGCAAAGCCCAGCACCACTGAAATGGCGGTGAGCTGCAGCGTCATTAACACCCCCTGCAGAATGGAGGGCGCAGTGAAGTTTTCTGCGATGATCCCCCACTCAAAGCGCGGATTGTTAATCATCGAATGTGCCATCGCCACCACGCACAACAGCACCACCAGCGCACTCAGCCAGCGTCCGTAGTAGCGTTTACTGACGATTTTCAGATCGTCAGTGTGGTTCTGAATCTCACTCATTTAAAAATCTCTTCGTTGCGTCGGGCTTCGGTCACAGCACCAAATCCGATTCCCCAGTTATCGAGGATTTTCCGGTAGCTGCCATCTTTGATTAATGAGTTCAGCGCGGCCTGCACGGCAGGTTCAAGCGGAGAGGCTTTCGGGAAAGCGACAGAGACCGGTGCATCGTTAACGGTGATTTCGCCGCTCATGGTCAGCGGTTTGATTACCTTAACCTGCCACAGCAGCCCCTCATAGGGACCCAGGAACAGCGGTACGCGCCCGCTGACCACCGCCTGCACGCCAGCCGGACGATCCGGGAATATCGCTACCTTGATGGGCTGCTTACCTGCGGCCTCACAGGCTTTACTGGCTTCTTCCAGCCGCGTAACCTGGGTGGTACCGGAACCGGCGCCGACCTCTTTGCCGCAGACGTCACTGAGTGATTTAAACGGGGCGATACTGGCGTCTTTTCGGGAAATAATTCCCAGCAGGCTGGCGTTGTAGTAGCCGACAAAGTCGATCTGTTTCAGGCGGGTCGGTGTGGCATTTATGTTCGACAGCGCCACATCGTAACGTCCGGTTTTCAGACCGGGAATGATGTTGTCGAAGCCGCCCGTGTCGCGCCACTCTACCGCGATACCCAGACGTTCACCCACCGCATTCATGATGTCGATTTCGCGACCGGCCAGCGTCTTATTATCTTCTTTATAAAAGGTAGTTGGCGGCGTATTCGGGTTTGTTCCTGCCACAATGTAGCCACGCTTGAGGATATCCGCAGGAATCAGCGTTTTCAGCGCCGGATCGGCTTTAACATGTATGCTGCTGTCAGCAGGCACTGAGGGTTCTGCCGCAAAGCTGACGGATGCGTTGAGCACGAGTGTGAAAAGGGTCATTCTTTTTATCAATTTCACCGGAACCTTTCTCCTGATATTTAAAATGTTCCCCCAGAGGGAAAAGCGATCGTGACCTGTTGTCAGCGCTGAAAGAAAGCCAGATAAGCGGCGGGCTCCAGAGCTTTTATCATCCTCGTAACGTTCTGTTGTCATTCTCAGTGAAGACCGGCGGCGATCACAAATGCTAAAACCGGGAATATTTTGCTGGAATATGGCAATGGCGCGCGTTGCGAGGCTGTTGAACAGGCGCTGGCATCCTGTGACCGAAGAGATGAGCAGTTTGGTAAGGATTGGCGAGGCGAGAAAACGTCATACTGCGGTTAATTAATTGGCACAGCCAGGCTCTGATGATTAATAAAAATATAATTTCATTGATAAGTATTTATTGAAAAATCATCCCTCTGCGCCTGACCGATTCTTTTATCCGGGACTTATTTGATCAAAATCAATAACTATTTATTCAGGTAATGTAAAGACTGCAGCAGGCACGGGAATCATAATTTTAATCAACATTATCAATATATTACACGAAGTAAATCAAAGATTAGCAGGCAGATAGTTTCCCTTGAGAATAATGAAAGCCTCAATAATCAGATCATTGAGTAAGCATAAATAATATTAAAGATTAGTCTGGCGCTGACGATAAGAAGATTATCTTTGAATTATTTAACAGCCTCTTCTCTGCTTCTGATATCTCACTAAAGGTGAACCTTATGGGCCTTGCTCAACGCATCTCCGATATTAAAATTGGGAAAAAACTGGGCGTCGGTTTTATCGTCGTCATTGCTGCCTCCCTCGCCATTACTTTTATCGCTTTCGATTGTTTTCGCAGTATTAAAGACAACTCCGCCCGGCGCACGATTACCGTGGAGATGGTAAACACGTTAAGCAAGGCACGCCTTAACCGCACCCTCTACCAGTACACCAAAGATCCCAAATTTGCCACGCAGAACGTTCAGGCCCTGAAGGAGTTAGATGCCCTTTATAAACGGCTGGATGGATTTAAATGGGATGAGATGGGCCAGCAGAAAGTCGCGCTGATGGGGCAGTTACTTAACGATTATCAGAATCAGCGCCAGACATTCGTGACTGCTGCGCAGGCGACAAGCAGCGCCTTTGATGCCATTAAACCGGGTGCCCTGATTGCGCTTGCGCATCAGTTTGAATCACTCGATATGGCTCTGACACCCGATGCGGCGCTGCCGGTCATGCACCTGGCCGCAGCGCTGTTTGATGCGGCCAATGTTGAAAAAGCGTTTCTCGATAAGCCGTCTGAGGCCAGCAGAGAGGCGATTCTTGAAGAATACACCGCTATCAACACCCTGAGCGAGCAACTGGATATTTTCGCCCAGCCGAATATTAATGACGTAACGCGAAATGTGCTCAGCACTCTGACGCAGCAACGCCAGGCTTTAACGCGCTATGTCGATGCGACAGAGAAAGAAAAGAGCGAATCGGCGGGCCTGACCACCACCGCAGAGCGGCTCAATGCGGTGGTCTCCGATACCTTTGCCTATCAGTCCCAGCTATCCTCTGAATTTATCAAACAGGCGGAGTGGCGCATTGCTTTTGCCGCGCTGATTTGTGTGGTGCTGAGCCTGCTGATTGCCTGGCGGATCACCCGCAACATTACGCTGCCATTGAAAGAGACGCTGAACGCAGCGCAACGTATTGCCAGCGGTGATTTAACAACCTCATTGAAAACCACACGTGGTGATGAGTTAGGTCAGCTGATGCAGGCGGTAGATGCAATGAACATCAGCCTGCAGAATATCATCACCAACGTGCGTGATGGCGTCAGCAGCGTGGCGCGTGCCTCGGCGGAAATCGCGGCAGGTAATACCGATCTTTCATCCCGCACAGAACAGCAGTCTGCCGCAGTGGTTCAGACCGCGGCCAGCATGGAAGAGCTCTCTTCAACGGTGAAACAGAATGCGGAGAACGCTCACCATGCGAGTCAGCTGGCGACAGACGCGTCAGTGAATGCCGGACGCGGTGGCGAGATTATCCGTGACGTTATCGAAACCATGAACAACATCAGCCAGAGTTCGGGCAAAATCGGCGAGATCATTCACGTCATCAACAGCATCTCCTTCCAGACCAATATTCTGGCCCTTAACGCCGCCGTCGAAGCGGCACGAGCCGGAGAGCAGGGCCGCGGATTTGCGGTGGTTGCCGGTGAAGTCAGAAATCTGGCCCAGCGCAGTTCACTGGCCGCCAAAGAGATTGAAACGCTGATACGCGAGTCACTTGATCGGGTTCATGATGGTTCTGAATTTGTGGAACGCGCCGGTACCACCATGGATGACATCGTCCGCTCTGTCAGTCAGGTTAAAGACATTATGGGTGAGATTGCTGCCGCCTCTGACGAGCAAAACCGCGGCATTTCTCAGATCGCCACGGCAATGGCCGAGATGGATACCACGACGCAACAGAACGCCGCGCTGGTTGAAGAGTCCTCCGCCGCAGCCAGCTCACTGGAATCTCAGGCAGACGAACTGGAAAAAACAGTGGCCGTATTCCGTCTCTCTCCCGGACAGAGCAGTGTCAGCCGGGGCGCACCTGCCCTGTCACCGCGTTTAGTACCCGCTGCGCCCGTTAATGCATCCGCAGACTCAAGCTGGGAAAGCTTTTAACGGTTAGCGAAGCGTTAATTCTGTCTGACGTTAAATAGAGCCAGCCTTAATTGATTGAGGCTGGCTGAAATAACAGCCCTCTTCAGACAAATAAGTGATCTGATTAATCAGAAGATAATAAGCCGCAACGGTTAACGCGGGAATGACATGGTCAGGCGAGCATCCGGAAACTGAGGGAAGGTCATATTATCGGCCACGACAGCTGAAACAAGCTGGCTCGTGCCTGATGATTCCGGTTTATATCCCGGCTGGCTTTGAAATGAGGATAGAAAAGAATTGCGATCGGTCTGTACAGAAAGCGATGGAGAGAGAGTTGTCGTCCCTGACAGCTTCTCCGGCCGGTATACGCTTTCGCGCAACCGATGAGGTCGTCCGCTTCGTCGTTTTCCGGCCGGAGCCGGACTACGTCCATTGGCATCAGTTCCGTTACTGCTAGTTCAGCTCTTCGTTCAGGCTTGCAAGCGTCTGCAGGTACGGCACCTGCTGTTGAGCAATCGCCGGTGACTCAAAACTACTCAGCCAGCT
Source organism: Pantoea sp. JV6 (assembly GCF_025910055.1). Classification (NCBI taxonomy): domain Bacteria; kingdom Pseudomonadati; phylum Pseudomonadota; class Gammaproteobacteria; order Enterobacterales; family Erwiniaceae; genus Pantoea; species Pantoea sp. JV6. Next base: position 399,455 of record NZ_JAPCIM010000002.1, on the reverse strand, counting down.
TCTGGCTTCGGCGATTTTCGTCAGCCGATCCGCGTTGCTTTCAGATTTCGCCATATAACCCAGTTGGGTAAAGAGTGTTGCGATACTGATTTCTTTTTCACCCAGGGCAAGGCTTAGTGCCGCTTCGCCAATAATGACGTGGCCTTTCTCGTCGTTTTGAAATAACACAGAAAATCCTCCATTAGATACGAATTGATGACAACCTCACCAGAGACTGTAGTCGTAAAAGAGAGAACTGCCCGAATTTATCACTAAAAATTGCGCAACTTGCTGAACAAATGTTCTTAAGGTTTTTTTTCCGGATTGTTCTGTTTGTCTCTGCCGCCCTTCCTGTCAGACTTGCTTTTAAATTCACGATGGGATGTCACCATGAAACTTTCCATTCTCCTTACGCTGCTGGCTGCGACGGTCTGCTCCGTTTTTGCTGCCCATGGCAAATTTGAAACGCAGCAGGCTGGCCAGTCACTCTTCACGCAAAGCGGGGAAACGATCAGCGAAGAATAATGGCTGCGCGCGGCATCGTCAGTGACCGGCCAATCGGTTATGATCCGTTGCCACTTACCTGCCGGTTGCCCGATGTCTGCCATTATCGATACGTTTATCGCCCCGCCCTGCTTTGATGAGATAACCCTCCTCTTTCAGGACGACCATCTGCTGGTGATCAATAAACCCAGCGGTTTGCTGAGCCTGTCAGGCAAAAATCCGCAAAACCTCGATTCGGTGCATCATCGGCTGGTGAAGCTTTTTCCTGCCTGTACGCTGGTTCATCGGCTCGATTTTGGCACCTCCGGGCTGATGGTCGTCGCACGGAGCAAAGCGATTAACGCGGCACTCTGCCAGCAATTCAGCCAGCGCAGCGTGCGTAAAACTTATCAGGCGCTGCTGTGCGGGCACCTTGCCGATGACGAAGGCGTTATTGATGCCGCGATAGCGAAAGATCCGGCGCAGTTTCCCCGGATGGTGATTTGCCCGATCCAGGGGAAACCTGCGCGCTCATGCTACCGGGTCATAGAACGCGGTTATTATCAGGAAAAAAAGGGAAACGGATTGCCGATCACGCGGGTTGAACTGATGCCGGAAACCGGGCGCACCCATCAGCTGCGCATTCACTGTCAGCAGCTGGGGCACCCGATTCTGGGCTGTGATCTCTACGGCGGGCTTTTGCTGCCTGGCGCGGAGCAGGCAGAGAGACTGATGCTGCACGCCAGCGGATTGACGTTTGTTCATCCTGTCAGCGGCAGCACGCTGCAACTCTCTGCCGACAGCCCGTTCTGAATGCGTCAGCGCGCTGTTACCACATCAAATCATCGGGCACTTTGAAATCAGCATAAGGATCATCTTCGTCCTGTGCTTCTTCGCTTAATGCACTGTTTAATACGATGGCACTGGCATCACGCTGCGCAATTTTATCCGCTACGCTGGCCGGGATGATAGCGTACTGGCTCTCGCCATTATTGTCAGCCGCCAGGCGGGCAATGGCGAGACGCCCATTGATCAGCTGAGTCTGCGTCAGTTTATCCACCATAATCTTTTTGATCAGGTTATTGTCGGTGAAATTGAAGCTGATGTTGCCTCTTGCCACGTCAATTTTGTTCATTTCGATCAGCTGTTTGACCTGCGCTTTGTACTCTTTAGACAGCACAGCCAGCTTCTGCTGCTCGTTCAGCTGCTTATCCCGCTCAAGCTGCGCTTTTTTGTTATCTTCCACCGCCGCTCTGGCTTCGCGTGCCTGAACCCTGGATTTCTTCGCTGTCCGCTGAACCTTGTCCATTTTTTTGCTGGATACTAATCCCGCTTTCAGCATCTGCTCTTGCAAGGTGAGTTTTGTCATTGTCGTCTCTGAACCTGTGAAATAATGTCCGGGATTATACCTGTAATCGTCCGGGCTGTACCAGGTTGCCGCACCTGCCGCGCCCGCGATTGCGGGCAGCCTCTCAACACTGTGCTAACATCCCCCGGTCAAAATCACCTTATTGAGCACCATGTCAGAGCTAACAAAACGTAAAAATGACCCTGAAGGGCTGAAAAAACGCATCATCGCAGGCGCACTGAAAACCTTCGCGGAGTTTGGTATGCAGGGTGCCAGGCTGGAGCAGATTGCTGAGCATGCGCAAACCACTAAACGCATGGTGGTCTATCACTTTGGCAGTAAAGAGCAGCTTTATATCCACGTGCTGGAGCAGGTTTATCAGCAGATACGTCAGCACGAAACCGGCCTGAACCTGGCGGCGATGGAGCCGGAACTGGCCATGACCCGCCTGGTGGAAGCCAGTTTTGATTACCATGTCGAGCATCCCGATTTTATCCGGCTGGTCTGCAGTGAGAACCTGTTGCGCGGGCGCTACATTACCCAGTCGCCGCAGATTAAAGCCCTTAACCGCAGCGCGCTGGATCTGCTGGATGACATTCTGGCACGCGGTCAGCAACAGGGCGTGTTCACTGCCGATGTGCAGACCATCGATGTCCATCGCCTGATCAGCAGTATCTGCGTTCATCACGTCTCAAACCGCTACACCTTCAACGCCCTTTTCAGCCCGGACAACAGCGAAGCAGAGAGTATCCGCCGCAATCGTCAGCTGGCTGTAACCGCAACGTTACGCTATATCCGCAAATAATTGCCCGCAGGCCGGGCTGCGCTTAGCCATAGTCTACGCTTACTGATACTTGTCACTAAAATGCAATAATAAGGAATGCTGTTGTGAGCAGAGATGCACGCCTCTATCCGCTTCGCCAGACCCATGTTGAACCCGATGATGATGCGCTGTGGAACTGGGCGCAGAACGCGCAAATCGGCAGCCGTCACCAGGTTCAGCGTCCCGCCAGTGAAGCGGAATTACAGAGACTTATCCGGGAGTCACACGGCCAGATTCGGGTGATCGGCAGCAAGCTGTCGCCTGGTCGTATGCTGCATGTCAGTGATGACGATGTGCTGCTCGATCTCAGCGCCCTGAGCGGCCAGCTTGCCAGTGATGAACAGAGCGTGACCTTTGGTGGCGCGACCCCGCTTGAGCAGGTCTATCGCAGCCTGACCGAAATGAACCGCATGCTGGCTTCATCGCCAGGCGTGATTGCGATTCAGACACTGGCGGGCGCGATGGCGACCGGAACGCACGGCCAGGGATTGCAGCAGAGTTCGATTGCCGACGAAGCGCTGGCAATCAGAATGGTGCTGGCCGATGGCAGCGTGCGCGAATTTGTTCGTGGCGACGCTGACTTCCCGGCAGCGCAGGTCTCACTGGGCGCACTAGGCATTGTTACCGCGGTAACCCTGCGTACCCAACCGTTTAGCATCTTCACCTGCCACAAATATGCCGTCTCTGCCGATACCCTTGAAGAGGATCTGCTGCGCTGGAACAACGACTATCCGCTGAGCAAAGCCTGGTGGTTTGTCGATGACAACCTGATGCACGTCTGGAACGCCCATGAGGCGAGTGACGAAGAGCGTCAGCGCTACGAAGCGCAGGGTCGTCAGGTGGTGGAACATGAGGGCGACGTTGACGAAAGCCTCAACGACACTATCGACCAGACGCTGGCACATATGCACCGCGATACGCAGATTGAGGGCAAAGGGGGAAAACAGTTTCGCACCGTCACCCGTTTTCGTGATTTCACCGATGTTACCGGTGACATTTACCAGCTCTTCTGCCGCGGCATTGCGGTGCCGCAGATCAATGTGGAAATCGGCGTGCCGCTGGCAAAAACCCCGGCCATCATTCGCCGCATTAAGCAGTGGTATGCCGAGAACCGTCCGCATATGCACTACCCGATTATCCTGCGCTGCACCGGAGCATCATCGGCCTGGCTCAGTCCGGCCGCTGACCAGCCAACCTGCTTTTTCGGCTTCGTGGTCTATTACGCCGACGATGGCTCGCTGTCACAGGAAGGACTGCACTTCCTGACTGAAGTGGAAAAACTGCTGGCCGCAGAGGGCGGACGCCCGCACTGGGGCAAATATTACGATGAAGAACGTTACAACTGGCGTGAGATCTATCCGCAGTGGGACGCCTTCCGCGCCCTGCGCAGCCAGCTCGACCCAAATGGCCGACTGGGTAACGACTACATCACGCCACTTTTTGACTGATTGAGGAAAGCTATGTTTGCCTGGGTAACGCTGTTAACTCAACCCGATTATCTGGTGGGCGTGAAAGCGCTGCACCGTTCGCTGCAACAGAGCCAGAGCCAGTGGCCGCTGGTGGTGATGACCACGCCGGCGATTTCAGCGTCTGACTGTCAGATTTTGCAGGATGAGGGCTGTGTGATTAAACCGGTCGACCCCCTCTATCCGCGCGACGATCTGGATCAGCACTACGCATCGGCGCAGTTCGGCGAAGTCTGGACCAAGCTGCGCGCATGGCAGCTCACCGATTATGAGCGCGTCGTGTTTCTGGATGCCGATATGCTGGTCCTTCAAAACATGGATGAGCTTTTTACCCTGGATCTGGGCGATAACCCGCTCGCCGCCTGTCACGCCTGCCGCTGTAATCCCAACCAGATTGCCTCTTATCCGGCAGAGTGGCAGCCTGAGCAGTGCCACTATACCTGGCAGGCGCGCGGTGAAAAGGCGCCAGAGAGTGTGGATCTGTACCTGAACGGCGGTTTTCTGGTGCTGAAGCCCGATAATGCGATGTTCGACGCACTGGAAAAGCGTATTGCCGCCATTGATGATCTCAGTAACTATCCCTTCTCCGAGCAGGATCTGCTGAACGAAGTGTTTGCCGATCGCTGGAAGCCGCTCTCTTACATCTACAATGCCTTGAAAACGCTGCCGTTTCAGCATAGCGGTCTCTGGCACGATGATGAGGTGAAGAACCTGCACTATATTCTGGCAAAACCGTGGAAACGCGATCTCAGCCAGCCCGAGAGTCAGCGCGATCGCTTTTATGCGCTGGATAAATTGTGGTGGGAAAAAAGCGGTCTGATCTGATCGGCTATGGGCGGGAAGCCAACGTTTCCTGCCCTGCCCGCCTGGGTTAATCAACACATCGGCAATACCCTCTATCCCTCTGATTCTGCCCTATACCTCAATCCAGCGGCGTTGCACTGCTGAGTCAGCAATCGCTTCCAGTACCTTCTGAACCTGCAATCCCTCTGCAAAATCGGGCCACATGCGATCGCCCGCTGCGATGCCGTTGATCAGGTCGCGAATCTCCACCGTTTTCTGATCGTTAAAGCCGATGCCGTGTCCGGCAGAAACACAGAAATTTGCGTAGTCAGGGTGTGCTGGTCCGGTCAGGATAGTTTTAAATCCCTGACGCCCGGCCGGTTCGTCATGCAGATAAAGCTCCAGCTCCGCCATGCGCTCCTGGGTGTAGCGCAGTGTGCCTTTGGTGCCGGTGACAACGTAAGTCAGTCCCATCTTTGCACCACAGGCGATGCGTGAGGTTTCAATGACGCCGTGCGCACCGTTATGGAAGCGTAGCAGCGCGCTGGCCTGATCTTCGTTTTCGACCGGTAACTGCCGCGCAGGCTCTTTTGGGTCAGGCCTTGAGGCGATCACCGTCATCATGTCGCCGCTGACCTCAGCAATGTCACCAACCAGGTAGTGCGCCATATTAACGATATGCGCCGCCAGATCGCCAAGCGCACCGAGACCTGCCAGCGCTTTCTGACAGTGCCAGTCGAGCGGCGTTTCCGGTCTGGCGAGATAATCCTCGTTATGGGTGCCGTAGAAATGCACCACGTCGCCTATTTCACCATTGGCAATGATCTCTTTCGCCAGCTGGCTGGTTGGGTTTTTCATATAGTTGAAGCCCACCAGCGTTTTAACCCCTGCCGCATCGGCTGCCGCCACCATCTCCTGCGCATCCGCCACGCTTAACGACAGCGGCTTTTCTGAATAGACGTGTTTGCCGTGGCGTATCGCCTCCAGCGCCATCTCTTTATGCAGGAAGTTGGGGGCGCAAATATCCACGACATCAATCGCCGGGTCGCTGACCAGCGCGCGCCAGTCACCCGTCGAGCGCGCGAAACCAAAGGTCGCCGCCTGACGGGCGGCCAGCTCGGGGTTCACTTCAGCCAGCATCTCCCGCACGATTTCGCCTTTCAGCGCAAATACGGTGGGGGCTTGCGCATAAGCAATCGCGTGGCAGCGTCCGATATAGCCGCTGCCAATCATGCCGATTCTGACTTTGTTCATTTCAACTCCAGAGATTCAGTTCAGGGTTGAAATGGAATCTACGTTTCGTTTTTATTGCTGACAAAGCCAGAATCCATACTTTGTGACGCCCGTAAAAAACTATCCGGTTAAATCACGCGCCTGGCCGCCTGACAAGGGCTATACAGCGCCATAACACCTCATAAACACCTCAGTTTTACACGTGCCGTTTTGCCGGATGAGTCAGCCGCACAGGCCGCTCTTTCAGTGCTTCAAACGCCATAGTGGCGACTATTTCAGCAGTCGCGCTGATTTATGAAAAAGAGCTTTGACATGGCCCGGCGTGGCCGTTACTATGCGCCCCGTTCAAACGATTCCTCTGTAGTTCAGTCGGTAGAACGGCGGACTGTTAATCCGTATGTCACTGGTTCGAGTCCAGTCAGAGGAGCCAAATTTGAAAAGCCTGCTTAGGAAACTAAGCGGGCTTTTTGCATTTTATACTTCTTATAAAATTTCTGCGTCTTACTCAGTCTGTTTCCTCTTCAAATTCCCCGTTCTTTTCGTTAGTGCCTGATACTTAGACATTCGGTTCCGCCCTCACTTAAAGGTTCATTTCTGACCCCTACATCTCCTACTCTCTTTAACAAATGCATTAATAGTGACTTAAAGTGTCATAAATGACCTTTCATCAGCATATTTCGCATTCTGGCGGTAAGATGAGAAGATGCTGCCGTTAATAGGTTCAAAAATGACCCTATTAGCACTATAGTCGGACCATATCGTTTCAAAAAACGTACTGAGAATGCAGAAAAGGTCAAAAATGAACCTTGATGAGATTAAATCTTCGCTGATAAACCTTTCTGAGTCAGATCGGCGAAAGGTATTGGCGGGGTTCGCTTTGAGTAGAGAAGCCACAACAGAAGCGGACGAACCGGACACCCGATCGGTGCTGAGTGCTCTGACGTTTACGACACTGCCACAACTACTGGCCAATGAACTCAAACGACAAAACATCACCTATGAAGAGATGGCGATTCAGATTGGTGTATCACTCTCAACATTTAAACGACTGATTGCTAAACCATCTTCTGCAAAGGCAATAAATCTTCACGCCTTGCTTAAAGAACTGGGTATAAAAGTATGGCTCGAAAAATAGAGGTGTGGCTTTACAACACGCTGGCAGGAACGCTGAGTGAAGGGCAAAACGGTTATACTTTCTGCTACCTGCCCACTTATACTGGTTGTGCGATATCTCTCAGCATGCCGGTAAGACCTGAGCCCTATTTAAGTGAAGAGCTACATCCCTTCTTTAAAGGTTTAGCGCCGGAAGGCTGGTTGCGAAAACGCTATTCTGAAATTCAAAAAATTGATGATAAAGATCTGTTCGGCTTACTGATGGAAAATGGTAACGATTTGCTTGGGGCTGTCGTCTTTAAAGAGATAACATCATGAATTCAGAACGCTGCCTGATCACATTAAAACGGCTTAAAGAATCTGAGCTAAAAACCGGCTACTCAACAAAAGGCATCCGGCATCTGCTGGGTAGTCTGAATGTGGCTCTTAGCCTGCCGTTTACGCGCAGTCAGTTTATTCAGGAACTCCCTGAACGTCAGAAAGGCATGAGCATTTCAGGCTATCAACCCAAACTGTCGCTTCGCCTGGCAAAGGGAGAACTGGTGGTCGTCAGCAATGATGGCACCTATATCCTGAAACCCTCTCCGGAAGAATACCCACACCTGGCAGAAAACGAGCATGCCACTATGTGCGTTATGCAGCGTCTGAAATTTGACGTACCCCCGTTCGGGCTGATGCCATTCAGACACGATGAAAATCGGCCAGAAGAACTGGCGTTTGTCATTAAAAGGTATGACCGGACAGCGTCAGATAACGCGAGATTACATCAGGAACAGCTGGATGGCGCGATGGGTCTCGGCGATAAATATGGCAGGATTGATAATCATAAAGCCATCAGTTACGAGAAAGCCGCTAAATTCCTGAATACCAGAGTGAACAGCAGCTTAAAGAGTAAACGTGACCTCTTTTTGCGCATCGTGTATGCCTATGTGCTGGGAAACAATGATTTTCATCTGCGCAATATCGGGATTATCCTGCCTCCGCAGGGTTCACCCTGGCTGGCCCCGGTTTATGACTTTATCAGCGTTGTGCCCTACCCTGCAGCGTTTGGAGAGTATTTAGCTTTGCCCCTGCTGGAACGTGAAGAAAATGATGCAGGAAACGCACCGGGGATGAATTCAGAGTACGGAGAATATCTGGGTGCAGACTTTATCCTGCTTGCCCAGGGTATAGATATTAATCCGACACTGGCACGAAAATGGCTTTCCGAGGTGGTGAGTCATCATCAGCTTATTATTGATACTTATAATGAAAGTCATATGCCTGAATCGCAGCGGGAAGCCGTACTTGCCTACGTGGCCCGAAGAATCACGTTACTGGCAGTGACCGAAATTTAAATGATGCCATTAACCTGTTGTACCTGGGTTGTAAAAGGATAGTTAAGCGGTCGAATAACTCACCTGCTCTCATAAAAAAACCCGCTAATATCAGCGGGTTTCAGGTTTTACAACGTTAACAGCAATCAGAGTTCAAACCGATCCAGATTCATCACTTTGGTCCAGGCGGCAACAAAGTCTTTGACGAATTTTTCACGGGCGTCGCTGCTGGCGTAGACTTCCGCCGAAGCGCGTAACACCGCATTGGAGCCAAACACCAGATCGGCGCGCGTGGCGGTGAAACGGGTTTCGCCAGTGACGCGATCCCGTCCAATGAATTTCTCATTGGTCGAATCAGCGGCTTTCCACTCGGTGCGCATATCCAGCAGATTCACGAAGAAGTCTGTGTTCAGCGTCCCTGTGTGGTGCGTGAAGATGCCGTGCTGACTGCCATCAAAGTTAGCACCCAGCGCACGCATTCCGCCAACCAGCACCGTTAACTCCGGCACAGTCAGGGTCAGTTGCTGCGCTTTATCGATCAGCAGATTTTCGGTGGTGGTTTTGCCGAAGCCAGTACCGTAGTTACGGAAACCATCTGCACGCGGTTTCAGCAGATCGAATGACTCGATATCAGTCTGATCCTGACGCGCATCAACACGGCCCGGAGTAAATGGCACGTCAATTTCAACGCCAGCTGCTTTCGCCGCCTGCTCAACGCCGACCACACCCGCCAGCACAATCACATCTGCCAGTGAAGCCTTGTGCGCTTCACGCTGCACCGCTTCCAGCGTCGGCAGCACGCGTGCCGCGACGGCATTGACGTCCCACTCACGCTGCGGCAGCAACGCCAGGCGGGCACCGTTGGCACCACCACGTTTGTCGCCGCCACGGAAGGTTGATGCCGATGCCCAGGCAACCGAAACCAGCTCGCTGACGCTGAGGCCGGTTGCAGCGATTTTCTCTTTCAGCTGCGCGATATCCGCCACGGTTGGATGATAAACCGGTGCAGGCAGCGGATCCTGCCAGATCAGATCTTCCTGCGGGACTTCAGGTCCGATGTAGCGCGCTTTTGGCCCCATATCACGGTGAGTCAGTTTAAACCAGGCACGGGCAAAGGCTTCGTTGAACGCTTGCGGATCGTTGTGGAAACGACGCGAAATCTTTTCAAACTCCGGGTCAAATCGCAGCGTCAGATCGGTCACCAGCATGGTCGGCTTGTGTTTCTTCGCGGCGTCAAACGCATCCGGGATAATGTCCGGGGCATCAGCTGCCACGAACTGGATGGCACCCGCCGGGCTGCGCGTCTGAACCCACTCATATTTGAACAGGTTCTCGAAGAAGTAGTTACTCCACTGGGTTGGCGTCTGAGACCAGATTACTTCCAGACCAGAGGTAATCGCATCTGCGCCAACGCCCGTGCCATGGCTGTTGACCCAGCCCAGGCCCTGCGCCTCAATCGGTGCAGTTTCCGGATCGACACCGACGTGGCTGGCCGGTGCGGCACCGTGGGTTTTACCCAGCGTATGTCCACCGGCAATCAATGCCACGATCTCTTCGTCGTTCATGCCCATGTTGCCGAAAGTGGCGCGAATAGCCGGGGCCGCAGAGGCAGGATCGCCGCTGTGTTCCGGACCTTCCGGGTTCACGTAGATCAGACCCATTTCGGTAGCGCCCAGTGGCGATTGCGCCAGGGATTCCGGGTGACGGTGTTCCAGCCAGGCGGCTTCTTCGCCCCAGTTCACATCCATATCCGGTTCCCAGACATCTTCACGTCCGGCACCAAAGCCAAAGGTACGGAATCCGGAGTTTTCCAGCGCGACGTTGCCCGCCAGAATGTAGAGGTCGGCCCAGGAGATCTTCTGACCATATTTCTGTTTAACCGGCCACAGTAAGCGGCGCGCTTTATCCAGACTGACGTTGTCTGGCCAGGAGTTTAGGGGTGCGAAGCGTTGCTGACCACGACCTGAACCACCGCGTCCGTCCACGGAGCGATAGGTTCCGGCGCTGTGCCAGGCCATACGAATAAACAGGCCGATGTAGCTGCCCCAGTCAGCGGGCCACCAGGCTTGTGACTCGGTGAGCAACCCTTTGATGTCAGCTTTCAGCGCTGAGTAATCTAATTTGGCAAATTCTTTACGGTAATCGAAGGATTCATCAAGCGGGTTCGAACGGGATGAGTGCTGGTTCAGCAGGTCAACCCGGAGTTGATTAGGCCACCAGTCGCGGTTGGTTGTTCCGCCGCCCGGCGCCTGATTTTCCTGAGAAGGCTTACCGGCATGAAAAGGACATTTGCCCTCGGGCGCTTCGCGATCGGCTTCGACAATAGGCTTTGCATCTTTTGCATCTTCATCAATGGAATTGCTCATGGTCACACCTCTTTTTTGTATTTTCATCGCTACTCTATAGAGGATTTTCAGGATCGCACACCTGTCTCATCCTATCTGTTTGATAGCTTTTACCTTTTCATACACCTTCTTCAAAAGCTTAAAACAATGAATTGAAGGTCGCCGCCAGGCTGCAGAGAGCAGCGAAGCGGCAACCGTCACCCTGAGACTATTCCGACAGCGCCGGTTTCACAACTGCCGTTTTGCTGCCCGGCAGGCGGATGCGGAACCAGATAGCGTACATTGCGGGCAGGAAAACCAGCGTGATCAGGGTGCCGCCCAGCGTGCCACCAATCAGGGTATAGGCCAGCGTTCCCCAGAACACCGAGTGGGTCAGTGGAATAAACGCCAGAGAGAAGTTCAGAGAGAATAAAGCAGAAAAAGCGGGGAGTGATGACGCGCGTTTACAGAAGAATCACCGCAGGCGCTTTGTCATCTGCGCCTGCGGTGGATCTCACAGCGCCCTGCTCTTCAGGGCGCTCTGTCACTTAACGCCAGCCGAGTTCCGGGGCGACATACTTCAGGATCGCCTCAATCACATGGGCGTTGTAGGCGACACCAAGCTGGTTTGGCACGGTGAGCAGCAGGGTATCGGCTTCGGCAATCGCCTCATCCTGCGCAAGCTGCTTAATTAACGCCTCTGGCTCTGCGGCATAGCTGCGGCCAAAGATAGCGCGGGTTTTCTCATCGAGAAAGCCGACGGAATCCTGGTCGTTACCGCTGCGGCCAAAGTACGCGCGGTCCATATCATTCACCAGCGCAAAGATGCTGCGACTGACCGAGACGCGTGGCGCGTGCTGATGCCCCGCCGCTTTCCAGGCCTCACGGTAGGCGCGAATCTGTTTTGCCTGCTGAATGTGGAACGGCTCGCCGGTCTCATCATCTTTCAGGGTTGAACTTTGCAGGTTCATGCCCATTTTTGCCGCCCATTCTGCGGTGGCGTTGGAGCCGGATCCCCACCAGATGCGGTCGCGCAGGCCTTCAGAGAGCGGCTCAGGACGCAGCAGGCCTGGCGGATTGGGGAACATGGGCTGTGGATTTGGCTTAGCAAAACCTTCGCCGCGCAGCACCTCCAGAAACTCTTCGGTGTGACGACGGCCCATATCCGCATCGCTTTCTCCCGCTTTCGGTTCAAAGCCGAAGTAACGCCAGCCATCGATTACCTGCTCAGGTGAACCGCGGCTCAGACCCAGTTGCAGACGACCATTGGAGATCAGGTCTGCCGCGCTGGCGTCTTCCACCATGTAGAGTGGGTTTTCGTAGCGCATGTCGATGACACCGGTGCCGATCTCAATCGTTTTGGTGCGCGCTGCAACGGCAGCCAGCAGCGGAAACGGCGAGCTGAGCTGGCGGGCAAAATGGTGGACGCGGAAGTAAGCGCCATCTGCGCCCAGCTCTTCGGCGGCGACCGCTAAGTCGATTGATTGCAGTAACACATCCTGCGCGGTCCGGGTGGCGGACTGAGACGAAGGCGTCCAGTGACCAAAGGATAAGAAGCCAATATTTTTCATCTGTATTTCTCCTGACAGGCGTTAAACGCCCGTGGATGCAAGGCGATTTCTGATAGAGAAAGGTTACGCCCCCGGAGCCGCCACTGATAGTCAATATCTTTCAGCGCCATATTCAGGAATTTCGACATAGCTAAGCAGATTATCCACTTTGCCTTTGCCCGCCCTTTCTTTCACTGTTCAGATTCCCGCTTCCGCTGTCAGGTGAATCATGCACACCGGTTATCTCTCTCTACAACAGCGCGCCTGGCTTAAAGCGCGCGCACGCAGCTGGCTCTGGCGCAGCGAACTGCCGACCTGGCTGCTAATCGGTGTGATCTATGGCGGCTGGTTTGCGGTGATGCTGAACGCGCAGACGCTGGGACGGCTGCCCGCCACCCTGCTGCTGATCGTCTTCACTGGCTGGTATATGTCGCTGCAGCATGAGCTGATCCACGGCCATCCCACCCGCTGGCCGCGGGTGAATCAGCTATTTGGCACCCTGCCGCTGGCGGTCTGGTATCCCTACGGACTCTATCGCGATTCTCATCTGGCCCATCATCGCAATCACACCCTGACTGAGCCGGATGAGGATCCGGAAACCTACTACCTCTCCGCTGCTCGCTGGGCGAAGTTACCGCGCTGGCAGCAGCAGCTGATTCATCTGCGTAACACTTTTTTGGGACGGTTGCTGCTCGGCCCGCTGCTGGATGTGGCGGCGACCTTCGGCGGGATGTGGCAGGCACTGCGCCGCGGCGATCGGCCCGCGATAGCGATGTGGTTGCTTCACGGGACGCTGCTGGCACTACTGTTTTTCTGGATGGCGCGGCAGGGATTTTCGCCGCTCTGGTATCTGCTGGCGGTGAGTTATCCGGCGCTGGCGCTGACCAAAGTGCGCTCCTTCTATGAGCATCGTGCGGCGGACGATCCGCTGGCACGGTCGGTGAATAATGAAGCGGCGTGGCCGTGGCGCATGCTATTCCTGAATCTGAACTACCATTCAGTGCATCACGACCTCCCCGGCGTCCCCTGGTATGGCCTGCGTCGCCTCTATCTGCGCGATCGCGAGCATTACTACCAGCGCAATCACGGCTTTCGCGTGGCGGGCTATCGGGTCTGGCTGCGTCAGTTCTGGGTCAGACCGGTCGGGGTCAATGTCCATCCGGGACGATCAGCGGAGAAAACGCATGAATAACCTGCTCGCCTTGCCGATGTATGCGATTCACCCGCCCGCCACACGGGCACTGATGCAGGCTGTGGTTGCCCTGCTGACGCAGCACGGCATCGCTACGCAGCCGGTCTGGCCTGAGGATCTGCTGACACACTGGCAGGATAACCGATTGCTGCTGAGCCAGACCTGCGGCTATCCGCTGGTCAGCCAGCTTCCTGCGGTTCAGCTGGTCGGCACCTTTCACTATCAGGCCCCAGGCTGCACCGGCCGTGACTATCGCAGCTGGCTGGTGGCGCGGGACAAACAGGCGACGCTGGCCGATTTTAACGGCCAGCGGGCCGTAGCTAACAGCCTGGACTCTCACTCCGGCTATAACGCGCTGCGGTTTGTGGCTGCGCTTCAGGGCGTGAGATTTTCGCAGCTGCTGCTGAGCGGCGGGCATCGTCAGTCGCTGGCGGCGCTGCGCGATTCACAGGCGGATATCGCGGCTATCGACTGCGTCAGCTGGGCGCTGCTGGCGCGCTATGAGCCGGATGCGCTGCGCGGCCTGCATATCATCGGTGAAACGCCAGCCGCACCCGGATTGCCGTTGATTACGGCAGCCCCGACGTCAGTGGACCGGCTGGAGAGACTCCGCTCGGCGCTGCATCAGCTGGTGAACGATCCCACCTGGCGCACCGTCTGCGACGATAACCTGATCGGCGGGTTTAGCCCGGTGCAGCGAGACGATTATCAGGGCGTGCTGGCGTGGGAACAGCAGGCTGCCGCGCTGGGCGTCACCCGGCTGTAACACCCCCCTCTGTTTCGCCCTGCTGACCGGGCAGGGAAAATCTGATTTCTCTGCATCGTCCCCTCCCTGCCCGCGCTTTCCCGGCCTCTCATTTCATGCTCCCCGATGCGCTCTGACCCAGGCTAAGACTGGTAAGCCCGGTCACGGCGTTCTAAGGTAGAGGTTTTCAGCAGAGGGAGAGTGGGATGCGCATTCTGATGGCAGGCGCCGGCGCGACCGGTGGATATTTTGGTGCACGGCTGGCTCAGGCGGGCCAGGACGTGACTTTTCTGGTCCGTGAACGGCGTTATCAGCAGCTTCAGGCCAGCGGTCTGGTGTTGCAGACGCCACAGGGCACTGAAACGCTAAAACCGCAGCTGGCTCAGGCGAGCAGCCTGACGGGCCACTATGATCTGATTATCGTGACGGTGAAGAGCTTTGCCCTTGATCAGGTGATGGAGGATATTGCACCTGCAGTGGGTCCGGAAACGCTGATCATGCCGATTCTGAACGGATTGCGGCACATCGCGACGCTGCAACAGCGTTTCGGCGAAGATAAGGTGATTGGCGGCCTGTGCAAAATCAACGCGACGCTGGGTGACAATGGCGAAGTTATCCAGATGACGCCGCTGCATCAGCTCTATTATGGCGCGCTGGACGGTAACAACGATGCGCGACTGCAGCGGGTTGATGCGGCGCTGCGTGACTGTCAGGTCGATACCCGATTCAGCGATAACATCATGGATGAGCTGTGGGAGAAGTGGCTGCTGCTGAGCACACTCGGCGCGGTTTGCTGCCTGGCGCGCGGAAATACCCAACAGATACTCACCTCGCGCGGCGGCGAAGCGCTGTTACAGGGTATTTTCTCGGAGATTCTGTCAGTCATTACTGCCGAAGGCTATCAGACGCGTCCGGCGGCCACTGCCCGCATTCTTGAGCTGTTAAGCGATCCGGCCACCCCGATGACCTCCTCAATGTACCGCGATTTAACCCAGGGCTTTGATATCGAAGCCGATCAGGTGATAGGTGACCTGCTGCTGCGGGCGAAACGCCATAGTCTCGCCACGCCACTGCTTAACGCGGTGGATGTGAACCTTCAGGTCTATCTGCAGCAGCGTTAATGGCCCTGCCAGATACCGTGACCGGGTGCCGCAACGGACCCGGTTTTTGTGGTCGTGAAAGTGTGGTGTGCAGCAGCAGTGCGGCAGGAAAATTTGCTACACTCGTCGCTTCATCTTTTGGAGAGTTCAATGACTTCCCGCTCCGTGACCCTCGATGATGTCGCTCAACTTGCCGGCGTCTCATATCAAACCGTTTCACGTGTTTTAAACCGTTCTGAACAGGTGTCAGCCCGCACGCGGGAAAGGGTTGAGGCGGCGATGCTGCAGCTCAATTATGTGCCCAATCGTGTGGCGCAGCAGCTGGCCGGTAAGGCGACGCGCACGCTAGGTCTGGCCACCAGCGACCTGGCCCTGATGGCTCCTGCGCAGATCGCCTCGGCGATCCAGCAGCGCGCCGCCGGGGCGGGTTATCATCTGGTGATCGCCATGGACAGTGGTAACGATGCGGCAGCAACGGTGAATGAACTGCTGGCACAGCGGGTCGATGGACTGCTGATCAACCTGCCACTGGAGGCAGATGAGGCGCAACAGATCCAGTTGCTCTGCGGCAGCAAACCGGTGCTGTTTCTGGATGTCGAACCCCAGGCGGCGGTAGCGCAGTGTCAGTACCCGAATGAGTCTGGTGCACGTGCCGCCGTTGAACATCTGGTGGCGCTGGGTCATCGTCAGATTGGTTTGTTAAACGGGCCGCTGCGCTCGGTCTCGGCCCGTCAGCGTGAAAATGCATGGCGTAAGACGCTGGCCGATCATCAGCTGACACCGCACTGTTCTTTACGCGGCGACTGGAGCGCGCAGTCGGGTTACCAGGCGCTGCTGGCGCAGCTTCCCGACGATCTGCCGCAGGCGCTGCTGGTGGCGAACGATCAGATGGCGTTGGGTGCGATGCGGGCGCTGCATCAGTATGGCGTAGCCATTCCTGGCGAGATATCGGTGATTGGATATGATGACACCGCCGAGAGTGCGTGGTATCAGCCGCCGCTGACCACGGTGCGGCAGGATTTGCACTCTCTTGGCGCGCAGAGCGTCGAGCGGATGCTGGCCCGGCTTCAGGGAGCAGAGGCGTCAGACAACGCGCTGGAAACCACCCTGGTGATCCGGGAGACCACCGCCCCGCCTGCTGATGAGCGGATCAATTTAGTGGCGCTGTCACAGCAGTTACAGGTGATCGCCCGCAGGCTGGCGGGAAAATAACCCTGCGCTGACGCAGGCAATAAAAAACCCGCCCCACCGGAGTGGATGCGGGTTGGCATAGGACGTCTGGCGCTTGCGCGCTGCTGTCTGCCCTTACGCTTTCGGGTGTTCGCCCACGCCCATCGCTTTGATCTTTTTCGACAGCTCGCGACGCTCTTTAGACAGGTCGGCGTTTTTGATGATGTACTCATCCACGCGATCTTCATAATCCACACGCATGCTGGCGATGATTTCCTGAATAGCCTCAACGCTCATGCCGGGTTTGATATATTCGCTCAGGTTGTCGAGCAGCAGTACACGCTTCTGGTTGTCGCGAATTTTCTTCTCGTTGTCGACAATTTCACGCTGCAGTTTGTTTTTGCGGCGGAACATACGCACGAACTCCAGTACGTCCTGAAATGATTGCTTGGCATTTTCCATGATGGCACCTTTCTTTGAGCCTGCTGACGCAGGGAGAGAGTCAAAACGATCAGCTTAGCGGCTAGCCCGCCAGGTAAGCAATTTTCACAGCTAAATTCAGACTGGCTCTTATCTTAGCGCAAAGAAACCCTGTTTCACATTAAGTCATTGTCTGAGGTGATTATTTGCGCAGCGCCATCCGCATCAGGTCGGTCATCCGTTCCAGCTGTTTTGCCAGTTCCAGTGTCAGCCAGACGTAGCCGTAGATCGGCGTCTCCTCCAGACCTTCGCTGCCCGCTTCCGCGATCAGTCGCCGCAGTTCGCCACTGATTTCGGTCAGCTCGTGACTGTTAGCCACCACCTCTTCCGTTTCCCCTTCAATCGCCATGACCGACAGCGCCCGCAGCGTGTTCTCAGTCATCTGCTGGGTGCGGCGCAATGCAGGCGCGTTAAGCATAATCAGATGGCTCTCGCGCGATGCCCACCAGGCATTAATCTGCATCTCAATGGTGTAAACCATATTACGGTTGATGGTCTGGATCGCTTCAAGCACCGATTTTGGGATGCGCGTCTCTTTGCTTGACGGCTCCAGCAGCGCCCGCATTTTGATCACGCTGCTCAGCAATTTGCCCAGCGGCTTGTTCAGGCGTGGCTTTTCAACCAGGTTGGGTGAGAAACCGGCGTGATAGATTTTTGCCATTTCCGCCAGCGCGTCGGAGAGCTGAATGCGCCAGTGTGTATAGGCACGCTGCGCCCAGATAGCGGTAAACAGCAGCGCCATCAGCGAGCCCAGAATCACATCACCGCCGCGCCACAGTGCCATCGTGAAATCGCCGGTTGGTGCGCCCACGACCACGCTCAGCGTAATCCCGATCAACAGCGCCATGTAGGGATGTTTGCCCAGCGTCAGGTAGCCGCTGGTCATCATGATGATGCCGCACCAGGCCAGCATCATCGGCATCGAAATCAGCTCCAGCTTCAGGGCGATCAGACCGGATATTGACCCGGCGACCGTGCCGCTGATGCGCTGCAGTGCGCGCGGAAAGACATTCCCCCAGGTGGAGATGGGCCCCATCACCACCACCAGCGTAATCAGCGGCCAGGTGCCTTCAGGGATATCGGTCGCCCGCACAAAGATAAAGCAGAGCAAAAAGGCGATGGCAATACGCACACCGTGGACGGAGCGATAATGGCGATAAAACCAGAACTCCAGTTTTGATATGGGCTTATCGGGACGCAAAATGACTTTCCGGTTGCGGGAACATGGTGTGGCTATCTTAACGCTGAACGCGGCTCCGGCTTAGCGCGGGCCGGAAATTTAAAACAGTTTTGACGTTCGCTTACAATTATCAACATCCGCCTCACATACTTTCCCGGAAGTTAAAAACAACTTAATGCGATTTTTTAACCTTTATCGGCTCTCAGTAACACATTCAGGGCAGCCAGCGTGCAAGTAAAAACGGGCAGCCCGCAGGCTACCCGTTTTAGTGCTGACAATCGGCTAATCAGAACTTCTGCCTGAGATAATCCGTCAGGCGGGTAATGACGCCTGCAGGTTCAACCGCACTCAGCGCCACCAGCGGATAGTGGGCAATCTGCTGATCTTTATCCATCACCTGAATTTCACCAATGACTTCGTTGGCTTTCAGTGGGGCTTCCAGATCTTTGCGATCGATAACATACTTCGCCTTCACGTTCTGCACTTCACTGCGCGGCAGTGACAGATAAACATCTTCTGCGGTACCCACATCCACCTGATGAGGATTGCCATACCAGACGTTTTCGCTGCCAATCTTCTTACCGGCATGGAACAGCTGAACGGTATCAAAGGTGTTCTGTCCCCAGACCAGCAGTTTACGCGCCTGCTCTTCGCGGCCTTTCGGGCTTTTACCGCCCATGACGACGGCGATCAGGCGATGCTTGCCCACCACATTCGAGGCGATGATGTTAAAGCCCGCGGTCTCCGTGTGACCGGTTTTCAGCCCATCAACGTGGAGATTATTATCCCACAACAGGCCATTACGGTTGTTCTGGGTGATGCCGTTCCAGGTCAGGGTCTTCTCACTGTACATGGCATAAAAATCAGGCTCACCATCAATAATGGCGCGTGACAGTTTCGCCATATCCAGCGCGCTGGAGAACTGACCCGGCGCATCCAGACCATGAACCGTTTCAAAATGGGTATTCTGCAGGCCGAGCTTCTCAACGTAGTGATTCATCATGCCGACGAAGTTCGCTTCGCTGCCCGCCACATAATCAGCCAGGGCAACGCAGGCGTCATTACCGGAGTCGATGATGACGCCACGGCTTAAATCCCGGACGCTCAGCTTATCGCCTGGCTTCAGGAACATCAGCGAGGAGCCTTTGAACACCGGATTACCCGCCGCCCAGGCATCTTTTCCGACCGTAACCATGTCGTCACGGCTGATTTTCTTCTGGTCAATGGCGCGATCGACCACGTAACCGGTCATCAGTTTGGTCAGGCTGGCGGGATTACGGCGTTCATCGGGATTGCCAGCGGTCAGAACCTGTCCTGTAGTGGCATCCATCAGCACCCAGGAAGCCGCATCAATCGCCGGAGGCGTCACAGGAAAGGGAATCGCATCAGCCTGTGCCAGCGAGGCCCAAAAAACAGTAGCGGTAACGGTGAACAGCAGACGCCTTTTCAACACTTCATCCTTAATTGCACGGGAGAGAAAATTTCTAAAACGAAACGGAAACAGCCGCACGTTTTACGGCAAAAGCGTTGTGAAGGTTTGAATAAATTGAAAAAAAGTATGAACTGCGACGGGTATGGCTGATGCCTGCAGGAGGAAGATAACGGCTAATTGATGCAGGAATTGAGACTGAATATTTCAATATCATCCTGAAAAACGTTAAGGTCACCACGGTATCGCCCTGCCTTGCACCCAGCGGCATGAGCAGCACGCATCTGGAAACACCGGAATTACAGTATGCAGCAATAACCTGGAAATATGTCGAAGGGAATATTATCTATCGTGGCACTTGGGATGAGCGAGCTACAGCCTGAGAGGTAAAAAGTCCGCTTTACTCCTTGCCCCTGACCGCTCAGTCAGATACTACGCCCCCCGCTACCATCCGAAACTTCAGGCCAGTCGGATTATGGTTTACCATGTAGTGAGTGAAGCCTGAGCCTGCATGACCTTGCCCGGCAAAGGCACCGCTCTCGCACCAGCAGCCAGGCGCCGATGAAGAAAGGCATCCAGCGAACGGGAAGCCTGATGACTTTCTGTTCATCAGTTTAGTGAACGCAATGAACGGATATGAAATTTGAATAACGACCGCGTACAGCCCACTTTCCTCTTCCACGATTACGAGACCTTCGGCACCAGCCCTTCTCGTGACCGGCCAGCCCAGTTTGCCGGCCTGCGCACCGACAGTGAGTTTAATCCGGTCGGCGAACCCGAAGTGTTCTACTGCCGTCCGCCTGATGACTATCTGCCACAACCCGAAGCGGTGATGATCACCGGCATTACCCCGCAGATAGCGATGAGTCGCGGCGTGATCGAAGCTGAGTTCGCTGAACGCATCCACGCGTTGTTCACCACGGAGCAAACCTGTGTGGTGGGCTACAACAACGTGCGTTTCGATGATGAAGTGACGCGCAATATCTTCTATCGCAACTTTTACGATCCCTATGGCTGGGCCTGGCAAAACGGCAACTCACGCTGGGACCTGCTCGACGTGATGCGTGCCTGCTACGCGTTACGGCCAGAAGGGATCAACTGGCCGGAGAATGAAGAAGGTTTTCCCAGCTTCCGACTGGAGCATCTGACCAAAGCGAACGGCGTCTCCCATGAAAATGCGCACGATGCCATGTCCGACGTTTACGCCACGCTGGCGATGGCGAAGCTGGTGAAGGAGAAGCAGCCAAAACTGTTTGAGTTTTTGTTTACCCATCGTAACAAAAACAAGCTGATGAACCTGATTGATATCCCGCAGATGAAACCGCTGGTTCATGTCTCCGGTATGTTCGGTGCCGCGCGCGGTAACACCAGCTGGATCGTACCGCTGGCCTGGCATCCCGATAACCGCAATGCGCTGATCGTGGTGGATCTGGCGGGCGACATGTCACCACTGCTGCAACTGGATGCCGATACGCTGCGTGAGCATCTTTACACGCCGAAAAACGATCTCGGCGATCTGCCCGCGGTGCCGGTCAAACTGGTGCATATCAATAAGTGTCCGGTGCTGGCGCCTGCCAGTACGCTGCGGCCGGAAGATGCGGCCCGGCTGAATATTGATCGTCAGCACTGCCTGGCGAATCTGGCGCTGCTGCGTCAGCAGCCCGACGTGCGGGAAAAACTGGTTACGCTATTTGCCGAAGCGGAGCCGTTTACGCCGTCAGATGATGTGGACACGCAACTCTATGATGGCTTCTTCAGTGATGCCGATCGGGCGGGGATGAATATTATCCGCCAGACCGCGCCCGCGAATCTGCCTGCGCTGGACCTGAGCTTTGAGAGTGCACGGGTAGCGAAACTGCTGTTCCGCTACCGGGCGCGTAACTTCCCCGGCACGCTGGATGATGCCGAGCAGCAACGCTGGTTGCAGCACCGTCGTGACGTGCTTAATGCCGATCGGGTGCAGGCGTTTATGCAGGAACTGGAAGCTCTGGCGAATCTGCACGAAGCGGATGCAGAAAAAGTTGGGCAGCTTAAAGCGCTCTATCTCTATGCGCAGGAGTTGGTTTCCTGAAGCACTAAGAGTCTGACCCGGTATCGCCTGCCGGGTCAGACTTTCTGATGCGGCTTAATCAGAGCACGGTCCACGCCAGCCAGGTCAGCGCAAAGCCGCTCAGCCCCATTAGTGTTGTCAGCACCGTCCAGGTGCGTAAACCGTCGGCCACCGAAAGTCCCAGATAACGGGTCACCACCCAGAATCCAGCATCATTGACATGCGACAATCCCAGACCGCCAAAACAGGCCGCCAGGGTGACCAGTACCCGTTGCATATCCGTCACGCCGGTCACCGCCTGCGTCAGCAGCCCGCTGGTGGTCAGGATCGCCACCGTGGCGGAACCCTGTGATGCACGCAGCGCCAGCGACAGGATAAACGCCGCGGGCACCAGCGGCAGATGCAGCGTTTCAAGCGTGACCGCCAGCGCTTTACCCACGCCCGACTCCACCAGCACTTTGCCGAATGCACCACCGGCCCCGGCCACCAGAATCACGCTGGCTGAGGTGGGAATGGCCCGGCCGGTCAGATCTTCCAGCTTATCTTTGCTCCAGCCACGCCGTACGCCCAGCAGCCAGGCCGCCAGCCCTAAGGCAATCAGCAGGGCAATCGGCGGTGTGCCGATCACGGTCATCACACTACGCAGCAGACTCCCTTCAGCCAGCAGTGTGTGTGACAGAGTTCCCAGCACGATCAATACAATCGGGACCACAATCAGGCCGCTGATGGTGAGCGCACCGGGTGGTGCCGGTTCATTCTTCTTTTCCTGCCCTTCCGGCCTGGCCATCTGCAACTGTTCCAGCACCTCCACCGACAGAGGGTAGTGGCGACGGTTCATGAATTTCGCTACGTAGTAGCCGATGAACCCGACCGGCACGGAAATCGCGATTCCCAGTATCATCAGCCATCCCATGTCGGTGTGCAGGATCCCGGCCGCCGCCGCAGCGCCCGGATGGGTCGGCAATGCCACATGTACCGTCAGCATCACACCCGCCATCGGCAGGCCAAACTTCAGCGGCGAGACCCGCGCCACTTTGGTAAAGCCATAAATCAGCGGAATAACAATGATAAAACCGACTTCAAAAAATACCGGGATGCCAAGGATAAAGGCCGCCATGGTCAATGCCGCAACGGTACGCTTCAGCCCCAGCGTTTTACTGAAACGCTGCGCCAGCGACTCGGCACCGCCCGAGGCTTCAATAATCGCCCCAAGCATGGCACCAAGAACGATGATGATGGTGATGTGCCCGAGCAGCCCGCCCATCCCCGTGATAATCGTCTCCATGATTTTTTCAGCCGGAATGCCGGTGGCGATGGCCACCAGCAGACTGACAATTAACAGGGCGACAAAGGGATGAACTTTGGCTTTGATGACCAGCAGCAGCAGGATCACGATGCTGGCGGTCGCTATGGCTAACAGCAGTGCGGTGGACATAGTAAACCTCAGAAATTGTTATATTTTTTAGGTTATCGGCGTACAGAATAAACAGGTGCAGGGTCAGAAAAAGGACGAAAAAATCTCAACCGGTGCCGAAACACCGGTTTTTTTAGCCCGTTAAATCAGGTTTTTCTCGCCCAGGGCGCAAACCAGCCAAGGCCCGCAGTAGTGCTGCCGCGCGGGATATATTCGCAGCCCACCCAGCCGGAATAGCCGACCTCATCCAGCAGTGAGTAGAGATAGGGGTAGTTGATTTCACCCTCATCCGGTTCATGACGATCCGGTGCCGAAGCAATCTGCACGTGCCGATAGCGTCCGGCATAGTGGCGAATCAAATGGCTGAGGTTGCCATCCACCCGTTGCGCATGGAACAGGTCGAGCTGAGTGAAGACATTGGGTCGATCGATCTGTTCGACCATCTCCAGCGTCTGATACTGGCTGGCATAAAGATAGTTGGGTTTGGTGGTGGGATTAAGCGCCTCAATCAGCAGGATGATGCCGTGCGGCGCAAAGCGCTCAGCCGCATAACGCATATTGCTGATAAAGGTCTCAACGTAGCGCTGACGGTCAGCGTCGGGCGGCACCGTTGCCGCCATGATGTGCACCTGCGGACAGTTCAGCGCCAGCGCATAGCTCAGGGCGCGATCGATATCCGCCTTTGCTTCCGCTTCCCGTCCGGGGATGGCCGAAACGCCCCACTCACCCGCTGCGACGTTGCCG
Organism: Pantoea sp. JV6; assembly: GCF_025910055.1. Classification (NCBI taxonomy): domain Bacteria; kingdom Pseudomonadati; phylum Pseudomonadota; class Gammaproteobacteria; order Enterobacterales; family Erwiniaceae; genus Pantoea; species Pantoea sp. JV6. The sequence goes on along the minus strand of NZ_JAPCIM010000002.1, from coordinate 375,533 downwards.
GGTGCGGTATTAAACAGCACCAGTTGCAGCTGGTTATCATCGAGCCACTGCTTGATCTGCGTGGCGGGATAGTCATAAGGAAACAGAAATTCGACGGCAGTGAAACCGGCTTCCGCCGCTGCAGCGAAGCGTTCAGCAAACGGCAATTCAGTAAATTGCGTCGAAAGGTTAGCAGCAAACTTCGGCATTATCGGCTCCTTAATTCTGCCACTTCGGCATCATTGAGATAACGGATCGGGCGGTCGCCCAGGGTAAAGATCAGCCGGGCGGTCTCCTCCAGCTCTTCAGTGTTGTCTGCCGCTTCCTGCAACGATTTCCCCACTACCACCGGGCCATGATTCGCCAGCAGGAAGGCACGGTAACGTGGAGCCAGCGCCGCGAGATCCTCGGCCAGTCGCCCATCACCCGGCTTGTAGTAAGGCACAACCGGCACATCACCGACACGCATCACCACATAGGGGGTAAACGGACGGATGCAGTTGTCCGTGTCCAGCCCCTGTAAACAGGAGAGCGCCGTCAGGTAGTGGCTATGCAGATGCACCACCGCCCTGCAGTCGGGATTATTCAGATAGAGCGCGCGGTGAAACGCAATCTCTTTGGAGGGTTTATCACCGGAGAGCCATTCGCCGTCAGGCGTGACTTTTGCCAGCCGGTCACCCTGTAATTCACCCAGGCATGAGCCGGTGGGTGTCGCCAGCAGATTGCCATCCTCCAGCAACATTGAAAGGTTGCCCGCCGAGCCGGTGGCATAGCCGCGCTGAAAAAACGATGCGCCAAGACGCACCATCTCGTCACGCGCCTGCTGTTCCGTTAAAGAGAAAGATTCAGACATCAGTAAACTCCGTTTGCGCGCGGCGGAAGAAATCTTCATCGCCAAAATTGCCCGATTTCAGTGCCAGAGAGAGCGGCTGATGAATGTCGCGCACCCAGGGCACGCCGGGCGAAATCGTCGGGCCGATATGAAAGGCCGTCACACCCAGGCTCTGCGCGACCACGCCGGAGGTTTCGCCACCCGCCACGATAAAGCGCTGCCATCCGCGCCGTTTCAGCTCGCGGGTCACCGCGGCAAACAGCTGCTCAACGGCTTCGCTGCTGCGCTGAGCACCATAACGCTGTTGAATCGCCTGCAAGTGTTGCGCGTCAGCGGTGGCAAACAGCAGGGGTGCCAGCGTCTGATCGCTGTTCGCTTCCACCCAGTCGCATAACTGCCGGGCATAAGCCCCGGCATCGTCCAGACAGCGTTCAGTCTCAACTTCGCAGGCCGGTGCCAGCTGGCGGTACGCGGCGACCTGACGATTGGTCATCTGTGAACAGGAACCGGAAAGCACCACGGCGCGATCGCCCTGCGGACGGCCTGCCTGCTCCGCTTTTGCATCACTTTCAGCCGTCGCCCACTGCCGTGCCAGACCGATGGCCAGCCCGGAACCGCCGGTGACCAGCCGCAGATCGCTCAGTGCTTCGCCCAGCGTCAACAGATGTTCCTGATGCAGGACGTCAGTTACGACGTAGTTGAGCCCCTGCGCCGCCAGCTGACCCAGCGCCTGCCGTACTGACTCAGCGCCCTGATCGACCTGTGCCGCAGCGATCAGACCGGCTTTGCCCCTCGCCTGTGATGTCATCAGCCGCAGCAGGTTGCTGTCGTGCATCGGTGTAACCGGGTGATGCCGCATACCAGACTCTGACAGCAGCTGATCGCCGACAAACAGGTAGCCCTGATAAACAGTGCGGCCATTCACCGGCAGCGCCGGACAGATCACCGTCTGCGTTTCACCCAGCGCCTGCAGCAGGGCGTCGGTTACCGGACCGATATTGCCCTGCGCGGTGCTGTCGAAGGTGGAACAATATTTGAAGTAGAAGCGCTCACAGCCTTGCTTCTGCAGCCATGCCAGCGCAGCCAGTGACTGAGCAACCGCCTGGTCTGCCGGACAGGAGCGGCTCTTCAGGCTGACCACAATCGCCTGCGCCTCTGTGATTTCCTCGCTGTCAGGAATGCCGTTGAACTGAATAGTGGTCAGCCCGTTCTGCACCAGAAAACTGGCGATGTCAGTCGCACCGGTAAAATCGTCCGCTATCACGCCAAGCCGCATCAGATTTTCTCCTCTGCCTGCGGCAGCGTGATGCCGCTGAAGATTTTAATCACTGCACTGTCATCTTCCCGGCCGTAACCGGCGTTGCTGGCTTCGGTGAACATATTGAGGGCAGTTGAGGCCAGCGGCAGCGGGAAGTGCAAGGCTTTCGCGGTATCGGCCACCAGGTTGAGATCTTTCACAAAGATATCGACCGCCGATTTCGGGCTATAATCGCCATCCACCACATGCCGCATGCGGTTTTCGAACATCCATGAATTGCCTGCGGCGTTGGTGACCACTTCATACATGGTTTCCAGCGGGATGCCGGCACGCGCCGCCAGCGCCATCGCTTCTGCCCCGACCGCGATGTGAACACCTGCCAGCAGCTGATGGATAATTTTGACGGTTGATCCGAGGCCGATCTCACTGCCCACGCGATACACTTTGGCTGCCACGGCATCCAGTACAGATTGCAGTTGCGTAAAGGCCGCTTCACTGCCGGACGCCATCACCGTCATCTTACCGCTGGCCGCTTTAGCGGCACCGCCGGAGACCGGTGCATCCAGCATCAGCAGCTGATATTGCGCCAGCTGTTGTTCAATCTGCTGCGCATCCCGGGCGGACAATGTGGATGAGACCATGACCACGGTGCCGGGACGCAGTTTTGCGGCCAGGCCCTCTTCACCAAACAGAATGGCGTTAACCTGCTGCGCATTTACCACCAGCAGCAAAACGGCATCAAGCTGGTCTGCAAAGGCGGATGCTGAAGGCTGCGCATCACGCGCGCCTGCCTGGCGTAAGTTCTCAAGCGCGGCGGGATTCAAATCGACACCCCAGGTATTGAGGCCGGCACGCAGGCAGGATTTCGCGGCACCCATGCCCATGGAACCTAACCCGATAACGCAGATATTTTCAGCTGGCACGATACGCCTCCACTGTTAATTTAAGTGATTATTTGTTTGTTACTGTTAATCCTGCCAGTTTACTGCCGGCAAAAATGTGTTACCGCTCACAAAAAAATATTCCCGATGTGAACCAGAACAATTTTTAACATTACCAGATTGGCAGCACCGGCACTGCCGCAGTGCCGTTACTGCCGCCGTTGCCGGGATTGCCGCTGTTATTATTTGTTCTGGTTAACCCGCAGATACTTTATAATGTGAAAAAATGGTAATCATCAGGGAGCCAATATGATTCCGGTTGAACGTCATCAACAGATTCTTGCGCTGGTGGCCGATCGTGGCGTGGTGAGCATTGCAGAACTCACTGAACGGCTGGGTGTGTCACACATGACAATACGCCGTGATGTGCAGAAACTGGAGGAACAAGGGGCCGTGCTGTCGGTATCCGGCGGCGTGCGCTCAGCCGACCGGCTGGCGGCTGAGCCGTCACATCTGACGAAAAGCGCCCTCTACAACGAGGAGAAGCGCGCCATTGGCCGCACCGCCGCCCGACAGATCCCCCGTAACAGCTGCATCTATCTGGATGCCGGAACCACGACGTTAGCCCTGGCAAGAGAAGTGGTGGATCGCGATGATTTACTGGTGGTGACCAATGATTTTATGGTGGCGAATCTGCTGATGGAGGCCAGTCAGTGCCGGGTTATTCACACGGGCGGCACCGTATGCCGGGAGAACCGCTCCTGTGTCGGGGAGTCGGCGGCACGCAGCCTGCGTCATCTGGCCATTGATATTGCCTTTATTTCCGCCTCCTGCTGGGGGCCGCGTGGCTTGTTTACGCCGGATGAAGATAAAGTGATGGTGAAGCAGGCGGTGAGTGAGGTGAGCAGTAAGCGGGTATTGCTGAGTGACAGTTCGAAGTACAACAGGATTGCGACGTTTCTGGCTTTACCGCTGGAGAGCTTTGATCGGGTAGTGACAGACACGCATCTGAGTGAGTCGGCGCGGGAGTTGTTAAGTGCGGGGAGCTGTGAACTGGTACTGGCTGGTTAAGCTGTCGCCGCCTTCCCTGAGACCGGGAAGGCGGCAACGTGAGCGTGATTAAACTTCTTCGCTGAACTGCGGCACCGGATTACGGAAGCTGCGGGTTACGAACGCCAGGTAGATAATCCCGATGGCGGCCCAGATCAGGCCCAGCTCCATAGAACTCTCTTCCAGATTCACCCACAGCGCTCCCACCGTCAGCGCGCCAAGCAGCGGCAGCAGCAGATACTGAACGTGATCTTTCAGCGTGCGGTTACGCTTCTCACGGACCCAGAACTGCGCAATCACCGACAGGTTAACGAAGGTAAACGCCACCAGCGCACCAAAGTTAATCAGCGCGGTTGCGGTCACCAGGTCGAAGTTAATCGCCATCAGCGCAATCGCACCCACCAGCAGCACGTTGAGCGACGGAGTACGCCATTTCGGATGGATGTAACCGAAGAAACGCTCCGGGAACACACCATCACGGCCCATCACATACATCAGACGCGAGACGCCAGCGTGCGCCGCCATACCGGATGCCAGCACCGTGACCACCGAGAAGATCAGGATGCCGACCTGCAACGCTTTACCGGCCACGAACAGCATGATTTCAGGCTGCGATGAGTCCGGATGCTGGAAGCGTGTGATGTCCGGGAAGTAGAGCTGCAGGAAGTAAGATGCCGCGATAAAGATCACACCACCAATCAGCGCGGTCAGGAAAATAGCGCGCGGAATGGTGCGTTCTGCATCTTTGGTCTCTTCGGACAGCGAACTGATGCCATCAAAGCCGAGGAACGAGAAACAGAGTATCGTCGCACCGGTAATCATCGGCACCACATGCGCATTCTCAGACCAGAATGGACGGCTGCTCACCAGCGTGCCGGAACCCACGCCGCTTGCCACACCGTAGATTACCATCGCGGTAATCCCGACCATGACAACCACCTGCAGCACCACAATCACACTGTTGAAGTTGGCGACGGTTTTGATGCCCTTGAGGTTAGAGAGCGTCATAAACCCGACCAGCAACACCACAAAAATCCACGACGGGATGCCCGGCACCAGCGATTCGAAATAGTTTTTAGCCAGCAGGATGTTGATCATCGGCATGAACAGGTAGTCCAGCAGTGATGACCAGCCGACCATAAAGCCGACGTGCGGACTGATCGCCTTCTGAGCGTAGGTATAAGCGGAGCCCGCAGAGGGGAAGCGGCGTACCAGCTTACCGTAACTCACGGCAGTGAACAGAATCGCAATCAGCGCGAAAGCATAAGCGGTGGCGACGTGACCTTCGGTCAGCCCGGAAACGATGCCAAAGGTATCGAACAGGGTCATAGGCTGCATGTAGGCTAAGCCCATCATGACGACCGGAAGTAACGTGAGTGTTTTTTTGAGTTGCGCACGCTGCGGTGCGGCGGAGGTATTAAGCGACATGCTTCAGTCCCCCATGTGCGACAACCTGGCTGGGCTGGGTCACAGGGCAACTGCGCATTAAGCGACAGGGAGTAAGGTTAGCGGTTAACGCGGCGCCGTAGTCATCACGAAAACGCGTACCAGCGTTGGCTGGCAGAGTGTAAAACATCCCCATCTTTGTCATCCTCAATCTCACGCTTATGCGTGTTTTCAGTGTTTATCTATCCGGGTGCGTGCCCGGCCTCGGTTAAGTCAGCAAAAAACGCTCTAATAAAACTGGATGCAAAAAAATAACCGGCGCGGTTAGCGTCGGTTATCATCTGATTTTGCAGGCCGCGTATTCTGCCCTAACCCGTGGCAGGAATACAAGCCATCGGGGCATCTTATGCAAAAAAAAGCGCGTCAGATGACAGGTAAAAAAACCTGTCAGGCATTTTTCAGCATCCAGTCAATCTCGGTAGACGTAATCAGCCGTTCAAACTGCATCAGTTCATGATGCTTACAGCTGTGCCAGACACTGGCAAAGCGTTCGCCCAGTAACTTCTGCAGCGGATAGCTGTTGTCAAACTCATACAGCGCATCGCTCTGGCGGATCGGCAGTGCCAGACCCTCGGCATGGTGACCGTTGCCGGTGACCGGATGGGGCAACGGCAACTGGGTATCCAGCCCATGCAGCATCCCGGCAAGAATAGCCGACACCACCAGGTAGGGATTAGCATCCGCGCCCGCAACCCGGTACTCAATACGATGATTGTCGATATCCCCGCACGGCACCCGCAGCGCAACGGTCCGGTTGTTATGGCCCCACGATGCCTGCAACGGCACATAGGCGTCCGGAACAAAACGGCGATAGGCATTCACATTGGGTGCCAGCAGCGCCATTGAGGCGGGCATCAGATCGATCATCCCAGCCAGCGCCCGTTTCATCAGCGGCGAATCACTGCCGTCATCGCAGGCGAAGGCGTTGTGATCGGCGGCATCCAGCATGCTGATATGCACATGCATGCCGCTGCCCGCATACTCCTCATAGGGCTTCGCCATAAACGTGGCGGTCATACCGTGGTTTTCTGCCACCTGACGAATCAGTCGCTTCAGCTGCACCGCATGGTCACAGGCCCGCAGCACGTCGCGGGTATGATGCAGGTTAATTTCAAACTGTCCGGGCGAGGCTTCCGCCAGCGCACCATCGGCCGGGATGCCCTGCTGACGGGCCAGATCGTCGATGTCACGCAGCACATCGGCGAAATGATCAAGGTTATCTACCGAGTAGACCTGGCTCTGCATATTGCGTTCATCACTGCCGGGCGAGCACGGCGGCTGGATAAAGCCTTCGGCATCGCGCTTTTTGTCCACCAGATAGAACTCCAGCTCTACCGCTACCACCGGAAACAGACCTCGGTTACGCAGCTGTTGCCACAGCCGGTTAAGGACATTTCGGGGTTCAACGTCAAAGGGAGTGCCATCTTGGTTGCACATTGTTAACAGCAGTTGCGCAATGTGCTGAGGGTCAGACGCGGAGGGAACTAAAGTACCGGTGACGGGCAGACAGAGATTATCGGGTTCGCCCAGTGACTGGCCGAGTCCCGCTTCTTCTACTGTGTTGCCGAGGATATCCATGGCAAACACCGAGGCGGGGAAATAACACCCTTTTTCCAGCTTAGGCAGCGCAGAGACCGGAATACGCTTGCCGCGGAACACACCATTTAAATCATTTAACAGGATGTCGACATACTGCGTGTCAGGATGGCGCTCCAGCCAGGTTTTCACCTCAAGCTGGAACGCGCTGGTTCGTTTCTCTTCACTGTGAAGCGTGAAGTCTTCCACTTCTACCAGGTTAGTCATGATCTCACCCGCCCCTATTAGGTTTGCGTAATGCTCAAAATAACAGCCACACCACTAACATAGCGCCAACATAAAAAGTGTGCAAATGTAACAAATCTGTTTGAAGAACAAACAGCAGATTGCTAGATTGAAAAAATATTGCACACTTAACCGCCAGACGTGCCCTTTCGGTAGATATTTCGAACAGCGATGCGAGGACGTGAGATGGGCATTATTTTTGACAAGCCGTTGATTGGCGTAGTGATGTGCCAGAAGGATCTGGGCGGCCATCCGAGCCAGACGGTTCACAATAAGTATACCGATGCGGTTGTCCTTGCGGGTGGCGTACCGCTGGCCCTGCCCCACAGTCTGATGAATGCGCCTCATCTATTAGAAAACGCTATGGCTGTTCTGGATGGCCTGCTGCTGACCGGCAGCCCCAGCAATATCGAACCCTGGCATTATGGCGAGGCGGGCGAAGAGCTGCATGCCGATCCGGGCCGTGACCATCTCGCCTTTCAGCTGATCACCTGGGCCACCAGCCACAAGATGCCGATGTTCGGGATCTGCCGTGGGCTGCAGGAGCTGGTGGTGGCGAATGGTGGCGCGCTGTGGCGAGAGCTCAGCGGGCAGCCGTCGTTTCAGCGTCACCATGAAGATGAGACGCTGCCGCTGGAGCAGCAGTATGCTCAGGCGCATCCAATCACTATTGAACCCGACGGCCTGCTGGCGACGCTGCTGGACAGCAACAGTCCGCTGGCGGTCAATTCACTGCATCATCAGGGGGTACGCGAACCGGGCCCGCAGTTGCGCGTTGAAGCGCGCGCGCCGGATGGCCTGATTGAGGCGGTGAGTCTGCGCCATCATCCCTTCGCCCTGGCGGTGCAGTGGCATCCCGAGTGGCAGCCGAAACACACAACGGGATCGCAGGCGCTCTTCAGCGGCTTTATTCAGGCCGCCATTCGTTATCACAAGGAAAAAGAAAATGAGTGATGCCACGCTGGCGCCGGGACGACGGCTGGCGCAGATCCGGCAGACACTGGGGCTGTCACAACGCCGTGTCGCCGAACTGGCCGGACTGACCCACAGCGCCATCAGCACCATTGAGCAGGATAAGGTCAGCCCGGCGGTCAGCACCCTGCAGAAGCTGCTGAAAGTTTATGGGCTCTCACTGTCAGAGTTCTTCTCGGAACCCAAACCGGATGCGGAACCTAAGGTCATTGTCCGCGCCAGCGACCTGCTGGAGATTGGCAGTCAGGGGGTTTCGCTGAAGCTTATCGACAATGGCCGTGCACAGCGCACGCTGGGCATGCTGCTGGAAACTTATCAACCGGGTGCCAGCACTGGCGAGAAGCTGCGTCATCCGGGCGAAGAGACCGGCACGCTGCTGGAAGGAGAGATTACGCTGGTCATCAACGGAGAGCACTATCATCTCTCCGCCGGAGAGAGCTACGTCATTGATACGGGCTTACCACACAGTTTCACCAACCGTGCTGAAATCCCCTGCCGCATTGTCAGTGCCCATACGCCAGCCAACTTTTAGGCGCATTCCGGAGGTTGTTATGAATTACGTGGAGAGTTATTACGCAGCGACCGCCAATCCGCATGCGCCCTGGCCGACATTACAGGAGAGCATTCAGTGTGACGTCTGCATTATTGGTGGCGGTTTCACCGGTCTTTCGGCGGCGCTGCATCTGACCGAGGTAGGCTATGACGTGGTCGTGCTGGAATCGGCGCGGGTCGGCTTTGGTGCCAGCGGGCGTAACGGCGGTCAGGTGGTGAACTCCTACAGCCGCGACGTGGATGTGATTGAACAGCGCTACGGTAAAGAGAGCGCCCGTATGCTGGGCAGCATGATGTTTGAAGGCGCTGAAATCATCCGCGATCGCATTAAGCGGTACGCGATCGACTGCGATTACCGGCCTGGCGGCGTTTTTGCGGCCCTGAATGCACGTCAGATGGCGCATCTGCGAAAACAGAAAGCGTTATGGCAGCAGTATGGGAATCATGATCTGGAACTACTGGATGAGCGAGCCATCCGCCGTGAAGTCGCCACCGAACGCTACGTTGGCGGGCTGCTGGATCGGCGCGGCGGCCATCTGCATCCGCTGAACCTGGCGCTGGGGGAAGCGGAGGCGATCCGTCGACATGGCGGACGCATCTATGAACAGTCCGCGGCGACCAGTGTGGTTTATGGCACACCAAACCGGGTAAAAACCGCCCAGGGCGAGGTCAGCGCGACCTTTGTGATCTTCGCCGGGAATGCCTATCTGGCCCCGCAGCTGGAACCGCGACTGAGCAGGAAAAGCATGCCGTGCGGATCGCAGATTGTGGCAACCGAACCGCTGTCAACCGACCAGGCGTTGTCGCTGATGCCGAACAACTACTGTGTGGAAGATTGTAACTATCTGCTGGATTACTTCCGTCTGACCGCGGATAACCGGCTGCTCTATGGCGGCGGCGTGGTTTATGGCGCACGGGAACCGGCCGATATTGAAGCGTTGATCCGGCCCAAGCTGCGCCGCACTTTCCCGCAGTTGCAGAACGTGAAGCTGGACTTCAGCTGGAGCGGCAATTTCCTCCTGACGCTGTCGCGCATGCCGCAGTTTGGCCGACTGGAGAAGAATGTCTATTTTATGCAAGGTGACAGCGGTCATGGCGTAACCAGTACGCATCTTTCCGGCAAGCTGATCAGCGAAGTGTTACGCGGCGACGCCGAGCGTTTTGATGCCTTCGCCCGCCTGCCTCACCTGCCGTTTCCCGGTGGGCGACGATTTAAGGTGCCGCTGACGGCGATGGGCGCAGTGTGGTATGCGTTGAGGGATCGGTTAGGGGTGTGAGGCTGAGGGCCAGACCTGGCTGTCTGGCCTGATGAAAACAGGTCTTTCAGCGGGGCACATTCTGCCCTGTTGTTTAAACTGTTATAGTATGTTGTAACTATGGAAAGAACGGAACGTTAACATATCAGAGCGGGAGCAATCAGCCCCCGCAACAGCGCCAGCCGTGTATCACTCCAGTGGCATTTTAATCGGGTCGTCATAGCGGTACTCAAAACCGAGCTCGCTACAGATGCGGGAACCATCAATCAGCTTGCCGCTATTCTTTTCCGCCTCGGGTGCGAACTGCGGCGGCTGCAGCCCAAGCTGGTGCGTGACCGCAGGATAGAAGGTGTCACGCGAGGGATGTTTCGAGGCACACAGATTATAGACCCGGCCCCCTTTGGGCGACTGCAGTAGCAGCGTGATCGCCTCAACCACATCATCCAGATGCACCAGATTCACGCCCTGCGAGCCATTGGCCACATCCTGCTTGCCGGCGAGGAAGCGCCCCGGATGGCGCTTTGGTCCGACCAGACCGGCCAGCCGCACGATATCTACGCTGGTGCCCGGCAGATCGTGCAGCCAGTTCTCCAGTTTAACCAGCGTCTTTCCGGCCACCGTTTCTGCGTCCAGCGGGCTGTTTTCCCGCTTAGCGCCGGCGCTGCTGCCATAGACTGAGGTGGAACTGGTAAAGATAATGCGCGGTACCTTATAAACCAGCGCGGTATCGACCACATTCTGCACCGCCTGCAGATAGGCTTCGCCCCCTTCCGCAGTGCGGCTGGCGGGCAGTGTAACGATCAGCGCATCGACGTTGAATAGCGGCTCAATATCGGCAGCATCACAGAGCAGTTCCGGCGTCAGTTCCAGCTGGAACGCATCAATGCCGCAGCGGCGTGCCGCGTCTACACCGTCTGGCGTGGTTTTGCTGCCGGTGACCTGCCAGCCTCGCGCCGTTAACGCCGTGGCCAGCGGCATACCCAACCAGCCCAGTCCCACAATCGCGACCTTCTTCATTTTGACTCCTGACGTGAAACATCAACCCTGACTTCACCGTAGTTTGCCCCCGGATTGCAAACCAGAACAACCTGTTTCAGCGCTTTCCGAACCGCCCGTTTAAAAAAGTGTTGCCAAGCGCAGCCATCTTCGCTAGGTTAAACCCCACAAATGAATACTCATTCATCGACGAGATTATTATGACACGCGTTCAGTTCAACCATCATCATCACCATCATCCTGACTAGTCTTTCAGGCGATTGGTGCTGGAAGACTTTCAAGATCTTCCAGTGGTGTGAACGCAAGAGAACCCCCGGAAGATCGTCTTCCGGGGGTTTTTTTATGGGCTGACGTAACCACACATTCAGGACCGAATTAAGAGGACAGGAACCATGTTAGATAACACCCGTTTACGCATAGCTATGCAGAAATCTGGCCGTTTAAGTGATGATTCACGCGAACTGCTGGCGCGCTGCGGCGTTAAAATCAACCTTCAGCAACAGCGCCTGATTGCGTTTGCGGAGAACATGCCGATCGACATCCTGCGTGTGCGCGATGACGATATTCCTGGCCTGGTGATGGATGGTGTGGTCGATTTAGGCATCATCGGCGAGAACGTACTGGAAGAAGAGCTGCTGTCGCGCCGTGCCCAGGGTGAAGATCCGCGCTACTTTACGCTGCGCCGCCTGGACTTCGGCGGTTGCCGTCTGTCACTGGCGATGGCGACAGATGCCGAGTACACCGGCCCGGAATGCCTGGATAAATCCCGTATCGCCACCTCCTATCCGCACCTGTTAAAACAATACCTCGACAAAAAAGGCGTCAGCTTTAAGACCTGTTTACTGAACGGTTCCGTAGAAGTGGCGACCCGTGCCGGTCTGGCTGATGCCATCTGCGACCTGGTCTCTACCGGTGCTACGCTGGAAGCCAATGGCCTGCGCGAAGTTGAAGTAATCTATCGTTCAAAAGCGGTGCTGATCCAGCGTGACGGCGAGATGCCTGCCGCGAAGCAGGAGCTGATCGACAAAATGATGACCCGTATTCAGGGCGTGATTAAAGCGCGTGAATCGAAGTACATCATGCTGCACGCGCCGAGTGAGCGTCTGGAAGAAGTGATCAGCCTGCTGCCTGGCGCAGAGCGCCCGACCGTGCTGCCGCTGGCAGGCGATGTCAGCCGCGTGGCGATGCACATGGTCAGCAGCGAAACCCTGTTCTGGGAAACCATGGAAAAACTGAAAGCGCTGGGTGCCAGTTCGATTCTGGTGCTGCCTATTGAGAAGATGATGGAGTAAGCCATGGCCTTTTCTACCCCGATTGAGTGGCAGCAGTGCACCCCCGAACAGCAGCAGGCGCTGCTGTTACGTCCTGCTATCGCCGCCTCTGAAAACGTGACGCTGACGGTGCGCGATGTGCTGGAGCAGGTAAAGCTGAACGGTAATGACGCCCTGCGCCAGTTCAGCGCCCGCTTCGACAAAGCGCAGGTGGATAACCTGCGTGTTACCGCGCAGCAAATCGCAGAAGCCAACTTACGTCTGAGTGACGAGCTGAAGCAGGCGATGGCCGTCGCGGTGGGCAATATCGAAACCTTCCACAACGCGCAGATCCTGCCGCCGGTGGATGTGGAAACCCAGCCAGGCGTACGCTGCCAGCAGATTACCCGCCCGGTGAAATCGGTCGGACTCTATATTCCTGGTGGTTCCGCCCCGCTCTTCTCCACCGTGCTGATGCTGGCGACCCCGGCCCGTATCGCTGGCTGTGGCCGCGTCGTGCTCTGTTCGCCGCCGCCGATTGCCGATGAGATCCTGTATGCCGCCCAGCTGTGCGGCGTAGAAGAGGTGTTCCAGGTGGGCGGCGCGCAGGCCATCGCCGCGATGGCCTTCGGCACCGAAACCGTGCCACGCGTGGATAAGATTTTTGGCCCGGGCAACGCCTGGGTGACAGAAGCGAAACGTCAGGTAAGTCAGCGACTCGATGGCGCGGCGATTGATATGCCAGCGGGTCCTTCTGAAGTGCTGGTGATTGCGGATGAAGGCGCCACGCCCGCGTTTGTCGCGTCTGATTTGCTTTCACAGGCAGAGCATGGTCCCGACTCGCAGGTGATTCTGCTGACGCCTTCATTAAAGCTGGCCGAGGCGGTCGCGGTCGCGGTTGAGCAGCAGCTGGCGCAGTTGCCGCGGGCTGCCACAGCGCGTCAGGCGCTGGAAAGCAGCCGCCTGATCGTGGCGCGTGACCTTGAGCAGTGTGTCGCGATCTCTAATCTCTACGGCCCGGAGCACCTGATTCTGCAAACGCGCCAGCCGCGCGATCTGGTGGAGTCGATCACCAGCGCCGGTTCGGTATTTTTAGGCGACTGGTCGCCGGAGTCCGCGGGCGATTACGCCTCTGGCACCAATCACGTGTTACCGACCTACGGTTACACCTCGACCTGTTCCAGCCTGGGCCTGGCCGATTTCCAGAAACGCATGACGGTGCAGGAGCTGACGCCGCAGGGCTTCCTGAACCTGGCCGCCACCATTGAAACCCTGGCCGCCGCCGAGCAGCTGGATGCCCATAAGAATGCCGTCACCCTGCGCGTTGCCGCACTGAAGGAGCAAGCATGAGTCAGGATATTGAGCAGCTGGCGCGCGCCAATGTGCGCGCCCTGACGCCCTATATGTCAGCGCGTCGTCTGGGTGGCAACGGAGATGTCTGGCTCAATGCCAACGAGTTTCCGCTGCCGGTGCCGTTTGAGCTGTCGCAGCAGACGCTGAACCGCTATCCGGAATGTCAGCCCAAAGTGGTGATTGAGCGCTACGCTGCTTATGCGGGCTTAACGCCGGAGCAGGTGCTGGTGAGCCGTGGCGCGGATGAAGCCATCGAACTGATCATGCGTGCCTTCTGTGAACCGGGTCAGGATGCGATTCTGTTCTGTCCACCGACCTATGGCATGTACAGCGTCAGCGCCGAAACCATCGGCATTGAATACCGCACCGTCCCGGCCCTGAGCGACTGGCAGCTGAACCTGCCTGCTATTGCAGAGCAGCTGGATGGCGTCAAAGTGGTTTACCTCTGCAGCCCGAACAACCCGACCGGCAACCTGATCAATCAGGACGACATCCGTCAGCTGCTGGCGATGACTGCCGGTAAAGCGCTGGTAGTCGCAGATGAAGCCTACATTGAGTTCTGCCCGCAGGCGACCCTGACCGGCTGGCTGAAGGATTATCCGCATCTGGTGATCCTGCGTACGCTTTCTAAAGCCTTTGCGCTGGCTGGCCTGCGTTGCGGCTTTGCGCTGGCGAATAAGCCGGTCATCGACCTGCTGATGAAGGTGATTGCGCCCTACCCGCTGGCGACACCGGTGGCCGATGTCGCCGGACAGGCGCTGAATGACCAGGGAATTGCGCTGATGCGTGAGCATGTGGCACAGCTGAATGAGAATCGTAGCTGGCTGCAGGCTGAACTGGCTCAGCTGGCCTGCGTTGAGCAGGTTTTCTCCAGTGAAACCAACTATGTGCTGGCGCGCTTTACCGATTCACCAAAAGTCTTCAAAACCTTATGGGATCAGGGCATTATCCTGCGTGATCAGAACAAAAATCCGGGCCTGTCGGGATGCCTGCGCATCTCCATCGGCACGCGTGAAGAGTGCGAACGAGTGATCGCCGCGCTGCAAGCCTTTTCTGTGGAGCAAGCATGAGCCAGAAGACCCTTTTTATTGACCGCGACGGTACGTTAATCTCTGAGCCGCCTGAAGATTATCAGGTGGACCGCATGGATAAGCTGGCGTTTGAGCCAGACGTTATTCCGGCGCTGCTGGCGCTGCAGGCCGCCGGTTATCGCCTGGTCATGATCACCAACCAGGATGGTCTTGGCACCCCGGGTTTCCCGCAGGCCGATTTCGATGGCCCTCATAATCTGATGATGCAGATCCTGACCTCGCAGGGCATTGCGTTTGACGATGTGCTGATCTGCCCGCACATGCCGGACGATCACTGCGACTGTCGCAAGCCGAAAACCCGAATGGTGGAAGCCTGGCTGGCCGAAGGCGCGCTGGATACCGCCAACAGCTACGTGATTGGCGATCGCCTGACCGACGTCCAGCTGGCGGAGAACATGGGCATCCAGCCTATCCGCTACGGCGCTGACGGCCAGAACTGGCAGACCATCCAGCAGCGTCTAACCCAGCGTGACCGCCATGCGCTGGTGCAGCGCAACACCAAAGAGACACAGGTGCGGGTAGAACTGTGGCTGGATCGCGAAGGCGGCAGCAAGATTAATACCGGCGTGGGTTTCTTCGACCACATGCTGGACCAGATCGCCGTACACGGCGGGTTCCGCATGAACATCGAAGTAAAAGGCGATCTCTATATTGACGATCACCACACGGTGGAAGATACCGGTCTGGCACTGGGCGAAGCGCTGCTGAAGGCGCTGGGCGACAAACGTGGCATTGGCCGTTTCGGTTTTGTGCTGCCGATGGATGAATGTCTGGCGCGCTGCGCGCTGGATATCTCCGGCCGTCCGCACATCGAGTTCAAAGCGGAGTTCAACTATCAGCGCGTGGGCGACCTCAGCACCGAGATGGTCGAGCACTTCTTCAGCTCGCTCTCCTACGCCATGATGAGCACTCTGCATCTTAAAACCAAAGGCAAGAATGACCATCACCGCGTCGAGAGCCTGTTTAAAGCCTTTGGCCGTACGCTGCGTCAGGCGATCCGCGTTGAGGGCAATACGCTGCCAAGCTCGAAGGGAGTGCTGTGATGAACGTGGTGATCATGGATACCGGTTGCGCCAACCTGTCGTCGGTGAAATGGGCGATTGAACGTCTGGGCTACACCCCGGAAGTGAGCCGCGATCCCGATGTGGTGCTGCGTGCCGATAAACTGTTTCTGCCCGGCGTAGGCACCGCGCAGGCGGCAATGAATCAGCTGGAAGAGCGTGACCTGATCGATCTGGTCAAAGCCTGTACCCAGCCGGTGCTGGGGATCTGCCTGGGTATGCAGCTGCTGGGTCGAGGCAGCGATGAAAACGGCGGCGTGCCGACGCTGGGGATTATCGATGAGCCGGTGTCGTTAATGGACACGCACGGCCTGCCGCTGCCACACATGGGCTGGAACCAGATTACCGCGCAGGCGGGCAATCATCTGTTCCGTGGCATCGACGAAGGCTGCTATTTCTACTTCGTCCACAGCTATGCCATGCCGGTCAACGCCAGCACCATCGCACAGTGTCACTACGGTGAAGCTTTCACCGCCGCGGTGCAGAAAGATAACTTCTTTGGCGTCCAGTTCCACCCGGAACGCTCGGGCAAAGCGGGCGCGCAGCTGCTGAAAAACTTCCTGGAGATGTAATGATTATCCCCGCGTTAGATTTAATTGACGGCAAAGTGGTTCGTCTGCATCAGGGCGATTATGGACAGCAGCGCGATTACGGCAGCGATCCGCTGCCGCGTCTGCAGGATTACGTTCGCCAGGGCGCGACCGTGCTGCATCTGGTGGATTTAACCGGCGCGAAAGATCCGGCGAAACGCCAGATCGCGCTGCTGAAAACCCTGCTGGATGGCGTTGATGTGACGGTGCAGGTCGGTGGCGGCATTCGCAGCCGTGACGATGTGCATGCACTGCTTGAAGCCGGAGCGAGTCGTGTGGTGGTCGGTTCCACCGCGGTGAAACAGCCTGAAGAGGTAAAACGGTGGTTTGCGGAATTTGGCGCAGAGGCGATTGTGCTCGCGTTAGATGTGCGCATTGATGCCAGTAACCGCAAAGAAGTGGCAATCAGTGGCTGGCAGGAAGCGGCGGGTGTCACGCTGGAAGAGGTGATTACCGACTTTCAGCAGGTGGGCCTGAAGCACGTGCTGTGCACCGACATTTCTCGCGACGGCACCCTGAGCGGCTCCAATGTTGCGCTCTATCAGGAAGTGACGGCGCGCTTTCCGACGATTGCTTTTCAGTCCTCGGGTGGCATTGGCGACCTCAATGATATCGCCGCCCTGCGCGGCAGCGGCGTTCAGGGCGTAATTGTCGGACGTGCGCTGCTGGAAGATAAATTCACTGTTTCGGAGGCGATCGCATGCTGGCAAAACGGATAATTCCCTGCCTGGACGTACGTGACGGCCAGGTGGTCAAAGGCGTACAGTTTCGCAATCACGAGATCATCGGCGACATCGTACCGCTGGCGCAGCGCTATGCCGCCGAAGGTGCCGACGAGCTGGTGTTCTATGATATCACCGCCTCATCCGATGGCCGGGTCGTCGACAAAAGCTGGGTATCGCGGGTTGCGGAAGTGATCGATATCCCGTTCTGCGTCGCGGGCGGCATTAAAACCCCGGAAGACGCAGCGCGCATTCTGGAGTTTGGCGCAGATAAGATTTCGATTAACTCGCCGGCGCTGGCCGACCCCACGCTGATCACCCGCCTCGCGGACCGTTTTGGCGTGCAGTGTATTGTGGTCGGGATCGATACCTGGTTTGATGAAGCCAGCGGTAAATATCAGGTGAATCAGTATACCGGCGACGAAGCGCGCACCCGCGTGACACAGTGGGAAACGCTGGAGTGGGTGCAGGAAGTGCAGAAGCTGGGCGCAGGCGAGATCGTGCTGAACATGATGAATCAGGATGGCGTGCGTAACGGCTATGACCTGGTGCAGCTGAAGAAAATGCGTGAAGTCTGCAAGGTCCCCCTGATCGCCTCTGGCGGCGCAGGCACCATGCAGCACTTCCTGCATGCGTTTACCGAAGCTAACGTGGATGGTGCTTTAGCCGCCTCGGTATTCCATAAGCAGATTATTAATATTGGTGAGCTGAAGAGCTTTCTGATCGACAACGGAGTGGAGATTCGCGCGTGCTAACTGAACAACAACAGGCCCTTCTCGACTGGGATAAAACACAGGGCATGATGCCGGTCATTGTCCAGCACTTCGTCTCAGGCGAAGTACTGATGCATGGCTACATGAACCCGGCCGCGCTGGAAAAAACGCTGGCAGAAAACAAGGTCACCTTTTTCTCCCGCACCAAAAATCGCTTGTGGACCAAAGGCGAAACCTCCGGCAATTTTTTGCAGGTCGTGAGCATCACGCCTGACTGCGACAATGACACCCTGTTAGTGCTGGCGGATCCTATTGGCCCGACCTGCCATCTGGGCACCACCAGTTGCTTCTCACCGGCGGTCCCTGAGTGGACGTTTCTCTATCAGCTTGAGCAGTTGCTGGCTTCGCGCAAAACCGCCGATCCTGAAAGCTCCTACACCGCACGACTCTACGCCAGCGGCACCAAACGCATCGCGCAGAAAGTGGGTGAAGAAGGCGTTGAAACCGCACTGGCCGCCACGGTCAACGATCGGGATGAACTCACCAACGAAGCTTCTGACCTGGTCTATCACCTGATGGTGCTGTTGCAGGATCAGGATCTCGACTTCCGCGCCGTGATCAACAACCTGCGTGACCGCCATAAGTAACTGTGCAATATGCTGCTCAGAATTTCGTTTTTTATGCGGATTCTGAGCAGTCTTCTGCTCATTCCTCACGTCCATCCGACACAATGACGGCAACTCAAACCTCAGGGAGAGAACCGTGACCACCCATGAGAAATTAATCGCCCTGCTCGACCAGCACCAGGCACGCTATCGCCTGATGGAGCATGAGGCGACCGGTAAATGTGAAGCGGTCGCGGCGATACGCGGCACCGAAATCGGCCAGGGTGCTAAAGCGCTGGTCTGTCATGTGAAAGGCAACGGCGTTAAACAGCATGTACTGGCGGTTTTACCTGCCGATCATCAGGCCGATCTGGGCAAAGTCGCGGCCGCGGTCGGAGGAAGACGCGCCTCACTCGCCAGTCCGGCGGAAACCGATCTGCTGACCGGCTGCGTATTCGGGGCGATTCCGCCGTTCAGCTTTCATCCCGACCTCAGACTGGTTGTTGACCCCGCGCTGTTTGAACGTTATCCGGAGATCGCGTTTAACGCTGGTCTGCTGGAACGTTCAGTGATCCTGAATACCGAAGATTATCGCGCGTTATGCGCGGCTGACGTGGTGAAGATTACGCAGTAATTGCCATCCCGGCAGCCCGGCGATACTCTGCGTAATCACTCATCACGACAGAATAAGAGCAAAATCATGAACATTTTCACTCAACGCCTGCGTCAGACGCTGGCTGTGGCCGTTATGGCAGGCTGCGCTTTTGGCGCGCAGGCAAAAATCGAACAGGTGCGTTTCGCGGTCGATCCGACCTATCCGCCCTTCGAATCGAAAACGCCACAGGGCAAGCTGGTCGGCTTTGATATTGATCTGGGCAATGCGCTTTGTACTCAGATGCAGGCAAAATGTGTCTGGGTTGAAAGCCAGTTTGACGGCATGATCCCGGCCCTTAAAGCGCGTAAATTTGATGCCATTCTGTCCGACATGGGCATTACCGAAGAGCGCCTGAAGCAGATTGATTTCACCGCGCCGCTCTATGACACCCACACCCAGCTGATTGCCCGTAAAGGTGCTGGCATACGGCCCACCGTTGAATCCCTGAAAGGAAAAACGGTCGGCGTAGAACAGGGAACGGTTCAGGAGCGCTATGCGCTGGCGAAATGGCAGCCTCACGGTGTGACCGTGGTGCCTTATGGCGATCAGGCACAGGTTGAAAGCGATCTGGTTTCAGGCCGACTGGATGCGGTATTCACCGATGCGGCACAGGCTGCCATCGGCTTCCTGAAGCATCCGCAGGGCAAAGATTTTGAACTGGCTGGCCCGATTATACAGGATCCGATCATCGGCCCCGGCACGGCGATTGGCCTGCGTAAAGGCGATACCGAGCTGAAAACCGCACTGGATAACGCCTTCGTCGAAATCAAAAAGAATGGCACCTTTGACCAGATTCAGAAGCGCTACTTCGCCACGGATATCTCTATCCAGCCTTAACCTCGCGGTCGCCCTTTTTCATCCTCACCGCGATCCGGCACTATACTCTAACTATTTCGGGACGGCGCGCTGTCGTCCTTTGCCGATTAAAGGACATTAACACGGTATGCATCAACAACATCATCCACTGTTAAGCGCCTCTTTAGGCACCCAGCGTGAAATCATCAGTTTCCATTTCGCGGAAGACAACGAGCGTCAGGTCTACATCCAGGCTGCGCTGCATGGCGACGAACTGCCCGGTATGGCGGTGGCGTGGTTTTTAAAGCAGCGACTACAGGCGCTGGAGTCCGCCGGTCAACTTAAAGCCGCCTTTACCCTGGTGCCGGTTGCCAATCCCCTGGCGCTGGGACAGCACTGGCATGGCACCCATCTGGGCCGATTCCATACGCTCTCTGGCCAGGACTTCAACCGCCGTTTCCCGTCACTGGGCGCAACCCTGGCGGCCGGGCTGGCTGAGAGTCTGACCCAAAGTGAAACGCAAAATAAGAGCCTGATCCGCGAGGCGATTGATCGTCACTATCGTGATACCGTGCCAAAAACCGAGCTGGATGCGCAACGCCACACGCTGATGCGGATGGCCAGTCAGGCCGATCTGATGATTGATCTGCACTGTGACTGGGAAGCCGTGCCTCACCTCTACACCACGCCGCACGCCTGGCCGGACATTGAGCCGCTGGCGCGCTGGTTAGGCAGTGAGGTGCAGCTGCTGGCGCAGATTTCTGGCGGTGAACCGTTTGATGAAGCCTGTTGTGAACCCTGGCTGACGCTGGCGGAACGGTTTGGCAAAGATTATCCGATGCCACGGGGATTGCTGCCAGTGACGCTGGAGTTGCGTGGCGTGCGTGATGTGTCGCCTGAACAGGCGGAGAAAGACGCGGAGGCGATTATTTCAGCGCTACAGGAAGGCGGTTATATCGGCTACAGCGAGCCTGCGATTTCCGTGGAAGTGGCGGCACCCGTGATCGGTGGCGACGAACTTGTCCCGGCGAGCGCGGGCGGAGACGATATCGTGGCTATCAATGACGGCCCGATTGGTTTAAACGTGCCAGATATCGCTGAAGCACCTGGAGAAGCTGGCGTCATCAAAGAGCGTCACAGCGAAGGATCGGCGGCGGCCTCCCCTGCCCTGAAAAATCCACCTACGCCGTTAGCGGGCTGTGAATATATTCATTCGCCGGTATCCGGACTGATCCTGCATCGTAAACCGCTGGGCGCAAAGATTCGGCCGGGAGAAGTGGTGGCGGAGATTGTTGACCCGATAACCGACCAGATTACGCCGCTGGTGACGGAACATGGCGGTATTCTCTATGCGAGACACTGGGCTAAGTTTGCGACGGCAGGCATGCTGGTTGTGAGGCTGGCAGGTGAGCGAGAGATTCGGAGCGGGGATTTGCTGGTAGGATAAAAAAAGGGCTTCCCGAGGGAAGCCCTTTTTAGTGATTAATCTAACCACTCGGTGTGGAACACACCGTCTTTATCAATGCGCTTATAGGTATGCGCACCGAAGTAGTCACGCTGCGCCTGAATCAGGTTAGCAGGCAGCACTTCTGAACGGTAGCTGTCGTAGTAAGCGATCGCCGCAGAGAAGGTTGGCGTCGGGATACCGTTCTGAATCGCGTAGGAAACCACATCACGCAGCGCCTGCTGATACTGATCAGCGATATCTTTGAAGTACGGTGCCAGCAACAGGTTAGCGATGCCTGCATCTTCTGCATATGCATCAGTAATCTTCTGCAGGAACTGGGCACGGATGATGCAGCCAGCGCGGAAGATCTTCGCGATTTCACCGTAATGCAGATCCCAGTTGTTCTCTTCTGACGCGGCACGCAGCTGTGAGAAGCCCTGAGCATAAGAAACGATTTTACCCAGATACAGAGCGCGACGAACTTTCTCAATGAACTCCGCTTTGTCACCGGTGAAGGCCTTCGCCTGTGGACCGCTCAGTACTTTAGAGGCTGCCACACGCTGGGTTTTCAGCGAGGAGAGGTAACGAGCGAACACAGACTCAGTGATCAGTGACAGAGGTTCGCCGAGATCCAGTGAGCTCTGGCTGGTCCATTTACCGGTGCCTTTGTTCGCTGCTTCATCCAGAATCACATCAACCAGGTATTTACCTTCTTCGTCTTTCTTGGTGAAGATATCTTTGGTGATATCGATCAGGTAGCTGCTCAGTTCGCCGTTGTTCCACTCAGTGAAGGTCTCAGCCAGCTCTTCGTTGTTAAGACCCAGCGCGCCTTTCAGCAGAGCGTAGGCTTCTGCGATCAGCTGCATATCGCCATACTCGATGCCGTTGTGAACCATCTTCACGTAGTGACCCGCGCCGTCCGGACCGATGTAAGCCACACAGGCTTCACCATCTTCTGCACGTGCAGCAATTTTATCCAGAATCGGTGCAACCAGTTCGTAGGCTTCTTTCTGACCGCCAGGCATGATAGATGGGCCTTTCAGTGCGCCCTCTTCACCACCGGAAACACCGGTACCGATGAAGTTGAAGCCCTGGTCAGAAAGCTCTTTGTTACGACGGATGGTATCTTTATAGAAGGTGTTACCGCCATCGATCAGGATGTCGCCTTTATCCAGGTGTGGAGTCAGGGAGGCGATTGTCTTATCGGTCGCTTCACCCGCCTGAACCATCAGCAGGATACGACGAGGTTTTTCCAGCGATTCGACAAACTCTTCAACGGTGTAAAAAGGAGCAAGTTTCTTGCCCTGGTTCTCGGCGATGACTTCATCAGTCTTTTCGCGTGAACGGTTAAAGATAGAAACAGTGTAACCGCGGCTCTCAATGTTAAGAGCCAAATTGCGGCCCATCACTGCCATACCTACAACGCCGATCTGTTGCTTGGACATTACATACTCCTGTCTGTGGTCACTTCACAAACACACAGGTTTGTGAACAAAAGTGGCAAACATGTTAACCCAGGTAAGCATCAAGCAGTTAGAGAATGATGCTATTAAGTATCACTAATAATTACAGGGACATGGATGCATGCCAACTGACAAACTAATACAAATAAGCATTGAGTTTTACAATGTGGCCTTTATTGTTCCAGTCGATAATATCGACACCCTTCAGCAATTTATCATCAAGCTTGAGTTCAAACTCAATGACTGATCTATTTTGCTCGGCCAGAACAGACAAAGCTTTGAACTCTAGCAGTTTAGTTTCACTAAAGAGTTGGACTAACATACTACGAATATTCTCCTGTCCAATTTTATGATTACCGGGATCAATAAGCGTAGCATTGCGGTCAAACATGTCTACAACATCATGTAATGACTTAGCATTGAATGCAGCAATATATTTCTCAGTCAGTTTTTTCACCGGCGGCAAAGGATTAACATGAGACATTTCAAATGCTTTAACTGCATGTGCATCATAGAAATTATGATAAACCGAATCAGCAAGAGGGCGCATTACAATCTTTTTGCCCTTAAGTACCATTTCATTTAAAGATGAAGAGAGATAAAAATTATTATCAATGGAATTATCTTTACGGATAAGTTCTTTAGCCGCTTCGATAAAATCTGAGCCTTTTTTGAAGTAATAAAGGCCAGCAATCGCATTACGACTTATCGCATTTTTTTCAGCAGTCTGAACAACAAATCCTTCATCGTTGGCTTTAGCAAAAGACCACTTAGGATGTACTGATTCAAAAGTAAGCACACCCGCATCAGCTTCAAGACTGCGGAAGTAATCCAGAACCTGTTGCAGGTCATCGTTAATGTAGTGATCGGCTGAGGAAATAATCAGTTCTTCGTCAAGGTTGATTTCATCAATCGCCATCATGCTGCTGCAAACCGCACCTTTGGTCATCCCCTGCAAAGGAATGATCACCGCGCTAGGCGAAATCAGTTCAATGATGTTGCCAAGAGCAAGCTTAGTTAGTTTATCAGCAGGAACGATGAAAAGACTTTTATGCTCTTCAGTCAGGGTGGCGAAAATATCCTGAGAATATTCAAGTAAGGTACGATTATTAATTTCAGTCAGAATCTTAGGGTAAATGAAGTCAGCACTCGTTTCGTAAAGACTGGCGCCACTCATTGGGATTATAATATTCAGCATGCCATTAACCCTCGTTCTCAACTAAGGAGATAAACCGTTTTATATTTGCATAATTAACATCATAAACGGTTTCAACTTCTAATACATGTGCACCGCTTGCTTTAGCTGCCTTGATTCCATTTTCATTATCTTCAACAATGACACAGTCAGCAGGCTTTAAACCCAGCATAGAGATGGCTTTATTATACATTTCAGGATCAGGTTTACCTTTAACAACATCCTGATTTGAAACGTAAAATTCAAGATATTGAGAAAGATGTGCTCGTTCCATCATAACTTCAATCGAGTTCTTGATTGAATTTGAAGCAACAGCCATTTTGTAGCCATCTTTTTTTAGCATAGAAAGCGCATATTCGTGATGGAACATTGGCTTACATTTGTTATTAACGATTTCCATTGTGTATTGCTGTTTCATTTCATTAATGAAACCATGGAGGTTGGTTGATAAACCCTTATCTTTGCTCAACATGATAAGCTTATCTTTAGTAGGCAAGCCATCGTAAGTCGTCAAATGCTCTTGTCTTGAAATCGTCAGCCCAAACAGGTCCAGTGCCGCATTCAATGCCTCGTAGTGCCAATCTTTGGCATCAATAAGAACACCGTCCATATCGAAAATAACAGCTTTAATATTAGTAGCCATTAAAAAACTCCATGCATTCTTCAGGGTAATCGGTGCAAATGATTAAATCAGATGAGGACAATAAATCATCACTAAATTTCTTGTATTTCGCCCAGCTTTCGAGATGATTTCTTTTATGCAGTTCGGGAGAAACAATGCAGACTTTCTTACCATCAGAAAGGATTTTTTTTACTAAATCCTCATCTACCAGATCTTTTGCAAAGCCGTCTAGCCAGACACCCTCTGCATTATCATAAAGTGCGTTGAGACTCTCAAACTCGCTATACCTGACAAAGGCTTTCAAACCAGATTTGAAATAACCCAGTGAATCTGGCAGAGCCATATCAAAAAAGAAGTAGTTACTGATTTGCATTGATTCAAGCGTCTGTTTAACTTTCTCCTGTAAGCCATCAGCTTTAACATTTAACGCCAGCGGCGGAGCAGATTTAGTATGCGTCTTGTATAATTCAAGCATCTGTTGAAAGGTTAAGCAGGATGCATCAGGAATATCATGACTAATTACGATTTCACCCATGTAGTCACGCAAGTCAGTTTCAGTACCAAGATCAAGCTGAAACGACCTGATGAAAGCTGATTCAGTGTTTTTTTCCTGTAAAGATTTCCAGTAGCCTCGATGTGAGATAACTATCATTTTTAACCTTCTTTACTTAATTAACTGGTTGTATATTTCTACAGCTTTACTGGTATCGCCTTGATAAATGAGCTGGCCTTTTTCCATAACAAGGCAGGCATCACAAATGCTTTCAACCTGATTAACATTATGGCTTACAAAGAAAATTGTTTTACCGCTCTCTTTGACTTGATTTATCTTATTAAGACATTTCGCCTGGAAATTCGCATCGCCAACGGCCAATGCTTCGTCAATTACCAGTATTTCTGAATCCAGATGTACGCCTATTGAGAAGGCAAGTCTGACATACATACCGGATGAATAATATTTCACCGGTTCGTAAATAAAATCTCTGACTTCAGCAAACTCAATGATACTTTCAATTTTAGTTTCAATTTCTTTGCGGCTCATGCCAAGGATTGAACCGCTTAAAAATATATTCTCGTACCCTGACAGCTCATGATGAAACCCTGCACCAACTTCAAGAAGGCAAGAAATTGATCCATCGACCGTTATTTTCCCAGAGCTTGGTGCAATAATTCTTGTCAGGAGTTTAAGAAGAGTAGACTTCCCTGCACCATTTCTTCCCAGCACACCGACTGCCTGTCCTGGTGTAATAGAAAATGAAACATCGTCTACAGCACGATATATTTTTCCCGGTTGAG
Source organism: Pantoea sp. JV6 (assembly GCF_025910055.1). Classification (NCBI taxonomy): domain Bacteria; kingdom Pseudomonadati; phylum Pseudomonadota; class Gammaproteobacteria; order Enterobacterales; family Erwiniaceae; genus Pantoea; species Pantoea sp. JV6. The sequence goes on along the minus strand of NZ_JAPCIM010000002.1, from coordinate 349,632 downwards.
TTCGTTTCTTTTGAAACGAAAATAGCTCTTTTAAAGTACTATGTTGGTAATTACCAACACTAAATTCGCGTGTAACAGATTCAAAGGTAATCATTCGTAATCCGCAATTAATCTATCATTTTTGATAAAGTAGTACACACCAAAGATGACTAAAACAATGGCAGTAATAAAACTGTATAATAAGGTTGTGACATCAATGCTATTACCACCCAGCAAAGCCCAGCGAGAAAGAGCTACAATACCGGTCATAGGATTAAAAGAATAATATTGATGAAATTCCTTTGGCACTATTGTAAGAGTATAGACTACAGGAGAAGCAAAGAATAATGCCTGAGTAGCCAAAGGTAGTACATGACGTAGGTCACGGAATCGTAGTTTTAAAATTGCCATAAAACAACCAACGCCACAGCCAAGCATAAGTGTGATAACTACGCATGGAATTAAAAAGAAGATGCGGGAAAAATCGAAATGCACCCCATAAAAAATAGCTAAAGGAATAAATACAACGAAAGCAATCACGAAATCGATAAAAGCAACAAAGACGCTTGCTATGCAAAGTGAAATTCTTGGAAAATACACCTTAGTTAAAAGATGCATATTGTTTATTATTGCATCACTTGCAGCCATCATACTTGTCGCAAATAAATTCCAGAAAAGAATTCCAGAAATCAAAACAGCCGCATAAGGAGCATTATATTCTGGTGTTGGTACTTTTACCAAAAGTCCGAACACAAAGAGATACAAAAGAATATTCACACCGGGATTAATAATTGCCCATAAAATCCCTAAACTAGTTTGTTTATAGCGAACATTGAAATCTCGTCTAATAAACTCTTTGATTAGGTTTTTTGAGTCTAATACTTCCGCTAAAGTCGTCCTGCTTTGCGGAGTAGATACAAAACCTTTCATTAACTTCCTCTCTTGACAAATAAACGATAAGCAACTTTACGAACATACGGTAGTTTAAGCAGCTGAGTTCTGAAAAAGAAATAAATCTTCATGACCGTTATTTGTAGCGCTCTAACATACCATATTAATGGACGTGAGCATTTTTCTTTGCTTATGTACTTTGAATAAAGATCTATCCAATCAAAAGATTGATAAAGGCTAGACCAGCCTTTATTGAAATAGACTTCTTTATGTTTACGCCAAACGAATCCCAGGCTAGCTGAGTCCAATGGCAAGAAGTTATTTATATAAAACCGCTCAGAACGCTCAACTTCACCCTTACCCCTTGAAAAATTGCCTGAGAATGTGAAGTTTTTAATTGAACGTTCTAAATTTTTGACCCATACGTACTGTTCTGGTACGAACTTCATATAGCATGCGTTCATCATACTTTTACAATGCTGAAAGATATTCTCATCCGCCAGGGGAATATCAAAAAAACGTTCAACATCTTTCGTTAATCCTGCTACTAAAATATCGCCAGGATGATACAAGAACGGTAGCTGGCTATAAGGGTTTCGGGCAAACAAATTACAATTAATTAAGTGACGACTAAAAACCGAATAATCATTCTGACGAATAACAGAATCTATATTAAGAAAGTTATTATTCAAAAAGTAATCGTTGAGATACAAGAGGATGTTATCATTGTATAAATACGAATCTGTCCTTATTTTTACCGAGTACTTTTTGGAAGAATGTCGAAGACCGCTAAGGCTTGATACAAGCATTCTGTTTACATTACTTACGACGTTCACACCATCAACATTTTTAGATATTGACCCGACATCTTCATTAAATATGAATTTAATGCCTGGATACGTGCTTCTCAGATTGTCTTCAATGACACCATCTGTCTTCCATGTTGATACGATGATCTCAGATTCTGGAAAACTTTTTAAAGTCAGATTTAGATTAAAAAGAAAGTCACTATCTAATTCACGTGAGGAATTTAAAATCCCCCCCTGAATGATGATGGAAATTTCACTCTGTGAGATCAGGTTATCAGGATGCATTGTCCACGTTACTTTGATTTCATGTCTTGATTTACTGTAGGGTTAATTCATACCATTCAATGTATTTTTTTAAACCATCTTCAAGACTTGTTTGAGGTGACCAGTTAAACTCTCGTTTAGCACGTGTAATATCCAGGGATATAGAATTAACAACTGATACAGCGCTTTTCACTTTAACAGTATCAACAACAATACCATGCCGATTGAAGTTATCGATAATATCAAGAATAGAATATTTCGAATCTGAACCGACATTGAAGATTCTCACATCGCCTTTATAGACTGCGGACTTTATAAAGCAGTCATGAAGATCATCGATATAAATATAATCACGTGAGGCTGAACCATCGCCATAAATTTTGACTGGAGTCTTCTTTTTATAAGAATCCATGATTGCGGGAATAAGCCCCTGCCCACCTTTGAATACCTGTCCAGGTCCGTAGGGGTTCGCAATTCGTAATACCCGATAATTCAACCCATAGTTACAATGATAAACCTGAAGATAAGATTCCTGAGCTAGTTTATTTGCCGCATAAATAGTTTTCGGCGAAAGAGCATGATCCTCACGACATTTTTCTCCACCGGTGTCTCCATAAATAGTTCCACCGGATGAAGCAAAAATAAAAGTAACCTTACTCGCTATGGATTTTATATCTTCAAGAAAACGGATAAAAGGCAGGAGATTAGTATTCACGCTTTCAATAGCACGACTCTGCGATTCTGCTGGAGAGATGCTATTGGCCAGATAATAGACAACAGGATCATTATCCTGAGCAATTTTGCTAACAAAATCATCGTGCTGACACAGCGTAGCATCAATAAAGTCAGGAGTAATACTCTCTACCTCATTGTTACGACTATAAAGAAACACTCGCTTAGTAAAACCAGTTCTGCCCAAATAATTCAACAGAGACTGGCCAATATAACCGCGCCAGCCAACGATATATAGATTACTTGATAGCATAATAAAATTTTCGACCTATTGTTACGAGGGTATGATGAAAAATAGGCGGAATGAACTTTAAAGAAATATCGAACACTTTACGCCCAACTCTTAGCAGGAAATTACGATAGCTAAAGAAGAGTGGATTGAAGTGATACATTCCTGTTTTGAAATAAATTTTTGAGAGCCTTATAAAAACACTCTCTTTTGTTTTGGAGGGAACGGCATTAAGATCACTTGCTTTGAAATTATAAGCATCTTCTTCTGGACCGTCTCTGAAAGGAGCCATTTTAAAAGTATAAGGCAGGACAGGAATCCATCCTTTTAAAAATTTCTTCCATTTCAGAGAAACATCCCAACTATTAATAACGAAAACGTGGGTTTTAAGCTTTTCAAGACTGTCTTCAGCAGACTCTTTTATAACACCCCCTCTCTTTTTTACAAAATTTGTAAAAAGGCGAGACTCCGGCCAGTAGTTATAAAAATCTTTCACATGGTTGTTTTTAACTAATTCTCTTATCAGAAGAATGTTATCCATATGTGTTTCTCTAAAGAAGTCCACAGGGTAGTAATCTCTTAATACCTTGTAGTCACCTGCAAGTAACATATCTGATGGATGATACCAGCGGTCTGCGCGGGTGTAACAGTTAGTCGTAATCAACTTACCATTAACATCCGATGAAAAGGTCTTTACCATTCTCATCAAAGAAGAAAAGTTTACTGTCTGGTCCATCCTGACTTTGATGACAAAAGAGTCTTTGTCAATAACATTTAATGCCGCATTAACCAGGTTTATCTGACGATTTATATTAAAAAAACCAGGGTTAAAAACATCATCACAGCCCAATACCTTAATGTTATCCCGAATATACAGATTTTTATTATTTAGAAGGTTTTGAACTTTCTCTGCATCTTTTTTATATGTCGATATGAAAACTTTCACATCACTCAGTTGTTTTTGAAGTGCATTTAAGTTTTTTTCTAAAAAATCCTCTTCAAGAGGACCATGAATAATCACAGAAATCTTATTAACCATTATATTTATATCTCAACAGGTCAAGTTCATACATTAAGTCAATGCCAATACCCTTTTCAACTCTGGATGAGTCTTCCCTGAAGAAAACGACATCTTTGCAAGAGAAAAGTATTTCTGCAATCAGTCTGGACGTTTTGACATGCTTACTGATAGAGATATCAGCGACATTGATGGTCATTTGTGAGAAAGCTTTTCTGGATTTATTGATATCCAGAACGGTTCCATAAGGATGATGGTAAGAAAAAGCAGAAATAATATTCTTTTCTGGGAAATAATTCTTTTCTACGATCGCATCGTCAAAATTGTCAGAAGGCAGAATAATCATATATTCTGCTGCATTCATCAATTGATAAGCCTCATTACTATCAATATGAATCTTCTTATCACCCAACAACAGATATTCAAGACGTGCATCATCTCTCATAGTAACGAAAAGACATTTTTCACGGAGAGGACGGACAAGAGTAGATTTCATTTCAATACTTTCGTACTGATTCACTCTGTTGACAATAGCACTCTCAAAGCTGACCAGCGTTTTGAGTGATTCACGCTGAACTTTTCTGATCTCTTCTTTTTCGTCACGACTCATACTGCTAAAACCCGTCAACACCTTCTTGATAGAATCAACGGAGTTTTTCTCGAAACAGAGTTTTTCGGCTGCGGATCCGCTCATATCAGCTATCCCACTGGTTTTACTGCCGGCCACAATCAGGCCATAGTTGATGGCTTCTAACGCAGTATTAGGGAAGTTCTCATAAGGAGATGGAATGACGAACAGATCATAGTTTTTATATTGCTTTTGTAATTCCTTATAGGGAATAAAGTCATAAAAACTAAATTTATTTTTTAGTTCCAGCGGAATAAGCCCATAGCATGTATCCATATAATCACGGCGATCATAAAAATCATCTCCGCTGTTTCCAATTAATGTTACATGCAGGTCATAACCTTCGACCATTAATTCGCAGGCAGCCAGTATCAGCAGTTCCTGTTTTTTTCTGAGTTCAAACCGACCCAGCGAAAGAATCTCAATAGTTCCGCTGTTATCTCTGACTGGCGGGATAGCTTGTTCAGCAAGAGGATAATAAGATGGACAGGTATGAACTTTAGTATCGTGTAAAGTGCTGAGGTAATTTGCAAGAAAGTTGGAAGTCGAGAAATTAGCATCGCTCAGAATTGATTGTGCTCTCTCATACTGATACATCTCGATCATCCACGGCGGAGCACACTCCATAAAATCAAGTGCTGTTCCCCACTCCCACACCTCACGAATGCCCGTATGATTGTTAGTGATAAAACGACAGGAATAATCCAGCCCCTCGAGCGCACGCTTTGCAAGCGTATAACTCGCAAGACCGATAAAGTCGGTAACTTCAACAAAGTCTGGTTTTATTTGCGACAGTACTTCGTCAATAGCTTTTGAATTTTTGAAAATGCTGTAGTTATCTTTTATTTTCCAGCATGTTATTTCTGGATCATCCAGATCGCTGCCGTGCAAAAAAATCGTATGGACTTCATATCCTAACTTACTAAATCCTTTTGCTGTATGTTCTATATAGGTGGCAATACCACCTTGTCCTTTATAATAGCCGCACTCATGACCAATGAGGCATATTTTTTTCTTGGCATTTGTCATACTTAAAAGTCCAGTGCCTTCTTTGCAACGTCGAGTGATAAAAATAATTTCAAATCAGAAGGGATGCCTAAACCATACATTCCGTTGGCTTCAGCACCAATGTTATAAACACCAATGTTTGCGTTATCATCTTGGTACATCCATGTATAAACAGGTGCCACATAAAACTCGCCATTGGTGCGTTCGTCAAGATCAATCATTTTTTGAGCGTTGCGACAAAAATCAGCTCCATGTTTGAAATTATAGATACCTACAGTTGCTTCTTCCGATACAACTTCTTTTTCTACAACACGAATAACTTTTCCATCTTCATTTAATTCAGCATATGACCATTTGGGATCATTTGCAGACATAGTCATTATTAAACCTGAAAGTTTTTCATGATCCATATAATTTAAATAATCGTTTATATCAATATCAATCCACTGATCAGAATTTGCTATCATTAATGGCTGATCGTTATCTATTAAATGCTGTGCGCACAAGACAGTGCAAGCGGCGCCATCTGTGACGCCATTAATACCAACAATTTCGCACCCTGGCGCCCATTCATTGAGCTTTGTTGATAAATCATATTTTTCAATATGTTCTTGCTGGCAAATAAAGATAAACTTATGCGGCTGATTAGGTTTTAAATTATTTATTACAACTTCAATCATGCGTTTATCATTAATTGGAATTAAAGGTTTTGGATCAGTGTAACCTTCTTTCGCGAACCGACTGCCTCGACCTGCCATAGGGACAACGATATTTAACATTTTACTCTGCCTTAAGATATTTATCATTTAATGCGCCGGGAACTTTTACCACTGTTGTTACAGTGTCTTCGATTGCTTCAAAATCTGTGTACTCACCGGGAGAGATTTTGACTACCTCTCCTGCGTTGATGAGTTTACCGTTCATTAATGCTTTACCACTGACGATTACAGTGATTTCTGTAGCGATTTTGTGGCAATGGCTGGCCTCTTTATCACCTGCTTTGAAGTGCTGTACAGCGACTTCCACATCGGTTGTTTTATAAAGAGTAGGCTCAAAACCGCCAACAAACCAACCACGCACGAACTGGTCTACCTTGTTAATTTCCATAAGATTAACCCTAAAAATACCTATCCACATAGCAGTTATTTCTTAACGAGGATAAGTCGAGTACACAGGAAAATATGATGAAAATGACCACGCTACCGCCCTTAGCTGTAGCGACTAAAATGCTCATTAACTCTTCATCAATGTAGATCAAAAAACTTAAGTTTCTGATATGTTTACTTTTTCCAACTTTTCCCGGTAAAAAAAAGACGATCCAGGCGCTGTCAGTCCTTGGAAAAAACCTCTCAATTCTAACACGGTAGCACCTTTCTTCGAAATATGGCGGAGGGATTGTGAAGTGATCTTCTGCATAAATAATTGATGAATGGTATAGATCTCTTAATTAAATAAACCAAGTTATTATATGCAAACTACTAATAACTAATACAGCAGTCACCTTGATAACAATGACTGAATTTAGCCATGACGTGGTGTGCTGAACTGGTCAAGGCTGGATTAACTCGTCATAATGATGAGTTATTGACATCAGTTTCGTACGGCATGAGATAATCCAGCCGTGCAAGAAAAATGCTAATCTTCGGGAAAAGTATGAAAATTTTAGTTACTGGCGGTGCGGGTTTTATCGGGTCAGCTGTAGTGAGACTTCTCGTTACTGACCAGGATAATGAAGTATTGGTTGTCGATGCTTTAACTTACGCGGGTAATCTTGACTCACTAAAAACGATTGAAAATTCACCCGGATTTTCTTTTGTTGAAGCTGACATCTGCGATTATGATGCAATGAAATCAGTTATCAACTCTTTCAAACCTAATGCAATCATGCACTTAGCAGCTGAAAGTCATGTTGATCGCTCTATTGATGGACCCGGAGCTTTTATCCAGACAAACATCATTGGCACCTATAATCTGCTGGAAGCTTCACGCCTGTTTTACAACCAGTTGAGTGATACCGATAAAGCGGGCTTTCGTTTTCACCACATCTCAACTGATGAAGTGTACGGTGATTTGCATAACACTTCTGATTTGTTCACAGAGACTACGCCCTACTCGCCAAGCAGCCCCTATTCTGCGTCAAAAGCGAGCAGCGACCATCTTGTACGAGCATGGCATCGGACCTATAACCTGCCCGTTCTGGTGACAAATTGCTCTAATAATTATGGTCCTTATCATTTCCCAGAAAAATTGATACCACTGACCATTCTTAATGCTCTCCATGGTAAACCTCTACCGGTCTACGGCAATGGGAGCCAGATTCGTGACTGGTTATATGTTGAAGATCACGCCAGAGCACTTCAGGAAGTCGTTAAAAAAGGTGTGATTGGCCAGACTTACAATATTGGTGGTCACAATGAGCAGACGAACCTTACGGTTGTCCAGACTATCTGTGACATTCTTGATGAACTTTCTCCGTCAAACATGCCAAACCTTAGCAGCTACCGAGAGCTGATTACTTTCGTCAAGGATCGGCCAGGGCATGATCTTCGTTACGCTATTGATGCTTCAAAGATTGAACGTGAATTAGGCTGGGTCCCACAGGAGTCTTTCGCAACCGGTTTGCGCAAGACTGTTGAGTGGTATCTCGAAAACGAATGGTGGTGGAAACGCGTTCAGGACGGTTCTTATCAGGGTCAGCGACTGGGTTTGGAAAATAATTTAGGTGAGGAATTATAATGAAAGGTATCGTTCTTGCCGGTGGTTCTGGCACTCGGTTATACCCAATCACGAAAGGTGTTTCTAAGCAGCTGCTGCCTGTATATGACAAACCTATGATTTACTATCCGGTTTCTGTGCTCATGCTGGCGGGGATAAGGGATATCCTGATCATTACAACACCTGATGATCATGCTTCCTTTGTCAGGCTGATGGGCGACGGTAGCCAGTTCGGTATTAACCTGAGTTATGCTATTCAGGCGAGTCCGGATGGCCTTGCTCAGGCTTTTATTATTGGTGAAAAATTCATCAACAATGAAAGTTGTGCGTTAGTCCTTGGAGATAATATCTTCTTTGGTCAAGGCTTTGCCCCGGTTCTGGCACGCACGTCTGCGAATACCGCCGGCGCTACAGTGTTCGGTTATCAGGTTAAAGATCCTGAGCGTTTTGGCGTTGTCGAGTTTGATGAAAACTTTAAGGCCTTATCGCTGGAAGAAAAGCCTTCCAAACCAAAATCCAACTGGGCTATTACAGGTTTATATTTTTACGATAACAATGTCACAGATTATGCGCGTACATTAAAACCATCTCACCGTGGTGAGCTTGAAATCACCGATCTCAACCGTCTCTACTTAGAGCAGAATACGCTGAATGTAGAACTTTTAGGTCGTGGTTTTGCATGGCTTGATACTGGAACGCATGACAGTTTGATCGAAGCTTCTCAGTTCATTCATACGATTGAAAAAAGGCAGGGATTCAAAGTGGCCTGCCTTGAAGAAATCGCCTTCAAAAATGGCTGGCTTTCAAGCCAGGATGTTTATAACGAAGGTCAGAAATTGTCTAAGACAGAATACGGTCAGTACCTTATGGGATTGGTAAAATAATCTTCAGGCGGGGCTTCCCGCCATAATCCCTTGGAAGTGGTGATGAGTATGGTAAAAAAAGGCAAACTCAATATCGAAATTGAGTACCTGAGATTTTTTGCAATAGTTGCTGTTCTTCTTGAACATTTGCCCACCCTGTATATCTGGAGCAAGCATCAATTACTTCAAAATATCAACAAGTACGTTGAGTTCTGGCCTGGGGTAGATCTTTTCTTTGCTATTTCGGGCTACCTGATTGCAACGAATCTGCTCACTCATCGGGATAGTAAACAATCACCTTCACAAATTTTCAGGCACACTATTATTCCTTTTTTTGTTAAAAGAATATACAGGTTGCTTCCAGCGTCATGGTTCTGGATGTTTGTCGTCTTGTTTTTTTCAGCTTTTTATAATGTTACTAACGCATTTGGAGAATTCAGGCACAACGTTATTTATTGCATTACCATTATTACTTTTTCATTCAATATTTTTTCCGGCTATCTTCTTGAGCAAGGTTATCTGCCAACTTACGGCCCCTACTGGTCTTTATCGCTAGAAGAGCAGTTTTATTTTGTAGCGCCTTTCATTCTTCTCTTCATGAGAACGGGCTGGAAAGTGACCACGCTCTCGCTACTGGCTGTTTTCCTGCTCTACATTGTACAGCAAGGTGACTGGAGTCCTAACTTCCGCTATCACGGCCTTATTTTTGGTGTTCTCTTAGCCATGTTAAAGCTGTCGCTAGGTAGTAAAATTAAACCCCGTATACTAGAACGATGGTACCTCCGCTATCTGGTGAATATTTTTCTACTGTTTTCGCTTTTCGCCATCCCGGCAGCATTAAAAGGTTCTGTTTATCTCTTTGGCTCTTTAGCAATGATTTCAACATTGCTGGTCTATATAGCTTCATGGGACAGTGGCTTTTTTATGTCGCCCGGAAGTGAAGGGATCGTTTCTCGATCAATGAGCTGGATTGCATCCCGATCATACAGTATCTATCTGGCACATATGCCAGTGATTTATTTCGTTCAGGAATCAACAGTGCGCATTATGGTCCATTACGGTTTTGCTGCTGGAGACTCGTACATGAGATCACTGTGGATGACAATAGCTGCATTAGGCCTGATTTTTGTTTCATCTGAATTGAGCTATCGCTACCTGGAAGTGCCTTTACGAAATAAAGGCCGGAATGTAGCCCGTAAATATGAAGTCACGGCCGGATGATTCCCGAGCAGTGCAATCCGTTGCAGTAGCCCTAACGAATTTATGGCGTAAAAAAGGCGAACCTGAGTTCGCCTTTTTCTCAACTACCGAAACCCATCCGGGTTCTTGCTCTGCCAGTTCCACGTATCGCGCATCATCTCATCGATGCCGCGCGTCACGCGCCAGTCGAGCGTGGTGTTTGCCAGTGACGCATCGGCCCAGAACGCAGGCAGGTCGCCATCGCGACGTGGCTTGATCTCAAACGGGATCGCCTTGCCGGACGCCTTCTCAAACGCTTTGATCATCTCCAGCACCGAGAAGCCTTTGCCGCCGCCCAGGTTAAAGGCGGTGTAGCCCTCAACTTTGCTCAGATAATCCAGCGCTTTCAGATGCCCTTCCGCCAGGTCAACAACGTGGATATAGTCACGCAGACAGGTACCGTCTGGCGTATCGTAATCACCGCCAAACACGCCCAGCTTCTCCAGACGGCCAATCGCAACCTGTGCGATGTACGGCAGCAGGTTGTTTGGGATGCCCGCCGGATCTTCACCGATTTCGCCTGACTCATGCGCGCCAACCGGATTGAAGTAACGCAGCGCAATCGCCTTGAACTTCGGCTCCGCTTTGGCGAAGTCGCGCATCACAAATTCGGTCATCAGCTTAGAGGTGCCGTATGGACTGGTGGTGCCGCCAATCGGTGTGGTTTCAACGTAAGGAACCGGGGCATCTGCGCCATAAACGGTTGCAGATGAGCTGAAGATGAAGTTCCAGACGCCGGCATCACGCATCTCTTCCAGCAGCACCACGGTGCCCGCGACGTTGTTCTCGTAGTACTCCAGCGGCATACGCGTAGATTCACCGACTGCTTTAAGCGCAGCGAAGTGGATTACGGCTGAAATGCTGTTGGATGCAAACAGGTCACGCAGACAGGCGCGATCACGGATATCGCCTTCAACGAAGGTCGCTTTTTTGCCTGCCAGTTTCTCAACGCGGTTAATCGCTTCGCGTGAGGCATTGCAGAGGTTATCCAGAACCACAACATCATCACCGCGCTGCAACAGCGCCAGTACCGTATGGGAGCCGATATATCCTGCTCCGCCCGTGACTAAAATTGCCATGTGAGCTCCTTTCAATCTGCCGCGCAGGACGCGGCAAATAAATTACTGTTGTTTTGCGAGGATGGTCTGGATAGCTTCGCGGAAATCGCGACCCTGCGCGTTGCTGCGCAGGCCGTAAGAGACAAACGCCTGCATGTAACCGAGCTTACGACCGCAGTCAAAACTGTGACCGGTCAGCAGCGAAACATCAACGGTTTTATGTTTGCTCAGGCTGGCGATGGCATCGGTCAGCTGGATACGGCCCCACGCGCCTGGCTCAGTGCGCTCCAGTTCGGCCCAGATATCAGCAGAGAGGACATAGCGGCCTACCGCAGCCAGGTCAGAGTTCAGTCCGGCGGTATCTTCAGGCTTCTCAACGAAATCGGTAATGGTGCTGATGTCGCCAGGGTGATCAATCGGCTCAGCAGTGGTGATTACCGAGTACTCAGTGAGATTGGACGCGGGCATATGCTGCGCCAGGACCTGGCTGTGGCCGGTCTCTTCAAAACGGGCAACCATCGCCGCAAGGTTATAACGCATGTGGTCAGCGGTAGAATCATCCAGCAGCACGTCAGGCAGCACGACCACGAACGGATTATCACCGATCATCGGACGGGCACAGAGAATCGAGTGGCCCAGACCCAGCGGCTGCGCCTGGCGCACGTTCATGATAGTCACGCCTGGCGGGCAGATAGACTGCACTTCGCTCAGCAGCTGACGCTTCACGCGCGCTTCCAGCAGCGCTTCGAGCTCATAGGTAGTGTCAAAGTGGTTTTCTACGGCATTTTTCGATGCATGCGTGACCAGCACAATCTCTTTAATACCCGCGGCAACACACTCGTCAATGATGTACTGGATCATCGGTTTGTCGACGACAGGCAGCATCTCTTTCGGAATGGCTTTAGTCGCAGGGAGCATATGCATACCGAGGCCCGCAACCGGGATTACTGCTTTAAGCTTGGTCATATTTATTCCGTTTAATAAAATGAAGATGTGGGTCGATTATGCAGGATCGGCCGGAAGAGCAAGTATAATCTTTATCTGAAAATCGGACAGTAACTCTCTGTCATAACTTGGAAATTCGGCATTTTGCCCATTGCCAGCAACGGCATAAACTGAATAAAGACAATCAGTAATCGAATATCGCCTCTGTTATTTCCACCCCTGGTCGCCGCGCGGCTGAGACCAGCCATAAATGAAAACGGGCGACCCTGAGGCCGCCCGTTGATATAACGTAATTGTGATTACAACCAGCCTTCAAACCACTCTGGCATCACAAACAGATTAAAGTGATTCACCAGCAACATTATGCCGACAAATACCACCGACACCGCCACCCACTGTCGGGCATAAGGGATAAACCGAATGCCAATCACCGGCTTGATAAAGAATGGATGAGCCAGTGCCGAGATCAGAATCTGCGAGATGGAAAGCGTCAGCGCCACATAGAGCACGTTCGGCCAGATAAAGGTGGTTGCCAGCACCGCCAGAACCACAATACTCGCCACGATGTTCCAGTAGAACTCAACGTTGGTCCGTCCGTTGGCCTGGGAAATTGCCCCGGTCAGTCCGCCCATCGGCCGCAGCATACCAAACAGCAGCATCAGCGGAATCAGATGATAGACCTGCTCGTGGGATGCGCCGTAGAGCACACGAACGATAACCGGCGAGAAGATGCCAATCACCAGGTACATCGCGCTGCTGAACAGCATGATCCCCAGCGTGCCTTTGAGGAACAGCTTCTTCAGCTGCTCGGCATCGTGCTGCTTCTCTGCAAAGCGCGGCAGTGCCAGTCGGTTAATCACCGGCGTCACCAGCTTCAGCGGTTGCAGCACCAGCTCTTTCGCCAGCGAGTAAACACCCAGCATCTCGGCACCCATCACTTTACCGACCACCAGCGCATCGGCCTGGGTTCGCAGCTGGTTAATGGTCTGCGAGCCGAGCTGATAGCTGCCGTAGCGAATCGCACCGATAAAGGTCGCTTTGTCGAACTCCCAGGTCGGACGCCACGACTTCTCACCCAGCGCAATCATGCAGAGGATGCGGGTAAAGGCGTTGATAAACAGACCGAGAATCGCCGCCGCTACGGTGAGCGAGGTGAACTCCAGCATCGCCACCACACAGAGGAAGGCAAACAGCTTGGTGCCCATCTCAATCTTCGCCAGCGAAACCATCCGCTTGGTTTTGATGTAGTGCGCCTGATACTGCGACAGATGCCCCAGCACCAGGAAGTTGAGGCTGGTGAGCATGATCAGACCCACCAGCTCCGGCAGGTGATAGAACCAGGAGACCGGGAAGGCGATCAGCAGCATGATCAGGCCAGTACACAAGCTGAGTGAGACGTTCACCCAGTAGATGGTGCTCTGCTCACGACGGGTAATGTTCTGGCGATGCACCAGATAACTGCTCATCCCCATATCCTGCAGCACACCCGCCACCGCCAGGATGGCGTTGATGATGGCTAACAGACCCAGCTCGTGGGTTTCCAGTTTGCGGGCGAGAAAGCTTAGCTGTGCAACCTGCAGCACTGCCGAGAAGCAGGTGCTGCCGAACAGCCAAATCGCCTGTGACTTAAATCCACTCACACCAGTCGCTCCAGAATCTGTGCCAGTTCGCCGTAGGCGATATGCTGATTAAATTCAGTCTCAACTTTGTGACGGGCGGCCGCGACCACGGGCGCCACATCCACTTCACCCTGAGAGAGCTTCAGCAGCGTCTCCGCCAGCGCCTCAGGATCGTCCTCTTCCACCAGCCAGCCAGAAACGTTGTTTTCGATCAGCTCCGGAATGCCGCTGTGGAAGGTTGAGACCACCGGCAGGCCGACCGCCATCGCCTCCATCAGTGCAACCGGAATACCTTCCATATCGCCATCTGCGGCGGTTTTGGAGGGCAGCAGGAAGATGTCAGCCTCACTCAGCGCGCGACGGATCTCCTCCTGCGGTTTAAAGCCCGGCATGCTGACGCAATCTTCCATCCCCTCGCGGGCGATGAAATCACGCATCATCTCATCCTGATCGCCGTTACCGATAATGGTGTACTGAAACTGACCGCCACGCTGCTTCAGGATGGCGCTGGCTTTGACCGCCACATCCAGCCCTTTCTTCTCGGTCAGACGAGCCACCGAAACGATACGCAGCGGCGTCTGAAACGCCTGGCGCGGCTGGAAGTTAAACTTCTCCGGCTCAATGCCCATACGCGTAACGTGAATTTTTTCCGGCGGGCAGCCCATCTCAATCAGCTTGTTCTTCCACAGATTGCTGATAGGCAGCATCAGCTCACTCTGGCGGAACAGATTCACATAGTCGAGTTTGTGCTCTTCCAGAATGTGACGACGGGAAATATCGGCGCCGTGAAACACGGTCGCCTGTTTACCCTTGAGCACGCCCAGCTCACGCAGCTTGTTCGCCAGGGCACCGGCATAGCCGAAATGCACCAGGAACACATCTGCGGTGAAGGTCTGTTTAGCATTCGCCACAATCGACGGCAGCAGCAGTTTGCTGGACTGCGCGCCATAACGGCGCACATTCAGCGAACGCAGCAGCGACGGCTTCGTCACTTTTGGCAGCACCAGCTTGATGCGCTGGTTCAGCTTATCGACAATCGAGATCTTCTCTTCCGGCAGCAGATAATGCGTCTTCGCCGCCAGACCATACTCATCAAAAGCGGCATGCCGGTTCACTAAATCGCCGGGAAAGACTGAAATAATCTCCACCTCGTAACCGGCATCAATAAAGTGGGTTACCTGATTTAATACGAATGTCTCAGAGGCAACCGGGAAACGCATGGTGAAAAAAGTCAGTTTCATCACATTACCCTAATACTTTGAGAATCTCTTCAGTGATCCGGTTGCCAATTTCCCTTTCATTCGCAACGGCCGTGTCGACCTTGAGCTTGATGTTGTCGTAATCGGCAAGCACAGTTTTCACCTTGTCGATTAGCGAGCCATCCATCAGGCTTTTCACATCGGTTGCCATCTGCGGCAGACCAAGCTGGTTCATCACACCCATCGACTTGTGCTCGTAGTTGATCGCCACAGCTGGGGTGCTAAAGTTCATGGAGATAATCGCCGAGTGCAGGCGGGTACCAATGGTCAGATGGCAATGATTCAGCAGGATGCCCAGTTCCAGGTCATTAAACTCATCCATAATGACATGGTAATGTTCAGGCTGCGTCACGTGGTCACGCAGGGTCAGTGCAACCATGCGGTCATCTTTGGCATAGCTGTCGATGCCGGTACAGGTTGAGAACGCCACAACCTGATAGCCTTCAGCAATCATGGCATTGATCACCCGGCCAAATGCCGCTTCATACTCTTTCTGCGTCACACCCAGACGTTTATCAAACGGTGCCAGTTCACGCACGGTGATCGCGATGGTTTTACGGCCATCGATAATGCCCTGCCAGTAGAGCAGGTTATGGCTCGGATTTTCGACTTCGCGTGCGCGCACCAGGAAAGCGGTATCAACGCCAGACGCGACTTTAGAGCTGGTCACGCCATCGCGCTTCATCAGGTCAAGACTGACCGATTCACGCAGCACCAGGCTGTCGACCCGATCAAAGACAAAGTTTGCCAGCGCATTGACGCGCGGGTTCTGGAACGGCCCCACCGAGTGACCGATCAGGTAGATCGGCTTTTTCGCCATCAGTGCACAGAGGGCATGGTCAAACTGGGTCACACCATAGAGGTCAACGAAGAACGATCCGCCAACCTGAATAATCGCATCATATTTTGCCAGACTGTCAGTAAACGCTTTCAGGTGCGGGGGTACAGCGAACGACTTAAAGATCCCGCCCTTGCCCAGATGCGCCATCATGATATCAGGCATCAGGCGGTTCGCGACTTTACGCTTGAACGAACCGACCAGACCTTTGCCTGATTTGCTGTTGTGCAGATACAGCGCATCCTGCTTAATATCCTGCTGAAGCAGATAACCGGAGCTGGTTGGATAACGGCTTATAACATCAATTTCTAAATCACTGCGTGCAGACTTCATTGAATCAATCAGTCCACGAAGAATCGCGCCATCCCCGCGATTTCCACACGTATGGTTACCCACCAATAAAATTTTCATAACAACTCCGAATGAATTTTTTTAATTCTGTAAGCCGCCCAGATCCGCAATGGGCAAAATGAACTCTGTTTAAAGTAATGCTTTACGGGATAACGCACCCAAAGGTAGTGCTCCTGTTAAAACCGGCCGCCTCCGTTGTGGCGGCCGTGATGCAAGGTGTTACGACTTAATGGCGAAGTAAGGCAGTGCGACCTGTTTGCCGTTGATCACGACGGAAACAAAGCCTTCCGGCTTGCTGGTATCGACCTGATCGGCGGAGAGCGGACGGGAAGCCATCAGCAGATCGCCCTGCTCGTTGGCACCCACGCCCGCTTTGCCGTTGTGCAGGCTGAAGCGCTGCGGCGCGCGTTTAGTCGCGTCGCCCGCCGGAGGATTGCCCTTCTCCATCTTCGCGTTAACGCGCGCACAGCGACCGGTGACAAAGCGATCTTTACCGGTGGTTTTCACCAGCACGGCCACCGACGGCGTCCAGCCCGCCAGTTTGACGAAGATGCGGACATCGGTGTCATGCTCAGCCACATAGCGCACATCGACAATCGGGCTGCTGCCTTCGGCCGACCAGCTCGCTTCAGAGCGATCTTTTTTGCGCTGTACATGGATCATCGCGCGGCCACCGGTGGTCTTGTCACCGATCAGGTCCATCAGCGGCTTATCGCCACTGCCGTTGCTGAACTGCGACTGACCAAAAATTTCGATCTCCCACGAATCACCCACGGTCGGGGAGTAGAGGCTGCCGAGATCAAACCAGGTTTCCTGATTCGTGTTGTTCTCTAAACGCCAGCGCGAGGTGATGTAGTTGTACTTCAGACTGCCATCGAGCGCGACGCCATAGGACTCCACGCGCGTCGATCCCATCTCCCAGATGCTGAGCAGACGATCACCCTGCATGGAGTTGTCGATCCAGCTGCCCGACTGCAGGCTGGTCTGGCGCATATTCAGGCGCGTGTTATGCGCGATCAGCGGATTCTTACAATCCTCCAGGCTCAGCGCATCGACAATCCACTGACCGTTGGAGAGATCGCCCGGGTTATCACAGTGCTCAATCCAGCCATTATGGATAATCGACTGGCCGCAGCGCGGCAGATTGAGGACTTTGCCACCACGACAGTACTGCGCATTAAAGTTCGACAGCTCAATCGCGGTGCTGTGGTCCCATTTGCCCTGCTTCTGACCTGACCAGCCCGATTTGATCACATCGCCGCTGCAGCGTGAGGCGTACCACTGGTCGATTTTACAATCGAGGGTATCCTGCAGGCTGATGGCGGTGCCGCCGACTGCGTTAAAGCGCAGGCAGGCACCACGGAAATATTGTCCGCCAGGGCAGTTGTTATGGAAAAAGCCCTGCTTGTTGGGGCTTTTATCGCTGTTGCCGTTAAAATTCAGGTTGGAAAGCTCAACCCGACGGGCATTCATCTCAAAGACGAACTCTGACTTACCATCCGAGACAATCGTGGTCGCCGGGAAGTAGCCGAAGTTTACCATCGCACCGGACATGCGGAAGAAGTTGAGATACTTATCGCCAAGGTTACAGGCTGAGACCATGAAGGTACCGGCCGGGAACTGGACACAGATCTGCTGGTTTGCCTGCTGTGACCACTGGAACATCGCCATAATGGCGGGTGCCGTATCGGTTTTGCCATCGGCAATCGCACCGAAATCAAACAGGGTCAGGCGGTTAAAATCGTCTACCACGCGACGCCAGGAAAAGCCCTCACCGGCAAAGTTTACGCCGCCATCATTCTGAGCAGGCTGGAAGCTGCCGACAAACTCGCCGCCGCCGACTTCCCGTCCTTCATGCCAGCTTTTCAGCTTAACCTTGGCCCCTTCAAACAGCGGACGGGTTTTGCGTAACTCCGCTACGGACGGGATCTCACCAATCAGCTGATAACCCGCTGGCTGCGCCAGACGCTGGCTGAAATCTGCAGCGCCCGGACGGCTGACATCCGCGATGTTGAACAGCGTCTGACCGCTGCTGTCCTCGACTGCCATTGAATGCGACGGATTGGCAATCAGCGCAGCATTGTCCTGAATAAACTGGGCAAAGTTACCTTTGTTCAGCGCGATAGGCTGAGCAATCTCCGACACTTTGCCGCTGGCATCACGCAGGAAGACCGGGATCTGGTTGCCCGGTTTGCTGGCATCTGCACCTGCTTTACCAATCCAGAGTTTGCCTTCAAAACCCTGCCAGAACTGCGGTGGCATGGCGTAGACATTTTCCGGGGTCAGAATTGGCACGTCGCCTTTAGGCACGTCAGTGGCATCAACCGGCTTCAGGGCGATACCGTTACTTTTTGCAGCGTAGCTGGAAAAGGTGCTCACGGAGAGAGCCCCCACCAGAGCGGAGGCGGCGGTCTGTAAAACTTCTCTTCTTTTCATGCATCAATTCCCGTAGTCAATAAGGCCATTGGCCATGGCGGTGTCCCTGAGGCACGTCGCAAGTGAGCTTTTCCAGCTCCGGTTAAACCAATGACAGCCAGCTTTGCTTAATCTGATTACCGTCGAATTTCAGCGCGGTCTGTTTCGTTTTTTCGCTCATGGCATAGAACAGCGCGTCATCGCTGGCGAGCTGCTCCATTCGGGCCAGAAACGTGGCTTTGTCGTTCATCGGAACCAGGAAACCATCTTCACCGTGATTGATGATCTCCTGTGGACCGGTCGGGCAGTCATATGCCACTACCGGCAGCGACCAGGATTTTGCTTCCAGCAGCACCAGTGGCAATCCTTCGTAGCGCGAGGTCATCAGCGCCATATCGCTGTCGCGATAGTAGTCGTTGATATTGCTGACCTTGCCGACAAACTTCACGCTGTCGGTGATGCCCAGCACCGCCGCCTGGTCATGCAACTGTTGACGCAGTTCACCGTCACCGGCAATCACCAGCGTCCAGTCAGGATGGCTGCGGGCGAAGTCGCGCCAGATATCCAGCATCAGGTCAAAGCCCTTCTGGTTATCCAGTCGGCCAACTGCCAGCGCCTGGCGATGACGGGTCTGGCGCTGATAGTCTTTGTAAACCACCGGGTTGGGGATTTGCTTGCTGGGAATGCGCCAGCGGCTGAACACCTGATGATCTTTTTCGGTCAGAACAATCACGCGGTCGTAGTAGCGCAACAGCAGAAACTTGAGGAACTTAATCGGTTTGCTGAAGGAGTTAATGGCGATGTGTTCGCAGGCGTAGGCTTTGCCCCGCTTCTTCTTCATCGCCAGCAGATTCCAGAAAGCGAACATCACGCTCAGGCGGCCCATGCTGATCAGGAAGACGGTATCGAAACCCTCTTCGTGAATCCGGGCAACCGCGCTTTTGATCGGATTGCTCTGCCCTTCAAAGCTGACGATCTGTTTGACGTGCTCAAACGGGTAAAAGGTTTTTCCACTGCCTTCCAGCGAGTAGATGGTGACTTCATGGGTCTCGCCAAGACACTCTGACATGAAGTTACAGATGTTCTCGGTGCCCGCATACGAATAAGCATCTTTGATCACCAGGACAATTTTTTTCATGAAACGCTATCCACCTCAAATTTTAAAGACAATCCTGCCGACAGGCTTAACGATGCTTAAGGGTAAACAGCACACCATTCACCATATACCAGGCGTAATAGTAATAGATTTTTAAAGGATTGTTTTTATAGATAATTCTTAATAATTCAAGGTGCCACTGGGCCGCTTTGTTCTTATTACGGGAAAGGGAATCGCCTAATTCGTAATAGTTGACCAGAATCGTCTGAATTACGCGCGCCTGCTTATAGCGGGTGAATAATTCATACAAAAACAGGAAATCTTCGTGGCCTTTGCGCTGGAAGAAAAGCCCCTGCGGCGGACGGCGGAAACAGACGGAGGAGAAGCAGACGCGATACTGCTTCTTCACAAAGTTTTCCTGCTGCAAATAAGGTTTGCCGTAGGTAATGTCGTGCTCAGCCTTGCGGGTTTTATAGTGATATTCGGTAATCACAAAATCATCGCCGGCCGCGATGGCAGCGACCTGCTGGGTCAGTTTATCCGCATGCCACTCATCGTCGCTGTCGAGAAAGGCAATAATCTCTTCAGTGGCCGCGCGCAGCCCGACGTTTCGGGTCTCTGCTGCGCCCATGTTGACCGCGTTATCCAGAATGGTAATGCGCGGATCCTGACAATGCTCACGCACAAATTCCAGCGAGTCATCGGTCGATTTATCGTTGACCAGATAGAGATGCCAGTCGGTATAGTGCTGATTGATAACCGATTGCACCGCGCGTAACACCGTCTGACGTGCATTATACATAGGCATGACGATGCCAACGGTTCCAACAGAAGTATTCATCTTCAACCCTGAATTAATCGTAAAAAGAGTCGCTCCTGGCATCAGGAGCAGAGCGAGGCGCGGCGCGCGTCAGGAGATCGCTTTCTCACCGCCGAAACGTGCTCTGACCTTGTCTTTAACCCGGTTCATGAAATAAGCACGGTTGTCTTTGTTGGTGAGGAAGAAGTAGCGCGCGAAGCTCAGGCTCGCCATCAGCGACTTACCATCCATCTTGTAGCGCAGCGGCAGCTTAAAAGCTTTGTAGGTGTGGATATCACGCGGGGTAAGATGCGGCTTCATGCTATCGAGCCAGAACATCGAGTAGTTCACCGATTCGCCTTTGTGTTTCGAGCCAAACTTAGTGACCAGGTGGTAGTTCGCCAGCGGTGCGGCGATCATCACAAAGTCATAGCCCATGCGGTCGGCACGAATGCAGAAATCATAGTCCTGATGACGGATGTAGCGGGTATCGAACTGAATTTTTGCCGCGTCTTCCCGCTTCAGCACAATGGTGCTGGTCTGGATAAAGCCGTAGCAGCCGAACAGATACTCCGCAACCGTTTCATTTTTGCCTGGCGGCTGCATCGGCATCACTTTCAGGAACGTGCCATCCTGATAGATATTCACCTGGCTGAAAATGACGAAATTCTTTTTGCCCTGCGCGTCCAGCTGAGCAATTTTTTCGCTCACCTGCTGCAGTTTGTCCGCGGCCCACTCATCATCGGCGTCAAGGAAGCTGACGTAGTCACCGGTCGCCAGCTCAATGCCTTTGTTACGCGCACCAGCGCCGTTGAGTTTGACCTCGGAGAGCACCAGATTGATATCGAGATCCCGGTAGCGTTCGCTGCGCACCACATCCGCCAGCGCGGCGGCATCCGCAGATTTATCATCAACGATGATGACTTCGAAATTGCGATACGTTTGTGCTTTAACGCAATCCAGCGTCGTGACAATCGATTCTGACGCGTTATAAGCCGGAATTACGATGGAGAAACGAATGTCCTTCATTGCCAGCACCTCATTAAAGTAGTTCAAAAATAAACAGTTCATTCGACAACGGTCGATGAAAAACCTGTGTTCTGACCGACGACCGCCCCTGGGTGAAACTCGTCACCCAGAGGCGGTCGTCAGATTGATTAGTGGATCAGCCAAAACTCCCGCGCCACTTCATAACCGGTAACGGCCTGTTTGGTTGAAATGGTGTTGTAGTAGAGGTAATAGAGCAGGAAGAACACCAGCATGGCATACAGCGCTGGCTTCCAGGATCGCCTTGCCTGATAAATCAGCGAGGTCAGGATGATCGGCTCGACCTGCTGCAGATAGTTGGACAGGCGCGAACCTGACGGGAAGTTATACAGGAAGATCCTGATCGCTCCGCCGATGGCAAAACTTAAAATCAGCAGATAGTTAAGGCGATACTGGGCGTAATTCTCGCGCTTCAGCTTATCGGTCAGCATGAAATAGAAGAAGACAAACACCAGCATGATGTTTTTCAGGTTCGATACGGCCAGGATGCTGCCACCCATTGCATAGGAGGGGTCATTGTTATAGCCCGATGCCCTCTCTCCCAGCGATCCCAGATGACCGGCAATCAGGGCAATAAAGCCCGAGCCGCCCACAACCGATAGCGGCAGACTGGCAACGATGATAATGACCGGCCACCAGCGCCAGTCCCGGATAAACAGGAACGGCACAAGCGTCACCACCATGACACCGGTGTTATGGCTCGTGAACGACAGAATAAAGAAGGCAAATGCCCACCAGTAGCGCTTGAGATAGATCGACCAGAGAACGCCAAGGAACAGCGCAGAACTCAGGCCAAAGCGAATCTGGTTAATGTCTTTGTTGATAAAGATGTGCGCCGAATAGAGCACCAGCGCCAGCACCGGATACGGAGACATCTTCCTGAAAAACCAGGTATTGATGGAAACGGCAATGGCGCAGAAGACAAACAGGAAGATGCTGGCATTGTGCGAAAACAGGCTGGTGAGCCAGGCCATCGCAAAAATCAGCGGTTCGTAACGGAAAAACGCAACGGTATTAAAGAAGCCATTAATCTCAATACGTCTTACAAAGTCTTCGAAGAAGCTCCGGTACTGAAAGTCATCCATGCCGGTACCAAGACCGCGTATTCCCCCGAAAATAATCAAAGTCACGGCGGCAAAACAGAGTAGCCAGGTCAGAATATAATTTGTGCGTTCGTCTTTTTTTAGCGCTATTTCAAACAGCGAAAGCAGCAGTAAAAAGCCTGATACATACCAATATGGAGCCATGGTGTGATTCCTTAATTCCACAAGTTCTCATGCCAGCAATAATCACGCTTCGCCTTCCCGACTGGCTTTACAGCGAGTCTGATTGCACGGTCACAAATTGCGTGCGGGCGATGCCTGCTGGTGATGAATTCTGTTGAGTGACGCTCGCCATGCGATTTATAGATGTATCGCTTTTGTGGGTTTGGACAGAATAACCTGTGTAAATTGATGCGTGTCGTCATTCAAAGGGACGATAAAAAGGGGCGGTCAGACCGCCCCCTGTTTTATTGCTCAATGATCAGCTTTTGTTCGTCTTGCCGTAGTCATAGGCGTAGTAGTCATACCCATAGCCATACGCATTAGCGGCTTTACGCACCACGGCGTTGAGGATCACACCTTTAATCTCAATACCGTTCTGGGCAAAGCGTTTGAAGCTGACGTCCACTTCTTTGGTGGTGTTGGCTTCGAAACGCGCCACCATCAGTGAGGTGCCGGCCAGCTTACCGATGATAGAGGCATCGGTGACGGCCAGGATTGGCGGCGTATCGATTAACACCAGGTCGTAGTTCTTGCTCGCCCACTCCAGCAGCTCACCCATGCGACGATGCATCAGCAGCTCAGACGGGTTCGGCGGAACCTGACCACGTGGCAGGAAGTCGAAACCGTACACGCCCTGCTGAATCAGCGCCGGGCTGAACTCAGTTTTACCGGACAGCACGTTGGACAGACCTGATTTGTTATCTGCGCCCAGCAGTTCGTGGGTGTAACCACGACGCATGTCGCCATCGATAAACAGAACACGCTGACCCGCTTTCGCGACCAGGGTCGCCAGGTTGGCACAGATAAAGGTTTTACCAATACCCGGGCTGGCACCGGTGATCATCAGGATATTGTTTTTCGCTTCCATCATCGCGAAGTGCAGGCTGGTACGCAGGCTACGAATAGCTTCGATGGAGAGGTCAGTCGGGTTACCCAGCGCCAGCAGCGTTTCGTGCGGATCGGTTTTCACCTTGCTGCCACGACGCGCCAGGGCTTCGGTATCCTTCTTACGCTGCCAGTCTGACAGTGGAACGCTGGCATAGACATTCATGCCCAGCTCTTCCAGCTGATCCGGGTTCTCGATGCCGTGATGCAGCAGCGCTTTCAGCAGAACCAGACCCACTGACACAAATAGACCGAAAATCAGGCTCGCGGCGATGATCAGCAGCTTCTTCGGTGCAACAGGCGAGTTAGCGGTCTGCGCGCCATCGATGATGCGGACATCACCCACGGTGCTCGCTTTACTGATACCCAGCTCCTGCTGACGGTTCAGCAGCTGCATGTAGATCTCCTGACCAGACTGAACGTCACGGGTCAGACGCAGGATTTCCTGCTGAGTCTGTGGCATGCCAGCAATTTTCTTATTCAGCTGAGCCTGCTCACCTTCCAGCGTTTTGCGTTTTTCAAGCAGCGCGCGATACGTCGGGTGATCTTTGGTAAACAGCTGAGAGACTTCAGCTTCACGGAAGGTCAGTTCGTTCAGCTGACTCTGCACGCTGACAGAGGAGTCCAGAGCGGATTTCGCTTCCAGTGACAGGTCAACAGATTCGTTCTGACGACGGAAGGTGTTCAGCTTGTCTTCCGCTTCATCCAGCTTGCTGCGCACGGCAGGCAGCTGAGTGCGTAAGAACTCCAGGCTTTTCTCTGCCTGCGCTGACTTGCGCTCAACGTTCTGCAACAGATAGTTATTCACAATCTGGTTCAGCACTTTACTGATCTGCTCTGGATCTTCACCCAGATACTCCAGACCCAGCACGCCGGTATCTTTACCTTTGTCTGCCACGGTCAGGTTAGAGAGCACTGAACGGATCGCCTGCAGGTTATTCAACTTGGTCACGGTGAAGCTGGTGCCTTCATCAGCGTGAATCTCGCTGACCAGCATGCTGATGTCGCCGTGCGACTCCAGCTGGCCGACTTTACCTTTGAACAGCTCATCGCCATCTTTTGAGACGGTGTAGCTATCCGGACCGGTCACTTCCAGTTCAACGTTACGTTTGTCGATAGTGCGTGGGATTTCCAGGCGCGAAATCGCGATACTGGCGGGTTTGTTGCCCATCAGGCGCGACAGACCTTTACCGATAACCGGGAAATAGTTCTGCTCAACGACGGTATCCAGACCCAGATCGTCAACGGTTTTGCCGATGACCATACGGGATTCCAGAATCTCGATTTCCGTATCAGAGGCTGGTGTCGGTGGCAGAATGCTGTCAATTTCGTTCAGAACGGTGCTGGCATTCTTCTGCTCAACCTGAACTAACGCATCTGCGCTATAAATGGGTGTTGCAAACAGTGTGTAGAGTGTTCCCGCCAGCATGAAAAAAGCGGTAACGGCAACAATGATCCAGCGATGATCAATTAGCTGTCCCACAAGATGCGCCAGATCCCATCCATTCGAATCCTCTCCCGGCGCGGTTCTGACCTTATTTTTTATATTCATGGATAATCCCAACTATCGGCTTAATACGTTCACCCACTTCTGGGTAGCGTTTTCCAGTAATCCGTAAATCTCTTCAAAGGCCTCACGGCTTTTTCTGTACGGATCCGCAATTTCTTTCTGATTGAGCCAGTGCCCAAGCAGCATGGTTTTGCCACGCGCGGCTGGGTCGATGCGATTCACCTGTTCAATATGTCGCTTTTCCATCACCAGAATCAGGTCAACGTTGCGGCACATCTCTGCCGTCAACTGTTGCGCCTCATGTCCTTCCAGCGACAGACCCTGCGCAGCAGCGACTTCAGACGCCGTCTTGTCGGCCGGGTGGCCGACCAGCGCCCCCAGGCCGGCAGAGCGAACGTCTAAATCAGGCAGCGCACGTTTAAACAGGCGCTCTCCGGTAGGAGAGCGGCAGATGTTGCCAACGCAAACGACTAACACGGACTTAATCATGATGGGACCTTAATTACCCCAGGTACGGATACGCGATGCGGCCTGTGTTGCATCGTTGATACCTGCGATGGTCGGTATCAACTGCCCAATCACACGGTTCCAGCGCGTCAGCGGCGTAGAGGTGACATAAACGATGTCGTAAGGCTGGAGCTGGAAATCGGTTCCCATCACCATGGATGCCGCATCTTTGGTGTTCAACTGATAGATGTTGGCAATCTTGTTGCGATCGGTGCCGTGCAGTGGACGGATAACGAATACACCGGTGGCGTCAGAGGTGGTTTGATCCATCCCGGCCGCATTGCCCAGTGCTTCCGCCAGCGTCATGCCGCTACGGTCCATTTTCAGGGTGGTCTGCTGCTTCACTTCACCCATCACGAAGATTTTCAGATCATCGTTACGCGGAACGTAAAGAATATCGCCTGGATAGAGGAGGTGGTTCTGGCTCAGGTCACCATTCTGCATCAGTGCCTGCAGAGAGATGCGCTGTTCACGACCGTTGTGCGTCAGCACCACGTTGCGCCAGTCAGCATCAGCGGCCAGGCCGCCAGCGGCGTTGATCGCATCCAGCACCGTCAACGGAACGTTGGTGATGGGCTGCTGACCAGAAGTGGTCACTGAACCCGTCACATAAGTTTTCTGTGATTTGAACGAGGCGATGCTGACATCAACCTGTGGGCTTTCGATGTACTGAGCCAGACGACGTGACACTTCGTCACGTACTTCGCCGACGGTACGGCCCGCTACACGCACACGACCGATGTAGGGATAGAAAATGGTGCCGTCAGAATGCACCCAGTTACCGGTGTCGCTGGCGCTACGGTACTGACCCGCTGGGGTGGTCAGTTCCGGGTGATCCCAGACCGTTACGGTCAGAACATCGCCCACACCGATACGGTATTCGTAGTTCTGAATTTCGTTCTGCAGGGCAGGATTCGTCTGAGCCACCAGTGGCTTCGGACGCATCCTTTCAACCAGTGAAGGCGTTAACGGGAAGACGTTGACATATTTATCGATGTCAAAGTTGCTATCCTGCTGTTCAACAACATCTTTTCCTGATGTAGAAAGGTGAGAACCTGGTTCGATCGTACACCCGCTAAGGAATGTGGCGGATACCAGCAAGGGTATCAATTTCATTTTGATTGTAATCATTTAGATCTTCGCTATCAGTTATTTATTGATAGAGGCGAAACCGCCGCTGTGTAAGCGTCCAACAAAAAGTAAATCCTACCTGACTTAAGCACTGAACCTGTCGTTCATTATCCTTGCTCCACTTGTTATAAGTAGCGGCCATCTACCAGGGTGTACCCTGAACGCCACGCATCATAGCGGACTATGGATGCACAGCGATATCCCTGATGATGGCCACTATCAACGACACGCCTGACAACGGCAAAACACCTCTGAGCGCGCATTAACGCGCTCATTCCGACTCACGATTAATAGGCACCATCGCGTTTCAACACCACGCCCACTGTTTTAAACAGAATCGCGATGTCGTTCCACAGTGACCAGTTTTTCACGTACCACGAGTCGAAATAGACGCGGGTTTCATAGTCAACATCATTACGACCGCTGACCTGCCACAATCCCGTCATGCCTGGCTTTGCCATCAGGTAATAATCAACATCACCGGCATAACGACAGAGTTCATCTTCAATGACCGGACGCGGTCCGACCAGACTCATATCACCGCGCACCACGTTCCAGAGCTGAGGGAGCTCATCGAGGCTTGTTTTACGGATGAAGTGGCCCACTTTAGTAATACGTGGATCATTTTTGAGTTTGAAATCTTTATCCCATTCCGCACGGGCAATCGGATCAGTACGAAGTACCTCTTCCAGCACTTCTTTTGAATTAATGACCATCGAGCGGAATTTCAGACATTTGAATTTACGGCCATTCATTCCCACACGCTCGTGACCATAAATCGGTGGTCCACCGTCACGACCCACCAGGAAGCCCAGTACCAGCAGTGCTGGCATCAGCATCAGGATAATCGAGAGCGCACCCACGATATCGAATGCCCGCTTCAGGAAGCGCGACGTGCGTTTAGCCAGGTTGTTCTGAACCCGCAGGATCATCACTTCATGGCTGAAGATATAGGCCATGTCGGTACCGTAGAGCGGTACACCACGCAGGGTTGGGATCACTGACACTGAACGGCAGTTGTGCATCGCCAGCGATTTAAGCCAGACATCACGGTACTGACTCTGCTCATACTCAACCGCAACGATAAACTGCGTTTCGCTGTTGGTGAGGCTCCAGAGCTCCTGCTCGTCGCGCAGCACCGGCACGCCGTTCATGATCTCCTGCGGACAGGTTCCATCAACGTCATAGAAGGCGATAACGTCAAAACCCATGACTTCTTCGCTTTGCAGTGCCTGCCAGGCTTCGTGCGCATTTTTGCTGCTGCCGATAATAATGGTCTGTTTTTTCCACAAGCCATTTTTATTCAGCAGACGTTTAGAAAGCGCGCGGCAGGTCGGAATTAAAATCAGCGCCAGGATCCAGGTCAGTAACCAGACGAAACGCGACATCTGCCACTGCGACAGGGCGGTAATCGACAGGTCGATAACAGAAAATATAAGAATGGTACGAAAAACTTCTTTTAATTCGAACCAGAAAGGTTTGCGGTAAGTGTAGTGACGCAGCCTTACCCAGAACCAGCCAATACAAATTACCGACAGACAAATGTGTGTGGCAATTTTTAAATTCATTTCTTTTTCAGAAATATCTGCCAGCGGCGAATCTGACTGCAAATTAATTAGCATCATCGCCAAAAAGAACGCTGCGTTGAAACAAATTAAGTCTGAACATGCCAGCATTAATTTGGTAATAAGACTTTTAAACGTAAATTCTGTATCGCGCATATTTAACTCTTTATTTTATTTCCTTAAACCCGCAACGGCTATCGCCTGTTTAATCATTAAGCGACGAAACCTCTCCAGAGTGAGCCGTTTCTAAGGGGAGCTCCTGCGGCGTTTACGCCAATGATCTTAACCATGAAACCAATAATATCGTGATGAATACCAACAGATTACTCTGACTTAACCACCGCCAGCGCTGCTCACTTTATCAACAAAAACGCGATTCGGGCACGCTACCGCCCTTGGCTGTCGCTGCCAATATCGCTGTCATCATTCATAATGCTCCCCGTAATGTGTTAGCGTTACCGCAACGCATCATACAGACGTTCACAGGCGAATTACTCATTCGTGACATTGCGATTAATGTCGAATAGGTACGCAGATTACGACTCTGGGGCAGAGTTTGCTAACTTGTTGCTATACTAGTTATTACTGGCTTGTTTACAAGCAGGTCCCGCCATCCCTGGACTATTTTAGGAAAAAGACTACCAGCAATTAGTATTGAGGCCTGACGGGCAGTGCAATCCTTTCTTCACAATTCGGATTAATGCCATACTCCCGATGAGATAAATCGCATAAGCCCGACAGGTGAATATCTCTTTCCTGTCAGCCAATGACTAAGAATTATCTCTACTGCGCTCTGTGAAGTTAATCAAAGCGTCACACTATTATGTTCATATTTTGCACGATATAGCGTGGTTATCTGGGAACATGCCCCCTGCCCTGCCATTTGTACGTGGCTTCGCACTCCACTATCATCAGAGAAAACTCAATTTAAGACATTCAGGTGAACAAGGCATGCTGGAGGTAATTGCAGATCCCTCGCTATGGGCGGGATTAGTAACGCTAATCGTTCTGGAACTGGTTTTAGGCATCGACAATCTGATCTTCATCGCCATCCTGGTGGAGAAGCTTCCAGGGCCGCTTCGCGACCGCGCGCGCGTGATTGGACTACTGCTGGCGTTATTGTGCCGATTATTGCTGCTGGCATCGCTTTCCTGGCTGGTTACGCTGAAAGAACCCTGGATTACGCTTGCGGGCCACCCCTTCAGTGCGCGCGATTTACTGCTGCTGACAGGGGGGATTTTCCTGCTATTTAAAGCCACCACAGAGTTGAATGAGCGTCTTGAAGGGGGTGATGAGGCCTCCGGTCAACAAAAAGGCGGCGCTAAATTCTGGCCGGTGGTGGCGCAAATCGTGGTGCTGGATGCCATCTTCTCGCTGGATGCGGTGATTACTGCCGTCGGCATGGTTAATGACTTACCGGTCATGATGATTGCGGTCACCATCGCCATTCTGCTGATGCTGCTCGCCAGCAAGCCGTTAACCCGCTTCGTGAACAACCATCCTACGATTGTGATCCTCTGCTTAAGCTTTCTGCTGATGATCGGCTTCAGCCTGGTGGCGGAAGGCTTTGGCTTTGTGATCCCCAAAGGCTACCTCTATGCGGCAATCGGCTTCTCGGTGGTCATTGAGGCACTGAACCAGCTGGCGCACTTTAATCGTCGTCGGGTGCTTTCGGCCGGTCGTCCGCTACGCCAGCGCACGGCGGAAGCGGTGTTACGGCTGCTGCGCGGCGCGGCAGAACCGGCGGAGCTGGATGCGAAAACTTCGTCACTGATTGCTGACAGCGATGACAGCATGCTGTTTAACCGGCAGGAACGGGTGATGATTGCCCGCGTACTGGGCATGGGTCAGCGCCACATTAACAGCATCATGACCTCGCGCCACGACGTCGAACATATCGATCTCAGTGATGATCCGGCAGAGATTATGTCGCGCCTCGACCGCAACCAGCACACGCGAATACTGATAACGGATCACTCCAGCGAACCGCTGGGCGTGGTTCATGTTATCGATCTGCTGCACCAGTCACTGCACCACAATTCCCTGGATTTACGCGCCCTGATTCGACAGCCGCTGGTCTTTCCTGAACGGCTGACGGTGCTGCAGGCGCTGGAACAGTTTCGTCAGGCCCATACTCACTTCGCGTTTGTTGTCGATGAGTTTGGTTCGGTGGAAGGCGTGGTGACGCTGAGCGATGTAATGGAGACCATCGCCGGCAATCTGCCGAATGAGGCGGGTGAAATCGATGCTCGCTACGATATTCAGATTCAGGATGAAGGTCACTGGATTGCTAACGGTCATATGCCGCTGGAAGATCTGGCGCTCTATGTGAAATTGCCGCTCGATGAGCAGGGTGACTATCATACGCTGGCGGGATTACTGATGGATAAGCTGCAACACATCCCTCAGGAAGGCGAAGTGTTGCAACTGGGTGACTATCTGCTGCGAACGCTGCAGGTCGAAAATCATCGGGTGCAGAAAGTCGAGATCCTGCTGCAGCCCGATATCAGTTACGAGGTCTGAGCAATTAGCTGGCTGAAGGAAATGCGCCCGCTACGGGCGCATGATTTTCTTCAGGTTCTCTTTGTTCTCGCCCTCTTTCTGGCGATCGATCCACTGATTCAGCCGTGATTTCGCCTCACTCTGCAGCCGGTTACGCAGAACGTCATCCACCGGCAGAGAGTATTGCAGGCTGTCCCAGCGACCATACATGCGCAGCGGAACCGGCTGACTGGAGAGCGCCTTCACCAGCGCATCATCGCCACGCCAGCCGCTGATTTTCAGCCCCAGGGTCATATCCAGCTGTTGCTGCACCATGTCAACTTTGCCCGCACCCTGCAGGCCCAGATTCTGTCCGTTGCCATTGATATCGCTGAAGCTGAGTACGCCCTTATTCAGCGCCACCTGTGCGCTAATCGACTCAATCCCCTCATCCACCGCCTGATCGCTGCTGACCTTATCGCTGACCCGCGCCACGGCACGCTGCACCATCTGCTGCAGATTCAGCTGTGCCAGCTTCAGGTTGCTGGCGCTGATGGTCGCCCTGCCCTGCCAGCGACGTTTGGCTGCTTCGACCGTCAGCGTATCGCCCGACAGCTCGCCATCCAGACTCAGGTTCCCCTGCACACTTTCCGGCAGTTCAAACGCTTTAAGCAGCGGCTGAATCGCAATTAACCGGAGTTGGGGTTTAAGGCTGACCCGCGTCTCTGGCTGGCGGATATCGATACTGCCGGGAATTGAGAAGCTGCCATTGCCCAGCTTGCCGCTGAGCGTCTTCAGCGTCATCACTCCCTGCTGATTGCTGGCGTTCACCGAAAGACTGGTCAGAGAGAGTCCGCGCCATACCGCATTGTCAGCCTGTAACTTCAGCGCCAGATCCAGGTCATTCAGCGGAGAGTCGGCGTTGCTGCGTTCCCGCGGCGCAGCAATCACCGGCGAACGGGCTACGGTGGCGTGCTGCACGCCAGGTGCGTCAGAGACGGGCGCACTGGTGAGTAAATTATCTAAGTTAAGGTTGCTGGCTTTCAGATCCAGCGCCAGCTGCTGCGGTGGCGCAATATGGCCACTGCCCTGCCCGGTCAGGGTGCTGTCATTGGCGGTGAGCTGCAGATTACTGAAGGAGAGCTGCTGGCTGTCGCCATCCCACTCGCCCTGCAGGCTCAGCGAGCCTTTGATCCCCTGTGCCGGAATATCGGCGCCGGACAAGGTGTAATCAAGCTGCTGCAACTGGCCGCTGAGGCGATGGGGATATTGCGCGGCATCCAGCTGGCCTTTGAGATTCAGTGTGGCGTTGCGCTGGTTGCGCATCAGCGTGGTGCTCAGCGACAGGGTCGCCAGCTTGTTCGCGTCCTGTTCCATATTAATGTTGAGGTCGCGGAAATTATACTCGTCGCCGCCTGGCTGCTGCCAGATCAACAGACTGTCTGCTACCCGCAGTTTAGCGATATCGAATGACCAGCCGCTGGAAGGCGAAGCCGGCTCCGCATCACGCGGACCCTGGGGCGCATTTCTGGCACGCTGCGCGCGGCTATCTGGCGTCACCCGCACTATCGCATTTTTCAGCATCACCTGGCTGACGCTGAGCTGATGGGATAACAGTGGCCAGAGATCAACATCCAGCCGCATGTTTTCCGCCGAGACCATCGGCTGGCTGGCGCCCGGCGCGGTCAGGCTCATCCGGCCGGCCAGAATGCTGAGCTGAGGCCAGACGTGCCAGCGCAGATCGCTGCTGACCTCAAGGCGATAACCACTGCGTTGTTCGACCTGCTGCACCATATAGGCACGAAAGTCGTTGGGATTGACCAGCAGCACCAGCGCGCTC
Organism: Pantoea sp. JV6; assembly: GCF_025910055.1. Classification (NCBI taxonomy): domain Bacteria; kingdom Pseudomonadati; phylum Pseudomonadota; class Gammaproteobacteria; order Enterobacterales; family Erwiniaceae; genus Pantoea; species Pantoea sp. JV6. The sequence goes on along the minus strand of NZ_JAPCIM010000002.1, from coordinate 316,646 downwards.
ATTCCCGTTACGACCACCACTAACAGGATGGCCAGCGTGGTTATCACTCTTTTCATTACATCCTCAGATCAGTCTTTGTCGATACGGCTGGCATCAGCGCCCTGCTGACCGCGATATTTCGCATCTTCACGCCGGTTGTAGGGACGCGCAGCCGGGCCTGAAAGCGGTTCAAAACTCAGCGCGCCGATCAACATGCCGGGACGCAGAGCCAGCGGCAGTTTACCTGAATTGTAGAACTCCAGCACGATACGGCCCTGCCAGCCAGGATCGATGCGGTGAGCCGTAACGTGTACCATCAACCCAAGTCGCGCCAGCGATGAACGGCCATCCAGCCAGCCGACCAGATCGTCAGGCAGCGTCACGGACTCCAGCGTCACCGCCAGCGCCAGCTCTCCCGGATGGAGGAAAAAGGCTTCGCCATCAGGCAATACGATCTCATCGCTCATGACCCGATCCAGTGCCGCGCTCACTTCCTGTTTCGGGCCGCTCAGATCGATAAAGGCCGCGGTATGACCGCTGAAGGTGCGGAACTGATTACCCAGACGCACATCGACGGTGGCCCCGTTAATGCGCTCGACCGGCGGCCGTGGCTCAATGGCCAGTTTGCCATTGTCCAGCCAGGCTTCAATATCGCGATCGCATAATCTCATTGCGGTAACTCCATGGCATTAGTGTAGCAAACCGGCATGCGTGCCTGCCGCCGGTCTGCATCACGTCCGGACGGACGTGCGTTATTCAAAAAACTGGTTGATTTTCGCCTTGAGGATATCGATGGCGATACGGTTTTTTCCGCCGCGCGGCACAATGATATCGGCGTACTGTTTTGATGGCTCGATAAACTGCAGGAACATCGGACGCACGGTCTTCTGATACTGACTCATTACCGAATCCATTGAGCGGCCACGCTCATTGACGTCACGTTTCATACGACGCATCAGACAGATGTCGAGCGGCGTGTCCACGAAGATAGAGAAGTTGAGTTCCTGGCGCAGACGGGCATCGGTTAACAGCAGAATGCCTTCAAGGATGATGACCTTTTTTGCGCTCAGATGATGCGTTTGCTGGGTGCGGGTGTGCTCAACGTAGCTGTAGACCGGCAGCTCAATATCCTGACCAGCTTTAACCGCCTGCAGATGCTGCAACAGCAAATCATGATCCATCGCGCTCGGATGGTCATAATTGGTTTTAACCCTCTCTTCCATGGTGAGGTGACTTTGATCTTTGTAATAAGCATCTTCCGGGATGACCCCGATGTGCTCGCCACCTACCTGATCACGGATTTCACGATAGAGCGTGCTGGCAATTAAACTTTTACCGGATGCGGAAGCGCCGGCAATGCCTACAATCACGCACTGATGAGACTTGTCAGTCATACTTTTTTAAGACCTGATAACTGGAGCCTGCCACTGGTCACACATTACGCGGGCAGCGGACGGGCCGAAATGGAGAGGGTGTGTTCGCGCTAAGTATAGGGATTTCGGCCTTTTGATGCCAGAGAAATGGCGTCGGCGACTTTTCAGACTTTCTCCTTTGGACGCCACTCATTTCACCGATAAACTAGCGGCACACCATACTATAAAAAAAATGGCCTGCGCGGCGCGCTGTTCAGACAACGCGTGTCGCTAACGTGACGACCGAAGATGCATCAGGAGTGGTATGCACTGGAAGACTTTGACCTATTTTGGCGACAGCATGCTGTTGATTCCAACAGCCGTGATTATTGCGCTGATTTTGCCGTGGAAGAGTGATAATCGTCATACGGTCTTTTACTGGATTGTGGCATTTGGCCTGGCTGGCCTGACCGTCAGCATCTCTAAAATTCTGTTTCTGGGGTTTGGCATCGGCAGCGCCCGCTTTAATTTTACCGGTTTCAGCGGCCACAGCGCCATGTCCGCCACGCTGTGGCCGGTCATGCTATGGCTGATTTCCGGGCGCTGGTCCGCGATGTGGCGCATTGCGGCGATTGGGGTTGGTTATCTGATTCCCCTGATGGTCGGTTTCTCCCGCCTGGTCATTCACGCACACTCAAAAAGTGAGGTGGTCACCGGGCTGCTGCTGGGCTTCACGCTGAGCACGGCGTTTCTGATCTCCCAGCGTCGCACCTCGCTCAAAGGCTTCAGCTGGCCGCAGGTCGGTGCTGCGCTGTTAGTGCCGTTTGTATTGATGAGTCACGGTCGTGTTGCCACCACGCAGCAGTTCCTGGAGCGTTTCGCCGCCAGCCTTGCGGGCATGGAGAAACCCTATACCCGCGCCGATCTTTTCCGCCAGTAATCAACGTGCTGGCAATCAATCTTACCGTGCCCGTCAATTCGCCGAATAACGGGCAATATTGATTTCACCCCTTTTTTCTTTGCCGGATGTGCTAGCATGCAGTGAGAGAATGACTGGTGCCTGATTCGCCATTGTGGAGCGTTGCACCCTGCCGGAAGTCCGCATGACGATAGAGATCCTGTCCCCGCAAAATAGCACGCCAAACCGCTGGCTCTCGGCGCTGCTCCTTGGCTGCGTGGTGTTTGTCCTGACACTCTTCTGTCTGGAACTGATCGTCGTCAGCGGCAAAATCTCCCCGCTCTGGTTTCCGACTACGTTAATGACCGTCGTGGTTTTCCGCTGCCCGTCACGCCAGCTCCCGCTGCTGCTGACAGCCTGCGTGCTTGGCACCGCCGGGGCTAATGCCATCATCATCGGGCCTGCCCTCTCGAACATTAAATTCGCCCTGCTCAATCTTATCCAGGCCGGTGTGGGTGGCATGCTGCTGCGCGCCCTGCTGGATCGGCGCGCGCCGCTGGATTCGCTGCATGACTGGGCTCGGATGGTACTGTCGGTGGGCATCGTGACGCCGGTGCTCGGCGGCCTGCTGGCACTCTGGACGCTACAGGTCACCGGCCACGCCTCGTTTCCCTTCTTTTATACCTGGGTGATCTCCGAAATCATCGGCATGCTGGTGTTAGGCCCGATGCTGTTACTGCTGCCGTGGCCGCTGCGTCGCACGGGGTTCAGCAATCTGCGCCTTGCCGAAGCTCTGCTGACGCTTCTTCTCACCCTCGGGGCCAGTTATCTGGCGCTGCGCTTTTTGCCGTGGCCCTTTACCTTTATCGTGGTGATCCTGTTCTGGTGCGCGGTCCGCCTGCCCAAGCTGCAGGCGTTCGTGCTGTTCTTCCTGAACGCCAGTTTTATCTCGATACTGCTCGCCTTTGATCTGGTCACCGTGGTGAACAACAACAGCGCGCTGGGCCCGGTCTCCAGCTGGCTGCCGTTCCTGCTGGTGCTAATCCCCAGTCACATTATGTCGCTGGTGATGGATGCGTTCCGGCGCGAAAAGCTCCATATCACTGACAGTGAAACCCGCTTCCGTCACGCCATGGAGTACTCCGCCATTGGGATGGCGCTGGTGGCGCCCCACGGCAGCTGGTTGCAGGTCAACCGCTCGCTGTGCCAGATCCTGGGCTATCCGGCTGAGGAGCTGAAGCGGCTGACCTTTCAGCAGATCACCCATCCCGACGATCTCAGCCTGGATTTGCAACATGCGAACCGACTGCTGGCGGGTGAGATTGATACCTACACCTTTGAGAAGCGCTATTTCCGCAAAGATGGCGAGATTGTCTGGGCGCGGCTGACGGTATCGCTGGTGCGCGATGGTAACCAGGAACCGCTCTACTTTATTGCGCAGATTATCGATATCTCTGAGCTGAAGCAGAGCGAGCAGGTGAATCGCCGGCTGATGGAGCGTATTACGCTGGCCAACGAAGCGGGTGGCATTGGCGTATGGGAGTGGAACCTGCTGACCGGCGAGATGTTATGGGACAAGCGCATGTACGCGCTGTTTGGTCTTGCCCCGCATGAGTCACCCAGCTATGACCTCTGGATCCATCTGCTGCATCCCGCCGATCGCGAGTATGCCGCACTGACGGTGCAACAGGCGATTGAGCTTCGCAGCGCGTTTCACATGGAGTACCGCGTGGTCGATGACCAGGGACATCGCTGGGTGCGCACTCAGGCCAACCGGCTGCTGAGTAAAGAAGGCCGCATTGAGCGTATGCTGGGCATCTGTCAGGACATCACGCCGCTACGCAATCTTAATGAGGCGCTGTTTCAGGAGAAAGAGCGCATGGCGATCACCCTGGATTCGATCGGCGAAGCGGTCATCAGCACCGATAAAGAGATGCGCGTTGCCTTTATGAACCCGGTGGCGGAGAAAATGAGTGGCTGGTCGCAGGAGCAGGCCGCCGGTCAGCCGCTGAGTGAGCTGCTGCATATCACGCAGGGACGTAACGGCCCTGAGGTAGAGAGTTTGCTGTTATGCCAGCTGCCGCCGGAAAAAGTCACCCCCGGTCTCGCTGAAGATCTGGTGCTGCATACCCCGGACGGCGGCCATATCGATATTCACTACAGCATCACGCCGCTGCGTTCGGAAGCGGGTCTGGAACAGGGGGCGGTGATGGTCATTCAGGATGTGAGTGAGTCACGCAAACTGATGAAGCGCCTGAGCTACAGCGCGCTGCATGACACCCTGACCCGCCTGCCTAACCGCGCCAGCTTCGAACTTCAGCTTAAGCGTCTGCTGTTTGATGCCGCTGAACATCAGCATCAGCATGTGCTGGTGTTTATCGACCTTGATAAGTTTAAAGCGGTCAATGACAGCGCCGGGCATGCTGCAGGCGATGCGTTACTGCGCGAACTCTCCGATCTGATGCAGCACCCTCTGCGCAGCAGCGATTTCCTTGCGCGACTGGGCGGTGATGAGTTTGCACTACTGATGCCCGATTGCGATATCGCACAGGCACATGATGTGGTGCAGCGCATTGTCGCCGCGGTAAATGATTACCGGTTCCAGTGGCTGGGACGCCTCTATCAGGTCGGTGCCAGCGCGGGCGTGACGCAGATTTCAGCAGAAAACTGTCAGAGCAGCGACGTGCTTTCGCAGGCGGACATCGCCTGTTACAACGCCAAACGCAGCGGGCGTGGACGGCTGGTGGTCTACGAACAGCATCGCTTACCGCTGTCGGGCAACCATCAGGGCATGGATGCGGCGATGATTGATGCGCTGCAGATCGAACTGCCCGCCTGGGCCGTTGCCCCGCCAAAAACGCCGCAGGCTGCCTTTATCTGGCTGCTTGAAGTGCAGCTGTTAACCGCTGACGGGTTGCTGCTGGATGAGACACTGTTACGCAATAACCTGCCTGATGAAACGCTGCGTCGCCGGCTGGATAATAATACTCTTGAGGCTTTTTTCCGCCACGACGTGCAGCGGCTCAATAACAAAGGCATTCCGGTGATTCTGCCGCTTAATGCCCAGGTGCTGAGTGATGCCGCCTTTGTGCAGCAACTCTGCCAGCGCTTTGTTGCCGCCGGTCTCTCCAGCAGCGGCTGTGGTTTTGCTTTCCCTGCCGCCAGCGTGCTGAGCCAGGGCGATCAGCTCTATGCCGCGCTGCTGCAACTGCGCCAGTGCGGCTGCCGCATCGTATTGCAGCATTTTGGCCGTAATCTGGATGCCTTCAATCTGCTGAGTGACGAGGTGGTCGATTATCTGGTGCTGGCACCTGAACTGGTTGCCAACGTTCATAATAATCTGATGGATGAGATGCTGCTGACCATCATTCAGGGCCAGGCAACACAGCGCAATATCTCGGTGCTGGCCGGTCCGGTTTCGGTACCGGCCCTGCTCAGCACCCTGGCTAACCTTGATGTTAACGGCGTCTGGGGCAGTGCCGTGGCGGAGCGCCAGCCGTTGCGTTCACTGGCTGAAGATCACATCTTCGCTATTCGTTAATTCCGGCGCTGACCGCTTGCCACCCTGCTGAAGCTGCGCTAAAGTCGCCCCCTTTTTTCCGGCATGGGGGCGAAAATGTTCATAGGATTCGATTACGGCACGGCTAACTGCTCTATTGCAGTCAGCGAAAATGGCACGCCACGTCTGTTAACGCTGGAAAATGATCAGCGCCTGCTGCCGTCGATGATCTGTGCACCGACCCGCGAGTCGATCAGCGAATGGCTCTATCGTCATCATCAGGTCGCGACACCTGACAGCGAAACCACGGCGCTGCTGCAGCGCGCGCTGCGATATAACCGCGAAGAAGATATCGACGTCCAGCCCAATAGCGTGCAGTTTGGCCTCACCGCGCTGCAGCACTATATGGTCGATCCCGAAGATGTCTGGTTCGTTAAATCCCCCAAATCATTCCTCGGTGCTACTGGCCTGAAGCCACAGCAGATTGCCCTGTTTGAAGATCTGGTCTGCGCCATGATGCTGCACATCCGCAAGCAGGGTGAAAGCCAGCTTGATCAGGCTATCGATCAGGCGGTAATCGGCCGACCGGTCAACTTCCAGGGTTTAGGCAGTGAAGAGTCTAACCAGCAGGCTGAAGGTATTCTGCTGCGCGCCGCCCACCGCGCCGGTTTCCGCGACGTGGAGTTTCAGTTCGAACCGGTGGCGGCCGGACTCGATTTCGAAGCCACGCTGCAGCAGGAGACGCGGGTACTGGTGGTGGATATTGGCGGTGGTACTACCGACTGCTCAATGTTGCTGATGGGGCCGAAGTGGCGTGATAAAGCTGACCGCCGTGAAAGCCTGCTGGGCCACAGCGGTTGCCGTGTCGGCGGTAACGACCTGGACATCATGCTGACGTTTAAGACCCTGATGCCGCTACTCGGTCTGGGAGGTAACACTCAGAAAGGCACCGCCCTGCCTGCGCTGCCGTGGTGGAATGCGATCGCCATCAATGATGTTCCGGCACAAAGTGACTTTTACAGTCCCGCCTGCGGAAAGTGGCTGCGGGATTTAGTGCGTGATGCGGAACAGGGTGACGTGGTGGCTCGCCTGCTGAAAGTGTGGCAGCAGAAGCTCAGTTATCGCCTGGTGCGCGCAGCGGAAGAGAGCAAGATTGCGCTGTCAGCCAGCCCGGCGCATACCGCTTCCCTGGACTTTATTGCCGCCGCATTAGAGACAGAGATTGGCGTGGATCAGCTGCAGGACGCCATCAGTCAGCCGCTGGAGAAAATTCTGGAACAGGTGCAGCTGGCATTAGCCACCAGCCAGATTAAGCCTGATGTGATTTACCTGACCGGCGGCAGTGCGCGTTCGCCGTTGCTGCGCGCGGCGCTGCAGCAGACGCTGCCGGATACACCGATTGCGGGCGGCGATGATTTCGCCTCCGTCACCGCAGGGCTGGCCCGCTGGGCGGAAGTGATGTTCCGCTAATTCTGCTTTACGCTGCGCTGCAATAAAAAACAGCACCTGAGGGTGTAATGCCAGTCAGTTAAGCGACAGGTGATAACGCAGTCTGGTGCCGGGCAGGGGCTGGCGGTCCTCGCGCCGCTGCGCGGTTCCTTCACTTCATTCCTCTGCCTGACGGACCGCCGGGGATGGCACATCCTGTGCCGCCCCGCCTTTCGCCCGCGTCCTGCGGGCTCTCCTGGCAGACTCATTCTGTTCAGCGCTGCGGATTGCCTGCCCCTGCCCGGCATCAGCCTGCTCTGAAACTTCAGTGTGTATTGTTAAAAAGGGCACGAGAGTGGAGGCCTGAGCGCCTCTGCTGCTGAAAGGGCTATCCGCAGCAGCAGAGGTGCTCTGGCCCGCACTGCGGCTCGCTCGCCCGGAAAATCAGAAGGCAATATTCGCGCTGATACCGCCGATAAACGCATCTTTCACTTCACTGACTGCGCCCGGTGCAACCACATACTGCAGGTTAGGTCGCAGTGACATCCAGTTAGTTACTTTAGCGTTGTAGTAAACCTCATAGTTGTACTCTGAACCTTCCTGAATCGGCAGATAGGTCGGGCTGTCAAAGCGGCTCTCGCCATTAGCCTGATTCTGCTGACGCAGTGAGCGGGTATAGTCGCTGTTCACATGAATCCGTGACGCGCCCACGCCGATCTCATCCTGAGGACGGGCATCAAACGGTCCTGTCCAGGTAAACGCAATAGACTGATAGTTGTCGGTCTTTGAGGTCTTGTGATCGTTCATCACCGCCTGCACCCGCACGCCCAGACCGCGATTCACATCGCCATCCTGCGCGGTCAGCTGTTGCTGTAACAGCAGATAGCCGCCATAGGAATGGGCCTGATCCTGATAGCCGCCGTTGCGCCAGCTGCCATAAACATCGCCATCCACCGAGGAATAGTAATAGCCGATGCGGTAGTTACCCGGTAATTTCTCCGGCCCGAAGGTTGGCTTCCAGCCCAGTTCGACCGGCACCAGATTCCCTTCTGAATTGCTGGTATCCAGGCGGAAACCATCACCGCGATCGTAGTTAGCGCGGTTCTGATTATAGAAACCGACCTGGAAGAAAACGTCCGGCGTGATATTGAATTTCACCCGGCCGCCCCACTGCGAGACCGGCCAGTTAAACCAGCGATCGCCGCGCCAGTTACCCGCCTGCCCGCTGCCCAGCGCCAGGTTCTGGAAAAGATTGCCATCGAAGTTATCGAAGTCTTCCCCTACCGTCACCCGCCCGGCTTTCACATCGACCACATCGTTAAACAATCCTTTGCGTAACCAGAACTGGGTCAGACGCCAGGTCTGGCCGCGACCGTAAACCTCCTGCACCGAGGAGAGCATACCGGTGCGTTGATCCGCGACCTGTTCAGAAAGATTCTGTCCGTTACGACTGGTCACGGTCATCTGGAACTCGGCATCCTGCCAGTCCAGCAACTTCTGCAGATCGAAATTGGTGCCAAACGACCACTGATCGCTGTAGCGCATGGTGGTATTGGTATCTGCCCCGCCGCCTAAATTCGCGGCGCTTTCCATGGTGTAGTTAACGTCAAACTTAATGCCGTCGTCCTGCAGCTGCGTTCGGTACCCGCCCCAGTCACCAAACATCCATTCGGAGTCCGGGCTCAGGGCGTCAGCGGCCAACGCCTGCGCGGAAAACATGGCCAGGATCAGGGTGCCGGTTGCCACACGGCGCAGCGGGAAACGCTGCTCTGCTTTTCTGTTTTTCATCTTGCTTATTCTTATGTAAGTTACGGAAAATGACGCGCAGAGGATAGTGCTGGATAACCTCTGTTTTTTGTAAATACGTGCGCATAATTACCCGTAACATCCGTTTATTAACGCATTTGTGATCGGGATCTCTGATTGGTTATTCTCTGGGCGGGGTGCGTATTTTATGACAGATACAGCGTAAAAAGGGGCGCTATCGCCCCTTGTGTTTACTGGCTTGCCTGATTCAGTTGTTCAATCTGCGCCGGTGTCAGCGTCAGCTGCATCGCGCCAGTCAGATCGTCGAGCTGTTTCAGCGAGGTGGCACTGACAATCGGTGCGGTGATACCGGGACGGGCGATCAGCCAGGCCAGCGCCACCTGCGTCGGCGTCACCTGATGCGCTTCGCTGATAGCGTCCAGTGCGTCGAGGATCCGCAAACCGCGCGGGTTAAGGTATTTATCTACGACACCCTGACCGCGCGCGCTTTTACCCGCATCTGCCGCCTCGCGGTATTTGCCACTGAGAAAGCCGCTGGCGAGTGAATAGTAGTTAATCACGCCCAGCCCCTGCGCCATCACCACCGGCTCCAGCTCCGATTCATAGGGCTGGCGGTCATAAAGGTTGTATTCAGGTTGCAGGGTTTCATAGCGCGCCAGCCCCTGCGTTTCACTGACCTGCAACGCCTCCTGCAGCCGTGCCGCGCTGTAATTGGAAGCACCAATCGCCCGCACTTTGCCCTCTCTGATCAGGCTGTCGAAGGCGCTCAGGGTTTCTGCCAGCGGCGTATCCTGATCGTCGCGGTGCGCCTGGTAGAGATCGATATAGTCGGTCTGCAACCGGCGCAGTGAATCTTCAACTGCCTGACGGATATATTGCGGTTTCAGCCCGGTTTTCTCCGGCGACAATTCCATGCCAACCTTGGTTGCCAGCACGATCTGGTCGCGTTTGCCGCTTTTTTTCAGCCATTCACCAATAATGGTTTCCGATTCACCGCCTTTATTGCCCGGTGCCCAGCGGGAATAGACGTCGGCGGTATCGATAAACCACAGGCCTCGGTCCACCAGCGCATCCAGCAGAGAAAAGGAGGTGGTTTGATCCACTGTCCAGCCAAACACGTTGCCGCCAAACGTCAGCAACGGCACCGCGATACCACTGTCACCCAACTGCCGGGTTTGATTCTGACTCATTTCCTGCTCCTTATTTGCCTGAAAAAACCGTCTGTCTTTCAGCATAGCAAAGTGATTTCACGGCTTTATGACGATTGTGATGCGATTAATGAAAGAACAGGCATAATTACCCCGCCCTGACAGATATCCTTATTTCCTTCAACTTCTGCCCGTCAGAGGCGGCTACACTCTGTCGTTTGCAGGCTACCCATTTGATGCCTGCGCCTGGGACTACGTCACTGCTGGAGAGCACCAACAATCATGAGCACCCGACATCCTGTTATGAAGAAAACCCTTATCGTGCTGGCCCTGATCGCCGTGGCCGCTGGCGGCTATTATGCCTGGCAGCGCCATGCCCAGCCGCAGAGCAGCAGTCAGAGTGACGCACCTGCGCCACGTGGCGGCAAAGGCGGCGGTGACGGTGCCCGTCGTCCCCTCGCGCCGGTTCAGGCCGCTACGGCCACCAGCCAGAGCGTGCCGCACTATCTGAGCGGACTGGGTACGGTGACCGCGGCTAACACGGCCACGGTGCGCAGCCGGGTCAATGGCGATCTGCTGGCAATCCACTTCACCGAAGGCCAGCAGGTGAAAGCGGGCGAGCTACTGGCAGAAGTTGACCCGCGGCCTTATCAGGTGGCGTTAACGCAGGCGCAGGGCCAGCTGGCGAAAGATCAGGCGACGCTGGCCAACGCCCGTCGTGACCTGGCGCGCTTCGAGAAGCTGGCAAAAACCTCGCTGGTGTCGCAACAGGAGCTGGATACCCAGCGCTCACTGGTCAGTGAAACGCTCGGCACGCTGAAAGCGGATGAGGGAAGCGTCGCCAGTGCGCAGCTCAATCTTACCTACAGCCGGATCACCGCGCCGATTGCCGGCCGGGTCGGGCTGAAACAGGTGGACGTCGGCAACTACGTCACCAGCGGCGACACCACCGGTATCGTGGTGATCACCCAGACGCACCCGATTGATGTGGTCTTTACCCTGGCTGAGAACAGCATCAGTTCCATTCTCAAGGCGCAGAAAAGCGGTGAATCGCTGCTGGTGGAGGCCTGGGATCGCAGTAATCAGAATCTGATCGCCAGCGGCAAACTGCTAAGCCTTGATAACCAGATTGATGTCACCACCGGCACCATCAAAATTAAAGCGCGTTTTGATAATCAGGACGACACGCTGTTCCCCAATCAGTTCGTGAATGTGAGGCTGAAGGTCAACACCCTGCAGGATGCGATTGTTATCCCACCTGCCGCGCTGCAGATGGGCAACGAAGGCAACTTTGTCTGGGTGGTTAACAGTGACAACAAGGTCAGCAAGAAAAGCGTGATTGCCGGCTTGCAGGATAGCGAGAAAGTGGTGGTCAGCGCCGGTCTGGAGGCGGGCGAACGCGTCGTGACCGATGGGCTGGATCGCCTCACGGAAGGCGCAAAAGTCGAGGTGGTCGCGCCGCAGAGCAACGCACCGCGCGCTACCCGCGCCACCCTTCCGTCAAAAGGAGAGCGTGAGTAATGCAGGTCATGCCTCCCGATCACAGTGGCGGACCGTCACGCCAGTTTATCCTGCGGCCGGTCGCCACTACGCTGTTGATGATTGCGATCCTGCTGGCCGGGGTTCTGGGCTACCGCTTCCTGCCGGTCTCGGCGCTGCCGGAAGTCGACTATCCGACGATCCAGGTCGTCACGCTTTATCCGGGTGCCAGCCCGGATGTGGTCACCTCCTCCATCACCGCGCCGCTTGAGCGCCAGTTTGGTCAGATGTCTGGCCTGAAACAGATGGCGTCACAAAGCTCCGGCGGTGCCTCGGTGGTGACGCTGCAGTTCCAGCTGACGCTACCGCTGGATGTCGCAGAGCAGGAGGTGCAGGCTGCCATTAACTCCGCCACTAACCTGCTGCCCAACGACCTGCCTAATCCGCCGGTCTACAGCAAAGTGAATCCTGCCGATCCACCGATCATGACGCTTGCCGTCACCACGCGCAGCATGCCGCTGACGCAGGTGCAGGACATGGTGGAAACGCGGGTGGCGCAGAAAATCTCTCAGGTCAGCGGCGTCGGACTGGTGACGCTATCGGGCGGTCAGCGTCCGGCGGTGCGGGTGAAAATGAATGCGCAGGCGCTGGCTGCGCTGGGTCTGACCAGCGAAACGGTGCGGACCGCTATCAGCAATGCCAACGTTAACTCCGCCAAAGGCAGCCTGGATGGTCCGACCCGCTCAGTTACCCTGTCAGCCAATGACCAGATGAAATCAGCGGAGGATTATCGCCAGCTGATTATCAGCTACAAAAACGGCGCACCGGTGCGTCTTGGCGACGTGGCGACTATAGAACAGGGAGCAGAAAACAGCTGGCTTGGCGCCTGGGCCAACCGCGATGCGGCGATTGTGCTCAACGTTCAGCGTCAGCCTGGTGCCAATATCATTGCCACAGCAGATAATATCCGTGCCATGTTGCCCGCCCTGACCGCAGCCCTGCCGAAGTCGGTGGAGGTTAAACTGCTCACCGACCGCACCACCAATATTCGTGCTTCGGTCAACGACACGCAGTATGAGCTGATGCTGGCGATGGCGCTGGTGGTGATGATCATCTATCTGTTTCTGCGCAACGTGCCCGCCACGCTGATCCCGGCGGTTGCGGTGCCTCTGTCACTGATCGGCACCTTCGCGGCGATGTACTTCCTCGGCTTTTCAATTAACAACCTGACGCTGATGGCGCTGACCATCGCCACCGGCTTTGTGGTCGATGATGCCATCGTGGTGATTGAGAACATCTCACGCTATATCGAGAAAGGGGAAAAGCCGCTCACCGCCGCGCTGAAAGGTGCCGGCGAGATCGGCTTTACCATCATCTCCCTCACCTTCTCGCTGATTGCGGTCCTGATCCCGCTGCTGTTTATGGGCGACGTGATCGGCCGTCTGTTCCGCGAATTTGCCGTGACGCTGGCGGTGGCGATTCTGATTTCAGCGGTGGTCTCACTGACCCTGACGCCGATGATGTGCGCCAGGATGCTGAGCGCGGAGTCGCTGCGCAAACAGAACCGCTTTTCGCGGGCCAGCGAAGCGATGTTTGATCGTATCGTGGCCGCCTATGGCCGCGGCCTGAAACGGGTACTTAATCATCCCTGGCTCACGCTGTCGGTGGCGCTTGGCACCCTGGTGCTGACGCTGTTGCTGTGGATGATCATCCCGAAAGGCTTTTTCCCGCAGCAGGACAACAGCATTATTCAGGGCACGCTGCAGGCACCGCAGTCGGTCTCCTATGCCAGCATGGCGCAGCGCACCCGCGACGTCGCCTCCATCATCATGAAAGATCCGGCAGTGGAGAGCATGACTTCGTTTGTCGGCGTGGATGGCACCAATGCCTCGCTGAACAGCGCGCGTCTGCAGATCAACCTCAAACCGCTGGATCAACGCGACGACCGCATTCCTGCCATTCAGCAGCGCCTGCAACAGCAGGTCAGTGAGGTACCGGGCGTGCAGCTGTGGCTGCAGGCGGTGCAGGATCTCACCATCGATACCCAGGCGAGCCGCACGCCCTATCAGTTCACGCTGCAATCGGGTTCACTGTCTTCACTCAGCACCTGGGTTCCGGCGCTGCTGACCCGGCTCAGCACCCTGCCACAGCTGCGCGATGTCAGCAGTGACTGGCAGGATCAGGGACTGGAAGCCTATGTCAAAGTGGACCGCGACAGCGCCAGCCGCCTCGGCATCAGCATGGCGGATGTCGATAACGCGCTGTACAACGCCTTCGGTCAGCGGCTCATCTCCACCATTTATACCCAGGCGAACCAGTATCGGGTGGTGCTGGAGCAGGACAATAGTGCCACTCCAGGCATGGAGAGCCTGGAGGCGATTCGCCTTAACAGCAGCGACGGCGGCAGCGTACCGCTGAGCGCCATTGCCCGCATTGAACAGCGCAACACGCCGCTCAGCATTAATCATCTCGACCAGTTCCCGTCGGCGACCTTCTCCTTCAACGTGGCTGACGGCTATTCGCTGGAAGATGCGGTGAAAGCGGTGTCGCAGGCTGAAGCCGAGCTTGGCATGCCCGCAGAGCTGATGACGCAGTTCCAGGGCAGCACGCTGGCCTTTGAAGCGGCGCTGAGCAGCACTGTCTGGTTGATTGTGGCGGCCATTGTGGCGATGTACATCGTGCTGGGCGTGCTTTATGAGAGCTTTATTCACCCCATCACAATTCTCTCAACGCTGCCTACGGCGGGTGTCGGCGCGCTGCTGGCGCTGATGCTCAGCGGCAATGAACTGGATATCGTGGCGATAATCGGCATCATCCTGCTGATCGGCATCGTGAAAAAGAACGCCATCATGATGATCGACTTTGCGCTGGCGGCCGAACGTGAACAGGGTATGAAACCTGTTGATGCCATCTATCAGGCCTGCCTGCTGCGCTTCCGCCCGATTCTGATGACCACGCTGGCCGCCCTGCTCGGCGCGCTGCCGCTGATGCTCAGCACCGGCGTCGGTGCCGAACTGCGTCATCCGCTGGGGATTGCCATGGTCGGCGGGCTGATTCTGAGCCAGGTGCTGACCCTGTTTACCACCCCGGTGATCTACCTGCTGTTTGATCGACTGGCGCACGCCACCCGCCGCCGCTTTGCCCGCACGGAGGCCGCAGAGTGAAGTTCTTTGCCCTGTTCATCAACCGGCCCGTCGCCACCACGCTGCTGACGCTGGCCATCGCACTGGCGGGGATGCTGGGTTTCCGGCTGCTGCCGGTGGCGCCGCTGCCGCAGGTTGATTTTCCGGTGATCGTTATCTCGGCTTCGCTGCCGGGTGCCGCACCGGAGATCATGGCGTCGTCGGTGGCCACGCCGCTGGAGCGCTCGCTGGGACGCATCGCGGGCGTCAGTGAAATGACCTCCACCAGTTCGCTGGGCAGCACCCGCATCATTCTGGTGTTTGATTTTGATCGCGACATCAACGGAGCCGCGCGCGATGTTCAGGCCGCGATTAACGCGGCGCAAAGCCTGCTGCCTACCGGGATGCCGTCGCGCCCGACCTATCGCAAAGTGAACCCTTCAGATGCGCCGATTATGATCATGACGCTGACTTCGGATACCTATAATCCGGGTCAGCTCTACGATTACGCCTCGACCCAGCTGGCGCAGAAACTGTCACAGATTGAGGGCGTGGGCGACGTCACCGTGGGCGGCAGCTCGCTGCCTGCGGTCCGCGTGGCCCTGAATCCACAGGCGCTGTTTAATCAGGGCGTCTCGCTGGATGCGGTGCGCACCGCCATTTCCAACGCCAATCAGCGACGGCCGCAGGGCGCACTGGATGATTCGCAGCAGCGCTGGCAGTTGCGTACCAATGACGCGCTGCAAACCGCCAGTGAGTATCAGCCGCTGATAGTGCATTACAACAACGGCGCGGCGGTCAGGCTGTCGGATGTGGCGACAGTCGAAGATTCAGTGCAGGACGTACGCAACGCAGGGATGTCGCGCGGTAAACCGGCGGTGCTGCTGCTGATCCGCAAAACGCCTGAAGCCAACGTCATCGATACGGTGGACCGCATCCGCGCCGAAATGCCGCTGCTGCATGAGGTGATCCCGGCCGCCATCGATCTGCAGATCGCTCAGGATCGCTCACCCACCATTCGCGCCTCGCTGCATGAGGTGGAGCAGTCGCTGGTGATCGCCGTGGCGCTGGTGATTCTGGTGGTGTTTGTTTTCCTGCGTTCAGGCCGCGCCACGCTGATCCCCGCCGTCGCCGTGCCGGTTTCGCTGATCGGCACCTTTGCCGCGATGTACCTGTGCGGCTTCAGCCTCAACAACCTGTCGCTGATGGCGCTGACCATCGCCACTGGCTTTGTGGTGGATGATGCGATTGTAGTGCTGGAGAACATTGCCCGACACGTGGAAGCGGGCATGAAGCCGCTGGCCGCCGCGCTGAAAGGGGTGCGGGAAGTCGGTTTTACCGTGTTGTCGATGAGCCTGTCACTAATTGCCGTGTTCCTGCCGCTGCTGATGATTGGCGGACTGATTGGCCGCTTCTTCTCAGAATTTGCCATTACGCTGTCGGTGGCTATCGTCATCTCGCTGTTTATCTCGGTCACCCTGACGCCGGTGATGTGTGCCTATCTGCTGAAGCCGCACGCGCCGCGCAGCCAGCCGCGTCAGCGCGGCGCGGGCCGGTTGCTGATGGCGATCCAGCAGGGCTATGGCCGCTCGCTTAGCGTGGTACTGAACCATGCGCGCTGGGTGATGGTACTGTTTTTCGCCACCATCGTCCTGACCGGCTGGCTGTTTGTTCATATTCCGAAAACCTTTATGCCGGAGCAGGATACCGGACGACTTTCCGGTTTCATCTCTGCCGACCAGAGCATTTCGTTTCAGGCGATGCGCAGTAAGCTGCAGGATTTTATGGAGATTGTCGGGGCCGATCCGGCGGTAGAGAGCGTGGTGGGCTTCACCGGCGGGATGCGTACCAACAGCGGCTCCATGTTTATTTCGCTGAAGCCGCTGTCGGAGCGGAAAGGGAGTGCAGTGGAGATTATCGCCCGCCTGCGCAATAAGCTGGCGAAAGAACCCGGGGCGAGTCTCTATCTGAATGCGGTGCAGGATCTGCGCGTCGGCGGTCGGGAATCGAATGCCGGTTATCAATATTCCCTGCTGTCGGACGACCTTAACGCCCTGCGTGAGTGGGAGCCAAAAATCCGTCAGGCGTTCTCCGCCCTGCCGCAGCTGGCGGATGTGAACTCCGATCAGCAGGATAAAGGCAGCGAGATGGCGCTGACCTATGACCGGGAAAGCATGGCGCGGCTTGGCATCGATGTCTCTCAGGCCAATGCCCTGCTGAATAACGCCTTTGGTCAGCGTCAGATCTCCACCATCTATCAGCCGCTTAACCAGTACAAAGTGGTGATGGAGGTCGATCCGCGCTACACCCAGGATATCAGCGCCCTGTCACAGATGTTTGTGATAAACAGCGAAGGTAAAGCAATTCCGCTGTCGTGGTTCGCCCACTGGCAGCCCGCGAATGCGCCGCTCTCGGTCAATCATGAAGGGCTGTCTGCCGCCTCGACCATCTCATTTAACCTGCCGGAAGGGGTGTCGCTGTCGCAGGCGTCGGAGGCGATTGAACGCACCATGACTGCGATTGGCGTGCCCTCCAGCGTGCGCGGCAGCTTTGCCGGTACGGCGCAGGTGTTTCAGCAGTCGCAAAGCAATCAGCTCTGGCTGATGCTGGCGGCGATTGCAGCGGTCTATATCGTGCTGGGGATCCTCTATGAGAGCTATGTCCATCCGCTGACGATCCTCTCTACCCTGCCCTCGGCGGGTGTCGGTGCACTGCTGGCGCTGGAGCTGTTCGATACGCCCTTCAGCCTGATTGCGCTGATCGGTATTCTGCTGCTGATCGGTATCGTGAAAAAGAACGCCATCATGATGGTCGATTTTGCGCTGGAGGCAGAGCGCAACGGCCAGCTCAGCGCGCGGGAAGCGATTTTCCAGGCGTGCCTGTTGCGCTTCCGGCCGATTATGATGACGACGCTGGCGGCGCTGTTTGGCGCGCTGCCGCTGGTGCTGACCAGCGGCGACGGCGCAGAGCTGCGTCAGCCGCTGGGGATTACCATTGCCGGCGGGCTGGTGATGAGCCAGTTGCTGACGCTCTACACCACGCCGGTGGTCTATTTAATGATGGATAAATTGCGCCGTAAAAAACGCCCGCTGGCCGCCGCGCAGCAGCCGTAACAGGTATGGCGGCAGCAGGCATCGGACGTGACGCCTTTATCGGGGGGGATCGATGAGTACGCAAAGCACTAACGTCCGCTGGCAACTGTGGATTGTTGCCATCGGCTTCTTTATGCAGACGCTGGATACCACCATCGTGAATACCGCGATCCCATCGATGGCGCACGATCTGGGTGTCAGCCCGCTGCACATGCACTCGGTCATCGTCTATTACGTGCTGACGGTCGCCGTCATGCTGCCGGTCAGCGGCTGGCTGGCCGATCGTTTTGGCGTGCGCAACATTTTCTTCTGCGCGATTGTACTGTTCAGCCTGGGATCACTGCTGTGCGCCCTCTCCGGCACCCTCGATCAACTGGTGCTGTCGAGAGTGGTTCAGGGGATTGGCGGGGCAATGATGGTGCCAGTGGGTCGCCTGACGGTGATGAAAATCGTGCCGCGCGAGCAGTATATGTCCGCCATGACGTTTGTCACTCTGCCCGGCCAGATTGGCCCGCTGCTGGGTCCGGCGCTGGGCGGTGTGCTGGTGGAGTACGCCAGCTGGCACTGGATCTTTCTGATCAATATCCCGGTCGGCATTGCAGGCGCTATTGCCACCCTGATGCTGATGCCCAACTACAGCATGCAGACGCGGCGCTTTGATTTCGGCGGTTTTATCCTGCTGGCCGCCGGAATGGCAACCCTGACACTGGCGCTGGATGGTCAGCGCAGCAGTGGCGGCTCTCCGCTGCTGCTGGGTGCCATGATCCTCATTGGCATGTTCTCTCTGCTGTTCTACCTGATGCATGCGCGCGGCAATGATAATGCGCTGTTCAGCCTGAAGCTGTTTGATAATCGCATCTACTCTATCGGCCTGCTCGGCAGTTTTACCGGCCGCATCGGCAGCGGCATGCTGCCCTTTATGACGCCTATCTTTCTGCAGCTCGGCATGGGTTACAGCCCGTTTCACGCCGGTCTGATGATGATTCCGATGGTGCTGGGGAATATGGGGATGAAACGCATTGTGGTGCGCATCGTCAATCTCTTTGGCTACCGCAACGTGCTGGTGATGTCGACCGTGGCGCTGGCGCTGGTGGTCCTGCTGTTCCCGCTGGTGGCAATTCTGGGCTGGGTCTGGCTGCTGCCGCTGGTGCTGTTTCTGCAGGGCATGGTCAACGCCATCCGCTTCTCTTCAATGAATACCCTGACGCTGAAGGAGCTGCCTGATGAGCTGGCGTCCAGCGGCAACAGCATGCTGTCGATGATTATGCAGTTGTCGATGAGTATTGGCGTTACCGTGGCCGGGCTGCTGCTGGGGGCATTTGCTCAGGAGAGCGCAGCGAACAGCACGGCGGAACATCAGATGTTTATTTATACCTACCTTTGCATGTCGCTGATTATCATCCTGCCCGCGCTGGTGTTCTGGCGCGTGCCGCCACAGGTGAGTACCAACGTTGATTTGCGACGCCGGAGAAAAAAATGAGAGATAACCTGCGCCTGGGCATCGGTGCCAAACTGTTTATGGCGATTTTCGCCACCTGCATGCTGGTGCTGATTACCATGCACTGGGGGGTTCGCCTCAGTTTCGAGCATGGCTTTGTCGACTACATTAAGCGCGGCAACGAGCAGCGGTTAAATCTGCTCAGCGATGCCCTGGCCGATCAGTATGAGCAGCACGGCAACTGGGATTTTTTGCGCCACAACGATCGGCTGGTGTTCACCATGCTGCGCTCGCTGGAGCAGAATCCCGACAGTAACAGTCAGCTGCCGCCGCACGGCTGGCGCACCCAGTTCTGGATCCTCGATCAGCAATATAAAGTGCTGGCCGGGCCAAAATCGCCGGTGCCGCCCGAAGGCACGCGACGCAATATCACCACCAGCAATAATAAAGTGGTCGGCTGGGTCATCGGCTCGCCGCCGGAGCGGCTGACGCGCAGCACCGACATTAACTTTGATCAGCAGCAGCGGCGCACCAGCTGGATTATCGTCGGGCTGTCCACGCTGCTGGCGGCGCTGGCAACCTGGCTGATGGCGCGCGGTCTGCTGGCTCCGGTCAAACGACTGGTTGACGGCACCCATCATCTGGCGGCCGGTAATTTTGCTACCCGCGTTGAGGTCAGCAGCCGGGATGAGCTGGGCCAGCTGGCCAGGGACTTTAACCTCCTTGCCAGCTCACTGGAGAAAAATGAGAGCATGCGCCGCGCCTTTATGGCCGATATCTCCCATGAGTTACGCACACCACTGGCGATCCTGCGCGGTGAACTGGAAGCGATGCAGGATGGGGTGCGCAAACTGACGCCGGAAGCGATCGCCTCGCTACAGAGCGAAGTGGTGGTGCTGACCAAGCTGGTCGACGATCTGCACCAGCTGTCACTGTCCGATGAGGGCGCCCTTGCCTACCGCAAACAGGCAACCGATCTGGTGCAGCTGCTGGAAGTGACGGCAGGCAGCTTTGCCGAACGCTATCGTGCACACGGGCTGACGCTGAAACTCAATCTGCCCGATAACGCCCCCTTCTTTGGCGATCCCGACCGCCTGATGCAGTTGTTCACTAATCTGCTGGAGAACAGCCTGCGCTACACCGACAGCGGGGGCCGGGTTGAAGTGACGCTGAACTATGAGGCACCCAACTGGCGCATCGAGTTTGATGACAGCGCACCGGGCGTGGATGGGGAACATCAGGCCCAGATTTTTGAGCGCTTCTTCCGCACCGAAGGCTCGCGCAATCGCGCCAGCGGTGGCTCGGGCCTGGGCCTGGCCATCTGTAAAAATATCGCTGACGCGCATGGCGGCGATATTCATGCGGCGCACTCTGATTTAGGTGGACTGAAAATCGCGCTACACTTGCGCTATGTTCCCCTTGTGTAGACGCTTATGAGCCTGGAAAACCACGACCCGCTGATTCTGGTGGTCGAAGATGAGCCGAAACTGGCGCAGCTGATGATCGATTATCTGCATGCCTCGAACTACCGTACCCATCACATCGCCGACGGTAACGCGGTGCTGGAGTATGTGCGCCAGACGCCACCCGACCTGATGCTGCTGGATTTGATGCTGCCAGGCACCGACGGTTTAACGCTGTGCCGTGAAATCCGTCGTCATTCCGAACTGCCGATTATTATGGTCACCGCCCGCACCGAGGAGATCGATCGGCTGCTGGGGCTGGAGCTGGGCGCGGATGACTACATCTGTAAACCCTTCAGCCCGCGTGAAGTCGTGGCGCGAGTTAAAACGATTCTGCGCCGGGTAAAACGGTCGGCAGAAGAGCCGCAAAGCGCCTCGTTACTTCGCGTCGATGAGAGCCGCTTCTTCGCCAGCTGGCGCGACAAGCCGCTGGATCTCACGCCGGCGGAGTTCCGTCTGCTGAAAACGCTGTCGCTGGAGCCGGGCAAGGTCTTTTCACGCGAACAGCTGCTTAACCATCTCTATGATGACTACCGCGTGGTCACGGACCGCACCATCGACAGCCATATAAAGAACCTGCGGCGCAAGCTGGAGACTCTCGATAGCGAGCAACCTTTTATCCGCGCCGTCTACGGCATGGGCTATCGCTGGGAAGCCGATGCCTGTCATTTGATCTAGTTTGATCCCGATCAATTTACTTCCCTTTTCTCACTGCCTACAATTCCGCACCTTTTGCAGGGCTTAACTGCCCTGCACCTGCCGCCTGAGGCGACATGCTGACCTGACATCAGTGAGAAAATCATGAAACCCGAACTGCTTTCCCCCGCTGGCACCCTGAAGAACATGCGTTACGCGTTTGCTTATGGTGCCGATGCCGTCTATGCCGGCCAGCCGCGCTACAGCCTGCGGGTGCGCAACAACGAATTCACCCACGAAAACCTCGCACTGGGCATCAGTGAAGCGCACGCGCTGGGTAAAAAATTCTACGTGGTGGTGAACATTGCGCCGCACAACGCCAAGCTGAAAACCTTTATTCGTGACTTAGCGCCGGTAGTGGCGATGCAGCCCGACGCGCTGATCATGTCCGATCCCGGCCTAATCATGCTGGTGCGCGACGCTTTCCCGACGATGCCGGTTCATCTGTCGGTGCAGGCCAATGCGGTCAACTGGGCCACGGTAAAGTTCTGGCAGCAGATGGGCCTGAGCCGGGTGATTCTGTCACGTGAGCTGTCGCTGGAGGAGATCGCCGAGATCCGCCAGCAGGTCCCGGAGATGGAGCTGGAAGTCTTTGTCCATGGCGCACTCTGCATGGCCTACTCCGGTCGCTGCCTGCTCTCCGGCTATATGAACAAACGCGATCCGAATCAGGGAACCTGCACCAACGCCTGCCGCTGGGAGTATAAAGTGGCGGAGGGTCAGCAGGATGAGGTGGGGAATATCGTCGGTATCCACCAGCCTGTCGCCGTACAGGATGTGACGCCAACGCTGGGCGTTGGTCAGCCCACCGACAAGGTGTTTCTGCTGGAAGAGAAGATGAAGCCCGGCGAGGTGATGAGCGCGTTCGAAGATGAGCACGGCACCTACATCATGAACTCGCGGGATCTGCGCGCGGTTGCGCACGTGGAGCGGCTCAGTGAGATGGGCGTTCATTCGCTGAAGATTGAGGGACGCACCAAGTCCTACTACTACTGCGCCCGCACCGCTCAGGTTTATCGCCGGGCGATTGATGATGCCGCTGCCGGTAAGCCGTTTGATCCCTCACTGCTGTTAACCCTGGAAGGCCTGGCACATCGTGGCTATACCGAAGGCTTCCTGCGCCGCCACACTCACGACAGCTACCAGAATTATCAGCAGGGCTTTTCGGTGTCCGACCGCCAGCAGTTTGTCGGCGAATTCACCGGCGAACGCCGGGGCGAATGGGCTGAAGTGGCGGTGAAGAATAAGTTTATGCTGCACGACAGCGTGGAGATCATGACGCCTCAGGGGAACCTGAATTGCCAGCTGGACGCGCTGCAGAATGCGCGCGGCGAACCCACTGAAGTTGCGCCGGGCGATGGCCATCGCGTCTGGCTGCGGGTGCCAGAGGAGGTAGATCTGAGTTTTGCACTTCTGCTGCGCAACTTCGATCACGGTGAAGATACCCGGGACCCTCATAATCGTTTACCAACGGAAACATTTTGAGGAAATCAGAACAGGATCACAGACCCCTGCGCGGCGCTGCTTTATAGTCCCGCCTGCTGCTAACGAGTAACAACAAACGGCAGATTTACCAGGAACCACCTCATTTACCCGCCCGGCTCCCCCGTGCGGGTTTTCTTTTTTCTCTCTTTCGCCAATAATTTACTGCTGGCAGCTGTGTTATAAATCCCTTCTTACTCTGTAGATCTTCAAGGAACGCAAAATGGATAATAAACCGCTTACGCTGCTCATCCTGAATGGGAAAGGCGCGGGTAATGATGATCTGCGCGAAGCTATTACGACCCTGCGTGAAGAAGGCTTCGACATTGCGGTGCGTGTCACGTTTGAAAAAGGTGACGGCGATCGGTACGTCAAAGAGGCCATTGCGCTGCAGGCCGCGACCGTGGTGGCCGGTGGCGGCGATGGCACCATCAATGAAATTGCGACAGCGCTGGCTTCTTCTGAAGCGGATCATCGCCCGGTGCTGGGCATCCTGCCGCTGGGTACCGCCAACGATTTTGCCACCAGCGTCGGCATCCCGGAAGAGATGGAACCGGCACTGCGACTGGCTATTCAGGGCAAAGCCAGTGCCATCGATCTGGCCAGGGTAAACCAGAGCCACTACTTCATCAATATGGCGACCGGCGGGTTTGGCACCCGTATCACGACTGAAACGCCGGAAAAGCTGAAGTCGGCGCTGGGCGGCGTCTCCTACTTTATTCACGGCCTGATGCGCATGGATACGCTGAAACCGGATACCTGCGAGATCAGCGGCCCCGATTTTGCCTGGCAGGGTGATGCGCTGGTGATCGGTATCGGTAATGGTCGTCAGGCGGGCGGCGGTCAGCGGTTATGCCCTTCTGCCCTGATCAACGATGGCCGACTTGACGTCAGTGTTGTCACCGCGCAGGAGTTGCTGCCTACCCTGCTGCACTCGCTGACCGGCGACGATGACAATCCCGGCATCGTGACCACGCAACTGGAGTCACTGACGATCCGTTCGCCGCATGAGATGACCTTTAACCTCGATGGCGAGCCGCTTTCCGGGCGCGAATTCGTGATTGAGGTGATGGCGGGCGCGCTGAGCTGCCGCCTGCCGCCGAAGTGCGCGCTGCTTGCCTGAATCGACATCAGGGGCGAAAGCCCCTTTTTCTTCTGCTGCCATTAGCGCCCATTTTCTCCGTAACATTCCTCCTGCTGCCTCGCTTTATCACGCCTTAACGGGCGTTTTCAGGCTATGTAAACACTCTGTGATTCCGTTCACAACTCTGCCACCCTAACTTGTATGGTAGTATTAAAGAGCGTACTTTTTCATCATTGAACGCTGACTTAAGGCAACCAGGATGAAAATTGTTAAGGCAGAAGTATTTGTAACCTGCGCAGGCAGAAACTTTGTCACCGTAAAGATCACCACCGATCAGGGTCTGACCGGCATTGGCGACGCAACGCTGAATGGCCGTGAATTACCGGTCGCCTCCTACCTGAAAGATCACGTCTGCCCGCAGCTGATTGGCCGCGATGCGCATCAGATCGAAGACATCTGGCAATATTTCTACAAGGGCGCTTACTGGCGTCGTGGCCCGGTCACCATGTCCGCTATCTCGGCCGTCGATATGGCACTGTGGGATATCAAAGGCAAAGCCGCCAATATGCCGGTGTATCAGCTGCTGGGTGGCGCATCACGCACCGGCGTGATGGTCTATTGCCACACCACCGGCCACTCCATTGATGAAGTGATGGATGACTACGCGAAGCACAAAGAGCTGGGCTTCAAAGCGATTCGCGCGCAGTGCGGCGTTCCGGGCATGAAAACCACTTACGGCATGGCGAAAGGCAAAGGTCTGGCCTATGAGCCTGCAACCAAAGGTAACTGGCCGGAAGAGCAGCTCTGGTCAACCGAGAAATACCTCGATTTCACCCCGAAACTGTTCGCCGCCATCCGTGACAAGTTTGGTTTCGACGAGCACTTGCTGCATGACATGCACCATCGCCTGACACCGATTGAAGCGGCGCGTTTTGGCAAGAGCGTGGAAGATTATCGCCTGTTCTGGATGGAAGATCCGACGCCTGCTGAGAATCAGGAGTGCTTCCGCCTGATCCGCCAGCATACCGTTACGCCGATTGCCGTGGGTGAGGTATTCAACAGCATCTGGGATTGTAAGCAGCTGATTGAAGAACAGCTGATCGACTACATCCGCACCACCATTACGCATGCGGGCGGCATCACCGGTATGCGGCGTATTGCTGATTTTGCATCGCTCTATCAGGTGCGCACCGGCTCGCACGGTCCTTCTGATCTCTCCCCTGTTTGCATGGCGGCTGCACTGCACTTTGACCTCTGGGTGCCGAACTTCGGTGTGCAGGAGTACATGGGCTTCTCTGAACAGATGATGGAGCTGTTTGATGCAAACTGGACCTTTGACCAGGGCTACATGCATCCAGGCGACAAACCCGGTCTCGGCATTGAATTCAACGAGAAACTGGCGTCGAAATATCCCTATGAACCTGCCTATCTCCCGGTCGCCCGTCTTGAAGATGGCACCCTGTGGAACTGGTAAGGAGAAGCTGATGAAAAGCGTTGTTATTGAACAGCCGGGTGAACTGGTGGTGGCTGAACGTCCGCTGCCACAACCTGCGGCGGGCGAAGTCCGGGTCAAAGTGGCTTATGCCAGTATCTGCGGCTCTGATGTGCATATCTGGCACGGGCATAACCCGTTCGCGAAATATCCACGGGTAATTGGTCACGAATTTTTCGGCGTCATTGACGCGGTGGGCGACGGTGTTGATCCGGCCCGGCTGGGCGACCGCGTGGCGGTGGATCCGGTGGTGAGCTGCGGCAGCTGCTATCCCTGCTCGGTAGGCCGTCCTAATGTCTGCACCACACTGCAGGTGATTGGCGTGCACCGTGACGGCGGCTTCAGCGAGTTTGCGCTGGCTCCGGCGAAAAATGCCTTTTCCCTGCCGGAGAGCATCCCCGATCGGCTCGCCAGTCTGGTTGAGCCTTTCACTATCGCCGCCAATATCACTGCGTTTCTCAAACCGCAGCCAGATGATGTCGCGCTGATTTACGGTGCCGGTCCGATGGGGCTCACTGCGATTCAGGTGCTGAAGGGCGTCTATAAGGTTAAAAAGGTGATGGTGGTGGATCGCCTGCCGGAAAGGCTGGCACTTGCAGAGCAGAGCGGTGCCGATCAACTGTTTGATAACAATGAAATCCCGCTGGCGGCACAGCTTGAGGGCGTGCAGCCTACGCTGATTATCGACGCGGCCTGCCATCCCACCATTCTGGCTGAAGCAGCTGCCCTCGCCTCACCGGCCGCACGCATTGGCCTGCTGGGCTTCTCCGGCGAGCCGTGCAGCATTACTCAGCAGAGCCTGACCAGCAAGGAGCTGTCGCTGTTTACCTCACGTCTTAACAGCAATCGTTTCCCACAGGTGATCGAATGGATGGAAAAAGGGTTAATCCAGCCAGAGAAACTGGTCACGCACTACTTCCCGCTGCAGGAGATTGAGCGTGCGATGACCCTGTTTGAAAAAGATCCGCGCACCTGCTGCAAAGTCATACTTCAGATGGGTTAATTATCCGCTGAACACCAGGTCTCCTCAGCCGGTGCGTACCCGCCGGCATGACTATAAAGATAAAACAGATCACGGAGTTTGTATGTTCAAGAATCTGCGCTGGACCCTCGTTTTGCTGCTGTTCCTGGTTTACATGATTAACTACCTCGATCGTGTCGCCCTGTCGCTGACGGTGCCGCTGGTGGAAAAAGATCTGGCGATCAATGCTGAGCAGTTTGGCATGATCTTCGGCAGCTTTTTCTTTGGCTATGCCCTGTTTAACTTCCTTGGCGGCCTTGCCACTGACCGCTATGGCCCTAAAATCGTGCTGGCCGTGGCGGTAGGTGCCTGGTCCATTTTCTGCGGCATGACCGCACTGGCCACCGGCTTCTGGTCACTGCTGATCCTGCGTGTGCTGTTCGGCATGGCTGAAGGCCCGATCTGCTCCTCGGCCAACAAAGCGATTAACGGCTGGTTCCCGAAAAAACAGGCCGCGACGGCCATGGGCTTACTGAGTGCCGGATCACCTTTAGGTGGTGCGGTCGCTGGCCCGATCATTGGTTATCTGGCGCTCGCCTATGGCTGGCGTCCGGCGTTCGTGATTGTCTGCTGCATCGGTCTGGTGTGGATGGCGTTCTGGCTCTTCTTCGCCGCTGACAATCCGGCGAAGAGCAAGCGCGTCAGCGAAGAGGAACGTCTGCTGATTGATCGCCTGAAAGCAACGAACCCGAATGATGAAGTTGATCTGTCGGAAACGTCACATCCGTTTGGCTACTACCTGCGCCAGCCGATTATCCTGGTCACCGCTTTTGCCTTCTTCTGCTACAACTACATTCTGTTCTTCTTCCTGAGCTGGTTCCCGGCCTACCTGGTGCAGGCGCACGGCCTGGATATCAAATCAATGAGCATCACCACCATGATCCCGTGGATCGTCGGTTTCGTTGGCCTGGCGCTGGGTGGCTGGATCTCCGATAAGATCTTTAACATCACCGGCAAGCTGTTGTTGTCCCGCAAAATTGTGCTGGTGGTCTCACTGCTGGCCGCCGCAATTTGTGTGGCGCTGGCGGGTACGATAAAAGATGTGGTGCCTGCGGTAATTATGATGTCGGTGTCGATTTTCTTTCTCTACATCACCGGCGCAATCTACTGGGCGATTATTCAGGATGTGGTGCACAAGAGCCGTATCGGCAGCATCAGCGGCTTTATCCATCTGGTGGGTAGCCTCTCCGGCATCATCGGGCCCATCGTCACCGGGTTTATTGTTCATCACACCGGTAAATTCGATAGCGCCTTTATCCTGGCGGGCTGTGTTGCCGCGCTGGGTGCCTTCCTGGTGTTATTTGTGATTCGCAGTCCGAAAACTCAGGATAAACCGGTTTCGGTCTGAGTGTTGTTTCGCTAACAGATGTATGATTTCGGGGCGCTTTGCGCCCCGTTTGCCATAAGGATGGACTATGTTACAGATTGATCGCCTGCCCGCTGAGGTCAAGCGCCCCGCTTACGACCGCAGCCAGTTAAAAACCCGCATGGTACATATCGGTTTTGGTGCATTTCACCGCGCCCATCAGGCGCTCTGCAGCGATAAGCTGGCTGAACAGGGCAGCGACTGGGGTTATTGTGAAGTGAACCTCAACAGCGGCGCGTTGATTGAGGCCCTGCGAGAGCAGCAGCTGCTTTATACCCTCACCGAGATGGCCGATGATTCATTGCATACCCGGGTGATTGGCGTCATTACTCAGGCACTGCACGGCAAAAGTGACGGTATTGAGGCGGTGATCAATGCCATGAGCCAGCCTGAGGTGGCGATTATCTCCATGACCGTCACCGAGAAAGGCTATTGCCACCAGCCTGCCAGTGGAAATTTAAATCCCGATCACCCTGACATCGTGCATGACCTGCAGAATCCGCATTCGCCGCGTTCGCTGCCCGGTCTGATTCTGGCCGCGATTCGCCGCCGACGGGATCAGGGCTTACCCGCCTTTAGCGTGATGTCCTGTGACAACATGCCGGAAAACGGTCACGTGACCCGCAACGTTGTTGTGCAACTGGCACAGCATCAGGATCCGGCACTGGCAGACTATATTCAGCAACACATTACCTTCCCCTCCACCATGGTGGATCGTATCGTTCCGGCCATGACCGATGCAGCGTTTGCGGCACTAGGCGCGCGTCTGGGTTCCGACGACCCGGTTGCGGTTGAAGCGGAGCCCTTCTTTCAGTGGGTGATTGAAGATAACTTCGTCAATGGCCGTCCGGCGTGGGAAAAAGCGGGCGCAGAACTGGTCAGTGACGTTCTGCCCTATGAAGAGATGAAACTGCGCATGCTGAATGGCAGCCACTCTTTCCTGGCCTATCTCGGCTTCCTGGCCGGTTATGAATACATCAGCGACTGCGTGGCCGATCCCCATTTCCGCGCCGCCGCCCGTTCACTGATGATCGATGAGCAGGCGCCGACGCTGCGTACCCAGGGCGTGGATCTCAACGCCTACGCCGATTCGCTGATCGCCCGTTACGAAAACCGTGCCATTAAACATCGCACATATCAAATCGCCACTGACGGATCGCAAAAATTGCCACAACGCATGCTCGACAGTCTGCGCTGGCACCTGCAGCGCGGCAGCCGCTGCGACCTGCTGCTGCTGGGCGTGGCGGGCTGGATGCGCTATGTCGGCGGCATCGATGAACAGGGTCAACCGATTGAGATCCGCGATCCGCTGAAAGCCACGCTGTCAGAGACGGTTGCCGGTAGCGAAGAAGGCGAAGCGCGTGTCCGTGCGCTATTGGGTCTGCGCGACATCTTTGGCGAAGATTTAGCGCAGAACGCCGATCTGGTGGCCCGACTGACGACGTATTACCAGCAACTGACGACTCAGGGCGCGCGGGCGACGGTGCAACAGTGTATGAGTCAGGCATAACAGCCTGGTGACAAAGCGCTGGCGCAGATGCAGCGCGCTGATTAGACTGACACTTTCCCATCGCGCTGGCCCCTGCCAGCCGTAATATGGATATTGCTGCATGTCGATCGCCTATACCATTACTACCAGCGAACCGGTAAATCAGCAGATTTACCGGTATCTGCGCAAAGATATCGTCACCTGCGCAATTCAGCCGGGCTCGCTGCTCTCGGAAAAAGAGGTGTCCGCGCGCTTCAACGTTTCACGCCAGCCGGTGCGTGAAGCGTTCATCAAGCTGGCCGAAGCCGGACTGGTACAGGTATTGCCGCAGCGTGGCACTTTCGTGCGCAAAATCTCCGCTAAGCGGGTGGCGGATGGCCGTTTTATCAGGGAGGCAGTCGAGGTGTCGGTGGTTCGCCGTGCGGCACTGGAGATTGATGATCCGGCCCTGATGGCGCTGGAGCATAACCTGCAGCTGCAGCGCATGGCCGCTGAACGGCATGACAGCCAGGCTTTTCTCACTCTGGACGATGAGTTTCATCGCCTGATTGCTGAAAGCATTGACTGTAAGCTGGCCTGGGAAACGGTGGAGAACATCAAAGCGGCCATGGACCGGGTGCGGTTTCTGACGCTGAGTGAAGTCTCTCCACCGGACAAGCTGATTGAGCAGCATGAAGAGATTTTTGCGGCGCTGAAGCGTCATGACGCCGATGCAGCCGAAGCGGCAATGCGTCGTCATCTGCAGGAGATGATCTTCTCTATCACCCCGATTGCCGAGCGTAACAGCGCCTGGTTTGAAGCACCCTGAACCTGAAACCGCCCGCACCACCTGATTACCAGGTCGATGCGGGCCTTCGTAGTTACCACCATTGATGAAAATGGTGAACCGGCCCGATACCCTTCCCGACCTCCAGCGAATCCGCCTGTAGCAACGCCTGCTGTAACCAGTTTTTGGCTTCCCCAATCGTCTCTGCCCAGTCAGCATGACGTGGTCGCAACGCGGCTAAGGCTGCCGACAGCGTACAGCCGGTGCCGTGCGTATGACGGGTATTCACCCGCGGCGTACTGAATCGCTGCTCTGCTGAGTGCGTGATCAGCCAGTCCGGGCTCTCCGCCGCCGTAAGGTGACCGCCCTTCATCAGCACGGCCTGACAGCCCAGTGCCAGCAATGCCCGTCCCTGCTCGCGCATCTCCTCTTCATCTGCCGCAATGGCGCAATCCAGCAACGCCGCCGCTTCCGGCAGATTAGGCGTGATCAGCGAGACCTGCGGCAATAACAGCTCTCGTACACTGGCTACGGCGTCTGGCGAGAGCAGCGCATCACCACTTTTCGCAACCATGACCGTGTCCAGCACGATAAACGGGATTGCCGCATTGCTCAGCCGGGCCGCAACCTGCTCCACGATAGCCGTTTCTGACAGCATGCCAATTTTTGCGCTGTCGATGCGCACATCACTGAGCACCGAATCGAGCTGGGCAGCAACAAAGTCAGGCGTAATGCGATAAACCGACTGCACGCCGCAGGTATTCTGTGCCACCAGCGCGGTAATGACGCTGGTGCCATAGGCTCCCAGAGCCGAGAAGGTTTTCAGATCGGCCTGAATACCAGCGCCGCCGCTGGGATCGGTACCCGCAATCGTCAGAGCGTTAATACGCTTCATGATTACCCTCCAGCGTCCAGAGTGCATCGATAAACGCCGTAGCAAAGCTGCCGGGTCCGGCAGCCTGCGCCGCCGCCTTTTCACCCGCCAGCGCCATCACCTGACAGGCGGCCGCGACATTCATCAGCCGATCGCCAGCCAGAGAGCTGAAACCCGCCACCACTGCCGAGAGGGCGCAGCCGGTCCCGACTACCCGTGTCATTAAGGGGCTTCCTCCGTGTACAGCAAGGAGTCGCTGACCATCGGTGGCGTAGTCCACTTCACCGGTGACGACCACCAGCGTGCTCCAGGTTTCCGCGAGCTGTTGGGCCGCATCGAGTGCTGCATCCGCCTGATGCAGCGTGTCGACACCGCGCCCGCCGCTGGCCTGTTGTGCCAGCGCCAGAATCTCTGACGCATTCCCCCGAATCACCGCCGGTTGCTGGCTTAACAACTGCTGGCAGAAGTCACTGCGCAGCGTCAGCGCGCCGACGGCAACCGGATCGAGTGTCCAGGGCGTGCCCGCCTGATTAGCCGCGGTGACGGCAGCCTGCATCGCCTGCTGGCGCTCGCGGGTTAAGGTGCCCACATTAATCAGCAGTGCATCGGCGATGCTACTGAACTGGGCGGCCTCAGCGGCATCGATCACCATCGCCGGTGAGGCATGGAGTGCCAGCAACACGTTGGCGGTGAAGTTCTGGACCACGTCATTGGTCATACAGTGCACCAGCGGTGACTGGCGGCGGAAAGCGTGCAGAATGGGCGCGAAGTGCGCGGCAGAAAGGTGTTGAGATTGATGTGTCATCGTAGCTCCCAACCGGCGAACAAGAAGGCGAATGCGGTCAGGCATCAGACTTCCCTACGCTGGCATTATCCAGTTCAGGTCAGCGGGTTTTTCTCAGCCCTTTCCGTGTGGAAAGCGGCACCCCGAGTCATCTTACGGCTTGCAGCATAGGCAAGCCGCGCAGCGAAAGCAAGCGACTCCCGCCGGGGAAATAATCGGAGCTGAAACAATTCACATGATCCCGATCAACGCCTGAGGGTGCAAAAAAAGGCTTAATGCTGCGGGTTAACGAGATACCTCTTTATAGGTAGTCCCGCTTATTACCCGGATGGGTAATATTTCCCGCAGTGACTCTGGTTACCCCATAATAATTAACCTGCTTGCAGCATCATCGTAAAAAACACTTTATTTCATGGGGTTAGAAAACTCCTGAAGCGGAACTTCATACTATTCAGGATGTATGATGCGATTTTTAGCGCTTATTCCACACCGCCATCGATGGCAGGATATTAATATTGAACGCAAGGGTGCCGTAGCACCCAATGGCAGACAGTATCTCTCCACCTATATTTCCGCCCGCTGCACAGGCTGTGGCGAAATTATTCACCGGGTCTATTATCGCGACATCAGCGATCGGCAGGCGCGCCGCTGGTTAGGTTAGCGTCCCGGCAACGGTCATTCCGGACACAGTTCAGATTAACAGTTAGTTAGCAATTTGTTAGTCTGGTAACTAATCATCGTCTGACCAGACTCTCTCTATGCCACTGCTGTTTGAAAGCTTAAGCCATCAAATTTACCTGTCAGCCCCGCTGTTTATCCTGATCCTGCTGGGGTACTGCCTGACGCGCCTCGGGAAATGGCCCGCCAGCATCAGCGAAGGGATGAACCGCTTTGTGTTTAACGTTGCCCTGCCCTGCATGCTGTTTCGGGTGATGAGCACCTTCTCGCAAAGTCCGCCGGTGGATGCGCGCCTGTTGCTGGCCTTTTTCGGCAGTTGCCTGCTGGTGTTTATCGTGGGGCGACTGCTGGCAACAAGGCTGTTTAATCTGGATGGCGTAGCGGCGTCGGTTTTTGCGCTGGGCGGCATCTTTTCCAACAACGTCATGCTGGGGATCCCGGTAGCCACGGTACTGCTGGGGCCAGAAGCCCTGCCCCCGGTGGCGCTGGTGCTGGTGTTTAACAGCCTGATCCTCTGGACCTTACTGACCGTTTCGGTCGAGTGGGCAAAACAGGGCAGCTTCTCGCTGGAAGGACTCTGGCGCACCCTGCTCGGCGTGCTGAAGAATCCGCTGATCATCGGTATTCTCAGCGGTACAGCCTGGAGCTTTCTGCAACGTCCCTTGCCGCTGCTGGCCGCTGAACCGCTAAAGATGCTGGCCTCACTGGCTGCACCTCTGTCGCTGGTGACGCTGGGCATGAGCCTGGCACACTATCGGGTGCGGGATGGCTTAAAAGAGAGCTATACCATCTGCCTGCTGAAGCTGGTGCTGCAACCGATGACGGTATGGGCTATCGCGTGGCTGACCGATCTGCCGCCGCTGGAGAGTAAAGTGGTGGTGCTGCTGGGATCGATGGCAGTCGGGGTTAACGTCTATCTGATGTCGCAGAAGTTCAATGTCATTACCGGCCCGGCGGCGGCGAGCATGCTCTTTTCTACCGTGTTTGCGGCGGTGACAACGCCAATCTGGATGATGCTGATGACGCTGGCGGGCTATTAACAAAAAAGCCCCTCAGCAGGCGTGCTGAAGGGCTATTGTCTGAGTGGCGAAAATTTACTCAGCCGATTTGGTACGAATCAGATAGTCAAAAGCGCTCAGTGAGGCTTTAGCACCCTCGCCGCTGGCGATGATGATCTGCTTGTACGGTACGGTGGTGCAGTCGCCCGCGGCGAACACGCCTTTCAGGCTGGTTTCGCATTTACCATCGATGATGATCTCACCCATTTTGTTACGCTCAACCGCACCTTCCAGCCATGGGGTATTCGGCAGCAGACCGATCTGAACGAAGATACCGGAGAGCGGCAGCTCATGAGTGGTCTGCGTCGTACGGTCGATATAGTGCAGGCCGGTGACTTTGGTGCCGTCGCCTTTCACTTCAGTGGTCTGCGCGTTCAGAATCACATCCACGTTCTTCAGGCTGCGCAGCTTATCCTGCAGCACCTGATCGGCGCGCATCTCACCGGCAAACTCCAGCAGCGTAACGTGTTCAACGATACCGGCCAGGTCAATGGCCGCTTCCACACCGGAGTTACCGCCGCCGATCACCGCCGTGCGTTTGCCTTTAAACAGCGGGCCATCGCAGTGTGGGCAGTAGGTCACGCCTTTGGTGCGATACTCTTCTTCACCCGGCACACCCATGTTACGCCAGCGTGCGCCGGTCGCCAGGATGATGCTGCGTGATTTCAATACTGCGCCGGAGGCGGTTTCGATGGCGTGCATTCCGCCCTCTTTCGCTGCCGGGATCAGTTTGATGGCGCTCTGGCTTTCAATGACGTCCACGTTGTAATCATCCACGTGTGCGCGCAGTGAACCGGCCAGTTTGGCCCCTTCGGTTTTCGGTACGGAGATATAGTTTTCGATATCGACCGTGTCCAGCACCTGGCCGCCAAAACGCTCACCCAGCAGGCCGGTACGGATACCTTTACGTGCTGAGTAGATGGCTGCCGCGGCGCCCGCCGGGCCGCTGCCGATAATCAGGACTTCATAGGCGTCACGCTTGTTCAGCTCTTCCGCCGCACGTTTGTCCGCATTGGTATCCACTTTGCTGACGATTTCCGCCAGGCTCATGCGACCCTGACCAAACTCTTTACCATTGAGGTAAACCGCTGGCACGCCCATCACGTTACGTTCCTGAATCTCGTTCTGGAACAGGCCACCGTCGATAGCGGTGTGGCTGATGCGCGGGTTAATCACCGCCATCAGGTTCAGCGCCTGTACGACGTCAGGGCAGTTATGGCATGAGAGTGAATAGTAGGTTTCGAAATGGAAGTCGCTGTCCAGCGCGGCAATCTGATCCAGCAGGCTTTGTGCTTCTTTCGACGGATGCCCACCGGTCTGTAACAGTGCCAGCACCAGTGAGGTAAATTCGTGACCCAGAGGTGAACCGGCAAAACGCGGGCCGCTGTTCGAACCTGGATTGGTGATTAGAAATGAGGGCTTACGCACCTGACGATCGTTCTCTTGGCGGAAGCTGACTTTGTCAGACAAACCGGCGATATCAACCAACAGTTC
This sequence comes from Pantoea sp. JV6, assembly GCF_025910055.1. Lineage (NCBI taxonomy): Bacteria > Pseudomonadati > Pseudomonadota > Gammaproteobacteria > Enterobacterales > Erwiniaceae > Pantoea > Pantoea sp. JV6. Next base: position 281,697 of record NZ_JAPCIM010000002.1, on the reverse strand, counting down.
ACGGATCTCGGTTGATTTTGCACCTTCGTCCAGCGTGGCAATCAACTCAACAGGTTTGGTTAATTTCTCAAGGTAAGCCTTGAGCTGGGTTTTCAGATTTGTGTCGAGCATAGTGATATCCTGGTCAAAAAATCGGGTGCCGCAGCACCCGATTGGAGAATGGTCGAAAGGCCGAAGCGGAATTAGATTTTGCCAACCAGGTCCAGAGACGGAGCCAGTGTTGCATCACCTTCTTTCCATTTAGCCGGGCACACTTCACCTGGGTGAGAAGCCACGTACTGAGCCGCTTTCACTTTGCGCAGCAGGTCAGAGGCGTCACGGCCAATGCCTTCAGCAGTGATTTCGATTGCCTGGATAACGCCTTCCGGGTCAACGATAAAGGTACCACGGTCAGCCAGACCTTCGTCTTCGCGCATGATTTCGAAGTTACGGGTCAGCGCGCCAGTCGGGTCACCGATCATCGTGTACTGGATTTTCGCGATGGTGTCAGAAGAACCGTGCCAGGCTTTGTGGGTAAAGTGGGTATCGGTAGAAACGGAGTAGATATCTACGCCCAGTTTCTGGAACTCTTCGTAGTGATCAGCCACGTCGCCCAGCTCGGTCGGGCAGACGAAGGTGAAGTCAGCTGGATAGAAGAAGAACACACTCCATTTACCTTCAACGTCTTTCTCGGTTACGTCGATGAATTCGCCGTTTTTGAATGCTGCGTTTTTGAACGGCTTGATTTTGGTATTGATAATAGACATCTGGTGGCCTCCGTTAAAATATGTGATGCAGGTTACATAATTTCCGGGCCAACATCTAATATGCAGTCGTTATCAATTTGATTAACGAAAGCTATCAAACGCTAAGAGCCTGATGCTCTCTGGCCCGGCAGGCAGTGTACAGCGATTTACGTGACATTTAACCCGCTTTATCTTTTCCGCCCCTCTCCGCAAATCGCTGCTAGTTTTGTTAGACCGGATTAAAAGGGAGCTGACTTGTGGAGATTCGTCCGTTTACTGAAGCCGATCGTCCTTTTCTGCGTACGCTGTTTCTGGCGGCGCGTCGGCATAACTGGCGCTGGCTGGACGGCAGCGAGTGGCAGCTGGAAGATTTTGATGGGGTAATCCTGGGTGAAACCGTGCTGGTCGCGGAAGCTGACGGACAGCGGGTCGGATTTGCCGGCCTGCTGGAGAACGATAATTTCCTGCACAGCCTCTATGTCGATCCTGACTGGCAGGGGCGCGGCGTGGGCAGCGCTTTGCTTAAGGCGGCAGAGGCGCGCTTTACCTCAACCGGTGCGCTGAAGTGCCTGCAGAAGAATAAAGCGGCGCAGGCCTTTTACCTGAAACATGGCTGGAAGATGATTTCACAGGGCGAAGGCGAACATGGCGGCTACGTGTTAATGCACTACCCGCTGGCCTCGCAATATGCCAGCGGGTCGGGTCGGGCTTAAAGCGCGCGGAACGCGATATCGCCGGGGATGACTTCGCCCTGCCAGTAAAGCTGGGCAGCAACGCGTCCGGCCAGCTGGCGATACAGCGCGGTAAACTCGCTATCGGGCCGGCGAATCACCGTCGGCTGACCTTCATCGAGATCTTCGCGCAGGTCAATGTGCAGCGGCAGCTGGGCCAGCAGTTGCGTCTGGTAATCCTCTACCAGTTTTTGTGCGCCGCCGGTGCCGAAAATCGGCTCATGGAAGCCACACTGACTGCAGACATGCAGGCTCATGTTTTCCACCACGCCAAGTACCGGCACATTGACCTTTTCAAACATCACCAGCCCTTTGCGGGCATCAATCAGGGCGATATCCTGCGGCGTGGTCACCACCAGCGCGCCCGTGACCGGTACGTTCTGCGCCAGCGTCAGCTGAATGTCACCGGTACCGGGTGGCATATCCAGCACCAGATAATCCAGCTCAGGCCACAGCGTCTCGTTCAGCAGCTGCATCAGCGCTTTGCTGGCCATCGGCCCGCGCCACACCATGGCATTGTCGTCCGTGACCAGATAACCAATAGAGTTGGTTGCCAGCCCGTGCGCCATGATCGGCGCCATGTGGGTGCCATCCGGCGAGGTAGGCCGTTGATCCTGGGTGCCAAGCATGTTCGGCACTGACGGGCCATAAATGTCGGCGTCAAGAATGCCGACCCGCGCCCCCTCTGCTGCCAGCGCCAGCGCCATGTTCACGGCGGTGCTGGATTTACCCACGCCGCCTTTGCCAGAGCTGACCGCAATAATATTTTTCACGCCGTTGACGCCCGGCTGGTTTTTCACCCGTTTCAGGGTGGCAATGTCATGGCTGAGTCGCCAGTCGATGGCACCCGCGCCGGTCTGACGCAGCAGTTCGGCGCTGACCTGCTCTTTCAGGACGTCGAACCCGCTGGCCCAGGCAAACGGCATGAGCAGCTCCACATGCAGCGTACCGTCAAGCTGTGCCACGTGATGTAACGCCTTCAGGGCGGTGAGATTCTGCTTAAGGGTCGGATGCTCAAAGCTTCTCAATACGCCAGCCACGATGGCGCGCAGGCCTTCTGGCGTCTGCGGTTCCCGGGATTGTGCTGTCATCCCCCTACTCCTTATTTCTGCTGTGCTTACGCTGTGTTTCAGCGATGTATTGTCAATGATATCAGATGCCCGTGGATCTGCGGTGACCGCAGGGGGTGAATCCCTTGTGTTTACGCAGGAGAAGCCTTCAGTTACCATCTAAGCCCGTTTTTTCAATCAACAGAAAGCTACGCAAACTATGACTCAAGTCGCTAAAAAAATTCTGGTAACGTGCGCACTGCCTTACGCGAACGGATCAATCCATCTCGGCCACATGCTCGAGCATATCCAGGCCGACATTTGGGTGCGTTATCAGCGAATGCGTGGCAATCAGGTTTATTTCATCTGCGCCGATGATGCGCACGGTACGCCTATCATGCTGAAAGCTCAGCAGTTAGGGATTGCACCGGAGCAGATGATTGCAGAAATGAAAAGCGAGCATGAAGCCGACTTTGCCGGTTTCAACGTCAGCTATGACAACTATCACTCGACCCACGGCGACGAAAACCGTGAGCTTTCTGCGCTGATTTATGGCCGTCTGAAAGAGAACGGTTTCATTAAAAACCGCACCATCTCCCAGCTTTACGATCCGGAAAAAGGGATGTTCCTGCCGGACCGTTTTGTAAAAGGCACCTGCCCGAAATGTAAATCTGCCGATCAGTATGGCGATAACTGCGAAGTGTGTGGCGCGACCTACAGCCCGACCGAGTTGATCGAGCCAAAATCGGTGGTCTCTGGCGCGACACCGGTTCTGCGCGACTCTGAACACTTCTTCTTTGATCTGCCATCCTTCAGCGCCATGCTGCAGGCCTGGACCCGCTCGGGTGCGCTGCAGGATCAGGTGGCGAACAAAATGCAGGAGTGGTTCGAATCGGGCCTGCAGCAGTGGGATATCTCCCGCGACGCGCCCTACTTCGGCTTTGAAATTCCGGATGCGCCAGGCAAATATTTTTATGTCTGGCTGGATGCGCCTATCGGCTACATGGGCTCGTTCAAGAACCTGTGCGACAAGCGCGGCGACATCGACTTCGATGAATTCTGGCGTAAAGACTCTACTACCGAGCTCTATCACTTTATCGGTAAAGATATCGTCTACTTCCACAGCCTGTTCTGGCCAGCGATGCTGGAAGGCAGCAACTTCCGCAAGCCGAACAACCTGTTTGTGCACGGCTATGTCACCGTCAACGGTGCCAAGATGTCGAAGTCGCGCGGCACCTTTATTAAAGCCAGCACCTGGCTGCAGCATCTTGATGCGGACAGCCTGCGTTACTACTACGCGGCGAAACTCTCTTCACGTATCGACGATATCGACCTGAATCTGGAAGATTTCGTCCAGCGCGTAAACGCCGACATCGTCAACAAAGTGGTTAACCTGGCGTCACGTAACGCGGGCTTTATCACCAAACGCTTTGACGGCAAACTGGCGGCTGAGCTGGCCGATCCGGCGCTCTATCAGACCTTTGTGGACGCGTCAGAGAAGATTGGTGAAGCCTGGGCCGGTCGTGAATACAGCCGGGCTATTCGTGAGATCATGGCGCTGGCCGACCTGGCGAACCGCTATGTCGATGAGCAGGCTCCGTGGGTGGTAGCGAAGCAGGAAGGCCGTGATGCCGATCTGCAGGCGATCTGCTCAATGGGCATCAACCTGTTCCGCATTCTGATGACCTGGCTGAAGCCGGTGCTGCCGTCACTGAGCGCCCGTGCAGAAGGCTTCCTGAACTGCGAACTGAGCTGGGATGCTATCGCGCAACCGCTGCTGGACCACCAGGTTGCGCCATTCAAAGCGCTTTACAGCCGCATTGAGATGGCAAAGGTTGAAGGACTGATTGAGGCCTCGAAAGAGGATGCCGCTGCCGCCAGTGCACCGGCCGCAAGCGGCCCGCTGGCAGATTCGCCGGTAGGTGACACCATCACCATCGACGATTTCGCCAAAGTTGATATGCGCGTGGCGCTGATTGAGCAGGCGGAACTGGTTGAGGGTTCGGACAAGCTGCTGCGCCTGCAGCTCGACCTGGGCGGTGAAAAGCGTCAGATCTTCTCGGGTATCCGCGCCGCCTATCCCGATCCCTCTGTGCTGGTCGGTAAAATGACCATTATCGTGGCCAACCTCGCGCCGCGTAAAATGCGCTTTGGTATCTCTGAAGGCATGGTGCTGTCAGCGGGTCCTGGCGGCAAAGAGCTGTTTGTGCTGTCCGTCGACAGCGGTGCTGTACCGGGAATGCCCGTTAAGTAACACTCTGCATTCTGCGGCTTTAACCGCTTAGCGCAGTGCCGTTCTCAAACCCTTCGTGCCTCATCACGGGCGCGAAGGGTTATCTCTCCTCGATCTGAATGTGCACCGCTTTCATTCCACTCCCGCCCCTGAAAATCTGTATCTGCTACGGCCACACCGCTGCATAAATGTGATCGCTAGCACGCTAAGCGGTTAATGCGTATGATGAAGCTCAGTGAAAACAGGAGCCTGCCATGCTCACCGTGCTGTCTGTCTGCGGGCGCTATCTTCGCGCCTTTATCATCATTTATCTCTGCTTATACGCCGGAATCGGCATCGCCTCGCTGCTGCCCATCAAACTGCCTGGCAGCATCCTTGGGATGTTAATTCTGTTTGCCCTGCTCGCCTCGCAGATCCTGCCTGTCAGCTGGGTTAAACCGGGCTGCCATCTGCTGATTCGCTATATGGCGCTGCTGTTTGTGCCGATCAGCGTCGGGGTAATGAGCTACACCGATATTCTGACCGCGCAGTTTGGCCCTATCGTGATCTCCTGCGTCGTCAGCACCTTCCTGGTTCTCTCTATTGTCGGCGTAAGCGCCCACCAGCTTCATAGTCGCCGTCCGGCCGGGGAGTCAGGCGATGAGTGAAATATGGTGGTCAATGCCACTGACGCTGGCGGCATTTTTTCTGGCGCGCAAACTGGCGATACGGCTGAAAATCTCGCTGCTTAATCCGCTGCTGGTGGCGATGGCGATTATTATCCCGATTCTGCTGCTGTTGCAGCTGCCCTATTCGCGCTATTTTGCGGGGAGTCAGATTCTTAATCAGCTGCTGCAACCGGCTGTTGTCGCGCTGGCACTGCCGCTGTATGAGCAGATGCACCAGATCCGAGCCCGCTGGAAATCGATTATTGGCGTCTGCTTTATCGGCAGTGTGACCGCCATGACCTCTGGCACCGCTATTGCTCTGTGGATGGGTGCCACGCCTGAAATCGCCGCTACCATCGTTCCTAAATCCGTTACCACGCCCATTGCGATGGCCGTCTCCGGTTCGCTGCACGGCATTCCCGCCATCAGCGCCATCTGCGTGCTGATTGCCGGGGTACTGGGGGCGGTGTTCGGACATACCGTGCTGAATCTGCTTGGCGTGAAATCTAAAGCAGCGCGCGGACTGGCGATAGGTAACGCGTCGCACGCCCTCGGCACAGCGCGCGCCGCTGAACTCGACTATCAGGAAGGGGCATTCAGCTCACTGGCGCTGGTGATCTGCGGCATCATCACCTCACTACTGGCGCCGTTTATTTTTCCGCTGCTGCTGCACTGGTTTGGCTGAAAGTTTGCGAGAGATCTCGCAAAGTTGAAACATGCAACACAGGTTACATTGTCAGAGCGATGTGGATCACATATAAACCGGTGACTGGCACATCGCCCTGCTGAATCTAATGAGGCTCACATGCAATCCCGTTTCCTCTCTGCCTTTGAGGCATTGCCGTCAACGCTGCAAACCGCACTCGCTCCGCTGCTGGACGATCCTGGCTTTCAGGCGGTGCTGAGCGCCGGCCAGGTCGCCTCACTGCAGCAACAGACACAAATGGATGCCGATACTCTGGCGCTGGCGCTGCTGCCCCTGGCGGCGGCCTGTGCCGTTGCTACCGTGTCGCATTTTAACGTCGGGGCTATCGCCCGTGGCGTCAGCGGCAACTGGTACTTCGGGGCCAACATGGAATTTACCGGTACGCCTTTGCAGCAGACGGTTCACGCCGAGCAGAGCGCCATTACCCATGCGTGGCTGCGTGGCGAAAGTCAGCTTGAGACGATCACCGTTAACTACACACCGTGCGGTCACTGCCGTCAGTTTATGAACGAACTGAACAGCGGCACGAACATTCGCATCAGCCTGCCACAACGCGCGATCAGCACCCTGGCCGATTATCTGCCGGATGCCTTTGGACCGCGCGATCTGGACATCACGACCTTCCTGATGGACCGCGTGGATCACGGCTATGTAGCCGAAGGCGATGAACTGGTGCAGGCCGCAGTTGCCGCTGCCAATGCCAGCCACGCGCCTTACAGCCAGTCACACGCCGGTGTTGCGCTGCTGACCGCAACCGGCGCGATTGTCACCGGGCGCTATGCGGAAAATGCCGCCTTTAACCCGAGTTTCCCGCCCCTTCAGGCGGCGCTGGTCCTGCTGAACATGCAGGGTGGCGATGTTCGTCAGATAAAAAAAGCGGTATTAGCCGAAGTAGAAAATGCCACGCTAAGCCAGTTCGCCGCCACACAGGCGACGCTTGAGACATTTGGTTGCGGTGAGCTGCTGCAGGTGACGCTGTACAAAGCATAACCCGCTGTCAGAGAGACCACAGTTTTGTGAGCTTTTATGAACAAACGCTGTACTTCTGCGGGAAATTTCATAGGATCTGGCGCCATAATTCACGTCATTACAAATTACTCTGAATAATTCAGGTTGCAGGATGGCAGCACGGTCGTGAATGTTTTAGCAGCGGTTCCCCTGCCGCTGCCAGGCCTGCAGTCTGAGCTATAACGGGTAAGAAAACTGGCGCTACCTTTCCGGCGTGACGCCAGACAACACTGCAACCGGAGCATTACCGCATGGAACTCGACTACGAAAGTAAACGCCCGCTGTATATCCCTTATGCTGGCCCGATTTTGCTGGAATTTCCCCTGCTTAACAAAGGCAGCGCCTTTAGTATCGAAGAACGTAACGAATTCAACCTCAACGGTCTGCTGCCAGAAGCAGTGGAATCGATTGAAGAGCAGGCGCAGCGTGCCTGGCGTCAGTTCCAGGACTTCAAAAACAATAACGATAAGCATGTCTACCTGCGTAACATCCAGGACACCAACGAAACGCTGTTCTACCGCCTGCTGGATAACCATCTCGAAGAGATGATGCCCATCATCTACACCCCGACCGTCGGCGCAGCCTGCGAACACTTCTCTGAAATCTACCGTCGTGCGCGTGGCGTGTTCATCTCCTACCCTAACCGCGACCATATCGAAGATATGCTGCAAAACGCCACCAAGCAGAATGTGAAGGTGATCGTGGTGACTGATGGCGAGCGTATTCTGGGCCTCGGCGATCAGGGCATCGGTGGCATGGGTATCCCGATTGGTAAGCTTTCACTCTATACCGCCTGTGGCGGCATCAGTCCGGCTTACACCCTGCCGGTGGTGCTGGATGTGGGTACCAACAACCAGCAGTTGCTGAACGATCCGCTCTATATGGGCTGGCGTCATCCGCGCATCACTGGCGAAGAGTATGATGCGTTCGTGAACGATTTTATTCAGGCCGTTAAACGCCGCTGGCCGAAAGTGCTGTTGCAGTTTGAAGATTTCGCCCAGAAGAATGCCATGCCACTGCTGAATCGCTACCGCGATGAAGTCTGCTGCTTTAATGATGATATTCAGGGCACTGCCGCCGTGACCGTGGGTACGCTGATTGCCGCCAGCCGCGCCGCCGGCAGCCGCCTGTGCGAGCAGAAAGTGGTGTTCCTGGGCGCCGGTTCCGCGGGTTGTGGTATCGCTGAACAGATCATCGCACAGATGAAATCCGAAGGTCTGAGTGACGAGGAAGCGCGTGGCCGGGTAATGATGGTGGATCGCTTTGGTCTGCTCACTGACAAGCTGCCTAACCTGCTCGATTTCCAGAGCAAGCTGGTGCAGAAGAGCGAAAACCTGCAGCAGTGGGATGTTACCAATGATTCCATCTCGCTGCTGGACGTGGTGCGCAATGCCAGGCCCGATATTCTGATTGGAGTCTCTGGCCAGCCGGGCCTGTTCACCGAAGAGATCATCCGCGAGATGCACAAGCACTGTAAGCGCCCGATCGTGATGCCACTATCGAACCCGACATCACGCGTGGAAGCGACGCCAGCCGATATCATCGCCTGGACTGACGGTGCCGCGCTGGTCGCAACCGGCAGTCCGTTCTCGCCGGTGAGCTGGAACGGTAAAACCTATCCGATTGCGCAGTGCAACAACTCCTACATCTTCCCGGGCATTGGTCTGGGTGTGATTGCTTCGGGTGCCAGCCGCGTTACCGATACCATGCTGATGACCGCCAGCCGCGCGCTTGCTGACTGCTCTCCGCTGGTGAATGAAGGTGAAGGCCCGGTGCTGCCTGAGATTAAAGATATCCAGGGTGTATCGAAAATCATTGCGATGGAAGTGGGTAAAGCTGCTCAGCTGGCGGGTGTCGCCGTAGTGACCTCTGAAGATGTGTTGTCACAGGCTATCGCCAACAACTTCTGGCTGCCGCAGTACCGTCATTATCGTCGTACCTCGATTTAATCTTCAGACTGCCGGATTGCATCCGATCCGGCAGTGTTCAAAAAGAGCACAGCCAGCCGGCAGTAACTTGCTTCACAGTGACAGCTCAAGTAGCCTTGTCCCATCTCACTATTCTGACATCGAGTCTCCAGGCGCATGCTGAAACGCGTTTTCATTGGTCTGCTTTTCATCATCTTACTGATGATGGCAACGGCGCTCGGCCTTGATCGCTGGATCAGCTGGAAAACTGCGCCCTTTATCTACGAAAATGTCGCCTCTTTGCCACATCGTCAGGTCGGTGTGGTACTGGGTACGGCGAAATATTATCGCACCGGCGTCATCAATCAGTATTACCTCTATCGTATGCAGGGCGCGCTGAATGCCTACAACAGCGGCAAGGTCAATTATCTGCTGTTAAGCGGTGATAACGCGCTGCAAAGCTATAACGAGCCGATGACGATGCGCCGCGATCTCATCAAAGCCGGTGTCGATCCGGCTGATATCGTACTGGACTATGCCGGTTTCCGCACACTGGATTCGATTGTACGCACTCGCAAAGTGTTTGATACCAACGACTTCATTATCATCACGCAGCGTTTCCATTGTGAGCGTGCGCTGTTTATCGCCTTACAGCTGGGTATTCAGGCGCAGTGTTATGCGGTGCCCTCACCAAAAAACATGCTTAGCGTGCGCTTCCGTGAGGTAGGTGCCCGACTGGGCGCGCTGGTGGATCTCTTCCTGCTAAAGCGCGAACCCCGCTTCCTGGGCCCACTGGTGCCGATCCCCGCCGTGCGCGATGTCCCTGAAGATGCGCAGAGTTACCCGGCAGTGACGCCGGAGCAGCTGCTTGAGCTGGAACAGAAGCTGCGGAAATAGCTCACGCGCTGCGGCTTATTTATGCTGGTTACTGCTGTGCCGAAGTCTGGCAGTGACGTGCAGGGCTCAGGGAGCTGACGGTAATATGCTGGCTCAGGGAGCATACGTTTAGTCGCCGTCTGTTACTATGCAGCGATCATTAAGCTGATTAATTACATGACTACGGTAGATAATTCAGTGCTACTTCCCCTCTGAAAGCCGACTTAGACTGCTGAGAAATCTGAAGAGGGTGAATCTTATAACAATGAATAAGCTCAACGCGCAGGGAACACGGTCAGAAGAGGAAAGCGTCCCACGCCAGGGATGGCGTGGGCCGAGCGTGTCATGGATGACGGCTTTTGCGACTTTCCGATCTGACCGTGTTCCCTACGCATACTCGATCTCACAGCAACGACCCCAGCACTCTCCGCTATAAAAAGCGTTCTGCGGAGGAATGACACGGGCAGATCATTTACTGGCCTTAGCGACTTTCCGATCTGACCGTGTTCCTGCGCATACTCGATCTCACAGCAACGACCCCAGCACTCTCCGCTATAAAAAGCGTTCTGCGGGGGGAATGACACGGGCAGATCATTTACTGGCCTAAGCGTCTTTCCGATCTGACCGTGTTCCCTTCGCAGCCTCGACCTCATAGCAGCTCCCCCTTGACTCCCCATAAAAAAAGCGACCCGAAGGTCGCTTCTTTAGCGTGGAGTTGGACTTACTTCTTACGAGAATATTTCAGGGAATCCAGCGCCACGGCGAAGATGATGATGCCGCCTTTAATGATGTACTGCCAGTAAGGGTTAACGCCGATATAGGTCAGACCATAGTTGATGACGGTGAAGATCAACACACCGGTCACTACGCCCGCCACGCTACCCACACCACCGGCGAAGGAGACACCGCCGACCACACAGGCCGCAATCGCATCCAGCTCATACATAAAGCCGAGGTTGTTGGTGGCCGAACCGATACGACCCGCTTCCAGCATCCCGCCGAAGGCATAGAACACACCTGACAGGGCATAAATCATGATCAGGTTCAGGTTGACGTTAACGCCTGAGACTTTCGCCGCTTCCGGGTTACCGCCGATAGCAAAAATGTTCTTGCCGAAACGGGTTTTATTCCAGAGCACCCAGACGAAAATAATGGCAATCACGGCGTAGAAGGTGATGAACGAAAGCTTGAAATCACCAAAGCGTAAGAAGCCCTGAGTAAATTTCGAGAACCCTGTATCAAAACCGGCAATCGGTGATGCGCCAACAAAGTCGTAATAGAGTGAGTTGATACCGTAAACGATGATCATGGTGCCCAGCGTGGTGATAAATGGCGTTACCTTGAGGTAAGCAATAATCACACCGTTGACCAGACCGATCACGCCGCCGATGATGCACACGGTCAGAATAACCAGTGGAATCGGCACCGTATCCAGCGTCGGGAAGACCTTGTTCGCGTTATCCATCGCCTGCAGCAGCGTCGCGGCGACCACCGCCGCCAGACCGACCTGACGTCCGGCTGACAGGTCAGTACCCTGGGTCACAATCAAACCCGCCACACCCAGTGCAATAATAATGCGCACCGAAGATTGGGTCAGAATATTACTCAGGTTCATTAAACTTAAAAATGAGGGGTCCTGGAAAATAATAATAGCCAGCAATACCAGCAGCACGACATAAATGCCGCCCTCTTTTAACCAGGTTAGCGCATTCTTTTTTGTAGTCGCTTTCATGTTAACAGCCCTTGCTTCATTAAAGGTGTAATGACGCTAAACGCAATATTTCGTTCTGCGTGGTCGTTTTGGTATCAACTATGCCTGCTACCAGACCATTACTCATTACCAGAATACGATCGGTAATGCCTAACAGCTCCGGCATTTCGGATGAGATAATAATGATGCCCTTTTCTCTTTTCGCCAGCTCAGCAATTAACTGGTAAATTTCGAATTTTGCACCAACATCAATACCGCGAGTGGGTTCATCAAGCATCAGGATTTCAGGCTGGGTCAATAACCAGCGGCCAATAATCACTTTTTGCTGGTTACCGCCCGAAAGCGAACCAATCTGAGTATGGTGGCCTGGCGTTTTTACACGCATAGAATCGATCACCCATTGGGTATCACTCTTCATGCGTTTATTATCCAGCAGTCCCATACTGTTTTTATATTTTTTGATATTGGAAATAAGCGAGTTAAAACCAATGTCGAGGAAAGCATAAATACCGGTTGAGCGACGCTCTTCAGTCACCAGCGCAAAACCGTGGTTAATGGCTTCATTGGCGCTGTGATTATTAATCGGTTTGCCATGCAGTTTAATGGTGCCGCCCGATTTTTCGCGAATGCCAAACAGCGTTTCGACGATATCGGTACGTTTGGCGCCCACCAGCCCGGCAATGCCGAGTATCTCCCCTTTACGCAAATCAAATGAGATGTCGCGAATCGATGGCTGACGCAGTGACGTCAGATGACGCACCTCAAGAATCGTCTCGCCTGGCACGTTGGTACGGTCAGGAAAACGCTGGTTCAGTGAACGACCGACCATCATGGAGATGATCTTATCCATATCCAGCCCTTCCAGCGGCTGAGAAGTGATCCACTGACCATCACGCAGGATAGTAATCTCATCACACAGCTGGAAAATCTCTTCCATTTTGTGCGAAATATAAACAATGCCACAGCCGCGATCTTTCAGCTTACGAATAATCGTGAACAGGTGATTAACCTCTTTCTCGGTTAACGAGGAGGTCGGTTCATCCATAATCACAATTTTCGCGTCGTAGGAAAACGCTTTAGCAATTTCAATCATCTGCATCTGCGATACAGAAAGATTGGCAACTTTATCGCGCGGATCGATATCAATATCCAGCTCGTCAAAAATCGCTTTGGTATCCCGGTACATTTTATCCTGATCGACAAAGAAGCCTTTGCGCGGATAACGCCCAAGCCACATGTTGTCCATCACGGTACGCTGCAGGACCAGGTTTAATTCCTGATGCACCATCGACACGCCATTTTCCAGCGCCTCTTTGGAACTTTTATAGTCGATCTCTTTACCCTGAAACAGGATACTGCCGGTATCTTTTTTATAAATACCAAACAGGCATTTTAATAAGGTGGATTTCCCGGCACCGTTCTCGCCCATTAATGCATGAACAGAGTGAGGCCGCACTTTTAAATTCACATTATCTAACGCTTTAACGCCGGGAAATGATTTTGAGACATTCGTCATTTCCAGCAGATATTCTCGCTGCGCGGTCGTATTATCACTGGCCATATTTTACCTGGCTAAAAAACGGTGGTGACATAAAAAAGGCGCGACAGCGGTCGCGCCCGTAATCGATCTTATTTCACGAACTGAGACAGATTTTCTTTATCAACCGGCACGTAAGGAACGCGGACGATCTTATCAACCATCTTGAAGTTTGTTCCGTCGGTGGCGGCTTTGCCGTTAGCCAGATTGTTGGCAATATCCAGCGTTGCTTTCGCCTGGTTTTCCGCATCGTTCAGCACGGTACCGGCCAGCGCACCGGATTTCACCAGCGCCAGCGCTTCTGGCAGTGCATCGACGCCGAAGACCGGGATTGAGGTCATGTTGTGCGCTTTCAGCGCTTCAACCGCACCCATTGCCATCGCATCGTTGTTGGCAATCACCACTTCGATTTTTTTGGCATTCGGGCCTGACAGCCACGCATCCATCTTATCTTTGGCCTGAGCGGTATCCCACATTGCAGTATCCATCGCTAACTGCTGGGTTTTCAGACCATCTTTGTTCAGGGTATCGATCACATATTTGGTACGGGCTTCTGCATCAGGATGGCCCGGCTCGCCTTTCAGCAGCACGAACTGAATCTGACCATCTTTGTTCAGATCCCACGCGGGTGTGGCTTTCCAGTGCTTCTCAATCAGCTGACCCTGAATGATGCCTGACTCTTTAGAGTCGGTACCGACATAGTAAGCTTTGTCATAACCGGCCAGCACTTTGGCGTTAGGTTCTTTGTTGAAGAAGACCACCGGCACGTCGTTGGCACGCGCTTTGTCTACAACAACCGCAGCCGCAGCCGGGTCAACCAGGTTAATCGCCAGCGCTTTCACGCCTTTTGCCATCAGCACGTCAATCTGATCGTTCTGTTTGGACTGGTCATTCTGTGAATCATTCATCAGCAACTGCACGCCACCGATCGCTTTCGCTTCTTTCTCGATGTCTTTGCGCACCATTGACATGAAGTTGTCATCATATTTGTAAATGGTCACGCCGATACGGGTGTCAGCTGCGTGAGCGGTTGCACCAAACATCATGCTGGCAACCAGTGCTGTAAGCGTGAAAACCTTCTTATTCATGGTATCTCCGGTTTTATTATGCAGGGTCTTTTTAGCGCTACCGCGCCATACAGGCGGGAGAGCAATCGGTAAAACAGATCGGCGCGTCGGTTAACGTAATGAGAATGTTAAGCCATTGAACACCGTCTAAAACCTGACTTCCCTGTGCCAGAATGCTTCCATGAAGAGGGTATAAACCCTTTAACCGGCTACTGAGACCACAACTGATGCCGTTACACTGGCGTTACATAATGTTTCAGTCCGGTAAGACGCTGCCATCATAGTGAGAGCAATGTTAATTAACTGTGAATGTAATCACAGATTGAAAACGGTTACATGACTGAATCGCCTGAATTAGTGACGGACTCCACATTTTGCCGCTGCGCCACCGAATGACGCCGCACCAGCGTTGGCATAAAGATGTGCGTTGCCGTGTCATCCAGCAGTCCGGCTGCGCCCTGCAGCGCCAGTTCAGTGGCGATTTTTGCCATAGATACAATGGGATAGCGCACAGTGGTTAACTGCGGATCGGTGTAACGGGAAATGGGGATGTCATCAAAGCCAATGACAGAAAAATGCTGTGGCACCTGGATGCCGTTGTCTTTCAGCGCAGTGAGTGCGCCAGCCGCCATGCCGTCGTTATAGGCAAACACCGCACTGAGGTTGAGATTGCGTCCCAGCAGCTCCACCATCGCCGCTTCGCCGCCCTGCATATCGGGCTCTGCGCTGGCTATCCAGCTCTCCTGCGGCCGGATGCCCTGCTCTGCCATCGCCTGAATCCACCCTTCACGGCGCTGCGCCACATCTTCGATGGGATGGCTGGAACAGAGATAGCCAATGCGGCTATGCCCCTGTTGTAGCAGGGTTCGTGAGGCCATCAATGCACCCGTGACGTTATCCAGACTGACACTGCGGTGTTCAAATCCGGGCACGATGCGGTTAATCACCACCATGCCCGGAACGTGGCGCATAAAATCCGCCAGCTCAGCGTCAGGCAGCGTTTTCGCGTGCACCACCAGGGCGCTGCAACGCTGACGAATCAGCACTTCAATGGCATGACGCTCTTTCTCTTCCTGATGCCAGGAGTTGCTGATTAACACATGTTTGTGCACGCGCTGCGCCACGGTATCCACCGCTTTAACCAGTGCACCGAAGAAGGGATCCGAAACATCCATCACCACCACGCCAATGGTGTCACTGACCTGCGTCGCCAGCGCCTGCGCATTGGCGTTGGGGCGATAGCCCAGCGCTTCCACCGCCTGTAACACGGCGTCGCGGGTGTCAGAGGTGACGGCGCTGCTCTGATTGAGGACGCGCGACACGGTCGCCACCGACACGCCAGCCTGACGGGCAACATCACGAATTGTTATCATGCAGCAGTTCCACAGAGGAAAAATAAGGCATCACGCCGGGTTGAACACCGGCGCTATTTTGTCAGGGGCAGGAGGCGTACAGCGTGAATTGCGTCACATCAATGAAAACGGTTACATACAATTCTGTAACCTTTGTGATGGCGGTCATTATCTGGCGTTGTCAGTGATGCGCGATTTACCGGCTGAGATCAGCGTAAGCCGCCGCCACAGCCACTCCAGCGGACCCTGTGCGAAGAAATGTAACCAGATGAGTGAAAAGAGGATATTGATAAGCCAGACCGCAGGCACCATCAGCACCAGCTCCAGCCGGGTAAAGTGCATATAGAAGCCGAAGCGATAGAACAGCGTGGTGCAGATCAGCGACTGCAGCAGATAGTTGGTCAGCGCCATGCGGCCCACGCACTGAATGGCATAGCTGATGCGCCAGCGCGCTATCTGCGGCCAGTAAGCCAGACAGAGCGCGGCATAGCCCAGGCTAATCAGCGGGCTGGCGAGATCGCGCGGGGCTTGCAGATAAAAAGCGGTCCAGCGAAATTCCCAATGTAACAGCCATTGCGCTGCCACACCGGCCACCGCAATTAATAACCCCATCGTCAGCAGCAGCGCCGCCGCCTGACGGTAATGTTGCGCTGAAAACTCGCCAATCAGCCAGCCACTGCGCAGCAGTGCGCCACCGATCATCATCAGGCCCGCCAGCTGCCAGCCATATTGCGCCGCCAGCGCCATCAGTCCTGAAGAGAGATGATCCAGCCGGTTCTGTATCGCTTCCCAGCCGCCGGTCAGTTTCCAGTACTGTTCATATTGCAAATCGGCAGCACCTGGCAGCCAGGATCGGGTCGGTTCAGGATCGGAGATCGACCCAAACACCAGCAGAACGCCACAGCCCACCAGGTAGAGCAGAATGCCGGTATTCATCAGGCTGCGGGTGGAAGGGACATCGCGCAACACCCGCCAGACCACCAGTCCGATAATGCCGTAGTCCAGCAGGATATCGCCCTCCCAGAGAAAGACGCCGTGCAGAAAACCGATCAGCACCAGCAGTGAGAGCCGGGCAGTCAGCCAGCGACTGCCGCGTGGCAGCTGCATTTGCAGACCTGCGCCAAACAGCAGCGCAAACAGGGTGAGGAATTTGAGCTGGGCAAAGGCGTCAGAGATCGCCCATGTCCAGACATCGGACAGGCTGACGCTGCCCTGCCAGGCCGGATTAAGGTAGGCGGCAGAAGGCAGGCCAAAGCCGACAATATTGAGCAGCAGAATGCCGAGAATGGCACATCCACGAATGAAATCCAGCGCGTGATAGCGTTGCATGCGGCACCTGCACCATTGAGGCGGGCAACGTTATGCGCCCGCCGTAGACTCAACTATGGCGCACCGCGCGCAAAAATTCCTGGCGGGTATTCTGGCTGGACTTGAACAGGCCGCCCAGAGAGGTCGTCGTGGTGGCACTGGTGGCATCTTTTACGCCACGCGCTTTCACGCAGTAATGCACCGCATCAATAGAAACAGCCACATTGTTGGTGCCCAGCAGCGTCTGCAATGCGACCAGAACCTGCTGCGTCAGACGCTCCTGCACCTGCGGGCGCTGGGCGAAGAACTGCACGATACGGTTGATTTTCGACAGGCCAATCACCTTTTCTTTGGGAATGTAGGCGACGGTCGCTTTGCCATCGATGATCACAAAGTGGTGTTCACAGGTGCTGGTCAGCGTGATATCACGCACGGTCACCATCTCATCAACCTTCATTTTATTCTCAATGACGGTGATTTTCGGGAAGTTGGCGTAGTCGAGACCGGAAAAGACTTCATCCACATACATTTTGGCGATGCGATGCGGCGTTTCCATCAGGCTGTCATCTTCAAGATCCAGATTCAGCAGCTGCATAATCTCGGTCATGTGCCCGGCAATCAGACTTTTACGTGTGTTGTCATCTATATCGCGCGTCGGTGCACGTAACGGCGTTTCCAGTCCACGCGCCAGCAGCGCTTCGTGAACCAGGGCAGCTTCCTGACTTAGGGTGCTCATCTTACTCTTCTCCGGCTGGTGTTGCGCCCGCCAGCTTTTGCCAGCGGGCCCTGTAATCAGGCGCGTATTGTGAAACTTTCTTTGCGGGGAATCCAGCAATCAATCAGATTGGTGATGAAAGCTTTTCACCCGGTTCGCCGCCACACCAGCAGGCCGGCCCAGACCAGGCTAACCCCGGCAACCCACAGGGCAGGCTCCAGCCGATGTAACAGGGCTGTGGAGAGAAAAGAGAGCAGCGGGCCGACCAGCTGCCCGATAGCATAGCCGGTGGTCAGCAGGCCAGCCATGTAGCGCAGATGATTAGGTGCCAGCTCACGGGCGCAGAGCAGCGACAGCTGCACCACGCTGAGGAAACCGCCCCCCACCAGCAGCGCACCGGCCAGCAGGCCGCTAAAGCCTGGCAGCAGCGCCGCGGCAAATACGCCCAGCGCCTGCGCCCACAGCACCAGAGCCAGGCGGACGTGGCTGTGCCCCCAGCGCCGCGTCAGGATCCCCAGCAGGATGCCGATCATCGCCGCGCCGCCAAAAATCGGCCAGACAAACTGCGCGAAGATGCCGTCAGGAAACCGCGTGGCGGCCATCTGCGACAAAAAGGTGGCGGGCAGAATGTAGCCAAAGCCTGCCAGACTGTAACTCAGTACCAGCCGTTTAAGGTTGCGATCCAGCACCAGCGGCTCGGGTGCCTGATCCGAGCGATGCAGTTCGCCCCGACGCGGCAGATTACGGGTAATCAGCGCAATCAGCAGCAGCGCCAGCGCACCATAAGCGGCCCAGGCCAGACCGGCAGAAACCTGCAATGTGTGCAGCGCTACCCCCAGCAGACCACTGACAAAAATGCCGCAGCCTGGCCCGGCAAAAACGGCCGCTGACAGCCCTGCCCGGCCATGGCGATGTAGCTGTTCATTGCTCCAGGCCGCCACCAGCACCATCGCCCAGCCGCTGGCCCAGCCAATCAGAAAGCGGATTGCGCCGTGCAGCCACGGTCCGCTGGCCAATGCTGAGAGCAGGGTCAGGATCACCGCGCCCCATACGCCCGCCTGCAATCGCAGCTCAACCCGCCGGTGCGCGCGCATGGCATCAAATGAGCCACACAGATAGCCAAGATAGTTAAGTGCCGCGACCAGGCTGGCACTGGTGAGTGTCAGCTGGTGTGCCTGAATCATCAGCGGCACCTGGGGCGTAAAGGCAAACCGGCCAATGCCCATCGCGACAAATAAGGTTAAAAACGCGCTGAGCGCGACGCGTAACGCCATTGCTGAACTCCTGTTGTTCTGCCCTGAGATCTCTTCTGACTTGCTAACAGCATGCAGGATGATTAAACTCACGGAAAGTGAATAATTTTAACCAACTTGCTTACAGGAAGAGAAGATATGGATTTAGTTCAGCTGCGTATGTTCTGTTCCGTCGCCGAAACGGGTTCGCTGGCGCGCGCAGCAGAACAGCTGCATCGCGTCCCCTCTAATCTCACCACGCGGCTGCGCCAGCTGGAAGAAGAATTAGGTGTGGATCTCTTTATTCGTGAGAAACAGCGCATTCGCCTGTCACCAATGGGCCATAATTTTCTGAATTATGCGCAGCGTATCCTGGCATTAAGTGAAGAAGCGATGAGCATGACCCGCACCGGTGAACCGGCGGGCAACTTTGCGCTGGGCTCAATGGAGAGCACCGCGGCGACGCGTCTGCCCGGCCTGCTCGCCGCCTATCACCAGCGCTTCCCCAAAGTGGCGCTGTCGCTGATTACCGGCACCTCGGGCGAAATCATCGATCGGGTGCGTGAAGGCACCCTGGCGGCCGCGCTGGTGGATGGCCCGGTCTCCCATGACGATCTCAATGGCTGCATCGCCTTTCGCGAAGAGATGATACTGATCACCGGGCTCGATCATGCGCCAATCGCCACCGCGCGCGACGTACAGGACGACACTCTGTTTGCCTTTCGCAACAGCTGCTCTTACCGGGTGAAGCTGGAGAGCTGGTATCGGGACAGCCAGACCGCGCCCAACAGTGTGATGGAGATTCAGTCCTATCACGCCATGCTGGCCTGCGTGGCAGGCGGTGCGGGCGTAGCGATGATCCCGGCCTCGGTGCTGAAGCAGATGGCGGATCGGTCACGGGTGCAGGCGCATACGTTACCTCCCGCTTATCGCGACACCGCCACCTGGCTGATGTGGCGACGCGACGCCTTTACGCCGAATGTTGAAGCACTGAAGTACCTGATTATTGAACAATTTGACGATCGTCCGCTCAACGATGAGCTGATTTACCCATTACAGGCGGCGGAATAAGCGTTCCACGCTATGTTTAAGAGCCTGACCCACCAGGCTTTGAATCATTACGACCACCCGGCGCCACTGCGCGTCACAATCTGACTGGAAGAGGGATTGCATGAATATGATCAAAACCCGTGCCGCTGTTGCCTGGGCTGCTGGCGAACCGCTGAAAATCGAAGAAGTTGATTTAATGCCACCACAGAAAGGTGAAGTGCTGGTGCGTATCGTCGCGACCGGCGTCTGTCATACCGACGCCTACACCCTGTCCGGCACCGACCCGGAAGGCGTTTTCCCGGCGATTCTTGGCCATGAAGGCGGCGGCATCGTCGAAGCCGTGGGCGAAGGCGTGACCAGCGTTGAAGTGGGTGACCACGTCATTCCGCTCTACACCCCGGAGTGTGGCAAATGTAAATATTGTCTTTCAGGCAAAACTAACCTCTGCCAGGCGATCCGCACCACTCAGGGCAAAGGCCTGATGCCGGATGGCACCACCCGTTTCTTTAAAGATGGCAAACCCATTTTCCACTATATGGGCACCTCAACCTTCTCTGAGTACACGGTAATTCCGGAGATCTCGCTGGCGAAAATCAGTAAAGAAGCGCCGCTGGAAGAGGTTTGTCTGCTGGGCTGTGGCGTGACCACTGGCATGGGCGCGGTGATGAACACCGCCAAAGTGAAAGAAGGCGACACCGTGGCGATTTTCGGTCTCGGCGGCATTGGCCTCTCTGCGGTCATCGGCGCGAAGATGGCGAAAGCAGGCCGCATCATTGCCATCGACCTTAACACCAGCAAATTCGATCTGGCACGTAAACTGGGTGCCACCGATCTGATCAACCCGAAAGATTACGACAAGCCGATTCAGGATGTGATTGTCGAGCTGACCGACGGCGGCGTGGATTTCTCATTTGAATGTATTGGTAACGTCAACGTGATGCGTTCCGCGCTGGAGTGCTGCCACAAAGGCTGGGGCGAGTCCGTGATTATCGGCGTCGCCGGTGCCGGTGAAGAGATCTCCACCCGTCCGTTCCAGCTGGTGACCGGTCGCGTCTGGCGCGGTTCCGCGTTTGGCGGCGTAAAAGGCCGTTCGCAGCTGCCTGGCATTGTGCAGGATTACCTCGACGGTAAATTTGCGCTGAACGACTTCATCACTCACACCATGCCGCTGGAAGAGATCAACGACGCCTTTGATTTGATGCACGAAGGAAAATCGATTCGCTCGGTCGTGCACTTTAACAAGTAATCAGGAGGCGTTATGGCATCCACTCTGGAGCTACTGGAAGAACACCGTATTTTTGGCGGCTGGCAGCAGCGCTGGCGTCATCAGTCTGCGGTGCTGAATTGCCCGATGACCTTCAGCATCTATCTGCCTGGGCCGCACGGTGATGCGCCGCCGCCGGTGGTCTGGTTTCTGGCCGGGCTGACCTGTAACGATGAGAACTTCACCAGCAAAGCCGGCGCACAGCGGGTTGCAGCGGAACTGGGTCTGGTGCTGATTATGCCGGACACCAGCCCGCGCGGCGAAGGGGTTGCGAATGATGAAGGATACGATCTGGGTCAGGGCGCGGGATTTTATCTCAATGCCACCCAACAGCCCTGGGCCAGCCATTTCCGCATGTTCGATTATCTGAGCAACGAGTTACCCGCCCTGATTGCGGATAACTTCAAGGTCAGTGAACGTCAGTCGATTATGGGTCACTCGATGGGCGGACACGGCGCGCTGATGCTGGCGCTGCGTCTGGGTAACCGCTTTGCCTCGGCTTCCGCTTTTGCACCGATTGTGAATCCGATGCAGGTACCCTGGGGCCAGAAAGCGTTTCAGGCCTATCTGGGCGACGATCGTGCGACGTGGCGGGAATATGACAGCTGCCAGCTGATGGCGGAGGTGTCGCATCGGCTGCCAATGCTGATCGATCAGGGCGACAGCGATCAGTTCCTGGCCGATCAGCTGCAACCGGAGCGGTTAGAAGACGTCGCGAATGAGGTGGGTTTCCCGCTGACGCTGCGCATTCAGCCGGGTTATGACCATAGCTACTTCTTTATAGCCAGCTTTGTGGAAGATCATCTGCGCTTCCATGCGCAGCATCTGCTGGCGTAAACAATCAGGGCCGCATTCGCGGCCCTGAACTTTTATGCCTGCTCTGCTGGCTAACGCTCTGTCACAGAGCCAGCGTCCTGCCAGCCTGCCCTGTAAAAATTCCTTTCTCAGAACAGTGATGCTCAGCGCCCTACCGGGCGCCTCCTCAATATCAGACCAGTGCCGGGCCGGTCAGCCCGTCGATCATCACCTGCGGGATACCACGCGAGCAGTGTTCGATACGACCATCGACGCCATACACTTTTGCCAGAGTGGCAGGCGTGATCACCTTATCCGGCTGCCCTTCCGCCACCAGCGCGCCCTGCTTCAGCATCAGCGCATGTTGCGCATGACGCAGTGCAATATTGATGTCATGCACCACTACCACCGTCACGATGTTACGCTGGGCGGTTTCGCGCCGCACCAGGTCCATTACGTGAAACTGGTAGTTGAGATCCAGTGCGCTCAGCGGTTCATCCAGCAGCAGCAGCTTAGGGCGACGGATCAGTGACTGCGCCAGCCCGACCAGCTGTTTCTGTCCGCCGGAGAGCTGATCGAGATATCGCATCGCCAGATGGGCAATGCCCAGTTGTTCCAGCAGATGCATGATTTCCGCTTCGCTGCTGGCGCTGTGCAGACCACCGGAGGCACGCTGCGCCACGATGATCGACTCCAGCACATGCAGATGTACGCCCGCAGGCAGCGACTGCGGCAGATAAACCACGTTCTTCGCACGCCGGGCAAACGGCTGGGTCATGAGATCCTCACCGTTGAGCCACATCTCGCCCTGGCCTTTATTCAGACCGGCCAGTGCACGCAGCAGCGTCGATTTACCACAGCCATTCGGCCCCAGCAGCACGGTGATCTCGCCGCGCGGCAGCGGCGCGATATTAAGATTATCAATGACTTTATTTTTTGGGTACCCGGCACTGAAGCCACGTAACGTCAGACCCTGTTCCATCATACCGTCCCCCGATGACGCAGAATAATACTCAGGAAGAACGGCACGCCAATCAGTGAGGTGACAATGCCAACCGGGATGATTACACCAGGGAGCAGGTTTTTCGAGGCGACCGACGCCAGCGACAGCACCAGCGCGCCGACCAGCGCACTGGCGGGCAGATAGAAACGGTGATCTTCACCAAACATCATGCGGGCGATATGGGGAGCGACCAGCCCAATGAAACCGATCGGGCCGACAAACGCGACCGCCAGGGAAGAGAGGATACTGATGCGCAGTAACGTAGTCAGGCGCAGACGACGCACATCA
The DNA here is from genome assembly GCF_025910055.1 of Pantoea sp. JV6. Classification (NCBI taxonomy): domain Bacteria; kingdom Pseudomonadati; phylum Pseudomonadota; class Gammaproteobacteria; order Enterobacterales; family Erwiniaceae; genus Pantoea; species Pantoea sp. JV6. The sequence goes on along the minus strand of NZ_JAPCIM010000002.1, from coordinate 258,493 downwards.
ATGCCAAAGCTTACCGCGCGGTCTTCGCCCAGACGCAGCGCCGTCAGCTTCCAGCTGCTCATCATGGAAAACGGTACCAGAATGGCCAGCGCCACGCTCAGCACGCCCAGCTTTTCCCAGGAGGCTCGCGCCAGGCTGCCCATGGTCCAGAACACCAGGCCCTGCAGGGTATCTTCGCTGGCGATGAACTGCATCATGGATACCAGGGCGTTAAAGGTGAAGACCAGCGCGATACCGAACAGCACCACGCCTGCCGAAGAGACCTGAGTCCAGCGGGTTACGGCATCCAGCATCAGCGCGGCAAACAGGGCAAAGACAAAGGCATTGGCAGAAATTAACCACTGATCGGGAATGCCGGGAATACCCACGCCGAGAATGATCGCCAGCGCGGCACCAAACGCCGCCGCCGATGAGACACCGAGGGTAAACGGACTGGCCAGCGGGTTATTCAGGATGGTCTGCATTTCCGCGCCCGCCAGACCCAGCGACAGGCCCACTACCAGCGCCATCAGTGCATAGGGCAGACGAATGTCCCAGACAATGACGCGCGTGCCGGCATCGACGCTCTCGGGGCTGAGCAGCGTATTCCACAGCGTTTCAAGTGAGAGTCCCGCCGGACCCAGCGTGAAGTCGAGGATCAGCGAGGCGAGTATCGCCAGCAGCAGCACGCCAATCCAGATTAAGCGGCGGCGCAGCACCTGATGATAGTTCTGCATGGTGTGGTGAAGCGTCTCTTCCCCCGCCAGCAGCGAAGTTTCGGTAGTCATGTTTGAACCCTGTGTGGCTATCACGTCAGAAAACGCAGCCACAATAGTGCAGGTGATAATAATTATCAATTCGAGAACATAAGCGAGACGTGAAAAAACAGTAAAAAACGGTGTTGCAGGCAGGAGAAAAGCTCAGGGAGCCTGCGCCTTTCGCAAAGACGCAGAACCCGCCATCCCTGGCGGGCTCAGCGTGGGCGATGACGCAGAGTTAATCTTTGTGAACCGGGAACTCCATCTCGCTGTACTTCACGAAACGGCTGCCGCGCGTCAGCTTGTAGCCGAACCAGATAATCAGGAACAGCGGAATGCCGATATAGGTTGCCGCCACGCCGTACCAGTCGATGCTGTCGTTGAGGAATGCCTGGTAGTTCTGACCCAGCGTGATGATCAGGCAGAGCACAAAGGCGAAAATCGGACCCAGCGGGAAGAAGCCGGAACGGTAAGGCAGATCGTTCAGGTCACGTCCCTGGGCGACATAGCCCCGACGAAAGCGATAGTGACTGATGGCAATACCCAGCCAGGCGATAAACCCGGTCATGCCTGAGGTATTAAGCAGCCACAGATAGACTTCCTGATTACCAAATTTTGAGGTCAGGAAGCACAGTCCGGCCACCACGGTGGTGGCCCACAGGGCATTACGCGGCACGCCGCCTTTAGAGAGCTTCGCGAAAATCCGTGGCGCTTTACCTTCGCTGGCAAGGTTGTAAAGCATACGCGTTGACGCATACATCCCGGAGTTACCCGCTGACAGCACAGCCGTCAGGATCACCGCATTCATGACGGCGGCGGCAGAGAGCAGACCGGCATTCTGGAACACCAGGGTGAACGGGCTGACGCTGATATCGTCGATATCATTGTGCAGCAACTGCGGATCGGTGTATGGCAGGATCAGGCTGATAATCAGGATAGCGAACACATAGAACAGCAGGATACGCCAGAAAATCTGCCGCACAGCGCGCGGAATATTTTTCGCCGGATCTTCAGATTCGCCCGCCGCGATACCGATCAGTTCGGTGCCCTGGAAGGAGAATCCCACAATCATCGCCACCCCGATCATGGCCGCAAAGCCGCCCGCAAACGGCGCGTCGCCCACCTGCCAGTTCTGCCAGCCCGCATGTTCAGCACCACGCATAATGCCGGTGATCATCAGCACGCCAACGATGATAAAGATAATCACGGTGGCCACTTTAATCAGCGAGAACCAGTATTCCGCCTCGCCAAAGCCTTTGACCGAAATGTAGTTGAGCAGGAACATCAGCCCCAGGAACAGCGCGCTCCAGATCCAGCCAGGCGTGTCGGGGAACCAGTAGTTCATCACCAGCTGGGACGCTACCAGGTCAACCGCGATGGTCACCGCCCAGTTGTACCAGTAGTTCCAGCCGAGTGCGAAACCAAAGCCCTCTTCGACATATTTCGCGCCGTAGGTGGCGAAGGAACCCGATACCGGCATGAACGCAGCCAGTTCGCCGAGGCTGGTCATCAGGAAGTAGACCATCAGGCCGATGAGGATATAGGAGAGCAGTGCTCCGCCGGGGCCAGCCTGAGCGATGGTGGCACCGGAGGCGACAAACAGGCCGGTACCAATGGAGCCGCCGATGGCGATCATCGTCAGGTGACGGGCTTTTAACGCACGTCGTAATGCAGGTTGTTGTGTTGTATTTGAGTCATTATGCATGTGTTAACGCTACGCTGGGTAAAAATGAGGCGCGATTGTAGCAGCCAGATCGCCTCTGTATAGCGAATGCCAACCTGTTATTAGTTAACTTCATGATCGCGCCGGAATTATTAGTAATTACTCGCGACAATAGGAAAAAAACCGCGTCAGTGCTTTGGAAATATGCTTCTGCCGGTGGTGGATGCGATAGAGCGTGCGGATAAGACGCGGCAGCGGAATCGTCAGTTCAACCAGCGTGCCCGCCTCCAGCAGATCGGCAATCACCCGGCGCGAAAGACAGCTGATGCCCATGCCGTGCCGCACCGCATGTTTAATCGCCTCGGAATTGCCCAGCTCCATGCCCAGCTGAAAACTCGGCAGATGCGACAGCAGCAGATAATCGACAATTTCACGGGTGCCGGAGCCGCGTTCGCGCAGGATCCACGGGGCGTCAGCCAGGGTTTGCAGCGTCACCGGCTGTTGCAGAATCGCCGCATCTGGCGCGGCAAACACCACCAGCTCATCTTCGAGCCAGGGTTCACTGACCAGCTCGGTCATATGGCACGGCCCTTCAATCAATCCGACATCGACGCGGAAATCGGAAACCGCCTGAATCACATCCTGACTGTTGCCGACACTCAGCTCCAGCGGCAGGCGGGGAAAATCGCGACGATAAGCGGCCATCATACCTGGCAGCAGATAGTTACCGATGGTGCTGCTGGCAAAGATGCGGATCGCGCCGTTATCCTCTTTAAACAGCTGCTCGATTTCGCCCGCCTGCTCCAGCAGCCCTACTGCACGGGGATAGAGCAGCCGTCCATGCTCATTCAGCACCAGCCGTTTGCCGACGCGGTCAAACAGTTGCACGCCGAGCTGACTCTCCAGATCGGCCAGCGCTGCACTCACCGCCGACTGCGACAGCGCCAGCAGTTGCGAAGCCTGAGTGGTGGAGCCGCTCTTAAGCACTTCGGTGAAAACTTCAATTTGCCGCAGCGTAATGTGCATCGTTGCCTCTTAACTCAGTGACTGCCTGACCAGGTAAATGATTAATGCCAGCCAGATCAGCCCTATCGCCACCAGCCAGCCTGCAATCTTTTTGCCACGCGAACGTTGAGACTGCGCCCGCTCGCTGCTGCTGATGCGCACCTCTCTCGGCAGTAAACGCAGCAGCACCATGACGCCCGTCGGAATAATCACCGCGTCATCCAGCAGACCGACAAAGGGGATGACATCAGGAATGAGATCGATCGGGCTGATGCCATAGGCGACCAGCCCCAGCATCCCCAGCTTGTTCCACCAGGGTGTGCGGGGATCGCGGAAGGCAAACCCCAGCACAAACACATCTCTTTTGATCAGCGTCGCCCAGCGGCGCAGACGCGAAACTATCATGATTGCTGCCTTATCGTTTATTCTGGTTAATTATAAATATATTATCAATTTCACTTTTAAGCCAGTCGCCGTCATGATCGGGTCTCAACCAGGAGGAGTGACCACTATGACTGAACTGAGCATCGCTAAACCGCATCATCCCGTTCCGCTCTGGATCCCGGGTCTGCTGCTGACCGCCGTGATTGCCGGGGCAGCCAGCTGGCTGGCGCAGCAACCGATGATTGCCGCCCTGGGGCTGGGTTCACTGACTCTGGCGATTATGCTGGGCATCCTGGTCGGTAACAGCATCTATTCGCCGCTGGCGTCACGCTGCGACAACGGCGTGCTGCTGGCTAAGCAGAAACTGCTGCGGCTGGGGATCATCCTGTTTGGCTTTCGCATCACTTTACAACAAATCGCTGACGTCGGTTTCAGCGGCATCCTGATTGATGCGCTGACCCTGACCAGTACCTTCCTGATAACCTGCCTGCTGGGCATGCGGCTGCTGAAGCTGGATCGCGATACCGTCTGGCTGATTGGTGCGGGCAGCAGTATCTGCGGTGCTGCGGCTGTACTGGCGACCGAGCCGGTAGTCAAAGCCGCGCCGTCGAAAGTTGCGGTGGCTATCGCGACCGTGGTGCTGTTCGGCACGCTGGCGATCTTTATCTATCCGCTGCTGTGGCCGCTGGCGCATGAGCTGTTCCCGGATCTCAGTGCATCGCAGTTCGGGGTTTTTACCGGCTCAACCATCCATGAAGTGGCGCAGGTGGTGGCCGCCGGACACAGCATCAGCCCGGAAGCTGAGAACAGTGCGGTCATTGCCAAAATGCTGCGGGTAATGATGCTGGCTCCCTTTCTGCTCTGCCTGAGCGCCGTGATACGCGGCAAACGTCAAGGAAGCAACGCGCGCCAGGCTGTGACATTTCCCTGGTTCGCCCTGCTGTTTATTGCCGTCGCACTGTTTAACTCGCTGCAGCTGCTGCCTGCCGCGGTGGTGACCACGCTGAATCAGCTGGCGGGTCTGCTGCTGGCGATGGCGATGGCGGCGCTGGGATTGACCACCCGTTTCGGGGCATTGCGTGAGGCAGGCGTTAAACCGCTGCTGCTGGGTGCGATGGTGTTTGTCTGGTTAATCGCGGGCGGCGGTGCAATCAATCTGCTGGTGCAACATTTCATGGGCTAGCGGCATCGGGTATCATGCCGTCTCATCCGTGCACAGCCCCAGGAGAAAGGCATGAAATATATTGGCGCACACGTGAGTGCGGCAGGTGGCGTGGATCAGGCAGTGATCCGCGCCCATGAAATAGAAGCCACCGCCTTCGCGCTCTTTACTAAAAATCAACGTCAGTGGAAGGCCGCCCCGCTCTCGACTGAGGTGATTGATGCTTTTCGCGCCGCCTGCGAGACGTACAAATTCGGTCCGCAGCAAATCCTGCCGCACGACAGTTTCCTGATAAACCTGGGTCATCCGGTTGAAGAGGCGCTGGAGAAATCCCGCGCCGCTTTTATTGATGAGCTGCGACGTGCCGACCAGCTGGGCCTGACTTTGCTGAACTTCCATCCGGGCAGCCATCTGCATCAGATTGATGAGGAGGCCTGTCTGAAGCGGATTGCGGAGTCGATCAACATCGCTCTCGACCAGAGCCAGAACGTCACCGCCGTCATTGAGAATACCGCCGGTCAGGGCAGTAATCTGGGTTTCCGCTTCGAGCATCTCGCCACCATTATTGAGCATGTTGAAGATAAATCGCGTGTCGGCGTCTGTATTGATACCTGCCATGCGTTTGCTGGTGGTTATGATCTGCGTACCGAAGCGGATTGCGAAGCGACCTTCGCCGAATTTGAGCGCATTGTCGGCTTTAACTATCTGCGCGGCATGCACCTTAACGATGCCAAAAGCGCCTTCGACAGTCGCGTTGACCGCCATCACAGCCTGGGTGAAGGCAATATCGGCAAAACAGCGTTTAGCTGGCTGATGAAAGATCCGCGGTTTGATGGCATCCCGTTGATTCTGGAAACCATTAATCCTGATATCTGGAAAGATGAGATTGCCTGGCTGAAAGCCGAACAGCAGGGATAGAAAAGGGAGCCAGCTGGCTTAATGCTGGTCAGTTAAGATTAGATTTGTAAAGGCTGTCACGGTCAAACGTGGCAGCTTTTTTGTCAGTGCGAGCGAGCCGCAGTGCGGGCCAGAGCACCTCTGCTGCTGCCGGGCCGTCCTCGCGCCGCTCACGCGGTACCTTCGGCTTTGACGTCGTGCCGACGAACCGTTCGGGGATCGGCCCTCCCTGGCCGGCCCCGAACTGTCCACGCTTCCCGGCGTGGACTTCTGGCCCACCGTCACGCCTCAGCGCTGCGGATAGCCCTTTCAGCAGCAGAGGCGCTCAGGCCTCCACTCTCGTGCCCTTTTTAACAGTACGCACCAGAAGCTTCAGAGCAGGCCGGTGGCGATCAGGAGCAGGCAATCCGCAGCGCTGAACGGAATGAGTCTGCCAGGAGAGCCCGCAGGACGCGGGCGAAAGGCGGGGCGGCACAGGATGTGCCATCCCCGGCGGTCCGTCAGGCAGGCGAATGAAGTGAAGGAACCGCGCAGCGGCGCGAGGACCGCCAGCCCCTGAGCGGCACCAGACTGCGTTATCACCTGTCGCTTAACTGGCTGGCATGCTCCCTTTTCGTTTAGAGAGAACGCTGGCTCAGGGAGCATACGCCTTCCGTAAAGACGCAAAAAAACGCCATCCCTGGCAGGCGCAGCGCGGGCGATTACGCACCTCATCCCTAAGGTGCGCCCGCAGCCGGGCCAACGCTTTGCGTTGTTCAAAAACGCTCCCGGCTTTTTGTCCATGGCCCGCGATGCTTTACTCCAGGCGTATGCTCCCATCGCTTTGACTTCGGGAACCGTCTGTAAATGCAAACAGGGAGCCATCCGGCTCCCTGTTATTTTCACTTCAGCAGATTATGCACTTCTGCAAATCAGGCTTTCACCAGCTGCTCTTCCGGACGTTTCAGTACCGCATAGCTCAGACCCGCAATCGCGGTGCCGATGATAATCGCCATCAGATAGCCGATAACCGGGGTAATCGCGCCAGGGATCAGCAGTACGAACAGTCCACCGTGCGGAGCCATCAGTTTTGCGCCAATCGCCATGGAGATCGCGCCGGTGGTTGCACCGCCAACGATACAGCAAGGCAGAACGCGCATCGGGTCACGGGCGGCAAACGGAATCGCGCCTTCAGAGATAAAGCAGAGACCCAGAACCAGTGCTGCTTTACCACCTTCCTGCTGACCTTTATTGAATTTACGACGGGCAACCAGCGTCGCCAGCCCCATCGCCAGCGGTGGCACCATACCGGCTGCCATAATGGCTGCCATTGGCGCATAGGTCTGCGAACTCAGTAACCCGACGCCAAACGCGTAAGCCACTTTGTTTACCGGACCGCCCATATCGGTACACATCATGCCGCCCAGAATGGCACCCAGCAGGACCGCATTCGCCGTTCCCATGTTGGCCAGCCAGTGCGTCAGGCCGTTCATGATGCCAGCAACCGGTTTACCCACTACATAGATCATCAGCAGACCGGTGATCAGACTGGCGAACAGGGGAATAATCAGTATCGGTTTCAGCGCTTCCATACTCTGCGGCAGTTTAACTTTGCCGCTGATCAGCTTCGCCGCATAACCGGCAATAAAGCCCGCGATAATACCGCCTAAGAAACCTGCGTTGATGCTGGTGGCGATCATACCGCCAATCAGACCCGGCGTCAGACCCGGACGGTCAGCGATGGAGAAGGCGATAAAGCCCGCCAGCACCGGCACCATCAGGGCAAAGGCGCTGCCACCACCAATTTGCATCAGCGCCGCAGCCAGCGTGCCCTGCTCTTTAAACGCCGTGATACCAAAGGCAAACGACAGCGCGATGCTCAGACCACCTGCGACCACCATCGGCAGCATGTAAGAAACACCGGTCAGCAGGTGACGATAAGCCCCTGCTCCGCCTTTCTTCTCTTCTTCACTGCTATTGTTCTGTCCGCCAGCCGCCGCTTTATACGGCTTCGCTTCTGCTACCGCTTTATCCAGCTCCTGCGCGGTTTTCTTCAGCGCCAGACCGGTTGAGGTACGGTACATCGGCTTACCGGCAAATTTCGCCAGATCGACTTCGATATCAGCTGCGACGATCACCAGATCGGCGGCAGCGACTTCTTCCGGAGTGATCGCATTACCGGCACCCACTGAACCACGGGTTTCAACTTTCACCCACCAGCCGCGACGGGTCGCTTCAGCCTGAATGGCCTCGGCAGCCATAAAGGTATGCGCCACGCCGGTCGGACAGGCGGTCACCGCGACGACGCGTTTCTGCGCGCCAGCCTGAGCCGGTGCAGCAGGTGCGCCTGCTGCAGGCGTTGCTACCGCAGCCGTTGCCTGCCAGGTTTTCGCTTCTGCTTTCGCGCGGTTCAGGAAGGTTTCTGGCTCACGTACTGCCAGCTGGATATCGCCCAGCCAGACCGCTTTGCCGTTCAGCGCCGCATCGTCCGGCACGTTTTTGCCCAGCACAATCGCCAGCTCAGCGTCGGCAGGATTATCAGTCAGGGTCAGGCCCGCCGCAGCGGCGGCAGCCGCCAGACGCTGTTGTGCCATATATGCGGAAGCCAGTCCCAGTGTAGGGTCTTTAATCAGCAGCGTTTTCATTATCGCTCTCCTGCTGTCAGTTAACGGGTTGTAAGTCGACGCGCGCCATCATTGCGGCCAACTGAGTACGATCGGAAACGCCAACATTGCTCTGGCTGACGGCCATCGCCGCCACGGCAGTCGCAAGACGCAGCGTGTGTTCGCTGGATTCGCGCATCAGCAGGCCATAAATCAGGCCGCCAACCATTGAGTCGCCTGCACCCACGGTGCTGACCACTTCGCACACCGGCGGTTTAGCGATCCATTCGCCAGAAGCGTTGACCCACAGAGCGCCTTCTGCGCCCAGCGAAATCACCACATGGGCGATACCCTGCTCGCGCAGTTCGTGCGCAGCGCCAATCACATCCTGCAGGGTTGGCAGTTTGCGACCGGCCCAGATTTCCAGCTCACGTCGGTTAGGTTTAACCAGCCACGGTGCCGCCTTCAGTCCTGCCACCAGCGCCTCGCGGCTGCTGTCAAAGATGATGCATGGGCAGTGGGTGCGAAGTTCGGTCATCCAGCGGGTAAAGGCATCGTGGTCGACGCCCTCTGGCAGGCTACCGCTGACACAGACCATATCGAACTGGCCCAGCCAGGTCAGAGAATCGGTAGTAAAACGATCCCAGTCCTGCGCCGTCACCTGAAAACCGGAGAAATTCAGATCGGTGACGTCACCGGTCTGTTCAGTGAGTTTAACGTTGATACGGGTACGGCCAGGCACGACATGGAAACGGTTGGCTATGCCCAGCTCACTGAACAACTGCTGGAAACCGTCCTGATTCTCTTTCCCCATGAAGCCACCGACGGTGACATCGATACCCAGATCTTTAAGTACTTTGGCTACGTTGATGCCCTTGCCCGCAGCATGCAGCCCGGTGGTTTTCACCAGGTTAACTTCGCCACGTTCAATTTCAGGGGTATATCCCACCAGATCATACGCCGGATTCAGCGTAATGGTGGCGACGCGTCTGCTCATGATGCCCCCTCACCCAGACCACTGGTGATCGCTTCTTCAATCGCGTTCAGTGCCTGCTGTGCATCTTCACCGCTGGCGGTGAAGCGCAGGCGATGACCTTTCTTCACGCCCAGCGCAACCACTTTCATCAGGCTGCGGCCATTAGCGGGTTTGCCGCTGCCGTCGAGATTGGTCACGGTGATGTCGCTGTTGAACTGCTTGATCACGCTGACCAGCGCCGTGCCTGGACGGGCGTGCAGGCCGTGTTCGTTGCGAATGGTAAATTCAGCCGTCAGCACGTCAGCCTGCTCATCGACTTCGCTGGTGAGCAGTGCGTAAACGCCTGCAGCATCCGCTTTCAACAGACGATCCGCTTTGCCCTGCTGCAGCAATGCGCTGAGGTAACCCAACACTTCCAGCGGACGTTCATCGGTCGCCGAAACGCTGATTAACATCGCAGCCGATTCGCCCTGATGGTCGAAGGCATGTTCAGCGCGGCTGATAGCCACGCCGCTGCGCAGGTTGCCGAGGCTGCTGTCGCTGAGCCAGATACCCTGCCCCAGATTCAGCGGAGGCGTTGAAACTACGTCTGCGACGTAGCTGGCATCCACCACACCAGCGGACTGCAGCCGACCGGCGTTCATCGCCTGGAGGGTGATCAGATCACTGGCAGCCACGTTGAGCGTAATTAATGAGGTGTCGAAGCTGAATTCAGCGGCTTGTTTCTCGCCCATCAGCAACGCACGAAGATCTTCAGCAGAGGCGGTTTTTAACTGTTCTGCAATGGTGTCATCGCTCAGCACATGGGTCAGCTGACGCAGCAGCGCCAGATGTTCATCCGACTTAGCGGCAATCCCGATGGCAACATAGGCTGTCTGATCGTCACCCCAGGCGATGCCCTGCGGAAACTGGAATACCTGAACGCCGGTTTTCAGCACCAGATCGCGGGTATCGGTGGTGCCATGAGGGATTGCGATGCCGTTGCCAAGAAAGGTTGAGGTCTGCTGTTCGCGCGCCAGCATGCCGTTGACGTACCCTTCGGTCACATTGCCCGCCGCGGTTAACGCGGCAGCAACCTGACGAATGGCCTCTTCTTTATTCTGGGCGCTGGCTCCGGTATGGATGGCCTGCAATTCGAGCTGGAACATAATTCTCCTCGCTTGCTGAGATTGAATCGTTTCAGCTAGTGGGAAAGATTTTACGCCATGCTGAGGAAAACAGATGGCGCAGTCACCGCTGAAACGTTTCAGGGATTGTGGTACAGCCGCTTTCACCAGGCAAGAAAATGCGCAAACGGCGTAGCAGATTTTTGACGTTACGCACATTTCGGGCAGGTTTAGCGGATTAACGGACGAACAGGCTGACGCTGCTGCTGTAAAGTGAGAATGAGTGGACCGAAAAACTTCAGCAGCGTCAGCGCCTCAGGGCGCGGTATCCGCTTCGGTTTACAGCAGATACGTTTGCAATTGGTGGATGCATTCTGCGCACGTCTTGATGCTGTGCTTTCATGGGATCGCGCAGCGGTAGATGCAACCACTGAAATCAAAGCGGCGCTGGCTGCTGCCGGAACGCCCATTGGTCTCAACGACACCGCGATTGCCGGGCATGCCATTGCGGCCAGGACTATTCTGGTGACCAATAACACACGCGAGTTTGAACGGGTACCCGGATTGCAGCTGGAAGAGTGGGTCAGCTAACTGCTGACGCTGGGCTGAATCTAAGCGGTGGGAGGGTTCTCAGGCACGAGTGCTGGCTTCAAGCTCAATCAGGTAGGTCATGGCTGAGGTACGATCTGTAAGACACATATCAACTGAAGGTTGCAGACTTCCGCATACTTTCGGCCTTAGATCTGAACCGAAAATCATGCACAAATTTTCATCCGATAACTGAATGCATCGGACATTCGCGGGTTTACCCTGCGGCATTCCGGGGATGGGGCTGGAGATTGACGGCGCGATGCAGCAGGCACCACAATCAATACGACACTGCATTAACACCTCTCACGCGACCTTCAGGATACAACAGACAGTAACAGAACCTCAGAGGGAGCGACACCACACCCTTCAGCTCTTAACTTCCTGCTTAAATCGTTCACTGTCACCCATGCCAGAAATCGGTGAAGAAATAGCGCGCGCTATGCAACAGGCACCGCCCTGGCTACGGCATTGCATGCTGTGCTCAGGCAGAGAAAGTCGCGGCGACAATAGCAGTCCGGGGCGGCAATTGCTATGAAAGCCGCGGCCTGAGACAAAATTTCACGCCGGTGATATTGCCAGTTTTCATCGGCGCGAGTAACGTTGCGCGCACTTCACTCTCAAGATAGCGAGAACAGCAATGCCAAAAGCCAATGAAATTAAAAAAGGGATGGCCGTCACGCACAACGGTAAACTGCTGCTGGTTAAAGATATTGATGTCCAGAGCCCCAGCGCACGCGGTGCCGCCACCCTGTATAAAATGCGCTTTACCGATGTCCGCACCGGTTTAAAAGTGGAAGAGCGCTTTAAAGGCGACGAGATTATTGATGCAATTTCGCTCAGCCGTCGCAGCGTGACCTTCTCTTATATAGATGGTGACGAATATATTTTTATGGATGATGAGGATTACACCCCCTACTCCTTTAAACAGGAGCAGATTGAAGAGGAGCTGCTGTTTATCCCCGAAGGCGGTATCCCTGGCATTCACGTGCTGACGATGGAAGGTCAGGTCCTGGCGCTGGAACTGCCACAAACCGTGGATATGGAGATTGTTGATACCTCACCAGGCATTAAAGGTGCTTCCGCCAGCGCCCGCACCAAACCCGCCGGTATGAGTACAGGCCTCTCGATTCAGGTACCGGAATACCTCAGCAACGGTGACCGCATCCGCATCCACATTGCTGAACGCCGCTATATGGGCCGTGCAGACTAAATCAGAAGCCTGCTGCCGATCGTGATAGTGTTATATTATTACATTATCACGTTATTCCCCGGCAGGAGTCACTCCCATGACACGCGTTAATCTGATTACCGGTTTTTTGGGCAGCGGCAAAACCACGCTGCTCTGCCATCTGCTGGCTGCCAGGCCGTCCGGGGAAAACTGGGCGGTGCTGGTTAATGAATTTGGCGAGATCGGGATCGACGGCGCCCTGCTGGCCGATCGCGGTGCCACGCTGAAAGAGATCCCCGGCGGCTGCCTGTGCTGTGTGAATGGCCTGCCGATGCAGGTCGGGCTGAATATGCTGCTGAAGAGCAAACCCGATCGGCTGCTGATCGAGCCAACCGGCCTGGGCCATCCTCGTCAGGTGCTGGAGATGTTGAGTGCGCCCGTCTATCAGTCGTGGCTGCAACTGAATGCCACACTGACGCTGCTGGATGCGCGTCAGCTGGCCAATCCTCGTATCGTTGCCAATGAAAACTTCCGCGATCAGCTGGCTGCCGCCGACCTTATTATCGCTAATAAGCGCGACTGCTGGGATCAGGCGGATCGTCAGCGCCTGGCTGACTGGCAGCAGCAGATGCAGCCTGCGCGCCCTCTGATAGAGACAGAATTTGGTCAGATCCCCCTTTCTCTGCTGGATACACCCCGGCAGCCGCGCGAGCTTCCCGTGCCGCAGCACCATCATTCGTCGGGTCCCACCAGCGGTCTGGCGGCGTTGCGACTGAATGGCGAGGCGCGCTGGCGTCGGGCGCTGAACCACGGACAGGGCTTTAGCGCCTGCGGCTGGCTGTTTGATGGTGATACGCTGTTCGACAGCGGCACGCTGCTGGAATGGGTTCGGCAGGCGCCGGTAGATCGCGTTAAAGGAGTGATGCGCACGAAAGAAGGCGCTCTGCGTATCAATCGCCAGGCAAATGAGCTGCAGAGTGAAACACTCCCCTCACCGCCATCCGATAGCCGCATTGAGATCATTCATTCTCAACAGGCTGACTGGAATCGTCTACAATCGGCATTGTTGAAGTGCCGTTTACGCTGACAGAGGTATTGTCGGCGGTTATTTTTAATAATAATGAGTTTAACTATGCGCGTAACTCGCCTTATTACTATCCTGCTGCTTAATGCACTGGGCGTGGTGCTATTTCTGTCATGGTATCTGCCCCCGGAACATGGCTTCTGGTTCGGCGTCGATAAATCTATTTTCTTTGGCTTCAATAGCCAGATGGTGACCCATCCGCTGTTCGCGCTGATCGTCGCTATCACGAATTACCGTGGTTTTGATGCGGTGTCATTGCTGGCGATGGGTCTGCTTTACCTGTCGATCTGGCGGCGCGAAACGCCACAGGCGCAGCGCCGGATGCTGGCAATCGGCATCACCATGCTGCTGACCGCCGTCGTTCTCAATCAGCTGGGCCATTTATTGCCGGTTAAACACTCCAGTCCGACACTGTTCTTCGAAAACGTGCATCGCGTCAGTGAACTGACCGGTATTCCCGCTAAAGATGCTTCAAAAGATAGCTTCCCCGGCGACCACGGTATGATGCTGATCATTTTCGCCTGCTTTATCTGGCGTTACTTTGGTTTCAGCCGCTTTTTAATTGCCACGGCTATTGTGGTGATATTTTCACTGCCACGCATCATGGCCGGTGCGCACTGGTTTACCGATGTTGCCGTCGGTTCAATGTCGGTGGTATTAGTGGGTCTGAGCTGGTGGCTATTAACGCCAGCCAGTGACGTATTGGTTAACTGGTTTTATCGCAAATTGCCGGGTAAATATAAGCCCGTGACGTAAATGTTAAGCGCGGGCGATTTAAACCCCCTGGTTTGAACCGCCCGCGCTTATAAAAAACACCCCATCACTATTAGCCTGCTAATTAAATTCACGAAAAGAAAAGGTTATGACCCTGCTGGCAGGTTAAATAGTCGCCAATATCCTCTGTCAATAAAGAAAACTCTAAAAATAGCGGCTATGCCCCGAATTAGCCCCCCTTTAACTCCCTGTTCTCACCATCATTTGACCACAATTGTAGCTAAAGTAGTCAGTGTGTTACGGTTTGATTTCACATCAAAAAAACCTATATGAAATTGATTAAAAGCACTCGCCACGGCGTCTGTAATCAGTTAACCTCAGTCGCAGTGAGGCAAAAGCGGCAGAAAATTCGGATTTTTTACCGTTAAAATGTGTCCATTAACACATTTTAGTAATTAAGGATTTGTCTTAGTCTGTTTCGCTTATTAATCTCCCTGTTTTGTCATCTGGCTGGCGACAATCTTGTCGTAAGGAAATCGAAGGAAAACCCGAATAATGGTCAAGTCTCAACCAATACTGAGATATATCTTGCGGATCGTGCCCGCAGTGGCGCTGGCAACACTCCTCTCAGCTTGTAGCAGTACCCATAGCAGTCAAAACGCGAATAACGAGAATCATGAAGTTAACAACCACAATGGTTTTTTACTTCAGGCGTCTCAGGATGAGTTTGAAGAAATGGTGCGTAATGTCGACGTTAAGTCGCGCATCATGGAACAATACGCCGTCTGGAAAGGTGTCCGCTATCGCCTCGGTGGCGATACTAAACGCGGGATCGATTGTTCCGCCTTTGTACAACGCACCTTCCGCGATCAGTTTGGCTTAGAATTACCGCGTTCTACCTCTCAGCAGCAGGACACCGGTAAAGAGATTACCCGCAGTAAACTGCGTCCCGGCGATCTGGTGATGTTCCGTGCAGGCTCTACGGGCCGTCACGTTGGCATCTATCTTGGCAACGATAACTTCGTTCATGCCTCGACCAGCAGTGGCGTGATGATCTCCAGTCTGAATGATGATTACTGGAAAAAGCGCTACCGTGAAGGACGCCGTGTATTAAGTCGTAACCCGACCTGATAACCACTTTCGATCTTCTCTCAGCCAGAGAAAATGAAACGCTGCTTATGCAGCGTTTTTTTTCGCCTTTAATCATTTTTACCAGCAGTTATATAAGATAAAAGCATTCTGACTCAGATTAATAGCAAGACATTTCCCGCCGTCTCGTTATATTCTCGGTCGCTTAAACCGAAGCCGTCGTGCGCAATAACATAATAATAATTTGATTAGGGGAAGCTCCTCATGCCACTGTCGGGGGCGCTACGGCGCCATGCCACCTATCCTCGCCGTATCGCATGGAGTAGTGCGATGGCTGGCGGCTTATTCTTTCTGTTATTTGCTGCACTCTCGCTTCACCAGACCTGGCAGAAGCGCGAACGACAGCATCAGCAACTGCTGGAGAACAGCCGCACGGCATTGCAGCAAACGCTCTCCAGCCTGATTAACAGTACTCTCAGTCCCCTGCTTCCGTTTACCCACACTGCCTGCAATACCATCAATCGTGAACTCACCTCACGCGCCGCATTTGCCGGAAATCTTCGTGCCATCCTGCTGGTTAAAGAAGGTAATGCCTTTTGCTCCTCGGCCACCGGCAGTTTTAATCTGCCGCTCAATGTAATTGCGCCCCTGAGTGATATTTCGCGTGATATCGATCTGCAGCTGATGCCGGGCACGCCGTTGCAGCCCAATAAACCGGCGCTGGCGTTGTGGATCAAAAATCCCGGCAGCCTGCAGTCAGGCGTTTTCGCGACGCTGAATATTACCCTGGCACCCTATCAGCTGCTGGCGTCCGGGCATCCGGAAATCACCGGTATGGCACTGGTGGCACAACGCAGTGCCTTAACCAGCTGGCAATCCGTCGTCATGCAGAATAAAAACCTGCCGACGCCGCTGCACCGGCAGGCGCTGACAGGCTATCCGCTGCAGTTTGTGTTGTACGGTTCCACTCTGGCGTTCAGCGATTATCAGAATATCCTGCTGAGCGGCCTGCTACTGTCGCTGCTGGTTTCAGGCGCTTGCTGGCTGCTGTTGTCGGTTTATCAGCGCCCTGGTAAAGAGCTGATTCGGGGCATGAAGCGCGGTGAATTTCACGTCGAATATCAGCCGCTGGTCACCTCCCATGATGGTCAGCCGTATGGGATGGAAGCGTTACTGCGCTGGACCCACCCGACGAAAGGCCCGATTCCGCCCGATGTGTTTATTCACTATGCCGAGGCGCAGAACCTGATTATTCCCCTGACCCGACATCTGTTTCAGCTGGTTTCCCGTGATGCCCACCTGCTGTGTCATACCATTCCCCGTCATGCCTGCCTCAGCCTCAACATTTCGCCCCTGCATCTGGCTGACAGCGGTTTCCGTCAGGATGTGCTGCGCTGGCTTGATACTATGCCTGCGGACCACTTTACTTACGTGTTTGAGATCACCGAGCGAGCCATGGTGCGCGACGAAAACGTTGGAGAACTGTTTGACTGGCTGCATCAGCAGCAGATCCATATCGCCATTGATGATTTCGGTACCGGTCACAGCGCGCTGATCTATCTGGAACGTTATGACTTTGATTATCTGAAAATTGATCGCGGCTTTGTTCAGAGCATCGGTACGGATAGCCTGACCTCGCCGGTGCTCGATACCGTGCTGCAGCTGGCGAAGAAGCTGAATCTGAAAAGTGTGGCCGAAGGGGTAGAAACCGGCGAGCAGGCTGCCTGGCTGATTAACCGCGGTGTGACCCATCTGCAGGGTTACATCTTTAGCCGTCCGCTGCGACCGGAAACGCTGATAGACTATTTCCGGCGTCATAACGCCTGACACTACCTGGCCCAATCGCGCCAGACATCTGACAGGAGAGTGCATGCTGTTTCGTTCCGGACTTCTGCTGCTGTGCGGCCTGCTCAGCGCCCCGCTGCTGGCGGCCTCTGTCCAGCAAAGCTACGCGTTCACCCAGGCCGGTGAAGCGAAATATCCGCCTGGCTTCAGCCATTACGACTACGCCGATCCCCGCGCACCCAAAGGCGGCAGCATCACCATGGCGGTAGTGGGCACTTACGACAACTTCAACCGCTACGCTTCTCGCGGTAATCCGGGCATTAACACCGGCACGCTTTATGATGGGCTTTACACCAGCTCAGACGATGAACCTGGCAGTTATTATCCGCTGATTGCCGAGTCAGCGCGCTACGCCAGCGATTTTACATGGATTGAGATCCGCCTTAATCCCCGCGCACGTTTTCAGAATGGCACACCCATCACCGCCCGCGACGTGGCGTTCACCTATCAGAAATTCATGACCGAGGGCGTGCCTCAATTTCGCGTCGCCTACCGTGGTGTGACCGTTAAAGCGTTGAACGATCTCACTGTACGCATCGAGGCACAGAAGCCGGATAAAGATCTGCTGCTTGGCTTACTGACGCTGCCGGTTATCGCAGAGTCGTTCTGGCGCGATAAGAAGTTTAATGAGCCGTTAAGCGAGCCACCCTTGTCGAGCGGACCCTATCGCATCACTCGCTGGAAGCTGGGACAGTTTATTGAGTTCAGCCGGGTAAAAGATTACTGGGCCGCTGATCTGCCGGTCAATCGCGGACGCTTTAATTTTGATCGAATGCGTTATGACTACTATCTGGATGACAATGTGGCATTTGAAGCCTTCAAGGCGGGTGCTTACGATCTGCGTGAAGAGACATCGGCAAAGAAATGGGCCACTCAGTATCGTGGCCGCAATTTTGACGATGGCAGCATCGTTAAAGAGACCACGCCTAACGATGCCGCTATCGATACCCGCTGGCTGGCATTCAACAATGAAAAACCGCTGTTCCAGGATCGCCGCGTGCGTCAGGCGCTGTCACTGATGTTCGATTTCGAGTGGATGAACAAGGCGCTCTATTACGGTGCCTGGCAGCGCGCCAGCAGTTATTTCCAGAACACGGCGTATGCGGCCAGCGGCGTGCCGGATGCACAGCAGCAGGCCCTGCTTGAACCCTGGCGCGCGCAACTGCCACCTGAGCTGTTCTGCCAGCCTTATCAGCCACACAAAACCGACGGCAGCGGCTATGACCGCGCCAGCCTGTTAAAAGCGTCTGACCTGCTGGAACAGGCGGGCTGGCAGATAAAAAATCGCCGTCTGGTCAATGATAAAACCGGTCAGCCGTTTACCATAGAACTCCTGCTGCGCGGTGGCACCAATACCGACTGGGCGTTACCGTTCCAGCACAATCTTTCCCGGCTTGGCATTACGCTGAACCTGCGGCAGATCGATAACTCGCAGTATCTGCGGCGGTGGCGCGAAGGCGACTATGACATGATTGCCACGGTCTATGGGGCAATGCCGATCCCGACCTCCAGTCTGCAGATCCTGTGGCAGTCTGACTTTATCGCCTCGTCGTGGAATACCGCGCGGGTCAAAGAGCCTGTAGTCGATCATTTCGTGAAACAGATTGTGGCGCATCAGGGTGATCCCGCCGCGCTGCGGCCGCTGGCCCAGGCGCTGGACCGGGTGCTGCTGTGGAATGCGTATATGATCCCGATGTGGTACAACGCAGAGCAGCGGCTGGCGTACTGGGAAAAGTTTTCTCACCCTGCCCGCAAGCCAGCCTACAGCGTCGGACTGGAAAACTGGTGGTACGACACAAACAAAGCCGGACGCCTGCCGGCCAGCAAACGCTAAGGAGATCACCGTTGGCCGCTTACTTTCTGCGCAGATTGCTGCTGATCATCCCGACGTTATGGGCGATCATCACGCTTAATTTTTTTATCGTGCAAATCGCGCCCGGCGGACCGGTCGATCAGGCGCTGGCTAACATTCAGTTTGGTCAGACAACCGGTCTGCCCGGCAGTGGCGCAGACAGCGCCGGTTCACGCGCCAGCGTCAGTCATCTCAATCCTGCCGATAATCAGTATCGTGGCGCACGCGGGCTGGATCCCGAAGTGATTGCTGAGATTAAACAGCGTTACGGTTTCGATAAACCTCTCTGGCAGCGTTACGGCGAGATGCTGTGGAATTATCTGCGTCTGGATTTTGGCGACAGCCTGTTTCGCAGTGCCTCGGTGATCGGGCTGATCAAAGAGAGCCTGCCGGTTTCGATCAGTCTGGGATTATGGAGCACACTGATCATCTACCTGGTGTCGATCCCGCTGGGGATCCGCAAAGCGGTGCGCAATGGCAGCGCTTTCGATGTCTGGAGCAGCGCTTTTATTATCATTGGCTACTCCATCCCGGCTTTTCTGTTTGGCATCATGTTAATCGTGCTGTTTGCCGGTGGTAGCTATCTGGACTGGTTTCCGCTGCGCGGCCTCACCTCTGCGCAGCACGACACACTGCCCTGGTATGGCAAAGTGCTGGACTACTTCTGGCATATCGCCCTGCCGGTGCTGGCGACAGTGATCGGCGGCTTCGCCACGCTGACCATGCTGACGAAAAACGCGTTTCTGGATGAGATCCGCAAGCTCTATGTGGTGACTGCGCGCGCCAAAGGGGTGCCGGAGCGCCGTATTCTCTATCACCATGTGTTTCGCAATGCGATGCTGCTGGTGATCGCCAGCTTCCCCGCCACCTTTATCAGCATGTTCTTTACCAGCTCGGTGCTGATCGAGGTGATGTTCTCGCTCAACGGGCTTGGACTACTCGGCTATGATGCGACTCTGCAACGCGACTATCCGGTGATGTTTGGCACGCTCTATATTTTTACGCTGATAGGTTTGCTGATGAATATTCTCAGTGATCTGACCTATACGCTGGTCGATCCGCGCATCGATTTCGGGAGCCGCTCATGACGCTCTCTCCGCTAAATCAACAGCGCTGGCAGCGCTTTCGTCATAACCGGCGCGGCTACTGGTCGCTGTGGATCTTTCTGATCATCTTTCTGCTGTCGATGGGTGCCGAACTGATTGCCAATGACAAGCCACTGCTGGTGCATTACCAGCAGCGCTGGACAGTGCCGCTGCTGTTTGACTACAGCGAGACCGACTATGGCGGCGCACTGGCGACAGCGGCGGATTATCAGGATCCCTGGCTGCGGCAGCGCATTGAGCAGAATGGCTGGGCCATATGGGCACCGATTCGTTTCAGCGACAGCACCATCAACTTTGCCACCGAGGTACCCTTCCCCTCTCCGCCCTCTGCGCAGAACTGGCTCGGCACGGATGCTAACGGCGGCGACGTGATGGCACGCCTGCTCTATGGCACGCGCATTTCTCTGCTGTTCGGACTGATGCTGACGCTCTTCTCCAGCGTCATCGGGATTGTGGTCGGCGCGGTGCAGGGCTATTTCGGCGGCAGGATTGACCTGATTGGGCAGCGGCTGATTGAAGTCTGGTCCGGCATGCCTGCGCTGTTTCTTCTGATTCTCCTCTCCAGCGTGATCCAGCCGGGTTTCTGGTGGCTGCTGCTGGTCACCGTGGCTTTCGGCTGGATGAGCCTGGTCAGCGTGGTCCGGGCCGAGTTTCTGCGTACCCGAAACTTTGATTACATCCGTGCGGCGCAGGCGCTGGGGGTCAGCGACGGCCGGATTATGCTGCGCCACATGCTGCCTAACGCCATGGTCGCCACCCTGACCTTCCTGCCATTTATTCTGTGCGGATCGATTACCACGCTGACCTCACTCGACTTTCTCGGCTTTGGCCTGCCGCTGGGTTCGCCCTCGCTGGGCGAGTTACTGCTGCAGGGCAAAAATAACCTGCAGGCACCCTGGTTAGGCCTGGCGGGCTTTTTCACCCTGGCGATCCTGCTTTCGCTGCTGATTTTTATTGGCGAAGCGGTACGCGACGCTTTTGATCCGGGCAAAGGAGCCTGAATGAACACGCCATTGCTTGCCATCAATCATCTCTCAGTCGCCTTTCGTCAGGGCCAGACGCTTCGCCAGGTGGTGAATGACGTTTCACTGCGCATCGACGCGGGCGAAACGCTGGCGCTGGTGGGCGAGTCGGGTTCCGGCAAGAGCGTTACGGCACTGTCGGTGATGCGACTGCTGCATGAGGCTGCGGTGGCTTATCCCAGCGGGGAGATTCTGTTTAACGGTGAAGATCTGCTGCGCGCGCGCGAGCAGCGCCTGCGCGGGATTCGCGGCAACCAGATCGCGATGATTTTTCAGGAGCCGATGGTATCGCTTAATCCGCTGCACACCGTGGAGAAGCAGCTTTATGAAGTGCTGTCGCTGCATCGCGGCCTGCGTCGTCCGGCGGCACGCGGTGAAATTCTCAGCGTGCTTGATCGGGTCGGGATACGGCAGCCCGCCACCCGGCTCAATGATTTCCCCCACCAGCTCTCGGGTGGGGAACGTCAGCGGGTGATGATCGCCATGGCGCTGCTGACCGAGCCTCAGCTGCTGATTGCCGATGAGCCAACCACCGCGCTGGATGTGACGGTGCAGGCGCAAATCCTGACGCTGCTTCGTGAACTGCAGCATGAGCTGAATATGGGCATGCTGTTTATCACCCATAACCTGAATATCGTGCGTCAGCTGGCGGATAACGTCAGCGTGATGCGCAATGGTCACATCGTCGAACAGAACCGCTGCCAGACCCTGCTGAATCAGCCGCAACACCCTTACAGCCAGCAGTTGCTGGCTGCCGAACCGGAAGGAAAAGCGCTGCCGCTGCCCGCAGACGCGCCGGTCATTCTTCGGGTCGATAATCTTCAGGTCAGCTTTCCGCTGCGGCGCGGGCTGTTCCGCCGGCAGAGTGGTGAGAAACAGGTGCTCTCCGGGCTGAGCTTCAGCCTGCGGCGCGGCGAAAGTCTGGGGCTGGTGGGCGAGTCCGGATCAGGTAAAAGCACTACCGGGCTGGCACTGCTGCGGCTGATTGCCTCGCGCGGCGAAGTCTGGTTTGACGGCCAGCCGCTGTATCAGCTGTCACGTCGTCAGTTATTGCCGCTGCGTCAGCGCATTCAGGTGGTGTTTCAGGATCCTAACTCTTCACTGAATCCGCGTATGACAGTGCAGCAGATCATTGCGGAAGGGCTTGCGGTACATCAGCCCGAACTTAGCCGTGCGCAACAGGAGCAGCGGGTCATCGAGGTAATGGCGGAGGTGGGGCTTGAAGCGGAAAGTCGCCATCGTTATCCGGCCGAATTTTCGGGCGGTCAGCGACAGCGTATTGCCATTGCGCGTGCACTGATTCTGGAGCCGGAGTTGCTGGTGCTGGATGAACCGACCTCATCGCTGGATCGCACGGTGCAGAAGCAGATTCTGACGCTGTTGCGCCGCTTACAGCAGCAGCGGCAGCTCAGCTATCTGTTTATCAGTCACGATCTGGATGTGGTGCGCGCCCTGTGCCATCAGCTTATTGTGCTGCGTCAGGGAGAAGTGGTGGAACAGGGAGAGTGTGAAAGGTTGTTTGCTTCACCCGCGGCCGGGTATACCCGCGAGCTGCTGCAGTCGGCGCAACTCAACCTGCGATAAAAGTCTCGGCAATCGCTACGCCCTGATTTTTCAGGCAGCAGTTGGTGGCGCTTTCGTCACGACGCTGAATGAACAGGCAGGGCTGTCCTTCGCACTCGGCCACTTTACAATCGACCTGAATATCCGCCAGAACCTCTTTTAGCTGCTGAAGGATCTCCCACGCCGGAATGCCATCATGGCTGATCAATCGCAGCGCAACGAAATCCTGCTCGTCCAGCGTTGCGTCATCGGATTCGATAGCACTGTGGTGATCGCTGGCCCAGCGAAAATGCTGTGGCAGACGATGCACAATCGAAAGTTGCAGCATAGTTTACTCTCCCCGGATGAGTTTATGTCGCAACACAAAGCAGCCCAGTTGGAAGCGGCCTGATAACCGCTGAGTCCGGACAGGGTTTAATGGCCCGTCCGTGTGGATTGCAGAAGCGCATTTTTGCGACTCACATCGCACTTCAGCCTATATGTACCGCGTTCACACGCCGTTAACAATCATTTTAGCTGCATTGTGATTACTTTTTTAACTAAATATTTTCACAATATCGAAACAAAGTCAGGAGGCGTGCAAGTCGGCAGGTCATTGCAGAGGGAAACCACTGCGCCCGATTACCGGGACGCAGTGCGGGGACGTGAAGCGTAGAAAAAGAGCAGCAGAGAGATTGTCGCGCACAGTGCAATCGTGCCGACCATTGGCCAGGCGCTGTTGAAACTCACCAGCGACAGCAGTGCGCCAACAAATGCCCCGACGCCAAAACGCAGGGTGCCCGCCAGCGACGATGCCGTACCCGCCATATGCGGAAACTCATCCAGAATCACCGCCATCGCATTCGATGAGACCATCGATACGCAACCGATAAACATCGCGATCCCCATCACCAGCGGCAAAAAGCCGAGGCTGAAGGCGCTGACCAGCAGCAGCCAGATCCCCATACAGAACTGTATCAGCAGTCCCATCCGGAACATCGCCACCGGGCCAAAGCGGCGCACGGCGCGGCTGTTAATCAGCGTCAGGACAAACAGAAACACCACATTGAGGCCAAAGTAGTAGCCAAAGTTTTGCGGTGAAACGTGGTTCAGTTCGATGTAAACAAAGGGACCGGCATTGAGAAAGGTAAACAGCCCGGCAAAGGAGAAACCGCTCGACAGCATGTAACTGAACGCGCGCTTGTGGCGAAACAGCGTTACGAAATTGCCCAGCGTAGTACGCAGATGAAACCGCTGTCGCTGCTCCGGCTTCAGGGTTTCACGGATCTGCGTGGTCACCAGCACGGTCGTCACTAACGCCGCGCCCGCGAGCGCCCAGAAGATGGCGTGCCAGCTCCAGAGCACCAGCAGCCAGCCGCCGATGATCGGCGCCAGCAGCGGCGCAATGGTGGTAATCAGCATCACAAAGGACATCATGCGGGAGAAGTCCTCTTTCGAGTAACTGTCACGCATTAACGCGTTGATCACCACACTGGCTGCGGCAGCCGACAGCCCATGCAGAAAGCGCATCGTAATCAGCTGATCGATGGTTTGCGACAGCGCACAGGCCGCGGCGGCGCAGGCAAAGATCAGGGTGCCGAGCGCAATCACCGGCTTACGCCCATAGCTGTCTGCCAGCGGCCCATAGATCAGCTGCCCAATCGCGAAGCCAAGAATGTAGAGGTTGAGCGACATCTGCACGCTACCGGCTGAAACGCCGAACTCACGTGCAATCTGCGGCATGGCGGGCAGATACATGTCGATCGACAACGGCATCAGCATGGCTAACAGACCGAGGATGACCACCAGTCCTGTTGGCGAATTCTTTTCCTTACGCACACCCTCTCCTGCCCTTATGGTCGTGATGCGGGCCGCCGGGCCCGTCCGGTTATTTTGTCTGCAGCTCTTTCGGCAGACCGATGCTGGCGATCTCTTCTTCTGTCAGCGCACGATATTCGCCCGGTTCCAGATCGGCGTCCAGTACGATGTCACCGATGCGCTCGCGATGCAGCTCAAGAACCCGATTGCCTACTGCCGCAAACATCCGTTTTACCTGATGATAACGGCCTTCGCTCAGTGTCAGCCGGACGTCTGTCGGGGTGATCACCTCCAGCTGTGCCGGTTTAGTCAGGCTTTTCTCATTGTGCAACTGCACGCCCGCCGTAAACTGCGCGGCGGTATCGTCACTGACCGGTGATTCCAGGGTCACACGGTAGGTTTTCTCGCAGTGATGACGTGGCGAGGTAATACGGTGTGACCACTGGCCATCATCTGTCAGCAGCACCAGTCCGGTGGTGTCGATATCAAGACGCCCCGCCGCGTGCAGTTTGAATGACATCGGTTCTTCAATGAAATAGATGATGGTGGGATGATCGGGATCGTCGGTTGAGCAGACGTAACCCTGCGGTTTGTTCAGCATAAAGTAGCGTGGACCGGTCTGCATCTGCAGTACGTTGCCGTCATAGACGACTTCGTGGTCGGGCAGCAGTTTAAACGCGGTATCGCGTACGATTTCCCCGTTAACGGTGACACGCTGGCCACGGATCTCGCGATGGGCGATGGCGCGGCTGATTTCCAGTTGCTGAGAGATGAATTTGTCGAGTCGCATGAATTCGTTTTGCCTGTTACTGCGGAGGGAATCTGAAACGGCCTGGTTAACCGTTGAAAATGTGCGGGAAGTATAACGTGATCCGCGCCAGCCTGACAGCGCGTTTACCGCACTTTCATGGCATAATTACCCCCAGTTTTGCAAAAGTGAGCATCATGTCTTTTACCTTACGCCCCTATCAACAGGATGCGGTGAATGCCACCGTGGCGCATTTCCGTCGTCATCAACAGCCTGCAGTCATTGTGCTGCCGACCGGTGCCGGAAAGAGCCTGGTCATTGCCGAGCTGGCACGGCTGGCGCGTGGCCGGGTGCTGGTGCTGGCGCACGTCAAAGAGCTGGTAGCGCAGAACCACAGTAAATATCAGGCTTACGGGCTGGAGGCGGATATCTTTGCCGCCGGACTTCAGCGTAAAGAGAGCCAGCGCAAAGTGGTGTTTGGCAGCGTGCAGTCAGTGGCGCGTAACCTCGACCAGTTCGACAGCGCCTTTTCACTGGTGATTGTCGATGAGTGCCACCGTATCGGTGATGATAAAGAGAGTCAGTATCAGCAGATCTTCAATCATCTGCGTCAGCATAATCCGCAACTGCGCTTACTGGGCCTGACCGCCACCCCTTTCCGGCTGGGTAAAGGCTGGATTTATCAGTTCCACTATCACGGCATGGTGCGTGGCGACGAAAAATCGCTGTTTCGCGACTGTATCTATGAACTGCCGCTGCGCTACATGATCAAACATCAGTTTCTGGTGCCGCCGGAGCGACTGGACATGCCGGTGGTGCAGTATGACTTCAGCCGCCTGACGGCACAAAGCAGCGGCTTGTTCAGCGAAGCCGATCTTAATCGTGAACTGAAACAGCAGCAGCGCGTGACGCCCCATATTATCCGTCAGATCGTGGAGTTCGCTGAAGATCGGCTGGGGGTGATGATTTTTGCCTCAACGGTGGAGCATGCGCATGAAATTTTGCGGCTGCTGCCCGCTAACAGCGCGCTGGTGTCAGCCGAAACGCCTGCCAGAGAGCGCGATGCTCTGATTCTGGCCTTTAAGGCGCAGCAGCTGAAATTCCTGGTTAACGTGGCGGTGCTGACCACCGGGTTTGATGCTCCGCACGTTAATCTGATTGCGATTCTGCGCCCGACCGAGTCGGTCAGCCTCTATCAGCAAATCGTCGGACGCGGCCTGCGGCTCTCGCCTGGTAAAACCGACTGTCTGATTCTCGATTATGCCGGTAATCCGCACGATCTCTTTACGCCCGAGGTCGGCGCGCCCAAAGGGGCCAGCGACAATCAGCCGGTACAGGTTTTTTGTCCCGCCTGCGGTTTCGCCAACACCTTCTGGGGCAAGGCGACCGAAGATGGCATGGTCATCGAACATTTTGGCCGACGCTGTCAGGGCGTGCTGGAAGATGATGAGGGCGAGCGCGAACAGTGTGACTTCCGCTTCCGCTTTAAAAGCTGCCCCGACTGTGGCGCAGAGAATGATATTGCCGCCCGGCGTTGTCACCAGTGCGACAAAATTCTGGTCGATCCTGACGATATGCTCAAAGCGGCGCTGAAGCTTAAAGATGCGCTGGTGCTGCGCTGTGGCGGCATGACGCTGGAACAGGGCCGTGACGCCAAAGGTGAATGGCTCAAGGCGACCTATTATGACGAGGAGGGCACCAGCGTCAGCGAACGGTTTCGTCTGCAGACACCGGCCCAGCGCAAAGCGTTTGAACAGCTCTTTATGCGCCCGCATCAGCGCGCGCCCGGCGTGCCGCTGGGCTGGCAGAGCGCCGCTGACGTGCTGGCGCTGCAGCCGCTGCTGCGTCATCCCGATTTTGTGGTGGCGCGGGCCAAAGGTCAGTTCTGGCAGATCCGCGAAAAAATGTTCGATTATCAGGGTCGCTATCGCCGTGCCAATGAGCTGCGCTAATGAGCGCTATCGGGTCCGGCTAACCGGATACCGAACCCGGCTGGCGGGTATATCGTTTGCTACCACCCGGCATAACGGCTATACTGCCGCCCGCTTTTGCATGTGCATCAGCGGTATTGAATAACCAGCCTGTTACTGGGTCGCCTGTAGCAGGAATTAAATAAAGAGATATATTAATGCTCACTATCAATGCAGTAGAACGTAAAGAGCAGGGTAAGGGTGCGAGCCGCCGCCTGCGTACAGCAAACCGTTTCCCGGCCATCATCTACGGTGGTTCTGAAGCGGCTGTTGCCATCGACCTGGATCACGACTCCGTAATGAACCTGCAATCTAAGCCAGGTTTCTACGACGAAGTGCTGACCCTGTCAGTTGACGGTAAAGAAACTAAAGTGAAAGTTCAGGCTGTTCAGCGTCACCCGTTCAAGCCAAAACTGTTCCACATCGACTTCGTTCGCGCTTAATCGCGAACTTCGTTGAAAGCAGAAGGGCCGGTTGCGAAACCGGCCCTTTTCTTTTGGCGCTGCCCGGTGAAATGATCGCCGCGTGCAGGGAATGAAAGCCGGGCTAAGCCCGGCTTTTTTATTTGCTGCTGGTACGGCGCTGCAGCTGATCGCGCAGATTGGGTGGTGTGCCCTTAATCGTCAGGGTGTCCGTTGCCGGATCCCAGAAAATGCGTTCGCCCAGCAACATCGCATCGAAGTTCAGGGTCAGTCCCCCGCCGCTTCCGGCAAACTTCGTCAGCTGGCGCAGAGTACTGCGATCCGCCGGGAAGCTCTCTTCCAGTTCATACCCCTGCTCCTGGGTAAAAGCCTGGAACGTTTTTTCACCCAGTGGTGGCAGTTCGCTCGACAACTCTTCCAGCGCAATCTCCTCGCCCGCCTGCAGCTGCTCGTTGCAGTAGCTGTAGACCTGCTGGCGATAGTTCTGCCGCTCCTGCTTATCCAGTTCCGATTCGTTGCAGTAGTCATCTACCGCCTGCAACAGACCGCGGTTCTGCGCCTTGGTGTCTAATCCCACTTCGGCACCCAGGAAATCCATAAAGAAGTCAGCCACTTTACGTCCGACGCGGCCACGCAGGAAAGTCAGATAACGGGTCGATTCCGGGTTAGTTTCCCACTCGGTTAAATCGATGCGTGCCACGATATCGGCATGATTGATGTCAAGATAGTGGGTGCTGCTGATATCCATCTGCTCGTTGACGCGCATGCTGGACTGGCTGTTCAGCACCGCAATCAGCAGGTATTCCACCGCCAGATAGCGGTAGTGAATAAACAACACCACGCCGCCTTCAGCGAAGGGGTATTTTGCAAGCTCATCGCGCAGACGACCGGTCGCGGCACGGCTAAAAGCGAGAAAATCATCGTTGCCCTTACGACAATTACGCAGCGCTTCTGCCAGTTCACTCTCTGCATTGAACAGGCCATAGGCTTTGCTTTTTGCGCTATAAACCCGGTGTAACTCCTCCACCATCGCGTTGACCGTGTTGGTGGCAGGCAGCAGCGAATCGCGCAGCGCCAGTTCAAGCTGGTTTTCATCGCGTTTGATTAACTGATGCAGGGCAATCTGGTCGATATCCAGACTCATGGTAGACTCTCCTTTTAGCACAGGCGCGTATTCAAACACCGCCAGCATCGGCTTTCAACTCCATGCGTATAGCGAACACGCTGCTTTCGATAAAATTGCGGTAAAAAGTGCGCTGTTCCGGTAATATATCGCCTTTTGAAATGAGCTTAGACGACGATATGGCACAATCATCCCGTTACAGTGACGAACGCGTGGAACAACTCCTCGCGGAAATGGCCCAAATCCTGCACAAGGACAAGGCCCCCACCGATCTCTCCCTGATGGTTCTGGGAAATATGGTGACCAACTTAATTAACAGCGATGTCGCTCCGGCGCAACGTCGTTCACTGGCACGATCTTTCGCCGATGCCCTTCAGGCGTCTGTGCGTGACGATAACGCCCATTAATTGGCTGATTTGACTTCATAATATGGTAACCAACCGGCAGCGCTACCGCGAAAAAGTTTCCCAGATGATCAGTTGGGGTCACTGGTTTGCTCTGTTTAACATCTTATTCGCGCTGATTTTAGGCAGTCGCTACCTGTTGGTCGCCGACTGGCCTTCTTCGCTGGCGGGGCGCATCTACGCCTATACCAGCTGGGTTGGCCACTTCAGTTTTGTTGTTTTTGCCGCCTATCTGCTGATTATCTTCCCGCTGACTTTTGTGGTGATGTCGCAACGGCTGATGCGGGTGTTGTCCGCGGTAGTCGCTACCGCCGGGCTGACGCTGGTGATGGTCGACAGTGCGGTGTTCAGCCGCTTCCACCTGCACCTGAATCCGGTGGTGTGGGAGCTGGTCATTAACCCTGATCAGAGCGAGATGGCGCGCGACTGGCAGCTGATGTTTATCAGCGTGCCGCTGATTTTCCTGGTTGAGATGCTGTTTGCGACCTGGAGCTGGCAAAAGCTTCGCAGCCTGAATCGCCGTTCGTTTGGTAAGCCTGTCGCCGCCCTGTTTATCAGCGCCTTCTTTGCCAGCCACCTGATGTATATCTGGGCCGATGCGAATTTCTATCGCCCGATTACCATGCAGCGTGCCAACCTGCCGCTCTCCTACCCGATGACTGCCCGCCGCTTCCTTGAGCGTCATGGTCTGCTGGATGCCCAGGAGTATCAGCGTCGGCTGATTCAGCAGGGCGACCCGGAAGCAGTGGCGGTGGAATATCCGCTGAGCGAGATTACTTTCCGTGATGCCGGCACACGCAACAACCTGCTGGTTCTGACGGTCGATGGTCTGAACAACGCCACGCTGGCCAAAGCGCTGCCGGAGCTTAATCAGTTCGCCAGCGAGAACGTGCGTTTTACCCAGCACTACAGCGCGGGTGATACGCCGGAGAAAGGGTTGTTTGGCCTGTTCTATGGGATCTCATCCAGCTACATGAACGGTATTCTGGCATCCCGAACGCCGTCGGCGCTGCTGGGCGCGCTTAGCACCCAGGGTTACCAGTTTGGCCTCTTCTCCTCGGAAGGCTTTAATCCGCCGCTCTACCGGCAGGCGTTGCTGACTGATTATTCACTGCCTGCAACCACCAGCCAGCCCAACGCCAGTACTGTGGCACAATGGCAGAACTGGCTGGAGAAACAGAACGGTTCACAGGCACCGTGGTTCTCATGGATTGCCCTGAACGGCCCGGACGTCACCGGCGACAGTGCAAAAGCGCGTCAGCGCAGCTATCTGCGCCAGGCTCCTGCCGTTGATGAGCAGATCCACGCGGTGCTCAGCAGCCTGCAGGCGCGTGATTTACTGAAGAACACGGTGGTGGTGATTACGGCGCAGCGTGGACTGGCACTGGATGGCAATCCTGACAGCGCTGGAAACCGCCAGACGCTGCAGGTGCCATTAGTGATTCACTGGCCTGATACGCCCGCACAGACCGTTGATCGCCTTTCTGATCATCAGGATGTGATGTCGACGCTCATGCAGCGACTGCTGCATGTGCGGACCAATCCGGTGAACTACTCTCAGGGTGAAGATCTGTTTGCTGCGCGCCGTCGCCATGACTGGGTCGTCAGCAGCGAAGAGAATAAGCTGGTGATTACCACGCCGCAGGTGACGCTGGTACTCAACAATAACGGCAGCTATCGCGCTTATGATGCGCAGGGCAACGCCCTGAAAGATCACAAGCCAGAACTGGCGCTGCTGTTGCAGGTATTAACTGAAGAGAAGCGGTTTATCGCTAACTGATTAATAATCAGGCAAATAGTCGGCAGGTATCTTGCATTAATGGTGATAACCAGTAGACTAATCCTCCAGTGTTCGGCACGTAGCGCAGCCTGGTAGCGCACGGTCATGGGGTGTCCGGGGTCGGAGGTTCAAATCCTCTCGTGCCGACCAAATTCCCTGAAAAGCAGCCCTAAAGGCTGCTTTTTTCGTTTATGTCATCAAACCTTAACTTTCCTCGCACCTCCCGCAATCCGTTCTATACTTAACTGCGTGTGGGTAACAAGAGGAGAGTTCATGACATATATTGAAAAAGACGATCCAACAGAAGCACCCGAGTCAGGCGATAAGCAACCTTCCCCGCCAGACCAGAAGTAACCCACGGGGCCGCGTCTGACGCGGCCTTTCTATGTAAGCTTACCTCTCCGTTTAACATTCAGAATAGTCCCGTGTGGCAGTTAACATTCCTCTTACAATCAGCAGGTTAACAGTTGCATTATAATCTGATCTGCTTCACAAAATCGGCTACCGGCTGCGCTTATTCATCAAACTGAAACAAAAATGTCACAGAAAATGCCTACCCTGAAATCCCCAGAAATTGACGGATAATTTTTATGGCGATCAAAGCGAAAAGCCTGAAAGATGCAGAAGCGTTGCTGCATTCAGGCATTAGCAAAGTGGAACTGGCGTATGACATTGGCAGCGACGATTTCTTTCGTCTGGCAAGCCACTGGTGCGACCGAGGTGCACGCATCAGCAGGGGTCACCACCATTTCGTTGTTTCTCTGAAGAGTTTTGCCATTCCTCCCAACGACTGATTCCGGCGGGCTGCTTGCCCTGATCCATCGCGCCTGATTTAATGCCTTTTTGGTTTTGATGATGGTCCCGCATGCGCTATCCCGACCTGCCGCTGCCGCCTGTTGCAGGCGGCTTTATCCTTTCCCGGCACCTTAACCGCAGCGATCCTTTGCTGGCGGTGAGTCACTTCGATCCGCAAAAGTATCATGACGGGCTGGCTGTCGAATGGGATATTCCGCTGCCCGCCCGACTGCAGCAGGCTGTCAGTAAACGGCGTGCTGAATACCTCGCCAGCCGTCTGCTGGTCCGGTCAGTGATGGCAGAACTGGGTATTGCTGATTTCATTCTGACCAATGCAGCCGATCGATCCCCCTGCTGGCCCGCTGGCATTCAGGCGTCACTGTCGCACAGTGCAGGCATCGTTGTGGTAGCGGCAACCCGTCAGCCCTGCGCTGTTGGGGTGGATGTCGAGCAGTTCATGTCGGAGACGACGGCGCATGAAACGGCTGAGTTGCTGATGAACGAGCAGGAACAGCACCTGTTACGGACGCTGCCCGTCTCTTTCCGCGCTGCCGCTACCCTGCTCTTCTCCCTCAAAGAGAGCGTTTATAAAGCCATGTGGCCGCAACTGCTTCAGCCGATGGACTTTCCGGATGCGGAACTGGTGTCGGTAGATTTCTCACAGCAGCGCGCGACGTTGCGACTGACTAAGGACTTCAGCGGATGTTTTGCGATGGGGACGTTACTGGAGGCGAGCTTTGTGTGGCGGGATACTCAGGTAATCACGCTAATCACACATCGGCTTTAAAAAAACCGGCTAAACAATACGCGTTAAAACTTTGCGGTTTAGCCGGGGGTAACACAGACGAAAGAAAAGGTTCAGAATGGCAGAAACCGGAGTTTCTGCTGATCGCTAACGTAGCCTGGTTCAGGCGAAGCATGCCACTACGCTTTTTTGCTAAGCTTTGCCAGCTGCCGTTAAAGCCCGGTGTCGGTGCGTTTCACCGAGTCGAGCGTGGCAAGATCGCGCTCATTACCGGTCAGCTCCGTCAACTTGCCTTCACGCATCTCCAGCAGCCGATCGGCATGAATGAAGTAGTGATCGTCATGGCTGATAGCAAACACCGTTTTACCCGCCTGCTGTAGCCACGGCAGCAGCTCGCGATAGAAGATACGTCGGAAGTGAGGGTCCTGATCCGCCGCCCACTCATCCAGTAGCAGCACATCGCGCTCTTCTGCCACCGCCAGCAGCAGTGCCAGTCGCTTACTC
The DNA here is from genome assembly GCF_025910055.1 of Pantoea sp. JV6. NCBI lineage: Bacteria > Pseudomonadati > Pseudomonadota > Gammaproteobacteria > Enterobacterales > Erwiniaceae > Pantoea > Pantoea sp. JV6. Next base: position 225,659 of record NZ_JAPCIM010000002.1, on the reverse strand, counting down.
TGTCCTTTAGAAAGCTGCAGATTCAGCACTTTGTTACCTTCAATCTTCAGCTTATCCTGCATCTTCAGTCTCTCCAGCCAGAGCTGAACCAGCGCCGGATTGGCCGCAATCCCCTCCCGCCCGATTAACCGGTCAAACAGGTGCAAGTCGGTAAAGACCGCCGAGAACTGACTGCGCCACACATCAAGCTCATCCGCCGTTATCGGCTTGCCATCCAGCAGCAGCGTGCCGGACTGAGGCTGATAAAGACCGGTCAGCAGCATCGCCAGCGTCGATTTCCCGCTGCCGTTGCCGCCAATCAGAAAGACCAGTTCGCCCCGGCGCAGCGTCAGGTTAACCGGCCCGACCTGGAAGCCGTTATCACCATAGTGAAAAGAGACATCGCGCAACTCCAGCGTTTGCCAGTCTGAGGACGTGGAGGCGGAGTGGAATCCTGACTGATAAGGAGCGAGGTCAAAGGCGTTGAGCTTACGGAATGCGACCTGGGCACTGAGCAACGTCGGTAACGCGCCCACCGCGGAGAGCAGCGGTGTGCGTAAAAACAGCAGCGTCAGGGAAAAGGTAGCGGCGACGGCGGTATTGGCCCAGCCCAGGCTGTTGGCCATAAAAAAGACCATGCCGATAGCGCCTAACGTCATGATATTTGACCAGTTGACCGCACTGAGATGGTAAGTATCGGCGCGGACAATGTGGTGTCGCCAGGCGCGGGCATCTTCCTGATAAACCGTGTCGTAAACCTGCTGAGCGCGTGAGCGGTTAAGCTGTAGCTCTTTGCGCCCTTCAATCACCGTCTGATAATCACGATAGAGGTTATCTTCGATTTCCCGCAGCTTTGCCATGTGCTGGTAAACCCGCGAGACCAGCAGCCAGCCGCCAACCAGCGTGACACCCAGCCAGACACTGGTTACCAGCAGCATTTTAGGCGACAGCCACGCAAGATAGATCGCCGAGCCAAGCGTAATAATCACACCCTGAAAGAGCTCCGGCAGGCGCACAAAGGCCAGAGTAATGGCCCGCACGTCGCTGGTCAGGCCCGCCAGCAGCTGCGCACTGCCGAGTTGCTCGATGCGTTCAATGCGGGTATCGAGGATACGCTTGATAAATTCGCCGCGCAGTCGCCAGACAAACTGATGGCCAAGCATGGTCAGCGCCAGCTGCGAGGCCAGCGTCACCGCCATCAGCACCACCAGCTGCAACAGAAACTGCGGCAGTACCGCGAATGAGGTGTTGATGGCGACAATCATTTCGCGATTGATAAAGGCGATCATGCCGATACCCAGCACGGCGCTTAACAATGTGAGCGCAATTACCCCGATAAAAGGCCAGCGGAACTGGCGAAAAACAACGCTTAGCAACGTCATGCAGGCAATCCAGCAGTCAAAAAACAGCCTGCAGTGTAATGGGATGCAAAATGATAGCAATAGTTATTCGTACCACGCCGTAACCGGCATGGTGGGTCAGAAAGCGCGTCGAAACGTCAGGTTATAACGCCAGGCACCCACCAGCGGATGAACGCCTGGCTTAAGTGGCAGGATGCCGTGGTAACGCAGGCGCGACGGCCCGCCCCACACCACAATGTCGCCATGCTCCAGCAGCACACGCTGGGTACTATCACCCCGTTCGAAACCGCCAAACTGAAAGACCGCCGGTAAACCCAGCGACACCGAAACGATAGGCTGACGCAGATCTTTCTCATCTTTATCCTGATGCAGCGTCAGCTTCGCGCCCGGCTCATAGCGATTAAGCAGGCAGGCATCCGGATTAAAGCCAGGGAACCCCGCCTCAGACGCCGCCTGCTGCGCCAGAGTACGAAACAGCGGCGGCATAGCCGGCCATTTACGCCCGTTCAGGTTGTCCTGCTGCTGATACTGGTAGCCGCGTGAATCCACCGACCAGCCGAAATCGCCACAGTTGGTCATCGCCACCGACATGCGATGGCCGCCGGGCGTAATGCGATGGGCAAACGGATTCTGCTCCGCAATTGCCATTATTTGCTGATAAAGCGCCTCTGCATCCTCACGTGCGCGACGCCGCAGGATCACCGCGCCCTCAGCCAGCGTCTCCTGCCAGGGTTGTTCTTCACTAAACAGATCTAACATCAGGGTTCTCCGGATTCAGCGGGGATCAGGAAAGCAGCGAACTGCGGCGACATCCAGCTGACAAATTTATCGCCCTGCTTGCTGATCAGATAGACCGCCAGATGCTGTTCAATCGCCAGCGCCTGGGCTTTTTCCGTGCCAAGTACCATCAGTCCGGTATCCCAGCCATCGGCTTCCAGCGCCGTGGTGGCGATCACCGTGGCGGAAACCAGTTTATGCTCAATTGGCCGTCCGGTAACGGGATCGATCACATGAGAAATGCGTTTGCCGTCCAGTTCATAATAGTTGCGATAGCTGCCGGAGGTACTGATGCCGTGTCCCTGCAGATTAACGCGCGCCTGAACCGCATTCTCACGATCGGTCGGTTTCTGAATCGCCACCCGCCACGGCTGCTGCTGCGCATTAAGGCCACGGCTCAGCACGGCGCCGCCCACAGACACCAGATAGTTATTGATGCCGAGCTGCTCCATCAGTCGCGCCAGATGATCGGTGGCGAAGCCCTCGCCCACCGTCGAGAGATCGACATAGAGACCTGGCAGATCTTTCTGCAGCCACTGTCCATCTGCGCCCTGCACCACCCGCAGATGCTGCAATCCGGTCTGCGCCCGGGCGGCGGCGATTTGTGCCGCATCCGGCGTATGGCCGGGCTGCTTCGTCGGGCCAAAGCCCCATAAGTTGACCAGTGGCCCTACGGTAATATCCATCGCCCCGCCGGTTTTACGGCCAATCCGCAGTGAGGTCGTGACAATATCTGCCATGTTTTCACTCACCGGCTGCGGTGACAGGTCACGGCTTTGGTTGAAGCGCGATAAGGCGGAGTCTGGCTTCCAGGTAGAGAGTTCCGCATCGTCCGCATCCAGCTGCTGCTGAATCCGCTGTTGCAGTTCCGCTCTGCGCTCACTCGCCACACCGGCCAGGCTTACCCGCCAGACGGTTCCCATGGTTTTTCCTTCCAGCACCAGCGCGGATGTGGTCGCTGGCATATCACAGGCCGTTAACATCAACGCTAACATCGCTATAAACAGCAGATTAATCTGAGAACGCATCTTTCCTCACTTGTAACACTTTATTCAGCTCTACTACAAAGCATAAACTTCGGGTAAAGACGCTTAAAGAGAGTTGAATATTTCTCTGAAACCCATCAGTATTCACCGGTCATCTACCCTGTATCCGCCTTTTATCAGGCGACTAACGTTAACCAAAGTAAGGAGCGGCAGATGATCTATCTGATTCTCGTCATTGCCCTGGGGCTGTTTATCTTCAGTAGCTATAAAGTCTTGCATCAGCGTCGTCATCGTCACATGACACCCTCACGCCCGCGCCAATAACAGGCTTCACTGCACCTGATTGGGGCAAGATCCCCCTGACGCGCGCGGCAAGCAAGTGTACCAAAGTGCGCGCGAGGTCTGTGGCTGTGAGAGCGGTAAAGCTGGCATGAATTCTGCACTGTTGAAACAGTGTTTATCTCTGAGAGGTGCAGAATGAAAAATTCACAGAAGTGGCAGTCAGCATGGCATCACTGGCTGAGCTTTTCAGCCTTCACCCTGGCAGGCGTGGCATTTGAAGGCGCGCGATTCGGCAGCGTGGTGTCGTCAGTGACAACCGCGCCGGAAGCCACGAAGTGGCGAAAGGCTGAAGCGCTCAGCCCGAAAGGTGACGCAGGAGCGCAGCGGTAACTGCGCTCCCGTACAACTCAGAACTGGTAAACCAGACCCAGTGCCACCACGTCGTCGGTATTGATACCGGCTGCGTCGGTGAAAGCGTTGTCGTCCAGCAGGTTGATCTGGTAATCAACGTAGGTGGACATGTTTTTGTTGAAGTAGTAGGTCGCGCCAACGTCGATATATTTTTTCAGATTCTGTTTACCCCAGTTCTGAACATCGGTGCCGCGTGAGGTGACGTACGCCAGGGATGGACGCAGGCCAAAGTCGAACTGATACTGCGCAACCAGTTCCCAGTTGTCCGCTTTATCCGCATAGCCATAAGCTGAAGAGTCGTTAGTGCTGTCGCCGAAGCGGGTCGCATTGTACGAGCGTGAGTACATAGCCGCCAGATAGACGTTGTTCGCGTCATATTTCAGACCGCCAGTATAGACTTCCGCTTTATCGCCACTCCCGAGGATGCCGGATGTTGCGCTGTTCTGGTCGTTGGTACGGTCAGACTGGAAAGCAGCCGCACCAATGCCGAAGCCTGAACCCAGATCATAAGTGGTGCTCAGACCCCAGCCGTCGCCGTTCTGACCCAGTACGTCACGGCCATTCGGAGACTCGGTGCTGTTGCCATTCTTGCCCTGATACTGGACTGCAAAGTTCCAGCCATCCACCAGACCGAAGAAGTTATTGTTACGGTAGGTCGCCATGCCGTTACCGCGCTGATACATAAAGTTATCTGCGCCGTAGGTGTCGCCGCCGAACTCTGGCAGCACGTCGGTCCAGGCGCCGATGTCGTAAGCTACACCGTAGTTACGACCGTAGTCGAACGAACCTGCATCACCAAATTTCACACCGGCAAAACCAACACGGGTGTAGCTGTCAGCCGTACCTTCAGACTCGGCGTTGTTCAGCGCCGCCTGGTATTCCCACTGGCCGTAACCGGTCAGCTCATTGCTGATTTCGGTTTCGCCCTTAAAGCCGAAGCGAACGTAAGACTGATCGCCATCAGAACCATCGTTATCAGAGAAGTAGTGCAGACCGTCAACTTTACCAAAGAGATCTAATTTGTTGCCGTCTTTGTTATAGATTTCAGCTGCGTTTGCTGATCCTGCTGCAACCAGCAACGCAGGGATCATCAGGGAGAGAACGCGACGTTTCATTTTATTACCCTCTGTTATGTGCCTTTATTATTTGCCACTGCTAACTGAATGATTAAAAATTCAGCCGGCAGGCCATTGTTGTTTTATAACGGGCAATAATCCACCAGGAAAATGCTACTAAATTTCCAAAAGTGTTTCATACGTCGAAACAGTTATTTCATAATGTAAATAACGGGGAACTAATAACCAGCACGGATCGATAAAAAATGGCGCACAAATCGATAAACCGATTCAGAGAGCTATGTTATCAACAGGTTACATAAGAGTATTCCGAAGCACTGAATGATAAAACTTATACGGCATCTGGTAATAGAATAGACCCCGCTATCATCATTTATTCCATTATTACCTTCATTCTCCCCGAATGAGATGTACAACTTATTATTTCCCGCCGGACAGGTTGTCCGGCATTTTTTTGCCTGCTATTTACCGTTCCGTTATATCTTCGTAAACTTTCTTAACCGGGTTAAATTAACTACGGCCTGTTTCCGCACATATTGTTAAAATACGCACGCTTTGCGCCCTGACTGCCCAAATATCCGCCATGTTAATTTATCACCGTAATTAAGCAGGCGGATATTTTAGCTGGTGCGGATTTTCAGCGCTCGCGCATCGATTCTTTGACTTTATTCAGGGGCTTAATCAGATAATCCATAACCGATTTCTGACCGGTTTTAATCTCTACATTGGCCACCATACCGGGCACGATCGGGAATTTACGTCCGGCACGGTTAGTCAGCTCGGCTTTCTGGGTACGAACATAAACACGATAGTAATATTGATCACGTTTTACCTCATCCTGCAGGGTATCTGGCGACACCGTTTCAACTTCGCCGTGCAGATCGCCATAGATGGAGGAGTCATAGGCGGTCACTTTGACGGTAGCCGCCAGACCGGGCCGGATATAAGCGATATCGCGTGGATTGATGCGCGTCTCAATCAGCAGTTGATCCTCCAGCGGGACGATTTCCATCAGTTTACCGCCAGGCTCCAGTACCCCACCGACCGTGGTGACCTGAATATCTTTAACAATGCCGCGCACCGGTGAATAGAGCGTGGCACGCGTCAGCTGATCCTCTTTGCCTGCAGCAACCTGCAATTGCGCATCCAGTTCGGCATTATTTTTCACCTGCTCTTCGTGGGCGCGCACCAGATAGTCATTGCGCGCCTCATCGATTTTGCCGCGCAGATCGCTGACCTGACGACGCAGGCGAATCACCTCGACCTGCCCTGCTGCGCCTTTGGCAACCAGCGGTTCCGTCAGGCGCAGTTCATCCTGCACCAGTCGCAGCGACTGCTGCAGATTACTGATGGTTTCGGTGAGATTACGGCGTCGCGACTCGTAGAGCTGCCGTTCACGCGTCACCAGGTTCGGCTCCTTCAGCGTTTCGGCGCTGAATGTCAGCGGCGTGCCCGACAGCTCCGCCTCCAGCCGCTCGGACGAGGCGCGCAGGGTGCGCACTTTGGCCTGCGCCTCGCCGAAGTTCGACTGGAAGCGCGTCGGATCGAGGGTCGCCAGCACCTGCCCTTTTTCGACAATGTCGCCTTCATGCACATTAAGCTGTTTGACGATGCCGCCATCCAGGCTGTCGATCACCTGCGCGCGGCTGGAAGGGGTGACTTTACCGGTGCCGACCGTGACCTCATCCAGAATGGCAAAGTGCGCCCAGATGAGAAATATCGCCAGCGCGGCGGTGCAGAGCCAGATAATCGCCGATGTCCGGCGTTCATGACGGGCAAGATCTTTATCAACAATAACCAGACTCATGCGGTGTCTCCCTTAGCTGGCGATGGCGCGGGTGTCGTCGCGCGGCGCAGGATCTCGTCGCGCGGGCCGTCGGCCACAATCCGGCCGTTATCCATCACCACTATACGATCGACCATCTTCAGCAGCGCCGGACGGTGCGTCACCAGCACCAGCGTCCGGCCGCTGATCCAGCCCTGTAGCTGACGGATCACATGCTCCTCCAGCTGTTCATCCATCGCCGCGGTGGGTTCATCCAGCAACACCACCTGCGGCTGACGCAGGATCAACCGGCTCAGCATCACCATCTGACGCTGGCCGCCCGAAAGCCCGCGCCCGCCTTCATTGATAATGCGGTCCAGGCTGGCGGCATCCTGCTGGACCAGCGACAGCGCGCCACTGATGCGCAGCGCCTGCAGCATCTCCTGTTCGCTGGCATGGGGATTGCCCAGCATCAGATTCTGCCGCAGCGTGCCAAAAAAGAGGCGGGAGTCGTGCGACAGCCAGCCGAGCTGACGACGTAAATCGGTGGGATCGATACGCTCAATATCGACGCCATCGACAATCACTTTGCCCTGAGTCGCCAGTGCCTGACCGGCGAGGATCTTCAGCAGCGTCGATTTCCCTGCTCCGACTTTGCCCAGAATGGCAATCTTCTCGCCGGGCTTAATCTGCAGCTGCTGAACGTTGAGCACATTCTTTTCATTCTCTTCGTCATAGCTGTAGTGCACATTGCGCAGATCGTACTGGCCGGTGAGCGTCGGGCAGTGTGCCAGCGTCGTCGCTTCAGGCTGATCAAGCGGCTTTTTCAGCAACTCATCCAGCCCTTTCATCGCCATTTTGGCGTGCTGCCAGCGCGAGAAAACCATGGTCAGCTGCATCAGCGGGGCGATGGTGCGTGATGAGAGCAGGCTGCAGGCAACCAGCGTACCGGTAGTGATTTGCGAATCGAGTACCAGATAGACACCAAACACCAGCATGCCCGCATAGGTGAGCTGCTGCACAGTCGAGGCCCAGCCGGTGAGACGCGCGCCCCACAACCGCTGCTGGTTACTGATTGAGGCGCTGACTTCGTGCGTCTGCTCCCACTGACGCTGAAAATAGGGTTCCGCCTGCAGCGCCTTGATATCCTCAATCCCTTCAATGGTCTCTACCAGCACCGCATTGCGCAGCGCGCCCTCGCGCAGCCCCTCTTTGGCCAGCCGCGCCATCGGGATCTGCACCAGCAGACCGGGAATGACGATCAGCGGGATCGCCGCCAGCGGAATCAGCACCAGCCAGCCGCCAACAAACGACATAATAAACAGGAACAGGATGACAAACGGCAGATCGGCCGCTGCGCCTACCGTGGTCGAGGTGAGCAGCTCACGCACCTGGTCGATCTCACGCAGCTGCGAGATAAACGAACCGGTCGATTTCGGACGCGCCTCATTACGTATGCTCATCGCCCGGGCAAACAGCATGGCCGAGACTTTCAGGTCGATGCGTTTGCCCATTAAGTCTGACACCTGGGTCCGCATCAGCCGGATCAGATACTCAATGGCCGCAGCGATCAGCACGCCGACAAACAGTACCCACAGCGTGGACTGCGACTGGGCCGGAATAACCCGATCGTAGACCTGCATCGAAAAGAGAATACCGGCCAGCGCCAGCACATTACTGATCACCGAGGCCAGCGAAATTTCCGTGATACGGCGGCCCATACCGCGAAAATTTTTCCAGAACCAGTGTGGTTCATAAGGCTGAACGAATTCGTCGATGCGCGCATCACGGCCACGCGCCGCTACGCCAATCACGCCGACATCGCCCTGGGCGCGTGCCAGCAGTTCTGATAACGCGCTTTCACGCACCACATCGCCACCTTCACTGAGCCAGTAGCGCGCGCTGTTGTCTGAATCGATGCTCTCCAGCACCGCCACGCTGGCATTCTCCAGCACCAGCACCACCGGGGTGATCTCCTGACGCCAGCGCAGTTTGTTCTGCGGCACCATAGTCAGATGCAGTCCCAGCAGGCCGGAGAGTCGTTCCAGCTGCTGTGACACCGGCAGATGTTCAAACCAGCGCATCTGCTGACGCAGGGTTTTGCCATCGGCAGGTTTACCGAATCGCGCGGCTACGCGCAGCATGGCGGCAATCCAGTTATCGGTATTCAGGGTTGATGTACTCATTATTAATGCCTTATCGCTATTGCAGCGAAGGAAGGAGATCGCCGCTGCTTTGCTGGCGATCGATACCCATGATATCGAGCAGATTGTCTACCGCGGCGGCATAACGCACGGTGGCGTCCCAGCCATCGTAAAGCGCGGTGATACGTGAGCTGTCAGCCTGAAACACATCCTGTTCCACGCTAAGCAGATCGTTCAGGCTGCGCTTACTCAGGCGATATTCATCGGCGTAGACATTACGGGTATGGTCGGCACTGGCCAGCTGCACTTCCCCGGCAGCCTGCCGCTGCTGCGCGCCAATCATGTCGGCATAGGCGGTAGAGGCGTTTTGATTGATGGCGAGCTTAGCCTGCTGAATAGCGGCCTGCGCCGCTTCACGATCGCCCTCCGCTGACTGGGTTTTCGCATTCACCAGGCCGCCCTGATAAAGCGGCGCTTCCACCTGCAGCTGCACTTCATCATCCCAGTAAGATTGACGATCGTTTTCATAGCGGGTCCGGCCCGCCTGCACTTTAATCGTCGGCCAGTGACCGGACTCTGCCTGGCGCACCCGTTCACGAGCGGCTTCCTGCTTCGACTGCGCACTGCGCACCGCCGCGCTGCTTTCATAGGCGATTTTGTCGAGGGTGATCTGCTGCTTAAGCAGCGCCTGTGGCAGTTCAGGCAGCGTAGCGGGGACCACGCCGGTCAGCACGGTCAGTTGCGCGGTGGCGGAACGATGCTGGGCGCGATATTGCTCCAGCGTGGCCTGCATCGCGGCGATGCGGGTTTCTGCCTGCAGCACGTCGGACTGGGAATTGAGGCCGGCATCGGCGCGCAGCTTCGCGATATCCCGCACGCGCTTCAGTGAGGCAATATTGGTATGCGCCGTTTCTGCCAGCGCCTGATAACGTTTGACTTCGAGGTAGGCCTGCAGCGTATCTTCCGCCACAGTGGTCATCGAGTCGAACAGGCTGTAACGATAAGCATCCGACAGCGCGTGCTGCTCATCGATGGCGCTGCCGGTGCGGCCAAAGTCGTAGAGCAGTTGGCTGAGCGTGATGCCACCGGAGCCGTTATTGTTCAGGCTCCCGGCGGAGTCGGTCTGATGAGAGCGTCCCGCCGCGCCCTGCAGTGAGATCTGCGGATACCAGGCGCTGCGGGCGGCATCAAGATCCCCCTCACCGATGTGGATCTGTGCCGCCGCTTCCGAGATTTTCGGATTGCGGGCAAAGGCCCGAAGAATGGCGTCACGCAGGGTTAAGCTGGCAATCTGCTCTTCGGTGGGCGCGGCGCGCCAGTTAAATTCGGCTTTAGGTAACGGTGCGGCAAAGGCCGCGTGCACTGCAACGCCACTCAGGGCGCACAACAAAAAAGTTAATCGCGCTTTGTTCATTATCCATACCAACAGGGGTTCTTATCATCATGGTGTTTTTCCTGGTGAACAAAGCGAGCAAAAAGGGGTACTACTCAGCGTCTGACAGATTCACTGCGTTATTTTATTTATGGTTCGCAAGCGAGACGCTAAACGACCTTTAACATTATTAGATCAGATCCCGCGCTTATTCCTGCTAAAAACAGATGAAATCGTTAATATTTCTGCTGAACGAACGAAAAGCAACCACTGAGCGAGCTCGCGCCAATCCAGACAGGCTTAACAGACCTGTCCGGAAGGCAGTGCGTTTACTAATGTGTCAGCGTCAGACCAGGGGGTGTACCGCAGGATGCTGCAGCAGGTGGTCGGCGAGCGTATAAGGAATATCAGAGAACAGATGACTTTCCTGCGGTGCGGCGGCGGCAGAAGATGCCTGCGCCACGTGCGTTGTCTCCGCCTGCTGGGTCAGGCTGACCGTCTCCAGCAACTGGTCCACCGTCTGACCCTCCAGCGGGTTGGCACTTTCGGTATGTGAGGCCACCTGTACCGTCTGGCTGGCACTGGCCAGATTACCGGCGCTGTCTTTGCCGCTGACTGTCATCTGGTACTCACCATCGTCCAGCGGTGCCAGCTGCCCGGCCAGAATGGTCAGCGCCCAGCCGCCATCGGCTTTTACACTGGCGCTGTAGTGCTGATCGCCCAGCGTTAATTCCACCAGGCTGCCCGGTTGCAGATGACTGGAGCTGCCCTGAATCAGATGCCAGCTGTTGACATCGGCAGCATCAATTTTGTTATCACCAAAAGCCGTGTCCAGGGTCAGCGTTGGCCGCTGGTGCACGGCTACGGTAAAGAGTTTATCGCTGGTCTGGGTGTCGCTGTTGCCATATTCATCCCAGCGGTGAAAGGTGGCGGCGACCGGGCCATCCGGCAGTGCCAGCAGCTCGCTGGAGGTCAGTGTTACCATACCTTTGGCATCGGGCTGGTAGGTTTTACCGTTGATCTCCAGGGTGTTGGCGCCTTCAACGTAGAAGCTCAGATCGTGCTGCGCCTCCTGATAGTTAAGCGTCATGTCACCGCCGATATCCATTTCGGTGTAGATCGGAATAAAACCGGTGTGGATATTCAGCTCATGCGTGACGTCGATGTAGTTTTTGGCCCCGTCGATCGACCAGGCGCGGATTTCCCCAACGTTGATAAAGGCGTGCACATCCGCTGCCGGGATCACCACCTGCCAGTGTCCATCATCGCCTATGGTGGCGGCATAATCTTTCTGGTTGGCACCCGTGATCACCAGGCGATGGCCCGGCATGACGGTGGAGAGCGTGCCGCTCAGTAGCAGATCCTGCTGGCTTTCTGCCAGGTTTATCACATCGTCCGCAGTGACCTTATCGAAGCTAATTTTTGGCAGGCTACTCAGATGGGTGATCAGCGTCAGATCATGATATTCGGTGGCGCTTTTTCCATTGGGATCGGTCGCAGTGACTTTCAGGCTGTAGACCCCGTCTTTCAGCGCCTGCATATCGCTTTCATGAAATGTGCCATACCACTTACCGTCGTTTCCCATGCTGGCGGTGGTGGTTTGCGTCCCCAGCGTCAGTTTCAGCACCGACCCCACCGGCAGATGCGTTGCGCTGCCGCTGATCTCAACGCCATAAATGCTCTCAGCAATACTCACCGCGTTATCACCACTGACCGTGTCCACGGTCAGCGTAGGTTTGATCGTGCGGTCGGTATAGAGACCAAAATCTACGGTGGTTGCCGTGCTTTGCCCTGCTTTATCGGTAATGGTCAACGTCAGCGTGTGATTGCCATCCGCTACGCCTTTCAGCGTATCAGCCGGCATTGAGGCGTTCCAGTAGCCCCACTTATTGACGGTGCTGTGCCAGCTTTGATCGTTGAAGGTCAGCGTTACGGTGGAGCCCGCTTCACCTTCAGCACGACCGCGCAGATGCACCGGCTTTTGCGCTTCCCAGCCAGCGATCACGCCATCACTGGCGATCGGTTCATAGGGTCGCAGCATAGCGGGCGGCGAACTTTTGACCGCACTGACAGCCAGTGTGCTGTCGTTGAGCGGGCTGCTATGCAGTGACTCGGTGGAGAGCGTGGTGATCGGCAGGCTCTGGCCCGGCGTGGCGAAAGGAAGGCTCAGACTTTGCGTAGCGGCTGGCGCAATGGCGGGCACAGCGCTATCGGCGACGGCAAAATCGCTCACCGCCGTCTGGAAAATGGATTCGAGCCGGATGGTACGAAGCGTATCGCGTGATGACATAGGTAACCTCAGTTCAGAACAGAAACGCAGACAAAAACCATCGGATAAACCGATCGTTTAGTCTGACGACATGGTAGTGGGACAGCTGAAGCTGCCCGTTTCCGCTGGTCGGAACTGATTACCCGCAGGTAACAAGGATTGATAAACAGGACGCTAATAAAAGCGACAAATAGAGTCAGAATGCTGATTTTACGGCGTGACGCCGTTTGTTGCGCCTACCCTAATCTTTCATTCTGCTAATGAATAGTGGCGATAATCTGGAAAATGCAATTATCACGTGACTAAAACAAAAAAAGCGGGTGCTTTCGCACCCGCTCTGTTCATCAACTGAACTGACCTTTCAGTCACTACACAACATGGACCTGCAGGTTCTGCTGCACCAGCACATCGCCCAGGGTGTTATCACTGGTCAGCGCCGAGTTGTGGTAGATCTCAAAGACTCTGCCCTCAACGGTACGCTCGCCCGTCACTTCCCAGATTCCGCCGTTGCTGTTAGCCAGTGTCACCTGGCTGCCATCTGCGCCTTTGATCAGCAAATCGTCACTCTGTTTATCCGTAATATTGAGTGCTTCGTTGAGATCGAGCTTCACGGAGTTGGTTCCGGTTTTACCCAAATCGAGCACCTCAATGTGTTCGACCTTCAGGCCCAGCGCGGTGAGATCCAGACTAAGATGCTCACCATTCAGCACCAGGGTATCGGTGCCTGCGCCGCCATCAATATGGGTAAAGTTAAGGTCACTGACCGTTACGATATCCGCCCCGCTGCTGCCGGTCACTGCCGCCCCCTCAATGGTGCTGCCATCGGCCAGCGTAATCACGACGCCGCCGATGGTGTAACCCACCTCCTCTGCCGGTGCCGCTGCCACCGCGGCGTCATTTGCCGCCGCGTTTTCACTGCTGCTGACTGGCGTCACGGTATCCGCTTCGGTGATCAGCGTGGAAGCCACCGCCACATGGGCGCTGCTCTCATCGCTGCTGGTGCTGCTGTTATGCTGCGTCTCCGCGCTGGCGACAGTGGCGCTGTCATCCGCCACCGAGAACAGCGCAACCGATTCGTTTGCCGCCAGCGTTACCGGCAGCAGCGCACCCAGCAAGAGAGTATTGGTGGTCGAATAGCTGTTACCGGCAGCGTCGGTAATCGTGACTTTCGCCAGCGTTCCCAGCGACAGCAGCAGCCCCCCCACCGACAGCAGTGAAGGTGAGAAGTTAACCGCGTAACGCCCCAGCGCATCGGTCGTGGTGTTCAGCGTCGGGCCGTTGTTGCCGTTGGAGAGCAGCAGCGTAACGTTCACTTTCGAGCCCTGCGCGGCATTCAGCGATCCCCCCTGCACCACCAGACCCGCCAGTAAGGAACCGACGATGCTCAGCACCGGATCGACCCCGACCAGCGGCTGATTGTGCGACAGCGCGGTAAAGCTGCTGGTGCTGGTTGCGGTGTTGCCGCCAATATCCGCCACCGTGACGGTGAGAGGATGGCTGCCATCGGCGATCCCTTTCAGCGTCGCTGACGGCACGCTGATGCTCCATGCGCCATTCGCACCAATAGTAGTGGTGAGGATATTGCCCGCCACGTTCACCGTCACCGTGCCGCCCGCCGCGTTGGTGCTGGTTCCTCTGATGGTTTCAGTACTGTTGGCTTCCGCAATATTGAGGTAGCCATCGCCGCCAAAGAAGCTGTTGACGCTGACCGTTGGCGTGGTGTGACTGACCACACCCAGCGACGCCGAGGTGTTGCCAATGCTGCCCGCACCGTTGGTCACGCTGGCGGTGACAGTCTGCAGACCGTCAGTAATGGCAGCAAGGTTAGCCGCCGGAACAGAGAGACTCCAGTTGCCGTTGCTGCTCACCGTCGTGCTGTAAGTCTGACCACCCAGCGTGACACGCACAACCGATCCCTCGGCGTTGCTGGCGGTGCCGCTGATGGTCTGCGCCGTTTTCACATCCACCGCGCTCAGCGCACTGTCACCAAACAGCGAGGTAATGGCGACCACCGGCGTCGACTGACTGATGACGCTCAGCGTTCCGCTGCTGTTTGCCACGTTACCGTAGGCATCGGTGCCGGTGACCGTGACGGTTTTACTGCCGTCAGTGATAGCAACAAGATCCGCTTTCGGGACGGTAATACTCCAGTTGCCGCCGCTGACCACTTTGGTGGTGTAGGTCAGGCCATTCAGCGTGGCGCTGACGGTTGAACCGGCAGAGAGGCTGGACGTCCCGCTCAGGGTCTGGTTAGAGGCCAGATCCGCGGCGCTCAGCACACCATCGCCAAACACCGTATTCACCGACAGGGTCGGCTGGAACAGTCCCAGTGACACGCCGGCGCTGGTGCTGCTGACGTTTCCGACCGGATCGGTGACGGCCGCGCTGACGGTGAAGTTCCCGTTCAGCAGCGTTGACAGAATCGCTGGCGAGACGGCGGTTGAGAAACTGCCATCCGCGTTGACCTGCGCGTCGACGATAGTGTTGCCAATCGTCAGCCTGACGCTGCTACCCGCAGCCAGCCCGGAGACCGTGCCGCTGATGGTCTGAGTCACCAGCGACTCCGCCAGGTTCAGCACGCCGTCGCCAAACAGCGGACTGAGGGTGACTTTCGGCAGGTTGTGAATACCGACCAGTGCCCCGGCCGTGGTGCTGTTAGTGTTACCCGCGCTGTCGGTGACGCTGATGCCCACGGTCAGATTGCCATCTGCAATCCCCTGCAACAGCGCTGGCGTCAGCGAGACGTTAAAGTTGCCATTGGCATCGGTCGCCGTCACCAACTGCTGTGAACCTACCGACACCACCACGCGCGATCCCGCTTCCGCGCCGCCAATCACCCCACCGATCACCTGGGTGACCAGCGAATCCGCCACGTTCAGCAAACCGTCGCCAAACAGCGGATTCACGGTGATGGTCGGCAGCAGCGTATCGACCCGGATACCGGCGCTGGTGCTGGCGGTATTGCCCGCCGCATCCGTTACCGATGCGCCCACCGTCAGGTTGCCCTGCGCCAGCGTGCCCAGAATATCTGGCGTCACCGTGGCGCTGAACGCCCCGCCCGCACCCACGGTGGCGGTCACCTGGCTGTTGCCAACCGAGAGCGTCACCACACTGCCCTGCGCGACGTTGTTCACCACCCCGCTGATCACCTGTCCGGTGGCGATATCGGCCAGGTTTAGCACCCCATCACCAAACAGTGAGGTCAGCGAGATTGATGGCGTCTGAGTAAAGATGCCGATGGATGCGCTGCTGGAGGCGACGTTACCCGCGACGTCTCTGACGCTGACGCCCAGCGTCAGATTGCCATCCAGCAGAGAGGTCAGATCGCTGCCCGGCAGGTTAACGCTCCACACTCCACCCGCCTGCACCGTCGTGCTGTAACTTTTGCTGCCAAAGGTGACCGTTACCTGGGAACCCGCAGCCGCATTTTCTATCACGCCACTGACCAGCTGTCCGGCAGCGGCTTCCGCAATGTTCAACAGGTTATCACCGCCAAACAGCCCGGTGAGCGCGCCAACCACCGGCACCGCATCGACAATCGCGGTGACGGTTTCACCAACGGTGCGGGTGTTGCCCGCGGCATCGGTCAGGGTGACGTCAAGCGCAAGATTGCCATCGCTTAACAGGCCCAGCACCGAAGGCGGCACCACGATGGCCCATTTACCATCCTGGCCCACTGACGCAGAGAGCGTTGTGCCGCCCAGCACCACCGATACCGTGGCGCCCACGCCCGCCGAGGTCGCAACCCCGGAGATAGTCTGCGCCACCGTAGTATCCAGCGCGCTGAGCGCGCCGTCGCCGAACACCGAGTCGACCACCAGCGTCAGCGCACTGTTGACCACTTTGTTGACCGTCAGCGTGGCGTCGGTCTGGTTTCCGGCTACATCATTGACCCGCACGCCAAACACCAGCGCACCGTCAGTGAGACTCGACAGGACATCCGGCGCGAGATCGATGCTCCAGCGTCCGTCAGCACCCACCGTCGCGGTGGCGATTGGCGCGGCATCGCCCAGATAGAGCCCGATGGTCTGGCCTTCTGCTCCCTGCGCGCTGCCGGTCAGCACCTGGCTTAGCACCAGGTCAGCGGCGTTGATCACGTTGTCGCCGAGGAACGCGTCGACCTGGACCAGCGGCGCGGCGGTATCCACCGTCACCGTCTGGGTGGTCGTCGTCACGTTACCGGCCGCATCCGCCAGCTGCGCGGTGATCACCGGCGAGCTGCCATCGGGAAGAGCCTGCATCGCGCTGGCAGGAACCGTTGTGGACCAGGTGCCGTTGCTCTGCACCACGGCGTTGTAGGTCTGATTATTGAAGGTCACCACCACTGTGCGACCCACTTCGCTAAGATCGGCGGTGCCACTGATGGCCTGGCTGGTGGCACTTTCATTGCCATTGACCTGGTTGTCACCGGTAAATGGATTGAGAGTCAGTGCCGGTGGCGTAAGGTCGATCAGCACGTTACCGCTGGTGGTCACAGGGGTAGTGCCATCGGTAGCATTCACAGTGATGGCGACGCTGCCGTCCGCATTGCCAAAGGCGCTGACCGGCAATGCCGCCGTTGACCAGTTGCCCGACCCATCCAGCGTAGTTGCGTACTCCTGATCACCAATCGACACCGTCACTACCCCACCTACGCCGAGGTTAGCGGAGGTGCCACTCACTACCACACCACCCGCCACATCCTGGGTGCTGATGATGTTGTCGCCCGAGACTGTGCCCAGCGTAACCAGCGGCCCTGGCGGTGGGGTAAGATCTACCGTCAGCGCAACCGTGCCGTTGGCGGTATTGCCTGCCAGATCGGTCACTGCCAGCGCCAGGGTCGTCGATGGACCAAAGGTGGCCATCTGTTCTGGCGTCAGCGTTACACTCCAGTTGCCGTTGGCTGTCACTATCGCGGTGCCAAGCAGCGTGTCATTCAGCGAGATTGAGACCACTGATCCCGGCTCGGCTCCCGCTGCAGTGCCGCTGAGACTCTGCGGCTGAATGCTCTCGGCGTAGTTCAGCGCATTGTCACCGGTAAAGGCGGCAACATTAAGCACCGGTGGTGTGGTGTCGAGCACCAGCGAGCTGTTAATGGTGGTGCTGTTGCCCGCCGCATCGGTTGCTGTCACGGTAACCGGATAGGTGGCATCCGGCAGCAGTGAAAGCTCCGCCGTTGTCAGTGGCACCGTCCAGTTACCATTGGCATCGACGGCTGCAGAATAGGTTGTGCCGCCAAGCGTAAGCTGCACAGTCTGATTCGCGCCCGCTTCACCGGTGGTTCCGCTCAGCGTCACTCCCGCGGTCACATCGCCGCCATTCACATAACTGCCAAGGAATTCCGGATTGACCGCAGGCTGCGGCGCGCTGAGATCCGCGGTGAACGGCAGCTGCGCCGACGCGCTGTTGCCCGCCGCATCCACGACGTTAACCGTCAGTGATTGCGCACCGTCACCCAGTGAACTCAGGGCGTTGGCAGGAATGTTAACAGTCCAGTTACCGTTGCTCGTCACGGTGCCAGAATAGAGGCTGCCGTTGACATCCACGGTAATGCTGACCGCCTGGTTCGCCCCGACACTGCCGGTGGTGCCGGTCAGGGTCACCCCTGCCGCGGCTTCACTGATGTTCAGCAGGTTGTCGCCGCCAAATGCGCCTGGGTTGAAGGTCGGCACAGGCAGCGCCACCTCTGTCACCACGTTCTGCGCCATCGCGTCGCTGTTACCCGCGATATCGGTCGCCGTCACGGTAATGGTGTGGGTGCCGCTGGTGAATGTGGCTAACTGCGCCGGCGACAGGGCCAGAGACCAGCTGCCATCGGTCTGCACCGTGGCTGCCAGCGGCTGACCGTTGTTAAAGCCGGAGATCAGCACCGTTACCGTCTGTCCGGCACCAGTAATGCCGGTAGTGCCACTGAGGATCTGTTCACCGGCCGCTTCTGCTGCATTCAGCGCACCGTCGCCAAACGGCAGGTTCAGGGTGACATCCGGCAGCGCGTTAACGGCGACCAGTATCGTACCGCTGGTGCTGCCGATGTTGCCGTTCACATCGGTAACCGTCACGCTCACCGGCCAGTTGCCATCCGGCAATGACTGCAATACAGAAGGTGGCAGATCCAGCGACCAGCGCGAACCATCCGCACTGAGCGTAGCGGAATAGACCGTGCCATTAACGGTCACCGTGACCGACGCGGCGTTATTAATATTCACCGCACCAGTCAGGGATCCGCCTGAGGCGGCCTCTTCAGCATTGATACGGCCATCAATAAATGGCGTATCCAGCGTTGGATTAGTAATCGGCGTAATCGCAGCGACAAACGTTTTGGTCGTTTCAATGCTGTTACCGGCCCGATCCGTGGTGGTGAGGGTCAGGGTATGTTCACCGGTTCCCAGGCTGGCGATGAACTCTGGGGGCAGGCTGGCAGTCCAGTTGCCATTGGCATCGACCGTCACCGACAGCGGGATATTGTCATCGCCTACCGTGACGCTCAGGGTCTGACCCGGCACGACGGTGGAGGTGCCGGTGACCAGCTGAACGGAACCGGCTTCGCTGATATTAATGATGTTATCGCCGAACAGTGTCGTGTCGAAGGCGGCTGAAACAGGATCACTCTGCAGGATCTCAACGCCTGCGGTAACCTGCGCCGGATTACCGGCACCATCCGCGGCGCTGACCACCACCTGGGTCAGTCCATCGGCCAGGCCTGTCAGCGCACCCGGTGCCAGGTTCAGCGTCCAGTTGCCGCTGGCATCCGTGGTGGTGCTGAAGTTCTGCCCGCCTACAGAGATGTTCACCACACTGCCTTCCGGCAGATTGGTACTGTCACCACTCAGCGTTAACGCCCCTTCAGCATCTGCCGCACTGACCAGCGCATCGCCAAACGGCGTATTCAGGGTCAGCGCTGGCAGGGTATTAAACGCTACGTCCAGTGTCGTGGTGCTATCCGTGGTGATATTGCCCGCCGCGTCGGTGACCGAAACGGTAATCGCATTGGGGCCGTCCGCCAGCTGCTGCAGGTCAGCGGTCGGAATAGTAAGTGACCAGTTACCGTCGGCATCTGCCGTGGTGGTATAGCTGACGTTATTCAGCGTCACCGTCACCGGCAATGCGCCCGTGGTGCTGCCGCTGATGGTGAGATCCTGCAGCGACTCCGCCAGGTTAAGGCTATCACCCGCGTCGACCGTGATATTCGTCAGCGCAGGCGGTGTGGTAATGAAACTGACCTCCTGAGTGGCGGTCGCCGGATTGCCTGCGACATCAGTGGCGGTCACGGTAAAGATTTGCGTGCTGCCCGGAGCCACGCTGGTAAAGGCAGCAGACGGCACATTCACCGTCCAGTTGCCGTCAGCGTCGAGCGTGGTGCTGTAGTCAGTGCCGTTAAACGACACCGTCACCAGCGTACCCGCTGCCAGCAGGGTGCTGCTGCCGCTGACCGCAACATCCGCTGTGGCCTCGGTGGCGTTAATCACATCATCGCCGGCTACCACGTTCATGGTCAGCGTCGGCTGAACCTGCTCGCTGGCCAGCACGACCAGGCTGGTGCTGGCGCTGGCCGGATTGCCAGATGTATCCGCTGAGACCACGACCAGCAGCTGATCGCCATCCGGCAGATTACCCAGATCGGCGGCCGGAACGGTCACCGTCCAGCTGCCATCGGCTGCCACCGTGCCGCTGTACTGAATGTTATTCAGCGTCACCGTCACCAGCTGGCCTTCCGCCAGGTTGTTACTGGTGCCGCCGATGTTCAGATCCTGTAGCGACTCCGCCTGGTTAAGGAAGTTATC
The DNA here is from genome assembly GCF_025910055.1 of Pantoea sp. JV6. Lineage (NCBI taxonomy): Bacteria > Pseudomonadati > Pseudomonadota > Gammaproteobacteria > Enterobacterales > Erwiniaceae > Pantoea > Pantoea sp. JV6. Next base: position 205,477 of record NZ_JAPCIM010000002.1, on the reverse strand, counting down.
ATCACTGATGGTCCCGATGGTCAGGGTTGGCAGGTTCAGAGTGTCAGCATCACGCGTCAGGGTCTGGGTGGCCGTGGCCGGGTTCCCCGCCGCATCGGTCATCGAGACAGCAACGGTGTAGCTGCCGTCAGCCAGCCCCTGCACGACGCTGGCTGGCAGTGTCACCTCCCAGGTGCCGTCAGAGAGCACCTGAGTGGTGTAATCGACGTTCTGGAAGCTGACGGTGACCGTCTGTCCGGCATCCGCTACCGACGCACTGCCGCTGATGGCGACCGCTTCCAGCACCTCTACCGAATTGATGATGTTGTCGCCGCCGATGGCATTGACGGTCAGCACTGGCGGCGTGAGATCGACCGTAACGGCGCTGGTCAGCGAACCACTGTTACCGGCGGCATCGCTGGCATTGACCACCAGCGTAGTAACCCCCTCGCCCAGCGTCTGCACCTGATCTGCTGTTAAGGTCAGCGTCCAGTTACCCTGCGCATCCACCGTAGCGGAATAATCATTCCCGCCCAGCGTCACGCTGACGGTCTGGCCGTTGCCCGCTACACCGGTGCTGCCGGTCAGCGTCTGACCGACCCCCTGTTCCGCCAGGTTCAGATAACCATCACCAAACGGGGTGTCAATGCTGACGGCCAGCGACGCCGTCGCCACGGTGATTTCACGGGTTTCGGTTACCGGGTTACCCGCCGCATCGCTGACCGTCACGGTCAGAATGTACGCCCCGGCCGGAATACCGGCCAGCGAACCCGCAGGCAGCGTCAGATTCCACTCGCCGTTCTGGTCAACCGTGGTAGTCCAGGTCTGGTTGTTCAGCGTAATGGTGACCTGCTGTCCCGCTTCGGCATTGCTGTTACCGCTGAGAACAATCGGCGCGGTGCTTTCGGCAATATTGATACTGTTATCGCCCGCAACCGTATTCAGTGTCAGGGTCGGTGGCGTCAGATCCACCGTCACGCTGCCCTGGCTGCTGCCGGTGTTACCCGCTGCATCCTGGACTGTGACGGTATAGTTCAGGAGATCTTCCGGCAGGCCGGCCAGCGCGGAAGCCGGCACGCTGATCTGCCAGTTGCCATTGCCATCGACGGTGCCGTTGTAGGTTGCGCCATTCAGCAGCACGCTCACCGTCTGGCCGTCACCGGTTATGCCGGTGGTGCCGCTCAGGGTTTGTGCTGTGGCGATCTCGCTGCTGTTGAGCAGGCCATCGCCAAAGGCCGAGACGATCTGCGGTGCTGGCAGCGTCGCCAGCACGCTGAGCGCTGCCTCGCTGCTCAGGGTCGCCCCGCCGCTGTCCGTTGCGGTGACCGTCAGAGTGTAAGGCCCATCGGCGAGCGCCGTCAGTGCCTCAGCCGGAACGATCACTGTCCAGCGGCCGCTGGCCGAGACCTGCGCGGTGTAGCTGATGTTGTTAAACAGCAACGTGACCGTGCTGCCCTCTGTCACGTTCACCGACGTACCGGTGACGACCAGGGCCTGACCCAGCTCCTGCGCATTCAGGTAGTTATCTTCGCTGATGGCATCCATCGCCAGGCCAGAGGCGTTGCTGTTGACGTCAAAGGTGAGATTGCTGGTGGTGGTGTTGCCCGCCACATCGCTGACTGCCACGGTAAAACTGGCGCTGCCATCATTAATCGCGGCCAGCGCACCGGCTGGCACGATCAGGCTCCATGCCCCGCTCGCCTGCACGGCGGCGCTGTAGACTGTGCCGTCAACGGTGACGGTAACCAGCTGACCCGCTTCGACGTTGGTGGTGGTGCCGGAGAGACGTTGATCGGTGAGGCGCTCCGCACCATCGACCACGTTGTTACCGGCAAAGGCATCCAGCGTCAGGGTCGGCAGTGTGCCTGGCTCCACTTTCAGCGCCAGGTCGCGGCTGGTGGTGGTGGCATTTCCTGCCGCATCGCTGGCGGTCACGGTCAGCGGATAGCTGCCGTTGCCCAGCCCGGTGTAAACCGTGGCGGGCAGATCCAGCGACCAGACGCCGTTGACGTCAGCGGTGGTGCTCAGGGTGGTGCCGTTAAAACTGGCCACAATCAGGGCGTTAGCTTCACTGCTGCCGGTCAGCGTCAGCGGCTGCTGACTTTCAGCGGCGTTAATGATGCCATCGGATGGCGTAATGAAGTTCAGCACCGGAGGCAGCGTATCCACCACGAGGTTGCCATCCGCCTGGCTGCTGTTGCCCGCCACATCACTGACGACCACGGTGTAGCCACTATTGCCCTGTGGCAGCGCAGACAAGACATCGGCCGGAACGGCGACCTGCCAGTTGCCTGCGGCATCGACCGTGCCGCTGTAGTTGTTGCCGCCCAGCGTCACGACGACGGTCTGGCCGTCGCCGGTCACGCCCGTGTTACCAGTGATCGTGCCACCGGCGGCGGCTTCCTCACCATTCAGAATGCCATCATCAAAGGCCACGCCCGGGGTCGCCACCGGCAATGCGCTGGCGATCACCGTCAGGGTAGCGTCGCTGGTCGCCAGCGGCTGTCCGTTAGCGTCGCTGGCGGTGGCGCTGATGGTTTGCGGGCCATCTGCCGTTCCGGTAAAGGTGCCTGCCGGTAAGGTCAGGCTCCAGCTTCCATCTGCCGTCACGGTGGTGCTGACCGTGGTGCCGTTGGCCAGCACGGTGACAATGCTGCCATCAGGCAGACCGCTGGTGCTGCCGCTGACCACGACGGCGCCACCCAATTCCTGCGCATTGAGGTAGTTGTCGTCACTGACGGGTGCCAGCGCGATCGACGGCAGGGTGTTGTCCACATTGAAGTCAAGCGGGCTGCTGGCGGTGTTACCCACGGCGTTGATGACGCTGACGTTCAGCGTCTGAGTGCCTTCTCCCAGCTCAGCCAGGGCACCCGCAGGCAGAATAATGCTCCAGTTGCCGCTGGCCTCGACCACACCGCTGTATTCGATGCCATTCAGGGAGATGATCACCTGCTGGCCCGGTTCGACATTCGTGCTACTGCCGCGCACCGTTATCGGCTGCAGCTGCTCCGCTGCCGTGACGATGCCGTCACCGGCGAAGGTGCTGCTGTCGATGGTCAGTACAGGCTGCACGTCCGGCGCGGTTGCCACATTCAGATCAACCACCTGGCTGCTCTGATTCCCGTTAGCACTGGTTTCCGTCACCGTCACCAGATTACTGCCAGGAGGCAGTGCCGCCAGTGCTTCAGGGGCGATCTGCAGCGTCCACTGGCCGTTAACGCCAACGGTGGTGCTGTAAAGCTGGTCATTGAGCTGGACCGTGACCACGTCGCCATTCTGACCACTGCCACTCACCACCAGCGGCTCTGCCAGTTCCCCGACGTTCAGCGCGTTATCACCGCTGACCGGCGCGACGACCAGCGGAGGCGGCGTAGTCGCAACCGTCAGGGCACTGTTCTGGCTGCTGCTGTTACCGGCTGCGTCGGTGACGGTGACCACCACCGGATAGCTGCTGCCATTGGTCAGACCGGCAAGCGCCGCTGGCGGAACAGCCAGCGCCCAGTTTCCGTCACCATCAACGGTGCCGGTGTAGGTCACGCCATTCAGCGTCACACTGACGCGGTCGCCTTCACTGCCTGCGCCGCTGAAACTGAACCCTGCCGCCTGCTCAGCGATATTCAGCACGCCATCACCCGCGGGCGCAGCGATACTGAAGTCTGGTGCCGTGGTATCCACGGTAACCGGGAATGGCGTGGTGGCCACGTTGCCACTCACGGTCGTGACGGTCACGTTGAGATCGTAACGGCCATCTGGCAACTGTTGCAGATTCGCAGCAGGCACGGTGGCGGTCCAGCTGCCATCGGCGGCAACCACTGCGTCATAGGTCTGGCCATTCAGCGCAAGGCTGACGCTGCTGCCCGGCGTAACGGTGCCGCTGAGGGTCAGATCGGTGGCGGTTTCAGCCTCATTAATCGTGCCATCGGTAGCAATCGGGTTAACGGTCAGCGCCGGTACGCCGGTATCAACAATCAGCGGCTCGCTGATGCTGGTGCTGTTACCTGCTTCATCACTCACCGTCACGGTAATCGGATTGCTGCCCTGCGCAAGTGCCTGCAGTCTGTCTGCGGGTATCGTCACGCTCCATTCACCATTCGCGTCTACAGTGGCCGGATAGCTGGTACCGCCCAGGGTCACGCTGACGGCCTGGCCTGGCAGCACTGTGCCGGTCAGCGTCTGCGCCGCGCTGGCTTCATCGGTATTGAGTATGCCGTCAGTGAATGGCGTGTTGATTTGCGGGTCTGCCAGCGGCGCGGTCGCCACCAGCAGCGGCAGGCTGTTCTGCACATCACCCGAAGAGACGGTAACGGTGGTCGTGCCCTGCGGCAGCGTCGCCAGATCGGCAGCCGGCACGGTCAGGGTCCACGCACCGGTTTCATCGGTTGTGGTGGTGTAGACGGTGCCGCCAGTCACCAGCGTCACGCTGATCGGGCTGTTAGCCGGCAGGTTCGCTGAACCGCCGCTGAGGATAAGATCGCTCTGCGCCTCCAGGGCACTCAGCGCATTGTCGTCACTGATTGGGGCAATCGACAGCGACGGTACGGGTGAAGTAACCACGCTGAACTGCCCTTCAGCAGGCAGCGCCGGGTTACCGGCCACATCGGTAATCGCCACGGTGAAGGTTTTATCGCCTGCACCGCCCAGCGATCCGGCTGGCAGCGACACACTCCAGCTACCGTTCGCCTGTACTACGCCATCGTAAGACTGGCCATTGATGGTCAGCAATACCGGCTGACCTGCCGGTACGCCGGTGACGTTACCGGTGACCAGAATGTCGGTGAGCTGTTCAGCGCTGTCGACCTGATTATCGCCGGTCACGGGATTAATGGTCAGCGCCGGCGACGTTGCCGCCAGCACAGTGACGCTGGTCGGTACGGTGCTGCTGTTGCCATAAGCATCGCTGAGTACCACATCCACCGGATAGGTTGCGTCACCCAGCTGGCTGATAATCGCGGCGGGCACCGTAACACTCCACGCGCCATCGGTATCCACGGTGGCGGTGTAGGTCTCGCCATTGAAACTCACCGTGACGGTGTCGCCCTGGGCCCCCCCGCGTCCGTCGAGTGTGAGATCCTGAGTGTGTTCAGCGATATTGATATAACCATCACTGCCCGGCGTGGAGACTTCCAGCAACGGCGGTGTGGTGGCGAAAATCAGTGAACTGCTGGCTGGTGTGGTATTACCATCGGCGTCTGTCGCCACTACCGATACCGGTTGGGTACCGTTGGGCACATTTGCCAGGTCGGATGCCGGAACGGTGACACTCCAGCTGCCACCCTGCGCCACCACGGCGCTGTAGGCCACGTTATTCAGCGTGACGCGGATGATGTCGCCTTCGTCGCCGGTTCCGCTGACGATTAGCGGCTGCTGCGCGTCGCTGACGTTGATCACGCCATCATCACTGAGATCGTTGAGCGTCAGAGCGGGCACCGCGGTAGCCACCCGCAGTTCCGTATTCTGAGTGCTGATGTTACCGGCCGGATCGGTCACGGTGACGGTCACCGGATAGGTCTGACTGGTCAGCGTGCCGAGATCGGCCACCGGGACGGATGCACTCCAGTTACTGTTTTCGTCAACAATGGCGGTGTAGGACTTACCGTTTAATTCCACCGTCACGCTGTCGCCCGGGGTGCCGGTTCCGCTGATTTGCAGCGGCGTAGTGAGTTCGTTGTTGGTCAGGACGCCATCACCGCCCGGAGCGGTAACGGTTGCAACCGGAGGCTGCGTGCTGACCGCCAGGGGCTGCGTCTGCGTGGTGGTGTTACCGCTGGCATCAGTCAGCGTAACTACCAGCGTATAGCTGCTGCCATCTGACAGGGCCTGCAGCGCCGCTGGCGGCAGATCCACCGTCCAGTTGCCCTGCCCATCTACGGTGGCGCTGTAACTCACGTTATTCAGCGAGACAGAAACCACTTCGCCCGGCAACGCACCTGAACCGCTGACCGGCAGACCGGCAGCCACTTCGCTGCTGTTGAGAATGCCATCGCCGCCTGCGACCTCTGCCACAATCAGATTCGGTGGCAGCGTGTCGACGCTGAAGTTGAGCGTCTCATCCACGCGGTTGCCTGCTTCATCAATCGCGGTAATGATCAGGCTGTTGGCGCCCTGTGGCAGTAAGGCGAGATCGGCGGCCGGCAGCGCCAGGCTCCAGCTGCCGTCTGCATTGACCGTGGTGCTGTAGGTTTTACCGTTAAGTTCCAGTTCAACCTGCTGGCCCGGCACGGCTTTGCCAGTGCTGCCGCCGATCAGCAGATCGCTGCCCGCTTCCACCCGGTTGAGAAGGCCATCGGTGATTGCGCTCTCCTCCAGCGTGATTTGCGGCAGCGTGGCTGCGACTACATTCAGTTGAGCGGAGTCGGTCAGCAGTGCGCCGGTGGCGTCGGTGGTGGTGACCGAAATCAGTTTTACGCCGTCGGTGATAGTGGTGAGATCGCCTGCCGGAACAGTGACGCTCCAGAAGCCATTGCTGTTCACTACCGCGCTGTAATTATTGCCATTAAAGTTAACCTGCACCGCCTGGCCCGGGTTAACGCCTACCGCAGAGCCGCTGATGATCAGATCGCTGCTCAGCTCCTGCTGGTTCAGGAAGCCATCCACGCTGACCGGTTCACTAATGGAGACCACGCCAGGTTCGCCTGCCGCCGGGGCGACGTTAATATCGCGGGTGTCGGTAGCTGAGGCGCCTGCCGCCGTTGTGACGCTGACCGCGATGGTGCTGCTGCCCGCCGCCAGTGCGCTGAGCGCCGCAGAGGGGATCTGCGTGCTCCAGCTGCCATCCGCGTTGACCAGCGCAGTGTAATTTTGGCCGCCCAGGGTAATGGTGACCGTCTGGCCCGCCTCCACGTTGCTGGTGCTGCCGGACAGCGTCTGGTCCAGCGCTTTTTCGCTGTTATCCAGCAGATCGTCACCGGCAAACAGGGCGATCGTCACCGTCGGCGTACCCGGTTCCGCTGGCGCTTCCACCGCAATCACCCGATCTTCGCTGACTGTTACGCCCGCCTGATTGGTGACTGTGGCCGCGATAGTCGCGTTGCCCGCCGTCAGTGCCGCCAGCGCGCTGGCCGGGACGCTCAGGCTCCAGCTGCCATCCGCGCCGACCGTGGCGCTGTAAGTCTGGTCGCCCAGCGTAACGGTCACGACCTGACCCGCCTCGACATTGGTTGAGCTGCCGCTCAGCAGCTGATCGCTGGTTTTCTCATCGTTGCTCAGCACGTCATCCACGGCGAACTGATCGAGCGTGATAGTGGGCTGGCCCGGCTCGGTAACCGGCGGCTCAACCGTGATCGGCAGCGTGTCACTGACGGTGGTGCCTGCCGCGTTGCTGACCGTGACCACCAGCGAGGCAGAACCGGCTGCCAGCGCACCGAGTGCATCGGCCGGAATGGCAATGTTCCAGCTGCCGTCGGCGCCAACCGTTCCGCTGTAGCTCTGGCCGCCCAGCGTCACCGTGACAATCTGGCCCGCCTCGACGTTGGTGGTGCTGCCGGAGACCGCCTGCGCTTCCAGCTTCTCATCGTTGCTCAGGATGTTGTCGTCAGCAAAGGCATTGAGGGTTAGCGTCGGGGTGCCTGGCCCGGTGCCCGAGGACTCCACCAGGAAGTCGCGGGTTTCAGTGATCTGAGTACCAGACTGATCTGTCACCGTCACATTCAGGGCTGCGCTACCGGCTGTCAGCGCAGCCAGTGAACTGGCAGGAATCGACACGCTCCAGCTGCCATCCGCGCCGACCGTGGCGGTAAAAGTCTCTCCGTTCAGAGTGACAGTGACCTGCTGGCCTTCACCGATATTAGTGGTGGTGCCGCTCAGCAGCTGATCGCTGGCTTTCTCGCTGTTGCTGAGGATGTCATCCCCGGCAAAGGCGTCGATGGTTACGGTGGCTTCACCCGGCTGCGTTACCGGGGCTTCGACAGTGACTGGCTGCGTTGAAGTGACTGTGTCGCCCGCTGCATTACTGACCGAGACGGTCAGTGTGGTGGTGCCTGCTGCCAGCGCATTCAGCGCGGCTGACGGCACGGCGACGCTCCAGCTGCCATCACCCTGCACGCTGGCACTGTAGGTCTGACCGCCCAGGGTGACCGTCACGATCTGCCCGGTTTCGATATTACTGGTGCTACCGCTGACAAGCTGATCGACCGCTTTTTCGTCGTTACTCAGAAGGTTATCGCCGGCGAAATCATTCAGGATCAGAGACGGCACGCCCGGTTCCGTTACTGGCGTCTCAACCGCGATATCGCGGATTTCGGTAGTGCTCACGCCATCGGCATTGCTGACGGTAACGCTGATGGTATTAGCTCCCGCCGGCAGATTACCCAGCGCGGCTGCCGGAACAATTACACTCCAGTTACCACTGCCATCGACGGTGCCGAGGTAAGTCTGGCCACCGAAGGTGACTGTCACCGTCTGGCCCGCTTCGATGTTGGTGGTGGAGCCGGAGAGCGTCTGGGCCGTCCCTTTTTCATCGTTGCTGAGGATGTCATCCCCGGCAAACTGACCAATGGTGACTGTGGGTTCGCCCGGCAATGTGACAGGCGCTTCCACGGTAATGGGCAGCGTGCCGGTCACGGTATCACCGGCCACATTGCTGACTGAAACCGTCAGCGTCGTTTCACCTGCCGCCAGGGCGCTCAGGGCCGCCGATGGCAAAGTAACGCTCCAGTTGCCCTGCGCATCAACGCTGCCGCTGTAAGTCTGGCCGCCCAGGGTGACTGTTACCAGCTGACCGGGTTCAACATTGCTGGTGCTGCCGGTGAGTGTCTGATCGGTGGCTTTCTCCCCATTACTCAGCACGTTGTCCCCGGCAAAATCATCCAGCGTGACGGATGGCGGGCCCGGAACGACCGGCGTATCAATGCTGATCGCGCGGTTTTCACTGGCTTCAATGCCAGCCTGGCTGGTGACGACCGCGGAAATCGCAACCGAACCGGCTGCCAGCGCATTCAGTGCCGCAGGCGAGAGCGTGACGCTCCAGTTGCCCTGCGCATCCACTACTGCGCTGTAGGTCTGATCGCCCAGCGTGATGGTGACAATCTGGCCCGCTTCCACATTGGTGGTGGTGCCGCTAAGTACCTGATCGCTGCTTTTCTCGGCATTGCTGAGAATGTCATCACCGGCAAACTGATCGATGGTGATAACGGGCGTACCCGGCTGAGTCAGTGGTGGCTCTACGTTTACGGTCAGGCTACCGCTGGCGGCGGTTCCTGCCTGGTTAGCAACGGTGGCAGTCACCGTGGTGGTGCCGGATGCCAGTGCGGTCAGCGCATCAGCAGGCAGGGTAATACTCCAGCTACCGTCGCCTGCCACGCTGCCGCTGTAGCTCTGGCCGCCCAGTGTAACCGTGACGATCTGCCCGGCTTCGACGTTGGTGGTGCTGCCGCTAAGAATCTGATCGCTGGTTTTTTCTGCGTTGCTCAGCACGTCGTCGCCGGTAAACGGGGCGATCGTCAGGGCTGGCACGCCAGGGGTGGTGTCAGGTGCCTGCACCTGGATACCCAGGCTGGCGGAAGCCGTCGTGCCCGCGGCGCTGGTCACACTGACCGAAATGGTGCTGCTGCCTGCAGCCAGCGCCGAGAGTGCGGCAGCCGGTATTGAGACGCTCCAGCTGCCATCCGCCCCCACAGTGGCGTTATAGCTCTGTCCGCCCAATGTCACACTGACCTGCTGGCCCGCTTCGACATTGCTGGTGCTGCCGGACAACGTTTGTGGCGTGGTTTTTTCGCTGTTATCCAGCAGGTTATCGCCCGCAAACGGGTTCAGGCTAATGGACGGCGCAGCCGGTGTGCCGGGATCGGCGGCCGCGACGGTAATGGGCAGGCTGCCGGTGGTCGTCGTGCCCGCCGCGTTAGTGACGCTGACGTCGATGGTGGTGGTGCCTGCGGCGAGTCCCGCCAGCGCGGCAGCAGGGATAGTAACGCTCCAGCTGCCGTCAGCACCGACAGCGGCGTTGTAGGTCTGGCCGCCCAGCGTGACAGTGACAATCTGACCCGCTTCGACATTACTGGTGGTGCCGCTCAGTACCTGATCGCTGCTTTTTTCCGCGTTATCCAGGACATCATCGCCAGCGAACGCATTGAGCGTGATGGCAGGCGTCCCCGGCGTGACCGGTGTTCCGGGATCGGTGCCACCGTCATTGCCGCCACCGTTACCCCCGCCGCCACCACCACCACCGCCGACGCCAACGGCCAGACCGGCTAAGCCGAGCACACCCAGACCGCCCGCCGTTATCACACCCATCGAGGTGTTGGCGTTATCTGCCAGCAGCAGCGGCTCTACGCTGTCGAGTGATTCATAGGTTGGCGTGACCGACGTGGAAGCGAGTTCAGCCCCTTCTGCGGTCTGGGGAAAGAGCGCGTGTTCCGGTGGGTTGACGCCATCATCGAACACCAGTTCGCTGTGCTGGCCATCGGCGTCGTCGAGGAAGAATTTCTGATAGCGGACAGTCTTGCCGTCGCGCATATGCAGCACCAGATCGTTACCCTGGCGCTCATACTGCGTCACCATGTCGCGGGTGCCGCTGATGCGCACGACGCTGGGCTCGGTGAGGTTAATGGATTGTGACGAACCGCTGACGGACTGCGAGATGAGTGTGCCGTTTTCGCGCGAGATAATGTCTACACGGCCTTGCGTGAGTTCTGCCATTTGTAACCTCTACTCCACCAGATTAGCTAATATACTGAATCCATAAACATAAAATTATTTTATGCTTACAGTGTTCACACATAGTTTCACCTTCTGAAGATCAGAAGATGTCTTAACCTGGTGTATGTCGAAACGGCAAAGCCAAAGCTGGTCACACGTCCCTAATAAGAGTGGCGAGTGACGCTATTATTGTTAGTTTTACTTGTACAGACTCACGCAAAATGTAACGTTTCTGACAGATTAACTTTTAGCGTAGCCGTGTTAAAAAACAATTTCAATGTACAGATTTCATTATGGTTTAATCTTCATTACATAAGCCTCACTTGAAAAAAGGTTTTCATAAAATCCGCTTTGCCTTTGTTTTTACATGTCAATTTATTGCTGACTGTTTCCGGAAATGATGCGGGAAGGTTAAAAAACCATCACTACCGGAACATCATGGCTGTAAAAAAAATTTGTTCATTAAGCGATTCAGCCATCATTTATCAGTGGCCCTGATCCGATTTTTCAGCAGCAAGTCGTTGAAAAACGACAGTGAAATTTGAGTTAAGTCATTCTGCGGGGCGGTGGTCATGCCAGGAAAGTTCTGGAAAAAATTCGCAGCGCGACAAAAGTCGGTAAACTCCCGGTTTTGTCATTTATGCCATGTTGCTGCCCCCTTCCTGATAAGAGGCGCAACGACCACTGACTCACGGCCAGTGCTACACTTTTCCGCTTTACCATTGATGAATCTGACCTATGACCGCACTGGACGCTGCACAACAAAACAAACATCAGAGCCGCCTGAACTGGGGCACACGCACCATCTTTTTGATCAATGGCTTAGGAATGTCAGCCTGGGCTCCACTGGTGCCGTTTGCCCGCGATCGTCTGCAGCTCAGCGGTGCATCACTGGGCGCGTTACTGCTCTGTCTGGGTATTGGTTCGCTGGCCGCGATGCCGGTGACCGGCACACTGGTGGCGCGGTTTGGCTGCCGTCGGGTGATGTGCTTCTCTACCCTGTTAGTGCTGATGATGATGCCGCTGCTGGCCACGGCTGACTCTCATCTGGTCATGGCGGCTGCGCTGATGCTGTTTGGCGCCGGGCTGGGCATGCTGGATGTGGCGATGAATTATCAGGCGGTTCAGGTTGAGCAGGCGGCGGATAAACCGATGATGTCCGGCTTCCATGGCTTCTTCAGTCTTGGCGGGATTCTGGGTGCGGGCACGGTCAGCCTGTTGCTGAGCCAGTCTTTTACACCCCTGGCCGCCACGCTGGTGGTGATGGCAGTGATGTTATTGCTGTTGCTGTGGCGACTGCCGGTCTTAATGAATGAACGCCTGCATCAGCCCGATCAACCCTGGCTGGTGATCCCACGCGGCTGGGTCGCGTTTCTTGGCCTGCTCTGCTTTATCCTGTTCCTGGCGGAAGGGGCCGTGCTGGACTGGGGCGCGCTGCTGTTGCTGCAGAACCCGGAGATGTCACCCGCCTGGGCCGGGCTGGGCTATGCGGTCTTTTCCGTGGCGATGACGCTGGGCCGTTTTAGCGGCGATAAGATCATCCAGCGTTTTGGTCGCTACCCGGTGATGCTGACCGGCGCGCTGACCGCCGCCGCGGGCATGAGTCTGGCCGTCTGGCTGCCGTGGCCGGAGATCGCCCTGCTGGCTTTCCTGCTGGTCGGCTTTGGTTTATCTAACACGGTGCCGATGTTGTTCAATGCTGCCGGGAATCAACAGGATATGCCTGCGAACCTGGCGATTTCTGCCATGACAACGCTGGGATATGCGGGTATTCTCTCAGGTCCGGCTTTAATCGGATTCATTTCGCAATGGATCAGCCTCAGCGGCGCATTTTTAGCGATCGCCCTGTTGCTGTTAGCGGTAGCCGCCAGTGCGCGAAAAGTTGCGCAATAATTCAGGTACCTGACACGCTATGTTGTATAAGTTTCCACTGACCTCCGGCAACGTCACCCGCTTTTTTGTGGTTTTCAATCTGGTGCTCCTGCTGGCGCTGGGCTTTATGGTGCATAACTCGGTGAATGCCTGGCTGACCGGGAAGCGCTATGCCATGGACGATCTGGCACGTGACGTTCAGAAGCGCATTGATGCCTATCGCTTTGCCACCTGGCAGATCTATGAAAACCTCTCTACCAGTGCGGCAGGTGCAACACCCGGCAGTAACCTGCAGGAGACGCGACTGCGTCCTGACGTCTACTACCTGGAAAAAACCCGGCGTAAAACGGAAGCGCTGATTTTCGGCTCACATGACAGCAGCACGCTGGACATGACCATGCGGATGTCGAACTATCTCGACACGCTGTGGGGCGCAGAAAATCCCACCTGGTCGATGTACTTTTTAAATGGTCAGGACAATAGCCTGATTATGATCTCGACCCTGCCGCTGAAAGATATGGCGACGCGCTATAAAGAGAGCGCCATCAGTTCAATGGTTGATGGCCGTCGTGCTGAGATGTTGCAGCAGGCGAATGCGCTCGATGAGCGCGAGAGTTTCTCACCGCTGCGCCACCTCGCCTTCCAGAACGATCACTATTTCACGCTGCGTACCACCTTTAATCAGCCAGGCCATCTGGCCACGGTGGTCGCCTTTGATCTGCCGGTTAACGATATTGTTCCGCAGAACATGCCGCTGGAAAATTTCCAGCTGCGTCAGGACAGCTCAATGCCTGCCAGCAGCAGTGAACAGCAGGAGGTGGAAAATACCCGCATCTCACTGGTTAATCCCAATATCGAGATTACGGCCACCCTGCCCAGCACCTCGCTGCAGCTGGTTTATCAGGTGCCGATTGGCCGTCTGATTATCGACACCCTGCATAATCTGCTCTGGCCGCTGCTGATTAACCTGCTGCTGTTCCTGCTTTCACTGGCGGGTATCGTGCTGCTGCGCCAGCAGTCGCTGCGTCCCAGCGAGAACCAGAGCGCTGAACTCGATTCGCTGCGGGTATTGAATGAAGAGATTGTGGCCAGTCTGCCGGTCGGTCTGCTGGTGTATGACTTTGCCAGCAACCGCACCCTGCTGAGCAATAAGATTGCTGAACATCTTTTGCCTCACCTCAATCTGCAGAAGATCATTAATATGTCCGACCAGCATCAGGGCGTGCTGCAGGCCACCATCAATAACGAAGTGTATGAGATTCGCCACGCCCGCAGCGTGCTGTCGCCGCATACCCAGCTGTTTATGATGCGTGACCAGGATCGCGAGCTGCTGGTGAATAAGAAGCTGCAAAAAGCGCAGCAGGTGCTGGATCGTAACCATCAGATGCGACAGCAGCTGCTGCACAATCTGGGCCATGCGCTGAATCAGCCCCTGGAGAAGATGGTGACGCAGCTGGTACAGCTCAGCCAGCGTGATGCCGATGAGACCGTGCTGGATCTGCTCGATGAGAGTCAGGGGCTGGCGCGGCTGGTGGATGATATCGTGCTGCTGAACCGGCTTGAGGCGCACGACTGGTCACCCGATGCGACCGTCTTTAACCTGCAGGAACTGCTGGATGAGATCGCGCTGGAAAGCCTGCCGCTGATGCGCCGCAAAGGGCTGTCGCTGGTGGTGAATAATCACCTGGCTAATGATGAGACGCGCTTTGGCGACCGTCGCGCCCTGCGTAAAGTGCTGACCACGCTGATGCACTACGCCCTGACCACCACCCGCTGGGGGAAAATCACCCTGGAAGTTAAGGCTGCGGACAAGCAGGCCGATAGATTGATTATCGAACTGGTGGACACCGGTGCGGGCCTGACGGTGGATGAACTGGCCAATGTCGACTTCCCGTTCCTGGGCGATACCAGTCAGGATCGCTACGGACAGGCTTCTGGCATGGCGTTCTTTCTGTGTAAGCAGCTCTGCAAGCAGATGGGCGGCAGCCTGGATATCGTGGCAAAAGCGGATATCGGCACGCGCTATAACATGCAGTTGCCGCTGGTGCTGGAGCAGAAGCGCGAAGAAGAAGAGGAAAAAATTCTGGATGGCGTTACCGCGCTGGTGGAGATCACCGTGGAGGACGTGCATAAAATTGTCTGCCGCCATCTGGAAAACTGGGGAGCGCGTTGTCTGACACCCGACGAGCGCATTTCCGGTCAGGATCACGATGTGCTGGTGACCGACGATCCATCAAAGCTTAGCGGCTGGGCACTGCTGCTGGCGGAAGATGAACTGGGGCACCATGCACTGAACGACCAGCAGTATCGGGTCAATTTCAATCTCAGTAATGCGCTGCTGGATGCATTGCTGGCACTGATAGAGAAGCAACTGTCGCATGATGTGATGGATAACGACACGGAAGACGACGCGGCCACGCCATTGATGAGCGGCGGCTATTTCCAGCTGTTTACGGAGACAGTACCGGTTGATGTGAAGAGGCTGTATACTGAGTCGGCGGAAAAGGACTACGCCTCGCTTGCTCAGACAGCGCATCGCCTAAAGGGCGTGTTTGCCATGCTCAATCTGACTCCCGGCAAACAGCTTTGTGAAGAGTTAGAACACCACATTAAAGCGTGTGACGATTCAAACATTACAAATACCACCAGTGATATTGACGCTTACGTCAATCAACTGCTGCAGCAAGGTAACCAATAAGATGAATAACTTAAACGTAATTATTGCCGATGACCATCCAATTGTCCTTTTCGGTATCCGAAAATCTCTGGAACAAATTGAATGGGTTAACGTTGTAGGTGAGTTCGAAGACTCAACAGCACTGATCAATAATCTGTCCAAGCTTGACGCCAACGTCCTGATCACCGACCTCTCTATGCCAGGTGAGAAGTATGGCGATGGTATTACGCTGATTAAATATATTAAACGCCACTACCCGGATCTCTCGATTATTGTTCTGACCATGAACAATAACCCGGCGATTCTGAGTTCAGTGCTTGATCTCGATATCGAAGGGATTGTACTGAAACAGGGCGCGCCAACCGATTTGCCAAAGGCACTGGCTGCACTGCAGAAAGGCAAGAAATATACGCCGGAAAGCGTTGCGAAACTGCTGGAGAAAATCAGCGCGGGTGGTTATGGCGACAAACGCCTGTCACCGAAAGAGAGCGAAGTGCTGCGTCTGTTTGCAGAAGGTTTCCTGGTCACCGAGATTGCCAAGAAGCTGAACCGCAGTATCAAAACCATCAGTAGCCAGAAGAAATCAGCGATGATGAAACTGGGCGTGGATAACGATATCGCACTGCTGAACTACCTGTCGTCTGTCAGCCAGACTCAGGTCGAAAGAGACTAAGTTACTTCCTGAGGCGGTGCAGCCTGCACCGCCTCGCCTCTGCCCTTTCCTGCCCTACCCCATCCGCGTTTTACGTACCCGATCAGCATAGATTGCCAGCGTCACTTTCAGCACATCTAACGTCACCGGTTTCGACAGGCAGTTATCCATGCCCGCATCCATGCAACGCTGTTTCTCTTCCGCCAGCGCATTCGCCGTCACGCCAACCACCGGGAAGAGATGGCCCAGCTGACGCAACCGCTGCGTCAGGCGATAACCATCCATATTCGGCATGTTCACGTCGGTCAGTACGATATCAATCTCATTACGACTCAGTACATTAAGTGCATCAACGCCATCCTGCGCAGTCTTCACCTGATAGCCCAGCGTGCCGAGCTGTTCCGACAGCAGCATGCGGTTAATCGGATGGTCATCGACAATCAACACCATGATGTCATCGTTATGCACTTTCTCTTCTACCGGCGCGGCCAGCAACAGCGCATCTGCGGCGTCGTTGCCGAGTGCGATCCGATAGATGCGCGCCAGCAGCGCCGGAACCTCATGCAGCGTGGCGGTAGAGTGGATCCAGCGGCCGGGCTGACGTTCACGCGGCATATCCACATGCGATCCATCGAAAGTGACCAGCGCCCGCAGCGGAACATCAATATCCAGTTCGTAATCGGTCATCACCACATCGTCGTGGCCGGGCTTACCGTTATATTCTGCGACCTGAATGCCCTGCTGCTGAATCTGACGCGTAATAAATTCCGCGAGGTACTCGTTGCGCATCGCCAGCCAGATTTTCTTATCCTGTAAATCCTCCAGCAGCATCAGTGACGGCTTCTGCCCTTTGTAGATTGGAATACGCACAATAAACTGGCTGCCCATACCTGGCTCTGAGTCGACCTCAATGTCGCCGTCCATCATATTGATCAGCTTTTCACAGATCGCCAGTCCCAGCCCGGTGCCCTGGAAATTACGCTGCACGCCATTTCCCACCTGGAAGAAAGGATCAAACAGGCGTGGCAGCTCTTTCGCCGGAATGCCAACGCCAGTATCACGGACGCGGAATGCCAGATAGCCCTGCGCAACGTAAGCGTGGAGGATAATACAGCCCGTATGCGTGAACTTAATCGCGTTATTCAGCAGGTTAGAGATCACCTGCTGCAGACGCAGCGGATCGCCGTCCAGCACCTGCGGAACGTCATGTTCTATAAAGCAGTAGAGCGTAAGCCGCTTCTTCACCACCAGCGACAGATAGTTGCCGACGATGTGGGTCACGATTTCACGAGGTGCAAACGGACGCGGCTCAATTTTCAGCTGCTCTGACTCGATTTTTGAGAAGTCGAGAATATCGCTAATGATTTTCAGCAGCAGGCTGGAGGAGTTGTTCATCGCCGTCACCAGCGAGTCGATACCGCTGGGCAGCTCTTTGGTCTGCAGCAGATCGAGATTACCAATAATGCCATAAAGCGGCGTGCGCAGTTCGTGACTGACCGTGGCAAGGAACATCGATTTTGACTGGCTCGCCTGCTCTGCCGCGTGGGCCATCTCCTGCAGCGACTGCTCCATCCGCACGCGCGCCGAGACATCGACCAGCACGCAAATCGCCACGTTCTCATTACGATAGCGCGAATGCACGAAGCTGATTTGCAAATTGGTATTACTGCCGGTGAGCACATCGACAAAGTTGACCTGCTGCCCTCCAATAATCTCATTCAGCCGCAGGCGATCTTCCTGCGTCAGCAACGTCAGATAATTGTGCGCCAGCTCGTTACTCAGAATATTGGTGCCGTCGCTGGTGCGTAAAATACAGATCCCGACCGGCGCAGAGGCGACAATCTTACGGTTAAACTGCTCATGCTCTTCCAGCCGGTGCGCGTTCTCCTCCGCCGGCAGGAACATCCGGCGCTCAAACAGCCAGGCGAGGGTAAACAGAATGACAGCGCTGAAAATATTGAGCAGCAGCGCATTAATGATCATCAGCTTGAGCTGATCCACCATCACGTCGGTAGATATCGACCACACCACGTTAAGATCGGAAGGCGGCAGCGGCTTTTTCAGAACCAGCTGACGATAACCATTCAGGTATCCGAACCAGGTTTTATCATCAGGAAGACTATCGAGCGAGAAGCCCAGCCCGCCGCGCCGCGAATTTAGCAGTGGACGATAATTTTCATCGGTAATGGACGCGATAATCGGCAGGCTGCCCGGCTGAATAAACTCATCCAGCCGGATATTCTGTTCGACGCCCAGTAGCGCCTGTAACTTATTAGCAACGTAGACGGGCACCACCATAAAGAAGGTTCCGACGCCTGGCTGAGCACTGCTGTTAATCCAGTACATCGGATTGCGGCGATCTTCTTCGCTGCTATTGCGATAGCGCAGCACATTCTCACGCAGCGATTTCAGGCTGCGTTCCCGGTCAGCATTGCTGCTGCCAATCGTAAAGTCGGCCAGACACTGGCTCTCGCCACCGATAAAGAACACCCGATTCAGCTCATACGATGAGGCGAAGTTACTTTTCCAGTAATTGATGTAGTAACTGAGTGAGTCGAGCGAGTTGCGCCAGGTATTGCTCATCGAGGTACAGTCGCCATCCGAAAACAGGGGCGTAAACTGCGGCTGAGATGTTTTGCCTGGCATCATACCGGTCAGCACATCCAGACCGCTGCTGGCGTTGGTTAAGCGGTTCTCGGTGATATATTTCAGCTCACGCATCATGTCCGCCGAATGGCGCACATACCACTCTATCGTGCCGTAGTTGCTGGCAAACTCCTGCCGAACCTGCGTCTCTTTATTGTGCAGCACGCTGATAATGTAAAACGCAGTAAGAACGGCGCCCAGCGTCCAGATTAGCAGCGCCAGCGCGCGAAAAAGATAGCGCGAGATGCGAAGCGTAGTGCGGAAAGAGACAGGATATTTCAAAGGTAACTCGCAGTTGGCAAGGTTAGTCGCATCATCGATTTTTAATGCCCATACACTAGCTTTATCGGGCGTAAAAAGCCAGCCAGCCGCAGGCTTAGCGGGCGGTTTGGGAATCTTTTAAGACAGCCAAAGCAACATCTTTATCTTAGGAAGAAGTCGCCGCCTCTCCCCCTCAAACAAATGCACGCACACATCTCCTTAAAGCGACACCACAACCCCAACAAGAAAGGCCTGCTGTGCCCGAAGAGCAAAGCGTCCACGCCAGGGATGGCGTGGCCGATCCGCATGGATGCGGGAATCCTTTGCGATCGGGCACAGCAGGCCTTGCGACGGCTCCCGAGTCACAGCCACCAGCCACCAGCCACCAGCCATTTTCCCGACCCGCCTCTAAGACCTCAAACAACACGCCTATCCCCTCAAAGCGACACCCAAATCCCAACAAGAAAGGCCCGCTATGCCTGAAGAGCAAAGCGTCCACGCCAGGGATGGCGTGGCCGATCCGCATGGATGCGGGAATCCTTTGCGATCGGGCATAGCAGGCCTTTCGGCAGCTCCCGACTCACAGCCATCAGCCATTTTCCCGACCCGCCTCTAAGACCTCAAACAACACGCCCATCCCATCAAAGCGACATCACAACCCCAACAAGAAAGGCCTGCTATGCCCGAAGAGCAAAGCGTCCACGCCAGGGATGGCGTGGCCGATCCGCATGGATGCGGGAATCCTTTGCGATCGGGCATAGTGGGCCTTTCGGCGGCTCCCAACTCACAGCCACCAGCAACCAGCAACCAGCCTCCAGCCCTAAGCTCCCTGCTCCCTCCCCATCACACAAAAAAAACGGCAGGCCGGGTTTCCCCTGACCTGCCGTTTCTGCAACGAACCTCAGCTCACGCCAGACAAATTACTCTTCGTCTTCAGCCGCGTCGTCTTCGTCTTCTGCATCCGCTTCCGGCGCAATCTCTTCATCGTCGTTCTCTGCTTCCGGCGCGATATCTTCCTCGCCTTCCGCCACGCTACCGTCGATTGAATCCAGCTCTTCTTCTTCAACCGGCTCGGCAACACGCTGCAGACCCACGACGTTCTCATCCTCTGCGGTACGAATCAGAATCACACCCTGGGTATTACGACCCACGACGCTCACTTCTGAAACGCGGGTACGCACCAGCGTACCGGCATCGGTGATCATCATAATCTGATCGCCATCAACGACCTGAACGGCGCCAATCACCGGACCATTACGTTCGGTCACTTTGATTGAAATAACACCCTGAGTCGCACGCGACTTGGTCGGGTATTCGCTGTTGGCAGTACGCTTGCCGTAACCATTCTGCGTCACGGTCATAATTGCACCCTCTTCACGCGGCACAATCAATGACACAACGCGATCGCCTTCAGCCAGCCTGATGCCGCGTACGCCAGAGGCGGTACGACCCATCGCACGGACTGCGGTTTCTGCAAAGCGCACCACTTTACCGGCCGCTGAGAACAGCATCGCTTCATCGTTACCGTTGGTCAGCGCCACACCGATCAGCTCATCGTCGTCACGCAGATTCACGGCAATAATGCCCGCGCTGCGTGGACGGCTGAACTCTTTCAGTGCGGTCTTCTTCACGGTACCGAGCGCGGTCGCCATAAAGATATTAAAGCCTTCGGTATACTCACGTACCGGCAGAATCGCCGTAATACGCTCGTTGGCTTCCAGCGGCAGCAGGTTGACGATTGGACGTCCACGTGCGCCACGGCTTGCTTCCGGCAGCTGATAAACCTTCATCCAGTAGAGACGGCCACGGCTGGAGAAGCAAAGAATCGTGTCATGCGTATTGGCGACCAGCAGACGATCAATGAAATCCTCTTCTTTGATACGTGCGGCTGACTTGCCCTTACCACCACGACGCTGCGCTTCATAGTCGGTCAGCGGCTGATACTTCACATAGCCCTGATGCGACAATGTCACCACAACATCTTCCTGATTGATCAGGTCTTCGATATTAATGTCAGCCGTGTTGGCAGTAATCTCTGTGCGACGCTCATCACCGAACTGATCACGCATCAGCTCCAGCTCTTCGCGGATCACTTCCATCAGACGGTCCGCGTTCGACAGAATGCGCAGCAACTCAGCGATCTGCTCCAGCAGCGCTTTATACTCATCCAGCAGCTTCTCGTGCTCAAGACCGGTCAGTTTCTGCAGACGCAGATCCAGAATCGCCTGAGCCTGCTGCTCGGTCAGATAGTATTGACCATCACGGATGCCATATTGTGGATCCAGCCACTCCGGACGGGCGGCGTCATCACCGGCACGTTCCAGCATCGCTGACACGTTACCAAGATCCCACGACTGCGCAATCAGACCCGCTTTCGCTTCTGCCGGGTTTGGTGCACGACGAATCAGCTCGATGATAGGATCGATATTCGCCAGCGCAATCGCCAGACCTTCCAGGATATGCGCACGATCGCGCGCTTTACGCAGTTCGAAGATAGTACGACGCGTCACAACTTCACGACGATGGCGAACAAAGGCGTCCAGAATCTCCTTCAGCGCCATGATCTTCGGCTGACCCTGATGCAGGGCGACCATGTTGATACCAAACGAGGTCTGCAGCTGGGTCAGTGAATAGAGATTATTCAGCACGACTTCGCCAACCGCATCGCGCTTGATCTCAATCACGATACGCATGCCGTCTTTATCAGACTCATCGCGCAGTGCGCTGATGCCTTCGACACGCTTCTCTTTCACCAGCTCCGCAATCTTCTCAATCAGGCGTGCCTTGTTAACCTGATACGGCAGCTCATGAATGATGATGGTCTCGCGGCCCGTTTTAGCATCAGCTTCCACTTCGCCACGCGCACGAATATAAATTTTACCGCGTCCGGTGCGATACGCTTCTTCGATGCCACGGCGACCATTGATGATAGCGGCGGTCGGGAAATCAGGCCCCGGAATGTGCTCCATCAGCTCTTCAATGCTGATGTCTTCATTTTCAATGTAAGCCAGGCAGCCGTTAATCACTTCACGCAGGTTATGCGGCGGAATGTTGGTTGCCATACCTACGGCGATACCGGAAGAGCCGTTCACCAGCAGGTTAGGGATTTTGGTCGGCAGAACTTCAGGGATCTGCTCAGTGCCGTCGTAGTTCGGTACGAAATCGACGGTATCTTTTTCCAGGTCAGCTAACAGGTCGTGGGCGATTTTCGACATGCGAATTTCGGTATAACGCATCGCCGCGGCGGAGTCGCCGTCGATGGAACCGAAGTTGCCTTGTCCGTCCACCAGCATGTAACGCAGGGAGAAAGGCTGGGCCATACGTACAATGGTGTCGTAAACGGCGGAATCACCATGCGGGTGATATTTACCGATAACGTCACCGACGACGCGGGCAGATTTTTTATAGGGTTTGTTCCAGTCGTTACCCAGTACACTCATCGCAAAAAGTACGCGACGATGAACCGGCTTCAGGCCATCACGCACATCGGGTAAAGCTCGGCCAACGATGACCGACATGGCGTAACCGAGGTAAGAATTTTTTAATTCTTCTTCGATATTGACCGGTGTAATTTCTCTCGCAAGGTCGCTCATGGAGCCGCTATCCCTCTACTTAATCCCGGATTTTAAAGGTGCGAAAGTATATCACACTGCAATGCTCTGGTGAACGCTAACCACCGATTTCACCCGCTTTTCCTTGCGCCTGAAAGGTGTGCCATCTGCGGTTAAGCGTTTATACTGTGGGCACATTTTGTCAGGAGTTACGATTCAATGAATGCACAACCGCAGAATCATCAGCAGAACGTCGATGCGCAGGAAATTGCCAAGTTTGAGGCCGTTGCCTCGCGCTGGTGGGATCTGGAGGGTGAATTTAAACCGTTGCACCGCATTAACCCGCTGCGCCTGGGCTATATCGCGCAGCACAGCAACGGCTTATTCGGTAAAACCGTGCTCGACGTCGGATGCGGCGGCGGCATCTTAGCCGAAAGCATGGCGCGCGAAGGTGCCGTGGTCACGGGCCTGGACATGGGCGCGGAACCGCTGGCCGTGGCGCGCCTGCATGCCCTGGAGAGTGGAGTGACGCTGGACTACGTGCAGCAGACCGTCGAAGAGCATGCGGAGCAGCACGCCGGAAAATATGATGTGGTGACCTGCATGGAGATGCTGGAGCACGTGCCGGATCCGCGCTCAGTCGTTCACGCCTGTGCGAAGCTGGTCAAACCCGGCGGCGAAGTCTTCTTCTCTACGCTGAACCGCAATCCAAAAGCCTGGCTGCTGGCGATATTTGGTGCGGAATATGTGTTGCGCATGCTGCCGCGCGGCACTCACGACGTGAAGAAATTTATCCGTCCTTCCGAACTGCTGGGCTGGGTCGATGAAACGGCCCTGCGTGAACGCCACATCATTGGCCTGCATTACAACCCGGTGACTAACCGATTCAAACTGGCTCCCGGCACTGACGTGAATTATATGGTGCACACCCACCGCGCCGTCTGAGTGACCCGCCCGCCTGAATCAGGGCGGGCATCCCCTCTTCTGCGCCCGTTCTCCCTGTGCCGGTCACAGCACTCACCGCGCCAGAGGCATTCTGATGTCTGCCAATAGGTTACATCAGCCCGGTTCCATCCTCTTCAGCGTTACCGCATCCGATTCTCTGCTGACCAGCAACCCGCTAGCGGCTTTTAGCCATTTTTCATCCCTTTTCCTGCTGAATCCTGAGGATTGAATAAGAAACACGCGCCCGATCATAATAAGAAAAAAAAGTGTGATCTGGTTGACATGATGCCAGGCCTTACAAGGCGTGGGCTAAGAAATTTCGCAAGAATTACAACCCCTCCAGCCATCATTTTTTGCTCTTGTTAAGCGGCCGTAAAATACTAAAATATGCCCCCATGTAGTTATGGCTTTTCCCATCACCCCCTAGATGTAGTGTTTATCCACACATTATTCACAATGAATAGGCTGTGTATAAACCGGGATTTCTTTTAATTTTTGGATACTCACGCAAAGGTAAAAACGCGACATGAACCAGAGTCTGCTCGTTACTAAACGCGATGGCCGCCAGGAGCGCATTGATCTCGACAAAATTCACCGTGTGCTGGACTGGGCAGCTGAAGGGCTGAACAACGTCTCAGTTTCACAGGTTGAGCTGCGCTCTCACATTCAGTTCTATGATGGCATCAGAACCTCTGACATTCATGAGACCATCATCAAGGCCGCAGCAGACCTCATCTCCCGCGATGCCCCTGACTATCAGTACCTGGCTGCCCGCCTGGCGATCTTCCACCTGCGCAAAAAAGCGTATGGTCAGTTTGAGCCGCCAAAGCTCTATGACCAGGTCGTTAAGATGGTCGACATGGGCAAATATGATCGGCACCTGCTGGAAGATTACAGCCAGGAAGAGTTTGCGCAGATGGACGAGTTCCTTGACCACTGGCGTGACATGAACTTCTCCTATGCCGCTGTGAAGCAGCTGGAAGGCAAATATCTGGTGCAGAACCGCGTTTCGGGTGAAATCTACGAAAGCGCGCAGTTCCTCTACATTCTGGTCGCCGCCTGCCTCTTCTCCGGCTACCCGCGCGACACGCGTATGGATTACATCAAGCGTTTCTATGATGCGATCTCGACGTTTAAAATTTCCCTGCCGACGCCAATCATGTCTGGCGTACGCACCCCGACGCGCCAGTTCAGCTCCTGTGTGCTGATCGAGTGCGGCGACAGCCTGGACTCCATCAACGCCACCTCCAGCGCGATTGTGAAATATGTCTCTCAGCGTGCCGGCATCGGTATCAACGCCGGTCGTATCCGTGCGTTGGGCAGCCCGATTCGCGGCGGTGAAGCGTTCCATACCGGCTGTATCCCGTTCTACAAGCATTTCCAGACCGCGGTGAAGTCCTGTTCTCAGGGCGGCGTTCGTGGCGGCGCAGCCACCCTGTTCTACCCGATGTGGCATCTGGAAATCGAAAGCCTGCTGGTGCTGAAGAACAACCGTGGTGTTGAAGGCAACCGCGTGCGTCACATGGACTATGGTGTACAGCTCAACAAGCTGATGTATCAGCGCCTGCTGAAGGGCGAAGATATCACCCTGTTCAGCCCGTCTGACGTGCCTGGCCTGTATGACGCATTCTTCGCCAATCAGGATGAGTTTGAGCGCCTCTATACCAAATATGAGCAGGATCAGAGCATCCGCAAGCAGCGTGTTAAAGCGGTCGATCTCTTCTCACTGATGATGCAGGAACGCGCCTCTACTGGCCGTATCTACATTCAGAACGTCGATCACTGCAACACCCACAGCCCGTTTGACCCGAGCATCGCGCCGGTTCGCCAGTCTAACCTCTGCCTGGAAATCGCCCTGCCGACCAAACCGCTGGAAGATGTTAACGACGAAAACGGTGAGATTGCCCTGTGTACGCTCTCTGCGTTCAACCTCGGCGCCATCGAAAGCCTCGACGATCTGGAAGAGCTGGCTACCCTGGCCGTACGTGCGCTTGATGCGCTGCTCGACTATCAGGACTACCCGATTCCGGCTGCCCAGCGTGGCGCAATGGGTCGTCGTACCCTGGGTATCGGCGTCATTAACTACGCCTACTATCTGGCGAAGCATGGTGTGCGCTACTCCGATGGCAGCGCCAATGGCCTGACGCACAAGACCTTTGAAGCGATTCAGTATTACCTGCTGAAAGCCTCAAACGAGCTGGCGAAAGAGCAAGGTGCCTGCCCGTGGTTCAATGAAACCACCTATGCGCAGGGCATTCTGCCTATCGACACCTACAAGAAAGATCTGGATGCGATCAGCAACGAACCGCTGCATCTCGACTGGGAAAGCCTGCGTGAAGAGATTAAAACGCACGGCCTGCGCAACTCGACCCTGTCTGCGCTGATGCCGTCTGAAACCTCGTCGCAGATCTCCAATGCCACCAACGGTATTGAGCCTCCGCGCGGTCACATCAGCATCAAAGCGTCAAAAGATGGCATCCTGCGTCAGGTCGTGCCGGAGTATGAGCGTCTGAAAGATCAGTACGAACTGCTGTGGGAAATGCCGAACAACGACGGCTACCTGCAACTGGTGGGTCTGATGCAGAAATTCATCGACCAGGCGATTTCGTCCAACACCAACTACGATCCGTCGCGCTTCACCAACGGTAAAGTGCCGATGAAACAGCTGCTGAAAGATCTGCTGACGGCGTATAAGTTCGGCGTGAAAACGCTCTACTATCAAAACACCCGTGACGGTGCTGAAGATGCGCAGGATGACCTGGCACCTTCTATCCAGGATGATGGCTGCGAGAGCGGCGCCTGTAAGATCTAATGGTCAGGCGGGAGAATCTCCCGCCTCATTCATTTCACGAGGCCTGGCTTCGTCTACTTTTGGACAACTTTTATGGCTTACTCCACTTTCTCACAGAACAAAAATGATCAGCTGAAAGAGCCGATGTTTTTCGGTCAGTCCGTAAACGTGGCGCGCTTCGACCAGCAAAAATATGACATCTTTGAAAAGCTGATCGAAAAGCAGCTCTCCTTCTTCTGGCGTCCGGAAGAGGTCGACGTTTCACGCGATCGCATCGATTACCAGGCGCTGCCGGACCACGAAAAACATATCTTTATCAGCAACCTGAAATATCAGACGCTGCTGGATTCGATTCAGGGCCGCAGCCCGAACGTCGCGCTGCTGCCGCTGATCTCGATTCCTGAACTGGAAACCTGGATTGAAACCTGGGCGTTCTCAGAGACGATTCACTCCCGTTCTTACACCCACATCATCCGTAATATCGTTAACGATCCGGCAGTGGTGTTTGACGATATCGTCACCAATGAGCAGATTCTGGCGCG
Organism: Pantoea sp. JV6; assembly: GCF_025910055.1. NCBI lineage: Bacteria > Pseudomonadati > Pseudomonadota > Gammaproteobacteria > Enterobacterales > Erwiniaceae > Pantoea > Pantoea sp. JV6. The sequence goes on along the minus strand of NZ_JAPCIM010000002.1, from coordinate 178,929 downwards.
TGCTCAGGATATCTCACGCTATTACGACGATCTGATTGAGATGACCAACTACTGGCATCAGCTGGGTGAAGGCACGCATCAGGTCAACGGCAAACCGGTTGTCGTCAGCCTTCGCGCCCTGAAGAAGCAGCTCTATATCTGCCTGATGAGCGTCAATGCGCTGGAAGCGATCCGTTTCTATGTCAGCTTCGCCTGTTCCTTCGCGTTCGCTGAGCGTGAGCTGATGGAAGGCAATGCCAAAATCATCAAGCTGATTGCCCGCGATGAAGCGCTGCACCTGACCGGCACCCAGCACATGCTGAACCTGCTGCGCAGCGGTGAAGACGATCCGGAGATGAAAGAGATTGCGGCAGAGTGCCGTGAAGAGTGCTTCGAGCTGTTTAAGAAAGCAGCGCTACAGGAGAAAGAGTGGGCAGAATATCTGTTCAGCGGCGGCTCAATGATCGGCCTGAACAAAGATATTCTCTGCCAGTACATTGAGTACATCACCAATATCCGTATGCAGGCTGTCGGACTTGATTTGCCGTTCCAGACGCGCTCAAACCCAATCCCATGGATTAACTCCTGGCTGGTCTCTGACAACGTTCAGGTTGCGCCACAGGAAGTGGAAGTGAGCTCCTATCTGGTGGGTCAGATCGATTCTGAAGTAGGCGCTAACGACTTCGACGACTTCCAGCTTTAATGATGAGCCGCGACGTTGTTATTCTGCGCAGTTCCGGCACCCGGCTGGAATGCACAGACGAACATACCAATCTGCTGACGCTGCTGGAAGCCAACAATCTCTGCGTGGAGTTTCAGTGCCGCGAAGGTTACTGCGGCTCCTGCCGGATGCGGCTGCTGAAAGGCGAAGTGCATTACCCACAGCGGCCGCTGGCCTTTGTGCAGCAGGATGAGATCCTGCCCTGCTGCTGCAAAGCCAAAGGCGAGATTGAGCTGGAGTTATAACTGAGGTGGCGTTTGTCAGATTGCTGCCCAAGTTAAATACGGGTAAACCTGACAGCAATTGATCAGCCAGAAGCGCAGGGAACACGGTCAGAATAGGAAAGCGTCCCGCCGCCCGGATAAAAACGCCGGGAGCGTTTTTGAACAACGCAAAGCGTTGGCCCGGCTACGGGCGCACCTCAGGGATGAGGTGCGTAATCGCGCGGGCCGAGCAGTCAAGGATGACGCTTTTGCGTCTTTCCGATCTGACCGTGTTCCCTTCGCAGGCTCGATCTAAAAGCCACCAAGGCTAAGTTGGTCAGCATTCTGAAACGAAACGGGCGCCTCAGGCGCCCGTTTTATTTTCACTGATATTACTGTCTGACAGTTTCAACCACATCAATCCAGCCGTGACCGGTGCTCACTTCGCTGCCGTGTAACCAGCGGCGCAGCATATTCATCGCCATCATCGCCACCACCTTCTGCCGCGTCTCCAGATTATGGCGACCGGTACTGAACTTCACGCGCTGACCAAAGCTACCATCCGGCGTATGCAGCGCCACCGAAATCTCTTCCTGCTCCAGGCTGCCAACAGAGAGCGCCAGCGCGGCCTGCTGCTGTGCAGCAAGTTCGCGGGTGCGGATCACCTGCTGCTCCAGCGTCTCCTGCCAGGGTGGAAAGATGTCAGCCCCGCGCAGCGGCACGCTGGCGCCAGCCAACTGCCAGTAGAGCAGTCCGGCGGTGTATTGCTCACTGACTGCCAGCTGCTCACCGCGCTGCTCCAGCTCACGTGCCAGCAGCGCCGGTAAGCCTTCGGTGCCTTCGAAAATGGTGCACTCCGCCAGTTGCAGGCGCACCTGCTGCCACACCTGCTCCATCGCTACCCGCTGACTGGCCGGGCCGGTGAGCTTGATCTCAATGATCGGCATGGACGAGCGATATCCCATGACCACGCCTTCCGGCAGCGCCAGCGGCTCCAGTTCGGCGGCAATATCGCTTTCACCGCGACCAAAGGTGGTCAGCCGCAGACAAATCGGTGGCTCGGGCGGCGAAAATTTCGCTTTCAGACGGGGGATGATCTGCTGCTCCACCATCACTTTAAATTCAGACGGCACACCAGGCGTGAAGAACATCCAGCAGCGATTGAGTTGCAGGGCAAAGCCACAGGCGGTACCGACCGGATTATCAATCAGTTCCGCATTGGCCGGGATTTCCGCCTGCTTGCGATTGCTGGCCGCCATCACGCGTCCCCGGCTGGCGAACCAGGCTTCCATCTGTTCCAGCCACTTCTGCTGCACCTCAAGCTCAACGCCACAGGCTCTGGCGGCTGCCAGCGCACTGAGATCGTCACTGGTCGGCCCCAGACCGCCATTCACAATCAGCACATCTGCCTCATGGCTGCGCGCCTGTAGCGTGGCGATTAGCGATTCGAGTGAATCTCCTACCGTGGTACGGCTGGTCATAGGCAACCCTTGCTGGAACAACATATCCGCCAGCCAGGCTGCGTTGGTATCGACGATTTGGCCATGCAGCACCTCATCCCCGGTCGACAGCATCTCTACTCTAATCACGTTGAGTTCTCCTTTTCACGTTTGCTTTACTGTACGAACTCCTCCCGCCAGACACAATCGGCATCACCAGGGATTGTGACCACTGCGTCTCAGGCACGTTGCACATAAAGATAGCGAGGGTGAAGCAGGATCAAGGGTGGTGAAGGTGTTCAGGGAGTTAAAAACCAATAAAAACGGCGGGATTGCCCCGCCGCTTTTTTACTACAGTTGTCTGCTACAACTGAGTCAGCGAATCGCGATTAACGACGCGCCAGCAGCAGACCAAGTACCAGACCGGCTGTTGCACCGATACCGACACCCTGCCACGGTTTTTCGTGCACGTAGTCGTCTGCACGGTAAGCCGCTTGTTTAGCGCGATAGTAGTAGCTATCGGACGCCTGGCTGACACGGGATTTCACATCGTTCAGCGCCTGTTCGGCTTTGCTCTTAAGCTCAATGTACTTCTGATCGGCCGGATCACCTGATGCCTTAAGAACTTCTTCCAGCGTTTCAGTCAGTAACGCAATATCGTCATCGAGGCCCGTTTCGAATTGATTTGTCTGATTTACCATCGTTTCCTCCGTGTGAATTGCAAAGCAGTTCATTAACTATAGTCATAATCTGGCGCTCTGCTGATTTCCTGCTCCAGGAATCACCTGATTTTTCATCTGTTAATCTTGCTCAGTGCAGGCTGTGCGCCGTTTCGCTACGCAAAGAAGTGTAAGACGCAGCGGCAACCGCGGAATTTCGCTTCGCTTCTTTGATTAATCTGATAAATTTTGTCGTGACTGAATTTTCCAGTAACCCTACTGTCGTACCCCTCTGTTGCCTGTGATTATCGGGCCATGAAAGTGCATTTTGCACGACAGTCACGACACCCTCGAACAGCTAAGGAATAATCTCTGGCATGAATCGAAGAATGTTTATGAAAGCGTCAATGGCCTTCTCCGCCGTCAGCGGCATGACCGGCCTGTCAACGCTGTTTGCGCAATCCGCATGGGCAGAAGATGGCATTGCTGACGGAACCGCCGTACGCTTCGATTTCGACGTATTGAAGAAAAACGCGGCTGCACTGGCGAAAAAACCCTGGGGCGGAGCACCGGGCGCGCTGCCGGAGACGCTGGCCACACTGACCCCGCAGGCGTACAACGAAATTCAGTATGACGCCAACCACTCACTCTGGAACAACCTGCCCGATCGTCAACTGGACGTTCAGTTCTTCCATGTCGGTATGGGCTTCAAGCGGCGCATCCGCATGTTCTCTGTTGACGGTGAGAGTCGCGAAGCACGCGAAATTCACTTCCGTCCCGAATTGTTCAACTACAACGACGCCAGGGTCGATACGAAGCAGCTGGAGGGCAAAACTGACCTCGGCTTCGCCGGGTTCCGCGCCTTTAAAAAACCGGAACTGGCCCGTCGCGACATCGTCTCCTTCCTTGGCGCAAGCTACTTCCGTGCCGTTGACGATACTTTCCAGTACGGCCTCTCGGCGCGTGGCGTAGCGATCAACACCTTCAGCAATGGCCAGGAGGAGTTTCCCGATTTCACCGCCTTTTGGTTTGAAACGCCAAAAGCGGAAGATACCACTTTTACCTGTTATGCCCTGCTGGATGGTGCCAGCGTCACCGGTGCTTACAAATTCATCATCCATTGCGAAGAGAAACGCGTGGTGATGGAGGTGGAAAACCACCTGTTTGCCCGTAAAGAGATCCGTCAGATTGGCATCTCGCCAATGACCAGTATGTTCAGCTGCGGCACCAACGAACGCCGCATGTGTAACACTTACCATCCGCAGATCCATGACTCCGATCGCCTGGCGATGTGGACCGGTAAAGGCGAATGGATTGCCCGCCCGCTGAATAATCCTCAGCGTCTGCAGTTCAACGCCTATGAAGATGAGAATCCGCGTGGGTTTGGCCTGCTGCAGCTTAATCACGACTTCAAAGATTATCAGGATGTGATTGGCTGGTATGACAAACGTCCCAGCCTGTGGGTTGAGCCGGTCGGTAAGTGGGGCAAAGGCGCGATCAACCTGATGGAGATCCCGACCACGGGTGAAACGCTGGATAACGTGGTCTGCTTCTGGCAACCGGCTGAGCCGGTCAAAGCGGGCAGCGAGCTGAACTTCTCCTACAAGCTTTACTGGAGTGGTCTGCCGCCGGTGCGTAGCGGTCTGGCGCGCGTGGATGCAACCCGTACCGGTATCGGTGGTTTCCCGGAAGGCTGGGCGCCTGGCGAACACTTCCCGGAAACCTGGTGCCGCCGCTTCGCCATCGATTTTATTGGTGGCGATCTGCAGGCGGCTGCGCCGAAAGGTATTGAGCCGGTGATTACCGTTTCATCCGGCAGCGTGAAGCAGGTTGAGATTCTGTATGTCGATCCGCTTAAGGGCTATCGCATCCTGTTTGACTGGTATCCGAACAGCGATTCCACCGAGCCGGTAGAGATGCGTCTGTTCCTGCGCAGCAAAGATGAGACGCTGAGTGAAACCTGGCTCTATCAATATTTCCCGCCTGCGCCGGATCAGCGTAAATATGTCGATGACCGCCAGATGACGGTGGGTTGATGTAAAAAAGGCGAGGCTCAGGCCTCGCCTTTTTTATGGCGCGTTCTTCAGCATATCGACGTGAGGGATCCCATCTTCCAGGTAGTTCTCCCCCACCGCGACAAAGCCATGCTGCCCATAGAAACTTTCCAGATGCGCCTGCGCGGAGAGAAACAGATCGCGGCCCGGCCAGTGCTGCTGACAACTGTTGATTGCCTGCTCCATCAGACGATTCCCCAGCCGCGCACCACGAACCCGATCTGAAACAATCACCCGTCCGATTTTCACCGGGCTGGTCTCATCCTCCGGAGAGAGCAGTCGCGCATAGGCCACCAGCTGGTCATCCGCCATTCCCAGCAGATGCCGGTTTTCCGCCTGCAAATCTTTGCCATCCACATCAAGGTAAGCGCACTGCTGTTCCACCACAAACACGGCACTGCGCAACGCCAGCAGTGCATAGAGCTGTGAGAGGGTCAGTTCGCTATGGTGTTTATCCTGCCAGTTAATGTCCATGGTCTCTCCTTTAAACCACACACTCTACATCAGCGCGGTGTCGCCAGCACCTGCTGGTGACACTCTCTTACAGGCAAAAAAAAATCAGGCCCGGAGGCCTGATTCGTCAGTCGCAGCAACGCGCTTACATCAGCGGCTGAGCCATCTGCACCAGTCTGATCAGCGGCTGCGGGTAAACCCCTAACAGCAGCACCAGAATGGCAGAGATCAGTACCACTACACCACCGGCCGTAAATGCCCAGTTAGCCGGGGTATCACGGGTATGCAGTTCCGGCGGGCTGAGGTAGAGACTCACCGTCACGCGCAGATAGTAGTAGAGGCCAATCGCACTACCCGCGACTACAGCACCGGTCAGCCACCACAGGTGCGCACTGACGCCTGAAGCGATAACGTAAAATTTACCGATAAAGCCCAGCGTCATCGGGATACCCGCCAGTGACAGCATCATCACCGTCATCACCGCTGACAGAATAGGACGATGCCAGAACAGGCCGCGATAGGAGTAGAGCGAGTCAGCATCCGGGCCACGATACGGGCTGGACATCAGACTTACCACACCAAAGGCACCCAGGCTGCTGAACAGATAACCGGCCAGGTATACGCCAGATGTTTCCAGCGACAGCTGATGATCTTTCACCGCAATCAGTGCCACCAGCAGATAACCGAGGTGGGCGATAGAGGAATAACCCAGCAGACGCTTGATGTTGCTCTGCGAAATCGCCATCAGGTTACCGAACAGAATCGACACGAAGGCGATCATGGCCAGCACTGTGCGCACCGCTTCGCTGTCGGTCACCGGCGCATACATAAACAGACGCATGATGACACCGAAGATAGCAATCTTGCTGGCGGTGGCCAGGAAGGTTGAAACCGGCGCAGGCGCACCCTGATAAACATCGGGGGTCCAGAGGTGGAACGGAACCAGTGAGAGTTTAAAGCCCAGACCGATGATCATCATACCCAGACCCACCAGCAGCAGTGGCTCGTGGATCATGCTGTCAGTCAGGCTCTGGCCCAGCGCCACAAAGCTCAGGTTACCGGAGTCGGCGTAAATCAGCGCAATACCAAACAGCAGGAACGACGAGGCCGCCGCCGAAAGAATGGTGTACTTCAGTGCGGCTTCAAGCGAACGTTTCTGGCGGAAGGCGTAACCAATCAGACCAAACAGCGGCAGCGAAAGCAGCTCAATACCGATGAACAGCGAAGCCAGATGGTTAGCACTGGCCAGCACGATGCCACCAAGTGCCGCAATCAGCACCAGCAGGTAGAACTCATCTTTGTTGTCCGGGAAGCCCGCCAGCCATGGATAGGCAAAGGTACAGGTCGCCAGACTCGCCAGCATGACCAGCGCGGTATAGAACATCGAATAGCCATCGACGCGCAGCAGCGGCGTGACATCCATCGCCCCGACCTGACCGACAAAGTACAGCGAGAGCAGCGCCAGGTTCAGGCCAACTACCGTTAGCGTGGCGTTAACGAAGTGGTTGCGTCGCCAGGCAATGGACAGCATCACAACCACCACCGTCAATCCGACGATTAACAGCGGTAGCAACGCAATCAATTGGTGAGGAGTTATTGTCATGGCGAATTACGGCCTTGTAGTTGAAATTGAAGCGGTAAACCACTGCTGAATATTGCTCATGGCAGCGTGCGAAGTATCCAGAATCGGCTGTGGATAGACGCCCAGCAGCACCAGCAGCACCACCAGAACACCGATGGTCATAAACTCACGCGGTGACATGCCTGGCAGCGGATCTTTCGATTTCGCTTCGCCGTAATAAGCGCGCTGCATCATCACCAGCGAGTAAATCGAGGCAAACACCAGACCAAAGGTCGCGATGATGATAATCATCGGCACCACCTGGAAGCTGCCGGTCAGAATCATAAATTCGCCGACGAAGTTACCGGTGCCTGGCATACCGAGGTTGGCAACAGCAAAGAACAGCGACAGACCCGGAATCCATTTGATGCGCGACCACAGGCCACCCATCTGACGCATATCACGAGTATGCAAACGCTCATACAGCTGACCACACAGAATGAAGAGTGCTGCAGCGGAGAGACCGTGCGCAATCATCTGAATCACCGCGCCCTGCAGCGCCAGCTGGCTGCCGGTGTAGATGGCAATCAGCACAAAGCCCATGTGCGAAATCGAGGTGTAAGCAATCAGACGTTTGATATCAGTCTGCGAGAAGGCCATCCAGGCACCGTAGAAGATACCGATGATGCCTAACCACATGGCGATTGGCGCAAACTCGGCTGACGCATTCGGGAACAGCGGCAGGCTGAAACGCAGTAAACCGTAAGCTGCGGTTTTCAGCAGGATACCCGCCAGGTCGACAGAACCGGCCGTTGGTGCCTGACTGTGCGCATCCGGCAGCCAGCCGTGCAAGGGTACCACCGGCATCTTCACCGCAAAGGCGATAAAGAAGCCCAGCATCAGCAGATATTCAACACCGCTCGACATTGGCGTCTGCAGCAGCTGTTCGTAGTTGAATGTCCAGACGCCAGTCGCGTTGTAGTGAACAAACACCAGGCCCAGAATCGCAATCAGCATCACCAGACCTGAAGCCTGGGTGTAGATGAAGAATTTGGTCGCGGCGGAAATACGGGTTTTGCCGTCCGATGCTTTATGACCCCAGAGCGCGATGAGGAAGTACATCGGCACCAGCATCATTTCCCAGAAGAAGAAGAACAGGAACAGGTCGATGGAGAGGAAAACACCGATTACGCCGCCCAGGATCCACATCAGGTTCAGGTGGAAGAAGCCCTGATACTTTGAAATCTCATTCCATGAACAGAGCACCGCCATCAGACCGAGCAAGCCGGTCAGCACCACCATCAGCAGCGACAGGCCATCAATGGCTAAATGGAAGCTGATGCCGAAGCGTGGGATCCACGGAACGGAGAAACTTGACTGCCACTGCGGAATGCCCGCTGCCTGCGTCAGTGAATAGCCTCCCTGCAACCAGAGTTGCAGTGAAAGCGCCAACGTCAGCCCCATAGTGATCAGTGCGATCCAGCGTGGCACCTTCGCGCCGAGGCGCTCAGTGAGCCAGCAGATCAGACCACCGACGAAGGGTATGATAATTAGCCAAGGTAATAACACGGCACACTTCCCTTTTCTTTGTCTTAGTTCGGGCTATCTTACTTGCCATTTTGGCTCCCGGCAGTGCTCGCAATCCTCACATACTTCAGTATGCTCCGGTTGCTGTGCGCTGGCGGTAACCAAACTGGCCGCGACGATAACGCCCTTGCTCAGGACAATTTTTGACATTCTCAATGGGCAGATTAGCTAACCTGCCCCGCTCATCAATCTTTAAATCACCAGCAGCAGAGCCAGCACCAGCACGGCGCCCACGCTCATTGACGCAACGTACCAGCGCAGGTAGCCATTCTCACTGACTACCAGGCCTTTGTTGGCAATACGTGACAGCAGCGCAGGCAGGTTCATCAGGCCATTCAGTGGGTCGCGCTTCAGCAGCCACGCAATACCCAGATAAGGTTTGACGAACACTTTATCGTAGAGCCAGTCGAAGCCCCAGGCCGCAAACCACCATGTGCCGAAGAAACGGCCTGGTGCACTGTTTGCGATACGGGTAACCAGCTCACGTTTGCCCAGCCACAGCGCGGCAGCGATCAGAATGCCGACAATCGCTACAACGCCCGAGGTGATTTCAAGTCCCACTTTACCCGCTTCACCGAACTCATTGGCTGGCAGTACACCTGCCAGCGGCGGCGTGATCAGCGCACCAATAAAGGTGGAGAGCAGCAGCAGCACAATCAGCGGCAGATGATGGGTAATACCCTTACCGGCGTGCGCATGAATTTTCTCTTCGCCGTGGAACACGATGAAGATCATACGGAAGGTATAGATAGAGGTCAGGAACGCCCCCACCAGACCCGCAACCATCAGGTTGATGTGACCGTTAGCCAGTGCGCCAAACAGGATCTCATCTTTACTGTAGAAGCCTGCCGTAATCAGCGGAAGTGCCGCCAGCGCCGCGCCGCCCACCAGGAAGCAGGTGTAGACCAGCGGAATGCTCTTACGCAGGCCACCCATTTTGAAAATGTTCTGCTCGTGATGGCAGGCCAGAATCACTGAACCCGAAGAGAGGAACAGCAACGCTTTAAAGAAGGCGTGCGTCATCAGATGGAAAATCGCCGCATCCCACGCCTGAACACCCAGCGCCAGGAACATGTAGCCAATCTGGCTCATGGTGGAGTAAGCGAGAACACGTTTAATGTCGGTCTGTACCAGCGCGGCAAAGCCTGCCAGCACCAGGGTAATCGCCCCGATAATCCCGACCAGATGCAGCACTTCCGGCATCAGCAGGAAGAGACCGTGGCTACGGGCAATCAGGTAGACACCTGCTGTCACCATGGTCGCGGCGTGGATCAGTGCCGAAACCGGTGTCGGACCAGCCATCGCATCTGCCAGCCAGGTCTGTAACGGCAGCTGAGCCGATTTACCGACCGCGCCACCCAGCAGCATCAGCGTTGCCCACTGCAGCATATGGTTATCTGCGGCAAAGTGCGCAGGTGCCAGCTCCATCATCTCGCGGAAGTTCAGCGTGCCCAGCTCGTTGTAGAGGATGAACAGACCAAATGCCAGGAAGACGTCGCCCACGCGGGTAATGATGAACGCTTTCATCGCCGCTTTGCCGTTTTCCGGATTGCTGTAGTAGAAACCGATCAGCAGATAAGAGCAGAGCCCTACCCCTTCCCAGCCCAGATACATCAGCATCAGGTTATCGGCCAGCACCAGAACAACCATGCTGGCGATAAACAGGTTGGTGTAGGCGAAGAAGCGGGAGTAGCCCTCTTCTCCACGCATGTACCAGGAGGCGAACATGTGAATGAAGAAACCGACACCGGTCACGACAGACAGCATGGTCAGCGACAGGCCATCCAGCGTCAGGTTCACCTTCATGTCGAAGTTGCCGACATGCATCCAGGTCCAGAGCGCCTGCGTGTAGGCTTGCTGACCGTTGGCGAAGAAGTCAAAACCGACCATAGCCGTGGTCAGGGCCGCCAGACCCACGGATCCCATACCAATCGTGGCCGACAGGTTCTCTGACCAGCGACCGCGCGAAAACGCTAACAGCAGAAAGCCGATCAGCGGAAACAAGACAGTTAAATAGAGAAGATTCATCCGCGCATCTCGCTCACAGTATCAATGTTCAGCGTCTGACGACGACGATAGAGCTGAAGCAGCAGTGCCAGACCAATACTGGCTTCCGCTGCCGCCAGGCTGATCGCCAGGATATACATCACCTGTCCATCGGCCTGACCCCAATAGCTCCCGGCAACCACCAGGGCTAAGGCGGCGGCGTTGATCATGATTTCAAGGCCGATCAGCATAAACAGCAGATTGCGGCGTATTACCAGCGACGTCAGTCCAAGGACAAACAGCACGGCAGCAAGAATCAATCCATGTTGTAACGGGATCATGCGTTCTCCTTTTTCACCTGAGTGGCGTCAGCATTACGGTTACTCAGGACTTCGCCCTGACGCTCTTCACGACCGATATGGAACGCCACGACCAGACCCGCCAGCAGCAGCATTGAGGCCAGTTCAACCGCCAGTACGTAAGGACCAAACAGGCTGATGCCGACCGCTTTGGCGTCGATGATGGTGCCATCGATGCCCTGATCGTTGGCGGTCAGGATGGCGTAGACCATTACGACCAGCAGCAGCAACGAGACGATACCCGGGCCAATCCACAGTGACGGGCTGAGCCACTCACGCTCCTGCTTCTCGGTCTGCTTGCCTAAGTTCAGCATCATGACCACGAAGACGAACAGCACCATAATGGCACCGGCGTAGACGATGATCTCCAGCGCACCGGCAAAATAGGCTCCCATAGAGAAGAAGACGCCCGCGATCGATAACAGCGAAACGATCAGGTACAGCAACGCATGTACCGGATTAGTGTGGGTAATGACGCGCAACGTCGTCAGCACCGCCACCAGCCCGCAAAGATAAAACGCAAATTCCATGCCTTGCTCCTTAAGGTAATAAGCCTTTGACGTCGATAGGCTTCGCTTCGTTTTCTGCTTCGCCCTTATCTTTACCGTCAATCGCCATACCTGCCATGCGGTAGAAGTTGTACTCCGGATATTTACCCGGCCCCGAAATCAGCAGATCGTCCTTCTCATACACCAGATCCTGACGCTTAAACTCACCCAGTTCGAAATCGGGGGTCAGCTGAATCGCCGTGGTTGGACAGGCTTCCTCACACATGCCGCAGAAGATGCAGCGTGAGAAGTTGATGCGGAAGAACTCCGGATACCAGCGGCCATCTTTGGTTTCGGCTTTCTGCAGCGAGATACAGCCAACCGGGCAGGCAACCGCACACAGGTTACAGGCGACGCAACGCTCCTGACCATCCGGATCGCGGGTTAATACGATACGGCCACGATAGCGGGGTGGCAGATAAACCGGCTCTTCCGGATACATCTGAGTTTCACGTTTGGCGAAGGCGTGCAGCCCGATCAGCCAGATACTGCGAACTGTCGTGCCAAAGCCTACGACAATATCTTTCAAAGTCATTTGTTAACCCCTTACGGCGCTGTGTAGAGAATCACTGCGGCAGTCGCCAGCAGGTTCAACAGCGTCAACGGCAGACACACTTTCCAGCCGAATGACAGCACCTGGTCGTAGCGTGGGCGCGGAAGCGCAGCACGAATCAGGATGAACATCATCATAAAGAACGCCGTTTTCAGGGCGAACCAGATGAACGGCGGCAGGAATGGGCCGTGCCAGCCACCAAAGAACAGCGTCACAATCAGCGCTGAAACGGTGGTGATCGCCACATATTCACCGACAAAGAACAGGCCGAACTTCATACCGGCATATTCGATGTGATAACCGTCCGCCAGTTCCTGCTCCGCTTCTGGCTGGTCAAACGGATGACGGTGACACACCGCCACGCCAGCAATACAGAAGGTCACGAAACCGAAGAACTGCGGAATGATGTTCCACAGGTGCGTCTGGCTGTTGACGATATCGTTCATATTGAACGAGCCCGCCTGCGCTACCACACCCATCAGCGACAGACCCAGGAACACTTCGTAGCTCAGGGTCTGCGCCGAGGCGCGCATCGCGCCCAGCAGCGAGTATTTATTATTACTCGACCAGCCGGCAAACAGCACCGCGTAGACCGCAAGGCCCGCCATCATCAGGAAGAACAGCAGACCGATATTCAGGTCTGTCACCATCCAGGTTGGCGAAACCGGCACGATAGCAAAGGCCAGCAGCAGTGAAACAAAGGCGATAACCGGCGCAAGGGTAAAGATAAAGCGGTCGGTAAACGGCGGAACCCAGTCCTCTTTAAAGAACATTTTGATCATGTCCGCTACCAGCTGGAGCGAGCCGCCCCAGCCTACGCGGTTTGGTCCGTAACGGTTCTGGAACAGGCCGAGTAGACGACGCTCGGCGAAGCTCATGAACGCGCCGCAGGCCACAACCACCAGCAGAATCACGATGGCTTTAACAATGGCCAGCAGAATGTCGATAACGTCCGGTGTTAACCAGCTCATTGCGCCGCCTCCTGCAGAGTGTCGATTTTACCGTTCGCCAGGAATGGCGGAACGCCCGGCATGCCCAGCGGCAGACCAATCTGTCCCGCCTGCAGTGACGCCGAGAAACGGACCGGCAGACGCACTGTCTCACCGGCACAGATGAACTCAACCGCCGCGCCATTGTTGACGCCCAGCTTCGCTGCATCTTCCGGGTTAATCACCAGTGCAGGCGGTGCCATACGCTGCTGGAAGACCGGTGAACGCTGTGACATCTCTTCGCTACCAAACAGCTGGTAGAGAGGGGCCACGCGCCACTGCGCTTCACTGACGAATGCCGCCGGAACGTTGCTGAACCAGGGCAGACTGGCTGCGCTGGCTTCAAACAGCCGTACACCCGGATCGCCATTACGCAGTTTGCCGCCCACTTCAACCTGGAACTTGTTCCACGCCTGCGGTGAGTTCCAGCCCGGTGCCCAGGCAAACGGAATCTGCGAACGCGGTGCGCCTGGCTGGTTGTTCCCTTCCATTGAGAAGGCGAACATCGTGTCCTGATCCTGCGGCTGACGCGGTTCGTGCACGCTGATATTGGCGCGCGCCGCGGTACGGCCACTGGCACGGTGCGGTGAACGCGACAGTTTCTGTCCACGAATACGGAAGCTGGCATCCGGTGCCGCATCCTTGATTCCGGCCAGCTGTGGCAGATGAGTCACCACCGCATCGATCACGTGGTCCAGTTGCGTCCAGTCGACGTGACGGCTTTCCAGCGTGCTGTGCAGCGAATGCAGCCAGCGCCAGCTCTCCAGCATCACTACGTTGTTGTCATAGTAAGAAGGATCGTAAACCTGGAAGAAACGCTGTGCGCGGCCTTCATGGTTGATCGAGGTGCCATCACTTTCGGCGAAGCTGGCGGTTGATAACACCAGACCCGCTTTCTCAAGCGTCGCGGTGCGCTGATGATCAACCACAATCACGTTAGTGGTCTGGGCCAGCGCCGCATCCACCAGCGCTTTCGGTGCATGGCGATAGAGGTCATTTTCCAGTACCACCAGCGCATCGGCTTCACCGTTGCTCAGTTGCTCCAGCGCGCTTTCCAGAGGATTGCCGCCCATCAGGCCAAGACCCACGCTGTTGGCGTGTCCCGCCAGCAGCGTAATCCCGACGTCGGCACCGCGCGCTTTCAGCGCTTTGGCCACGTTGGCAGCCGCTTCGATCATCGCGCTGCTGCCGGAATGGGTCCCGGAAATAATTAACGGTTTTTTCGCGCCGGCCAGCGCCTGCACGATGACATCCATTTTGCCGTTCAGTTTGCTGTCGAAATCGGTCACTGCCGGAGCGGTTTCATCCAGCGCACTGGCGATAGCGAAACCGAGACGCGCCTGATCTTCAACCGGTGCGCGATAGCTCCATGCCGCAATATCATCCAGACGGGTTTCATCGACGTTAGTGATAAACAGCGGATGTTTCGCATTCTGACCGATGTTCAGGATCGCGGCGATCTGCCAGTCTGCCACTTTCTGAGCCGCAGCCATGTCGCGCGCTTTGCCTTTCACGGCCTGACGCACTGACAGCGCCACGCGTGCGCCCACCTGGGTCAGATCTTCGCCCAGCACCAGCACCGCATCGTAGCTTTCAATTTCACGCAGCGATGGCGTATAGATACCGCCCTCACGCAGAACTTTCAGCATCAGTTCAAGCCGGGCCTGCTCGCCCGCTGGCATGCCGGTAGAGAAGTTCTCTGCACCGACCAGTTCACGCAGCGCGAAGTTACTTTCAATGCTGGCGCGCGGCGAGCCGATACCGATCACTTTTTTCGCCTGACGCAGCAAATCTGCACCGGCATTGACCGCCTGCTCTGCGTTCAGCGTCACCCAGTCGTTGCCGCGCAGCAGCATCGGCTGGCGTGGGCGATCTTTACGGTTCACGTAGCCATAGCCAAAGCGGCCACGGTCACACAGGAAATAGTGGTTTACGGTGCCGTTATAACGGTTTTCGATACGGCGTAACTCACCATAACGCTCACCCGGGCTGGTGTTACAGCCCACACTGCACTGCTGGCAGATGCTCGGCGCAAACTGCATATCCCATTTACGGTTATAGCGTTCGGAGTGCGTTTTATCGGTGAAGACGCCGGTCGGGCAGATTTCAACCAGGTTACCGGAGAATTCGCTCTCCAGCGTGCCATCTTCCGGGCGTCCGAAGTAGACGTTGTCGTGTGCGCCGTAGACACCCAGATCCTTGCCATCGGCATAATCTTTGTAGTAACGCACGCAGCGGTAACAGGCGATACAGCGGTTCATCTCATGGGAGATGAACGGGCCGAGATCCTGATTACGGTGGGTACGTTTGGTAAAGCGATAGCGGCGGAAGCTGTGGCCGGTCATTACTGTCATATCCTGCAGGTGACAGTTACCGCCCTCTTCACACACCGGACAGTCGTGCGGGTGGTTGGTCATCAGCCACTCCACCACGCTTTCGCGGAATTCTTTTGCTTCGCCATCATCGATGGAGATGAATGTGCCGTCAGAGGCCGGCGTCATGCAGGACATGACAAGACGGCCGCGGGTATCTTCGGCATTCTGGAATTGCTTTACCGCACACTGGCGGCAGGCCCCAACGCTTCCCAGCGCCGGATGCCAGCAAAAGTAAGGAATATCAAGGCCCAGAGAGAGACATGCCTGTAGCAGGTTGTCCGCTCCGTTCACATCATACTCTTTACCGTCTACATGAATTGTAGCCATAGTGACATGCTTCCGTAAGGCTCGTCAGAGACGAGCGTTAATCATATTCTTGCCCCGACGCACGACATTGTCGGGGCGGCGGCACCAGGCCTGTTCCGTGTTCTTCGGCGAATTACCAGCGCGCTTTCAGCAGGTTTGGCTGGATCCCGCCAATGGCGCGGGTATTGCCAAACACCTGCGGTGCCATGCCGGCTTCAAACTCTTCACGGAAATATTTAATCGCGCTCTGCAGTGGCTCAACCGCACCCGGCGCATGCGCACAGAAGGTTTTACCCGGGCCAAGCTGACGGCAGAGTTGCAGTAAGGTTTCGATATCGCCTGGCTGACCCTGCTTCTGCTCCAGCGCGCGCAGAATTTTTACGCTCCACGGCAGGCCATCGCGACACGGTGTACACCAGCCGCACGACTCACGGGCAAAGAACTCTTCCAGGTTACGCACCAGCGAGACCATGTTGATCTCGTGATCGACCGCCATCGCCAGCGCCGTACCCAGACGACTGCCCGCTTTGCCGATGCTGGCAAACTCCATGGGCAGATCCAGGTGCTGTTCGGTCAGGAAGTCAGTCCCTGCCCCGCCGGGCTGCCAGGCTTTGAACTTCAGTCCGTCACGCATACCGCCCGCATAATCTTCAAGGATTTCACGTGCGGTGATACCAAATGGCAGCTCCCAGACGCCGGGATTTTTAACCCGTCCGGAGAAGCCCATCATTTTGGTACCGGCATCTTCGCTTTTAGAGATGTTTTTGTACCACTCCACGCCGTTGGCCAGAATCGCCGGAACGTTGGAGAGGGTTTCCACGTTGTTCACGCAGGTCGGTTTGCCCCACGCGCCCGCACTCGCCGGGAATGGCGGTTTCGAACGCGGATTGGCACGACGGCCTTCCAGTGAGTTAATCAGTGCCGTCTCTTCGCCGCAGATATAACGACCTGCGCCGGTGTGGACAATCAACTCAAAGTCGAAGCCGGTACCGAGAATATTTTTACCGATATAGCCCGCTTCCGTCGCTTCAGCAATCGCACGACGCAGATGCACCGCGGCTTCAATGTATTCGCCACGTAAGAAGATATAGCCACGGTAAGCCTTCAGCGCAAAGGCGCTGATCAGCATTCCTTCCACCAGCTGGTGAGGCATCTGCTCCATCAGCAGACGGTCTTTGTAAGTGCCCGGCTCCATCTCATCGGCGTTACACAGCAGGTAACGGATGTTCATCGACTCATCTTTCGGCATCAGGCTCCACTTCAGCCCGGTGGAGAAGCCCGCACCGCCGCGCCCTTTCAGGCCTGAATCTTTGACTGCCGCAACGATTTCATCCTGCGACATGCTTTTCAGCGCTTTTTCCGCACCGGCATAGCCGTTTTTACTGCGATATTCGTCAAGCCAGACAGGTTGCTTGTCGTCACGCATCCGCCAGGTCAGCGGATGAGTTTCTGCAGTGCGAATGATCTGTTTAATTGTCATTGATACTGCTCCAGCAAACCAGGGATGCCTTCCGGCGTCAGATGCACATGCGTGTCTTCATCCACCATCATCGTTGGCCCCTTATCGCAGTTACCCAGACAGCAGGTTGGCAGCAGTGTAAAGCGGCCATCGGCAGTGGTCTGACCCGGTTTGATATTCAGTTGCTGTTCCAGTGCTGACTGGATGCCCTGATAACCGGTGATATGACAGACCACGCTGTCACAGTAACGGATCACATGACGGCCAACCGGCTGACGGAAGATCTGGCTGTAAAATGTCGCCACACCTTCAACATCACTCGCCGGGATACCCAGAACCTCGGCAATCGCATTGATGGCGCCGTCCGGCACCCATCCGCGCTGTTTCTGCACGATCTTCAGCGCTTCAATCGAGGCTGCACGCGCATCTTCATAGTGGTGTTTTTCGTGCTCAATGGCGTGATGCTCTTCCGCGCTCAGCACGAAGACCTCGTTAGGGTCGATCGTTTTAATGGCAATGTGTTGATCGTGCATAATTAGCGGTCCACGTCTGACATAACAAAATCGATACTACCCAGATATACGATCAGGTCGGATACCAGGCTGCCACGGATTACTGAAGGAATCTGCTGCAGATGCGGGAAGCTCGGCGTACGCACGCGGGTGCGGTAGCTCATGGTGCTGCCATCGCTGGTCAGGTAGTAGCTGTTGATCCCTTTCGTCGCTTCAATCATCTGGAACGACTCATTGGCTGGCATCACCGGCCCCCACGAAACCTGCAGGAAGTGCGTGATCAGCGTTTCAATGTGCTGCAGCGTGCGCTCTTTCGGTGGCGGCGTGGTCAGCGGATGATCCGCTTTAAACGGACCCTCTGGCATGTTGTTGAGACACTGCTCAAGAATGCGCAGCGACTGCCACATCTCTTCCATTTTCAGCATGACGCGGCTGTAAGCATCGCTGATGCCGTCGCCGACCGGGATTTCAAAATCGAAGTTTTCGTAGCCGGAGTAGGGACGCCATTTACGTACGTCAAAGTCGAGACCGGTAGCACGCAGACCGGCACCGGTAGTGCCCCATGCCAGCGCCTCTTCCATATTGTAAGCGGCAACGCCTTTGGAACGGCCAATCAGTACGCTGTTGCGCAGTGCCGCTTTGTCATACTCTTTAAGACGTTTTGGCATCCAGTCGAGGAAGTCACGCAGCAGACGTTCCCAGCCTCGCGGCAGGTCATGCGCGACGCCACCGATACGGAACCATGCCGGATGCATACGGAAACCGGTAATCGCCTCAACCACGTCATAGATTTTCTGACGGTCGGTAAAGGCAAAGAACACCGGCGTCATGGCCCCGACGTCCTGAATAAAGGTGGAGATATAGAGCAGGTGGCTGTTGATGCGGAACAGCTCAGAGAGCATCACGCGGATCACATTAACGCGATCGGGCACCACGATACCGGCCAGTTTCTCCACCGCCAGTACGTACGGCATTTCGTTTACGCAGCCGCCGAGGTACTCGATGCGGTCAGTGTAAGGAATGTAGCTGTGCCACGACTGACGCTCGCCCATCTTTTCGGCACCACGGTGGTGATAGCCGATGTCAGGCACGCAGTCGACAATCTCTTCACCATCCAGCTGCAGAATGATGCGGAATGCCCCGTGCGCCGACGGGTGGTTAGGCCCGAGGTTCAGGAACATGAAGTCTTCGTTGGTGGTGCTGCGCTTCATGCCCCAGTCTTCAGGCTTAAAGGTCAGCGCTTCCATCTCCAGATCTTCTTTCTGCTTGGTCAGCGTAAAAGGATCGAATTCGGTGGCGCGCGCCGGGTAATCTTTACGCAGCGGATGGCCTTCCCAGGTCGACGGCATCATGATGCGCGTCAGATGCGGGTGACCATCAAAGGTGATACCAAACATCTCCCAGGTTTCACGCTCATACCAGTTGGCATTCGGGAAAAGGCGGGTGATGGTCGGCAGATGCATATCGTTTTCAGAGAGTGCCACCTTGAGCATGATGTCGCGGTTGCGTTCAATCGACAGCAGGTGGTAGAAAACGGAAAAATCCGCCGCAGGCAGGCCTGCACGGTGGGTACGTAAACGCTCATCCACGCCATGCAGGTCATACAGCATGACGTAAGGCTTGGGTAATTTACGCAGGAACTCGATAATTTCCAGTATCTGTTCACGCTTCACCCACACCACCGGAATACCGGTACGGGTTGGCTGAACAGTGAAGGCATCCGGCCCAAAACGGTTACGCAACTCGCCGATCACCGGGTCATCAAGGTGATCACGGGTTTGCCATGAAGGCTGAGCGAGATCTTGCGTGGTCAAATCTGTCATACGTTACTCACCATTCCGGCCTGGTCTCAGGCACTCAAATGAAGGCGTCAGGATGGGGCCATGCATTAAATTGTGATGTTCTGCTGCAGGCGCTGTTTTCCATCCATACGGTTTTAAACTTCGTCCGGGCTGCGCAGGTTTGTGACTGCGATGCGCTCGCCGCGTTTTCTTTCACGCTCAGATGGCATGTTGGCGCGATAAACGCCCTGATCGCCAACCACCCACGAGAGCGGACGGCGCTCTTTGCCGATCGACTCCTGCAACAGCAGCAGTGCCTGCATATACGCTTCAGGACGTGGCGGACAGCCAGGAATATAAACATCGACCGGCAGGAATTTATCGACACCCTGCACCACGGAATAGATGTCATACATGCCGCCAGAGTTGGCGCAGGCACCCATGGAAATCACCCATTTGGGTTCCAGCATCTGATCGTACAAACGCTGAATAACCGGGGCCATTTTGGTGAACGGCGTACCGGCAATGACCATGAAATCGGCCTGACGTGGCGAAGCGCGCATAACTTCGGCGCCAAAACGTGCCACGTCGTGGACCGCGGTGAACGATGTTGTCATCTCAACGTAACAACAGGACAGGCCAAAGTTATAAGGCCAGAGGGAGTTTTTACGCCCCCAGTTCACCATGTCATGCAGGGCATTTTCGAGTTTGCCCATATAAACGCTGCGATGAACGTGCTGCTCCAGCGGATCGCTGACGATTTCCTGCTTTTGCAGAGGATAACGGTCGTTCTCACCACCGTTCGGGTCTAT
Organism: Pantoea sp. JV6; assembly: GCF_025910055.1. Lineage (NCBI taxonomy): Bacteria > Pseudomonadati > Pseudomonadota > Gammaproteobacteria > Enterobacterales > Erwiniaceae > Pantoea > Pantoea sp. JV6. The sequence goes on along the minus strand of NZ_JAPCIM010000002.1, from coordinate 158,593 downwards.
GCGGGTGAGCGTATAGTCCATCTTATTGCCTCTCTTTTACTGCTTATGAGGATTGGTGTGGCTGACCGTAGTGGTTTTGACCACCACGCGACGGCGAGCTGGAGCCCAGTCCAGTGCGCCAATGCGTACCAGATAGACCAGACCCGCCAGGAGCACCAAAATGAAAATTGCGGCTTCCACAAAGCCGATCCAACCGCTTTCACGGATTGAAGTCGCCCATGCGTATAAAAAGAGGGCTTCGACGTCGAAGATGACGAAAAACATCGCAACCAGATAAAATTTCGCCGACAGGCGGATATGGGTATCACCAACGGATTCAATGCCCGATTCGAATGGCGTGTCTTTGTAGCGGGCGCGCGCTCTGCCGCCAAGCAGCCATCCTCCGGTCAGCATGAAAGCACACAGGCCAAAGGCAATAACGATAAATACGATAAACGCCCAGTGCTGAGCGATGATTTCGGTGGTAGTTGACATACTCATTGCTTACTCATCAAAAGTGGCGCTGGCATCCTGCATGCGTTTCCCGCAGCAAACTGACCACATCGATTCAAGGGAAGGATAAAAACCTTTCAAATGTCGCTGTTATTACGTAATAAGCAGCTATTTTATGGGGTTTTTTACTCCTTTCTATAACCTTTTGTCAACTTTGACAAAAGTATCCAAACATTATTTCACACCTGCATCATATTATTAACAAATGATGCCCCGCTTTCCAGCTAAATCGCTTCAGTCTGTAGGGTTAATTTTAGTGTAGCGGGTATTCACATGCATGGATCGTGCATTTAACAAACATATTTTGACAGGTATCACTGAATTTTCCCTCCCCTTTCCAGGGCTATTTTTTTGATCCAGAACACACTTTTGCCCTTTATGCGTTAATTTTCCCCACCTGAAACGGTGATTCGGAACAAAGCGTTCGGTTTTTTGGTCTGGAAATTTCAATTCAGTAGATGGTGAAATTTTTTTAGTCGGGTCAGAAGAGGCAGATGAGTCAGTAAGGAGCATCGGGCGGGGGTCAGGCACAAAAAAGCCTCTCGTTCTTTTCAGGGAAGGAGAGGCTTATTTATAAGCGTTTATTAAGGCAATCACGCGGGTATTGAGTACAACACGTTAGCGAAATTACTCTTCGTCATCCAGCAACAGTGAACCGTCGGGATTATTGCTCAGGTTATAAGGATCATTGGTGGACTGCATGGCATTGAAGATAGCCAGCGCCAGTTCATTATCGCTGTCAGGATTACGGCACAGCAGATATTGCGTATCCGGCAGTACCGGCAGTCCTTCAGCTGCACCCATAACACGCAGTTCCGGGCTCATCATCTCGACCGGACGTGCCGTCACGCCCAGTCCCGCTTTCACCGCTGCGCGTACTGCAGCCAGTGTGGAAGCGACATAAGAGATACGCCAAGGGATGCCCGCTTCGTTGAGATGATCGATAGCCATATCACGATAAGGACTTGGCTCATCCAGCAATACCAGTGGAATGGCTTCGCCACGCTGGAAGATATAATCCGCTGCGCAGTACCACAAGGTAGGTGAAGTACGCAGTACCTGATAGGTAAAATTGCCCGGGCTGGAAGTCGTCACAACCAGGTCCACTTCACCCTGATTGAGCATTTCCATCATAAACGGATTACGTTTAACCCGCACATCGATTGCCAGTTTCGGATAAACCGAGGTCACCCGGTTTAGCAGGAACGGCAGAATAGTGTCAGAGGTGTCATCAGAGGCGCCAATAGTCAGCACGCCCTGAATGTTGCTGTACATCAGAGATGTGCAGGCTTCGTCGTTAAAACGAAGAATTTTTCTCGCATAGCCTAAAAGCTGGATACCGTGCTCTGTCAGAAGCTTATTACGTCCATGTCTGGCAAACAGCTCTTTACCTACCAATTGTTCCAGACGCTGCATCTGCTGACTGACTGCTGACTGGGTTCTGCAGACCGCTGCAGCAGCAGCTGCAAAGGTATTCAAATCCGCAACGGCAACGAAGGTTCTCAGCAGATCGAGGTCGAGATTCAGTATCGGACGATTTGCATTAGTCATGTTTTTTCTTCACTTATAAGATTTTTACGAACTACTACCCTGGTGTTATCACAAGCTTATCAAAGTGATAAGCAGTAATGGTGCTCAATGACAGTCCTGTGTGAAGACTGACACAAAAAAAGTTTATGTGGATCATGCACTGTTGACTCCTCTGAAGGGTCATAGTGCTATTCAAGACAGATACAACTTCTGAACCGATGGCGCTGGGTGCGCAAATGCAGGAAGCTGCGTAGTTGTCTTATTCCCACCAGAAAGAATCGTGTGGGATAGAAAGCGCACTTTACGGGCTATCAAAGCGAAGCGGCAAAGTGCACTAAATAATAAATTATACTTAATCATTTTTGACTTCAAAATGGAAATGATTTTGTGAAAAGCGCTGTAAATTTTGTGCTAAAGGCATTTTCAGACCCTTATGCCACATTATTGATCACTTTTTAAGCCTTCAGCGTTCTGAAATTTAGTGAGGAAGTGTTAAGTACGGCTCACAATCCTGCAATAAAGGTGCCATATGAAGCTCTGCTTTTGGCACTTTTCCGGCGAACACAAGGCCTTAAACATGCCACTCTTAAGCAGCGTTAAGGCGTAATCTTCAGGCACGCTCTAAAATCGTCCATAATTTGAACATTTATAAAATATCCTTTAACTATTTCTCTAAGTGTATATTTCAGGTGCAAAGAAAAGTTCCATTTCAATAACTTCCAGATAGCGTTCATGATGCTAAAGCCATATGTCGGTTCAGCAGCGCTTTGGGCAAGTTAAAATCCTGCATTAATGCCAATTTATGGTTTTATTAACCAGTTTACGCGACAACAAATATTTTTTACGCTGCGCACCGGGTAAAAAGTTGTTGAACCCGCCAAAACGGGGCGGCGCCCTTCTTTTGTGACTGTCAGGAGAGTACATTGTGCTGGTTGGATTTCTGTGGCAGCCAAAAGGATTCTGCCCATTAAGGCGGTAACAATGACTTTTCAAATTGATAAATCCGGAAAACTCGATAACGTCTGCTATGACATCCGTGGCCCGGTACTGAAAGAGGCTAAGCGCCTCGAAGAAGAAGGTAACAAAGTTCTGAAGCTGAACATTGGCAATCCGGCGCCGTTTGGTTTTGAAGCACCGGATGAGATACTGGTCGATGTTATTCGTAACCTTCCCAGCTCTCAGGGCTATTGTGACTCCAAGGGTCTCTATTCCGCCCGTAAAGCGATCATGCAGCACTACCAGGCGCGCGACATGCGCGATGTCACCGTAGAAGATATCTACATTGGCAACGGTGTTTCAGAACTCATCGTGCAGGCGATGCAGGCGTTACTGAACAGCGGCGACGAAATGCTGGTGCCGGCACCCGACTATCCGTTATGGACGGCTGCGGTTTCCCTCTCCAGCGGTAAAGCAGTGCACTATCTGTGTGACGAATCAGCAGGCTGGTTCCCTGACCTCGATGATATCCGCAGCAAGATAACGCCTCGTACCCGCGGCATCGTGATTATCAACCCGAATAACCCCACTGGCGCGGTCTACAGCAAAGAGCTGCTGTTAGAGGTGGTTGAAATTGCGCGTCAGCATAACCTGATTATTTTCGCCGATGAGATCTACGACAAGATCCTCTATGACGATGCACAGCATCACTGCATCGCAGCGCTGGCACCCGATCTGCTGACTGTTACCTTTAATGGCCTTTCTAAAACCTATCGCGTTGCCGGTTTCCGTCAGGGCTGGATGGTACTGAACGGGCCAAAGAAACATGCTAAAGGCTATATAGAAGGACTGGAGATGCTCGCCTCGATGCGCCTGTGTGCCAACGTACCGGCGCAGCATGCGATTCAGACGGCGCTGGGCGGCTACCAGAGCATTAGCGAATTTATCATGCCGGGTGGTCGTCTCTACGAGCAGCGGCAGCGCGCCTGGGAGTTGATTAATGATATACCAGGCGTCAGCTGTGTGAAGCCACAGGGCGCGCTTTATATGTTCCCGAAAATCGATGCCAAAAAATTCAACATTTTCGACGACCAGAAAATGGTGCTGGATTTTCTGTTACAGGAGAAGGTGCTACTGGTTCAGGGCAGTGCCTTTAACTGGCCATGGCCCGATCACCTGCGCATTGTTACGCTGCCACGTGTGGATGATCTTGAGATGGCGATCAATAAGTTTGGCCGCTTCCTGCAAGGCTATCGTCAATAATCAGGCCCGCGTATACTGACGCTATTTGGGGAGAGCCAGAGCCTGTCTCTCCCCCGCCAGCCAACAGGAACGCTCATGACACAAAGCCACTTCTTTGCTCATCTCTCCCGTCTTAAGCTGATCAATCGCTGGCCGCTGATGCGCAATGTGCGCACCGAAAATGTCTCCGAACACAGTCTGCAGGTCGCTATGGTGGCGCATGCCCTGGCCGTGATCAAAAACCTTAAATTCAACGGCTCGCTTAATGCCGATCACATTGCCATGCTGGCGCTTTACCACGATGCCAGTGAAGTGCTCACCGGCGATTTACCGACTCCGGTAAAGTATTACAACGCGCAGATCGCCCACGAATACAAGAAAATCGAGAAGATTGCTCAGCAGAAGCTGATTGAGATGCTGCCTGAAGAGTTTCAGGCGATCTATCGCCCGTTGATCGATGAGCATCTGCACAGCGAAGAGGAGCAGGCGGTTGTGAAACAGGCGGATGCGCTCTGTGCATATGTAAAATGTCTTGAGGAGTTGTCTGCCGGGAACAACGAATTTTTACTGGCCAAAGCGCGGCTGGAAAAGACCCTGGCACTTCGGCGTTCGCCGGAGATGGATTACTTCGTTGAGGTGTTTATTCCGAGCTTCAGCCTGTCACTGGATGAAATCTCGCAGGATACGCCACTCTAAGCCCGACGGTCTGGCCGCCGGGCCAGCCCTTAAGCCTGCTGACGGAAGGCAAAGCTACCGTCAGACTCGCGGGTTATCACCAGTGACGCCAGTGAGTCGAGCTGAAGCGCTACCTCATCCAGCCGGGGTGTCTCCGCCGGCGCATTGATGGCAATCACCGCACAGCCAGCATTCAGGCCGGATAAGATTCCGGCAGGTGCATCTTCTGCAACCACGCACGATGTCGCCGCTAATCCCAGCTTCTCCGCACCAAGCAGGTAGGGATCGGGCTCCGGTTTACCTTTAGCCACCTGTTCAGCGGTAATAAACACGGCAGGCTTAGGTAATCCTGCGGCTTTATGACGTGCATGTGCGACCGGCACTGAACCGGAAGTGACAATCGCCCAGGGAATCTGCAGTTCGTTCAGCCGGTTCAGCAACGCGTTGGCCCCTGGCAGCGCCTGCACACCGTCGGTGTCCGCCGCTTCAGCCTGCTCCAGCGCAACAAACTCCGCCTGAATAGCCTCTTCCGACTGGCCTGCCATGAAATGACGCAGAGAGGTGATCGCCTGTTTGCCATGAATGAAATCCAGAATCTCATCAGCCGCGATGCCATGACGGGCACCCCACTGGCTCCAGGCTCGTTCAACCGCTGGCAGTGAATCCACCAGCGTGCCGTCTAAATCAAATAGAAAACCTCTGTAGGTCACGCGCTCCTCCTCATCAGGCATTAATCACTTGCGCAATTTCGTTTGCACTTAAATGGTACTGGCGCGGACAAGTCTGCCACAAAGCTAACATCCGTTGATACTTTTCCCACATTGGGGTCTGCGCATTAAAACCATGGGTGCCGGAATCGAAGTGCGTATAACGCCCTTCTGTATTGACCATAAAACGGACATAACCCAGCAGGCGCGCTTCCGTTGCCGCATCGAAGCCCAGAAAGGCCAGACGGCGCTCTTCAAGCTCACCTTTCTCTTTAAGGTTTGACCAGGAGACGTGGAGAGCGTGATGCATTTCCATAATATCGATCACCGTCCGGCAGATCGCTTCGCTGAGTTCGCCAAACTCTTTGTCCAGCTCCCGCATCTGCAGCGCATAACCGCGTTCGATGATAGTCTGGTAACGACGAAAACGCTCCGCATTTTCCGGCTCAAGCATGGCCATCATTTTGTACTGATTAGTGAGAATCAAACGCTGTGCATGGGTCATTTCCATCATTTACTCCCGGTCAGAGACCGCTCAGTTAATCGACAATGGAGAAATCATTGCACAGCGTTAGCGACACGGAAATCGCCGTATCACCATTCTTTGATTTGGCCGCAGGTTAGCGGTAAATATTTTACCGCCAGCCCGGGATAGGTCAGAGATCGTCGAGGAAAGTGCGGTCGAGTTGTTTGAACGCCCGCTTTAGCAGATCGGCCAGCGCCTGATAGGTCGGCTTGCCTTCTACTGGCGCTGTCGCCTGCCCCGCTTCTTCCAGCCGGGCACGAACTTCATGAAACCAGTTAAGCAGCGTCGGCGGCAGCGGCGTCACAGAACGCTTTCCCAGCCACCATAATCCCTGCATCGGCAGGGTACAGGCAAACAGCGCGGTCGCCACGGCCGGGCCTAACTGACCGCCCATCGCGATCTGCCAGGTCAGCGTAAAAATCGCCAAAGGGGGCATAAAGCGAATAGCAAAACGCGTTGCCGATGAAACACGGTTTTCCGGGAACATGGGTGCCAGGCGCTTATCAGCCGGCCAGGTCTTCATATAGTGTTGGCCGCGCTGAAACATCCGAAACCAATTGGTACTGCCAGATTCATTCGCCATGGCTCACCTCAACTAATGCTGTAAAAATTAAAAAATAGTTATAACTACACAACTTTACGTGACATCCTTCAATTATTTTTGTCTTTAAAGGTGACTCCAGCTATTCTGACGCCGTTTTACCCCCTTTCCGGAAGCGGATTGCGCTTTTGGGAAGAGGCCTGAGCCAGGTTCAGACAAGGCAATCTTCAAATTTTCGCGTAAGATTGCCGAAATTTTTTGCGGAAATGCAGAATTCTGTCTACCGCATGATGTTTGTCATTAATCTACCAGCTTTCATGGGCTACGCTGTTAGTCTGATTGCGTTTTATTTAGCCACTCTCAAAAAATAGGTACTTCCATGTCGAGTAAGTTAGTTCTGGTTCTGAACTGTGGCAGCTCTTCCCTTAAGTTTGCCATCCTCAACCCTGCCAGCGGTGAAGAATTCCTGTCTGGCCTGGCGGAATGTTTCCACCTTCCTGAAGCCCGCATCAAATGGAAGCTGGAAGGCGAAAAACAGGAAGCGCCTCTGGGTGCTGGCGCAGCGCATAGTGAAGCGCTGAACTTTATCGTTAAAACCATTCTGGCACAAAAACCTGAGCTTTCGGCACAAATTGCTGCAATCGGCCATCGTATCGTTCATGGCGGCGAGAAGCTGACTCAGTCAGTCATCATCACTGAAGAAGTGGTACAGGGCATCAAAGACGCCTCTTCTTTTGCACCGCTGCACAATCCGGCTCATCTGATCGGTATTGATGAAGCGATGAAAAACTTCCCGCACCTGTCAGATAAGAATGTCGCGGTATTTGACACCGCTTTCCATCAGACAATGCCGGAAGAGTCTTATCTCTATGCGCTGCCGTACAAATTGTATAAAGAGCATGGCGTTCGTCGCTATGGCGCGCATGGTACCAGCCACTTCTATGTGACCCACGAAGCGGCCAAAATGCTCAACAAGCCGCTTGAGTCACTGAATATTATTACCTGCCACCTCGGTAACGGCGGTTCTGTCTCTGCCATTCGCAACGGCGAGTGTGTGGACACCTCAATGGGCCTGACCCCACTGGAAGGCCTGGTGATGGGTACCCGCAGTGGCGACATCGACCCGGCAATTATCTTCTTCCTGCACGATACGCTGGGTATGAGCGTCGATGCCATCAATAAACTGCTGACCAAAGAGTCTGGCCTGTTAGGTCTGACTGAAGTCACCAGCGACTGCCGCTACGTGGAAGATAACTACACCACCAAAGAAGATGCGAAGCGCGCAATGGATGTCTTCTGTCATCGCCTGGCGAAATATATCGGCAGCTACACTGCGCTGATGGATGGCCGCCTTGATGCCGTGGTATTTACTGGCGGCATCGGTGAAAACGCCGCGATGGTTCGTGAACTCTCACTGAAAAAACTGGCGCTGCTGGGCTTTGACGTCGATCACGATCGCAACCTGGCGGCCCGTTTCGGTAAATCTGGTTACATCAATAAAGAAGGCACCCGCCCGGCGCTGGTGATCCCGACCAACGAAGAGCTGGTCATCGCCCAGGACGCCGCGCGTCTGACTGCGTAAACACTTCTCTCCGTCAGCTCAGGCTGACGGAGTTGTTTTTGACACCCTGCCATTACTGAGAGGTTCAAACGTGTCACGTACAATTATGCTCATTCCGACCGGCACCAGCGTCGGCCTGACCAGCGTCAGCCTCGGCGTTATCCGCGCCATGGAACGCAAAGGCGTTCGACTTAGCGTCTTTAAGCCGATTGCTCAGCCGCGTACCGGCGGCGATACGCCGGATCAAACCACCACTATTATCCGTAAGAACTCTTCGATTCCTGCCGCTGAACCGCTGCAGATGTCACGTGTTGAATCACTGCTGGGATCGAACCAGCAGGATGTGCTGATGGAAGAGATCATCTCCCGTTACCATGCCAACACGCAGAATGCGGAAGTGGTGCTGGTTGAAGGTCTGGTCCCTACCCGTAAGCATCAGTTCGCCAACGCGCTGAACTATGAAATCGCGAAAACCCTGAATGCGGAAATCGTCTTCGTGATGGCGCTGGGCAATGACTCTCCGGCACAGCTGAAAGAGCGCATTGAACTGACGCAGAGCAGCTTCGGCGGTCAGAAGAATAAAAATATCACTGGCGTGATCATCAATAAACTCAACGCGCCGGTCGATGATCAGGGGCGTACCCGCCCTGACCTGTCAGAAATTTTTGATGACTCGTCAAAAGCCAGCATCGCCAATATCGATCCTAAGCAGCTGTTCTCAGACAGCCCGCTGCCGGTGCTGGGCTGCGTGCCGTGGAGCTTTGATCTGATCGCCACCCGCGCAATCGATATGTGCCGCCACCTGGATGCGCGCATCATCAACGAAGGTGAGATTCAGACCCGCCGGGTTAAATCGGTCACCTTCTGCGCCCGTAGTATCCCGCACATGCTGGAGCATTTCCGTCCAGGCTCACTGCTGGTGACTTCCGCAGACCGCCCGGATGTATTGGTCGCCGCCTGTCTGGCCGCCATGAACGGCATTGAGATTGGCGCTATCCTGCTGACCGGTAACTACGAGATTGACGATCGCATCGCGCGCCTCTGTGACCGTGCCTTCCAGACCGGCCTGCCGGTGTTCATGGTGAAAACCAATACCTGGCAGACCTCTCTGAGCCTGCAGAGCTTTAATCTTGAAGTGCCCGCTGACGATACGCAGCGCATCGAGAAAGTGCAGGAATATGTTGCCAGCTACATTAATGCCGACTGGATTGAGTCACTGACCGCCACGTCAGAGCGCAGCCGTCGCCTGTCGCCACCGGCCTTCCGCTATCAGCTGACTGAGCTGGCGCGTAAAGCGGGCAAACGCGTCGTGCTGCCAGAGGGTGATGAGCCGCGTACGGTTAAAGCGGCCGCTATCTGTGCTGAACGCGGTATCGCCACCTGCGTACTGTTAGGCAACCCGGATGAGATTCAGCGTGTTGCTGCGGCTCAGGGTGTCGAACTGGGCAAAGGGGTTGAGATTGTTGATCCGGAACAGGTGCGTGAAAACTACGTGCCGCGTCTGGTTGAGCTGCGTAAGAGCAAAGGGATGACCGAAGTGGTCGCCCAGGAACAACTGGAAGATAACGTGGTGCTGGGCACCATGATGCTGGAGAGCGGCGAAGTGGATGGCCTGGTTTCAGGTGCGGTTCACACCACCGCCAACACCATTCGTCCGCCTCTGCAGCTGATCAAAACTGCGCCTAACAGCTCACTGGTTTCATCGGTGTTCTTTATGCTGCTGCCGGAGCAGGTGCTGGTTTACGGTGACTGCGCGATTAACCCGGATCCCACCGCTGAGCAACTGGCTGAGATCGCTATTCAGTCAGCCGACTCTGCTAAAGCCTTTGGAATCGATCCACGTGTTGCGATGATCTCCTACTCTACCGGCACGTCAGGTGCAGGCAGCGACGTTGAAAAAGTGCGTGAAGCAACGCGTATCGCGCAGGAAAAACGTCCTGATCTGGTTATTGATGGTCCGCTGCAGTATGACGCCGCGATCATGGAAGATGTGGCGAAGTCGAAAGCGCCAGATTCACAGGTTGCCGGTCGCGCCACCGTCTTTATCTTCCCGGATCTGAACACCGGTAACACCACGTATAAAGCGGTACAGCGTTCAGCCGATCTGATCTCAATCGGGCCGATGCTGCAGGGTATGCGTAAGCCGGTTAACGACCTGTCGCGCGGTGCGCTGGTTGATGACATCGTCTATACCATCGCCTTAACCGCCATTCAGTCTCAGCAGGCTGAACAAGGCTAAGTGTCAGGTAAGAACGAAAAAGGCATGCCCAGGGCATGCCTTTTTTTCGCCGGTAACAGAGCCGGAGGCTTTAATGCGGATCGCTGAGACGCGTTAAAGCGCCCGTTTTCAGGCCCGGTTATCGCCGTTACGGCTCATCCACAGAGAGAGCGCTTTAAGCGAATCGTCAGTGAACTCATCACAACGTGCGGTGATCTCATCGGGCGTCATCCAGATAATCTCATCGACTTCCGATTCCTGCATGGCGAATGGCCCGTGTGACACACAACTGAACAGTCCGCCCCAGACGCGACAGTGCTGATCTTCGAAGTAGAATTTGCCATGCTCAGCAAACGGCACCGCGGCAATCCCTAACTCCTCTTCCGCTTCACGTCGCGCAGACTCCAGCATATCTTCACCGCTCTGCACCACGCCGCCTGCGGTTGCGTCCAGTTTGCCCGGCATAAAATCTTTTATCTCAGTGCGACGCTGCACCAGAATCTTGCCCATACCGTCATGAACCACAATATAGGTAGCGCGGTGACGCAGGCACTCAGCGCGCATCTGCGCACGTGTTGCCTGAGCAACAACTTCATTCTCTTCGTTTACGATATCGACCCACTCGATGCCGTCACCCGCAGTTTGATCCACCATCCGTAACCCTTTCCTGTTTGGCGTACACTTGGGTACGCAGTTTGCCACGTCTTTATTTTTATGTGGCGTAAGGTAATCACTTCCGGCAGCCTGAGCAAGCCCTGGCTGTTACCGATTTTTACCACTTTCTGCTAACCACAGCTGTACTGAGGCTCGCTGCCACTGAAACTCAGCATAATCCCGCAGACGCGCGGGCAAAGGATCGCCATGCAATACCAGCCGGTTAAGCATCACCGCCAGATCGGTATCCGCAATTGACCACTCGCCAAACAGGTTCTGTTGCCCGTCCGGCAGCAGGCGATCGACGGCCATAACCAGTTTATCCACCGCCTGCTGCGCTGATGCGGTCAGCGGCGCAAAGCGCTCACCGGCAAACAGCACTTCTGTGGGACGCTCCTGACGTATCCACAGGAAGTCACTGCGCAGCCAGGCCTGGATCTCTCTGGCGCGGGCACGCTTCTCGCGGTCGCGGGGATAGAGGCGCTCAAATTCGGGCGCCGGAAAGCGCTCTTCAAGATATTCGGTAATCGCCGAGGATTCGCTTAACAGGAACGCATCAATTTGCAGGGTCGGGACCCGGCAGGTCAGCGACAGCTCGCGGTAAGCCGCGGCGTATTGCTGATTCTGCGACAAATCGACGCGCTTCAGCTGGAAAGGGATCCCTTTTTCGGTAAGAGCAACATAGGCCGACATGGCGTAAGGACTGAAAAATGATGAATCTGACCACAGGGTGATGGACGGATAATTCATCGGTTACCTCAATTGGCTGTCAGGGTTGCATCATGTTTACCGATTTTTATTTGGGAAGGCAACGCTGAGCTGATCCGATCTCTGCCTCCGGAATAAGAAAGCGCGACGCGACTCACGATAGAGTGGCTCGACTCTTCTATGCTGAAAGATGCAAATAACAAAAACATCAAGGGAGCCGCAACATGCACATTCTTATTACCGGTGGCACGGGACTGATTGGCCGCCACCTGATTCCGCGCCTGCAACAGCTGGGGCATCAGATCAGTGTGGTGACGCGTGACGTGGTCAGCGCGCGTGAAAAACTGGGCGAAGAGGTCGCGCTCTGGTCAGGGCTGGCGCAACAGTCGAACCTGGATACGATCGATGCGGTCATTAATCTGGCGGGAGAACCTATTGCCGACAAACGCTGGACGGAGCCGCATAAACAGCAGCTGTGTGAAAGCCGCTGGCAGATAACCGAGCAGATTGTCTCACTGATCAACGCCAGCGCCACGCCACCGTCCGTGTTGATCTCAGGTTCGGCAACCGGCTTTTATGGCAACACCGGCGATCTGGTGCTGACTGAAGAGGATCAGGGTCAGGATGAGTTTACTCATCAGCTCTGCGCCCGCTGGGAGCAGCTGGCGCTCGCGGCTGAAAGCGAACGCACCCGCGTCTGCCTGCTGCGAACCGGCGTGGTGCTGGCGTCTGAGGGCGGCGCACTCAGCAAAATGAAGCTGCCCTTTAAACTCGGCATCGGCGGGCCGATTGGCAGTGGTAAACAGTACATGCCGTGGATTCACATTGATGACATGCTAAACGCCATTATCTGGCTGCTGGAGCATGACGATCTGCGGGGTCCGTTCAATATGGTCGCTCCCTACGCGGTGCGTAACGAGCAGTTTGCCGCCACGCTGGGCCGGGTGATGCATCGTCCGGCCTTTATGCGCACGCCTGCCAGCGCCATTAAACTGATGATGGGCGAATCGTCGGTGCTGGTGCTGGGAGGACAGCATGTGCTGCCAAAACGGCTGGAAGCCTCAGGCTTTGGTTTCCGCTGGTACGATTTGCAGGAAGCGCTGCAGGATGTCGCAGGATAAACATACGGCGGCCCTGGGCCGCCGTATGTTTCGTTAGTTACGCTGCTCTGCTACACGCGACTTCACTACCTTCTTTTCACGCGTATGCCCCGGTTGTGGCACACGAATAATAAAGGTCAGCACGCCAGCGAACACGTATAGCCCGGTATAGGCCCATACCACACCGACAATGTCGAAGAACGGCAGCATGACTGAGGCGATAGCCGGTGCCACAAAGTTACTGAGTCCTGCGGAGAGGTTGTAAATAGAGACCGCAGCGCCTTTATGATGCGGTTCCAGCGTGGGAAATACAGCGGTCATCGGTACAAACGCGGCGACAAAAATGCCCAGCATTACCGCAGGGATTAATGCGACCCAGAAGTTATGACCCGCATACAGCGGCAGATAATAAAAGGTCAGGCTGGAGATGGCCATCCCCAGGCAACCAAACCAGCGCACCTGACGGATCCAGCCCAGCTTCTCTCCCGTGAGGCCCCAGAAGATATTCGTAAATATAGTGACAAAGAAGAACACCGCCCAGATTTGTAGCCATTCAGAGATGGTAAAGCCGAGACGATCGACAAACAGCAGTGGCATGATAATGGCGAAACCAAACAGCGACAGCGTGTTGATGATGCGAATCAGGCAGGCATAAAACACATTCTGATTGGTGAACAGGATGGTCACGGCACGCGCCATCTCTGTCATCTTGTCACGCATCGGCAAATTCACACGAGAGCGATCCACCGGTACCTTGCGCAGGCTGAAGTATGCGAGGATCCCACCACAGGCCACCCAGATAATAGCCAGCCACAGCGTCCCCGTTTCCCCCAGCATCGGAATGGTGAGACTTGGCAGATAGCTGCCAATCACCCCGATGCCGACAGAATACATCGCCCAGAACCAGCCGGTCGCCGCCGCCAGTTTTTCGCGCGGTAAGACCTGCACCAGCATCATCATGAAAGAGTAGATAAACAGCGGATAAGCCAGCCCGCGAATGCCGTAGAACAGCACCATCAGCGGATAGTTGCGCAGGCCAAGCCCCAGCGACATAAACAGCGTATGCATCACAATCCATAACACAAAGCCAATCATCATCGCGCGCTGCGGTGTGATCAACTCGGCTACCACGCCAGATGCCCAGGCCGCCAGGGCTGCCGCTAAGCCATAGAAGGTGAATACGACTGCAGACTGCGCGGGCGTAAAGCCCATATCGGTGATATGGCGCGACAGAAACGCCATTTCAAAGCCATCACCCGCCATAAAGATTGCGATAGCGAGGAAACCCCAGAACATCTTTTTCGGTAAGCCAAACCAGTATTCGTTCGATTGCATCACAATTACCTTCTGTCTGGTTAGTCGTTATGCAGGCAGCAAACTGCGCACCTGTTGTTGCTGGACGTAGAGTTCCCGGAACAGACATAGCCGCTTTTGCAGCACGGCACCGCGCGTCTCGTCCGGTTGGTAGCGCGCCTGCACAGCCGGCTTCAGACACACCTCATGCTCAAGGCCGCCATCAGCCAGCCACGCTAAACGTGCCGCACCCAGCGCGCCAGATGCGCTGGCGGGATGGGTAACAATGGGCAGTTGCAGCACATCGGCAATCAATTGAGCCCACAATGTGCTACGTGCGCCACCACCGGTCAGGCTGCACTGCTGAATGTGATGCCTGGCATCGCCGAGCACACTCAACCCATCAGCCAGCCCAAATGCCACGCCTTCAACCACCGCATAGCCCAGCAAGGCGCGCGGGGTTTCATGGCGCAGATTGAAGAAAGAACCGGATGCGTCAGGATCGTTATGTGGTGTGCGTTCACCAGACAGATAGGGCAGGAAAACCGGGGCGCTACGCACTTGCTCATCACTGAGCTGGACCATCTCCTCCATCAGCTGGCTTTCACTGACCGACAGCAGATTGCACAACCAGCGCAGACAACTGGCGGCGCTAAGCATCACACTCATCTGGTGCCAGCGGCCCGGTAACGCATGGCAAAAGGCGTGCACCCCGCATTGAGGGTCAGCCCGTAAGCGGTCGTTTACGACAAAAATCACACCGGAGGTACCCAATGAGATAAACGCATCACCGGGATTCACCGCCCCCACACCGACTGCCGATGCGGCATTGTCACCGCCGCCTCCCGCGACAGTAACCGCAGTAGATAAACCCCACTCGCTCGCCAGCGTCGGCTGCAGGCGTCCACTTATGGCACTGCCTTCTACCAGTTCAGGCATTTGGGCACGCTTCAGTCCGGTGATGGCCAGCAGTTCTTCCGACCAGTCACGCCGGGAGACATCGAGCCACAGCGTTCCGGCAGCATCCGAAGGCTCACTGACAAAGCGCCCGGTAAGACGCCAGCGCAGGTAATCTTTCGGCAGCAGGACCTTATCGATGCGGCTGAAAATTTCTGGCTCATTTTCCGCGACCCAGTGCAGTTTCGGCAAAGTGAAGCCGGGCATAATCATATTGCCGCTAATTTCCATTATCCGGGGATTGCTCTTCCGTAGCCTTTCACACTGCGGTGCACTGCGCGTGTCGTTCCAGAGGATACACGGACGCAGCACCTTCCCCCCGGCATCCAGCAACACGGCCCCGTGCATCTGTCCCGATAATCCAATAGCGCGAATCGCGGCCCATGCCAGAGGAAACTGATGACGTAATCCCGCCAGAACCTCGCTGCAGGCTTGCCACCAGCATTCAGGATCCTGTTCAGCCCAGTGGGGATGGGGACGCTGCACGCTCAGCGTGGCGTGCTGAGCCGCCACAATCTCACCGTGCGTATTAATGATCAGCGCTTTAAGCTCTGAGGTACCAATATCAATGCCGAGATACATAATTACACCGCCGCCAGTTCAGGCTGTTTCAGCCACTGCTGCAAACTCGCAACACGGCGGGTGACTAATTCATGAAACGCCTTATCAGATGCCAGTTCCGCAAACAGCGCGCTATCACTCAGGTACGCATGGAGCGGATCGGCGCTGGCGAACTGCTTACGCAGCGTATCGACCTGTAGCGCACCGTCCTGATAGCAATAGGGTAAATTGTCATCGGCCCATCGCTGCATAAACAGGAAGAACAGTGCCGGAATCACCGCCGTTGCGGTGGGCTGCGCACCGCGCTGGTAGCACTGTTGCAGGGTTGGCGTCACCATGCCGGGAATTTTGGATAAACCATCGGCACCGACGCGCTGATTGGTATCTTTAATGTAAGGATTACTGAAGCGGGCCAGCACCACGTCACGATAATCCGCTAAATCAAGCGGGCTGGGAGACAGAGAAGGAATGACATCCTGGGTCACATAGTCGTGAGCCAGTTGATAAATCGCCGGATGGCTGGTGCTCTCATCGATATAGTTCAGACCAATCAGTGTGCCCGCCCAGGCAATCGCAGCATGTGTTGCATTGAGGATGCGAATTTTCGCCTCTTCCCACGGCAGTACCGATTCCACCAGTTCAACACCGACCTTTTCCAGCGCCGGGCGCCCGGCAATAAAATCATCCTCAATGACCCACTGAATAAAAGATTCGGCCATTACTGCTGCGCCATCCTGTTTGCCGGTCGCCGCCTGCACGCGTTCTGCCACCTCCGGAGTAGGACGGGGTGTAATGCGATCAACCATGGTATTCGGTGAACGGGTTTGCGTGCGCACCCAGTCGGCCAGCGCGGTATCGCCTTTGGCCGTAAGAAACGCCAGGAAGGCGTCACGGAAACGCTCACCATTGTGCCGCAGATTGTCGCAGTTCAGCAGCGTAACCGGCGGACCGCCTTGCGCAACACGCTGTGTCAGAATATGGCTGAGTGCACCGTAGAGGGTGCGGATATCGCCACCCAGATCGGCCTTCACATCTGCCTGATTGAGATCCAGGGTAAACGCGGGCGTCAGGTAGTAACCCGCTTCGGTCACGGTAAAGCTAATCACACGCGTTTCCGCACTGGCCCCCTGCTCGATCAACGCACTGATATCACTGTCCCAGGGCAAAATTTTGCGCAGCGAAGTGATGGTTTCGTAGTCGCGCTTACCTTCAGGCGTCACGGTTTCCAGCACATATTCTCCCTGCTGCGCCGCGAGCTGATTGAGCAGCGGCACTGCGTCATTACGGATATTGCCGAGCGCGATGCTCCAGCTTTCATCACCCTGCTCACGCAGTTTATGCAGATACCACGCCTGATGTGCCCGATGAAAAGATCCCGCGCCGATGTGCATCCACACTGATTGGTTGTTCATAATCGCCTCAATTTAAACATTTGCCACACCTAAGGGCATTTGCCCGATGACCTGTAGCATAGTGCCTATTACGAAGAGCCTTCTGCGAGCCGAGTCACAAATAATACTTTTGCTCCCATCCCGGGCTTTTGCTCAGTTAGTGCTTTTCGATCCGCACGGCGTTAAGATGTCCCCTCAAATTCGACGGAACATCGTGATGAGCAGAGAAGAAAAAAAGCAGGAGCTGGTCGCACGTGCTGCATGGATGTATTACGTCGCAGGCGTGACACAGCAGGAGATTGCGCAGGCATTGGGATTGTCACGACAGGTAGCGCAGCGGCTGGTATCCAGTGCACGTGAAATGGGCATGGTGAACGTAAAAATTGATCATCCCGTCACACACTGTCTGCAGCTGGCGCGTGAGGTACAGGCGAAGTTTGGTCTGGATTTGTGCCGCGTTGTGCCATCTGCCAGTCTGAATGATGAGGCTATTCAACAAATGCTGGCAGTTGAAGGCGCGGCGGTGATGACACAATTCATCAATGAGGAAACGCCTCAGGTGTTCGGTATTGGTTCCGGTAAAACCCTGCGCTCAATGATTGATGCGCTACCCTGGGTTGATCGCCCGCAGCATCATTGCGTTTCCATGATTGGTGCCATCGCGCGGGATGATTCCGGTACTCGCTATGACGTACCGTTGAAGATGGCCGAAAAGATGCAAGGTAAGTATTTCTTTATCCCAGCGCCCTTATACGCCGACACCCCAGAGGATAAAGCGATGTGGGTTCAGCATAAGGTTTACCAGCGCGTCATTGATCGCGCATTACAGGCGGACGTGGCTTTTGTGGGTATTGGCGAAGTGATGCCGGGCTGTCCTTTGAATGCCGAGGGATTCATCACAGATGCGCAGGTCGAGGCGCTAAATGGGCGCGGCGTGGTGGGCGAAATGCTCGGTCACTTTTTCAATCAGCAGGGTGAGCGGGTATGGGGCGAAACGGATGAGCTACTGACCAGCGTGCGACTGGAAAGCCGGACTCAGCGTAAAATTATTGGCTTTGCGGGTAGCGAGCGCAAGTATCCAGCAATCCGTGCCGCATTACAGGGCGGCTGGGTATCGGGACTGGTGACCGATGAGGATACGGCGCTGAAGCTACTGCAAAAGTGATATCTCAGCATGGATGCAGAGTGCGAGGGCAGAACGCAGAGATGACGCAAAATCTCAAACGCGGCTCGCACTTATTCTGCGCAGGGCACGTTACGCCGGTGCCCTGATTCCCTCGCCTTAACTAACATCTAACCGTTACTTCAGCGATCCCTTGAGGAACTGCTGTAAACGCGGGCTTTTCGGGCTGCCGAACAGTTCCGCAGGCGGTCCCTGCTCTTCGATTTTACCCTGATGCAGGAAAATGACATGGCTGGAGACGTGACGGGCAAACTCCATCTCGTGGGTCACGACCACCATGGTTTTGCCCTCCTCCGCCAGCTTCTGCATGATGCGCAGTACTTCCCCGACCAGCTCCGGATCAAGCGCCGAAGTGGGTTCGTCAAACAGCAACACCTCTGGCTCCATCGCCAGCGCGCGCGCAATCGACACACGCTGCTGCTGACCGCCGGAGAGGTGAACCGGATATTTTGCCTGTGCCCGCGCATCAATCCCGACTTTATCGAGGTATTTGATGGCACGCTCACGCGCCGCCGCTTTACTCAGCCCCAGCACCTGAATCGGGGCTTCCATCACGTTTTCCAGCACGGTCATGTGACTCCACAGATTAAAGTGCTGGAACACCATGGTCAGGCTGGTACGTAACGCGCGCAGCTGCTCTTTGTCAGCCACTTTGAGCTGACCATCTTTGTCACGGACTAAGGTGATTTGTTGGTTATTCACCATGATGCTGCCTTCACTCGGTTTTTCGAGGAAGTTGATGCAGCGTAAAAAGGTACTTTTCCCTGAGCCGGACGATCCAATGATACTGATCACATCGCCCGCTTTAGCAGTTAACGAGACCCCTTTCAGCACTTCATGTTCACCGTAACGCTTATGCAATTCGGTGACGCTTAATTTATTGTCAGCCATAGTTCTACTCAATGCGATGAAGAGGGTTTCACGTGGGCCAGCCAGCGACGTTCCGCCAGGCGGAACAGGCTGATCAACACGTAAGAGATAATCAGGTACAACACAGCCGCCAGACCAAAGGCGGTAAACGGCTGATAGGTCGCCGAGTTAATATCCCGCGCGATTTTCAGCAGATCCGGCACGGTGGCGGTGAAGGCCAGCGCCGTGGAGTGCAGCATCAGAATCACTTCGTTGCTGTAGGCCGGCAGTGCCGTTCGCAGCGCCGATGGCAGGATAATGCAGCGATAAAGTTTAAAAGTAGAGAAGCCGTACGCCCGTGCCGCCTCAATTTCACCGTGTGGCACCGAGCGAATCGCACCGGCAAAAATTTCCGTGGTGTAGGCGCAGGTGTTGAGAGTGAAGGCGAGCAGCGTACAGTTCAGACCACTGCGGAAAAAGGCATTCAGCAGTTCAGTGCCTTTCACAATCTCCAGCGTGTACATGCCGGAGTAGAACACCAGCAGCTGCACATAGAGCGGCGTGCCGCGAAAGACGTAGGTGAAGAGCCAGACCGGAAAGCTGATAAACCGGTTAGGGGAAACCCGCGCTATCGCCAGCAGGATTGCCAGACATCCGCCAATGGTGACCGAGAGGATCAGCAGCCACAGGGTGATAGCTACACCGGTAAAACGATAACCGTCAGTCCAGAGCAGCGATTTCCAGTATTCCTGAATAATATCAATCATAACTCGCCCTCTTCACACCCACCGTATAGCGCCGGTTCAGCCACCACAGCACACCGTTTGACAGCGTGGTGAATACCAGATAAATCACACCGGCCACAATGGCGAAGTAGAACGGCTGCCAGGTACTTTTTCCTGCCAGCTGCGTCGCCTTCACCACATCTTCCAGCCCCAGCAGCGAGACCAGCGCGGTGGCTTTCAGAATCACCTGCCAGTTGTTGCCGATGCCTGGCAGCGCGTAGCGCATCATGGCCGGAAACAGAATGCGGCGGAACACCTGCGCGCCGGTAAAGCCAAACGCGGTTGCTGCTTCAATCTGCCCCTGAGGCACGGCCATAAAGGCGCCGCGGAACGTTTCGGTGAAGTAGGCACCATAGATAAAGCCGAGCGTGATGATACCGGCGACCATCGGGTCGATATCAAACTGCGCCATGCCCAGCGCATCGGTTATCTGGTTGAGGACAATCTGCAGACCGTAGAAGATCAGCAGCATCAGTACAAGGTCTGGCACGCCACGAATCAGCGTGGTGTAGCCTTCAAAAATCATCGCCAGTGGCCGGCTGCGCGACAGTTTCGCGCCTGCGCCAATCAGGCCCAGCAGCACTGCCAGCACGACGGAAGTGAGCGCCAGCTCCAGCGTCACCAGCGTGCCCCGAAGAATTACATCAGAATAGCCATACAGCATCGAGAGGGTCCTGTCGTGGGGTGAAAACGAAACGCTGCCCGCAAGCGAGACGGGCAGTTTAGCTTTACCTCTCTGTTGCAGATGCCATCCGCCATTAGCGGAAAAGAACCCGATTCTGCACCTGGCAGAACCGGCTCAGACCCGGCAAAACGGACACAGAGGGTAAAGCGACAGGATGGTTAGTCGCCGTACACGTTGAAATCGAAGTATTTCTTCGCAATCTTGTCGTAGGTGCCATCTTTACGCATGTCAGCAAAGGCTTTGTCGATGGCGGCTTTCAGTTCGCTGTCATCTTTACGCAGTCCCATGCCGGTACCGACGCCAAAAATCTTGTCATCTTTCACGGCCGGACCGGCGAAGGCGTAATTTTTACCGACCGGCTGCTTCAGGAATCCTTCGCTGGCCTGCACTTCATCCTGGAAGGCAGCATCAATACGACCGGCATTCAGATCCTGATAGACCAGATCCTGGTTTGCATAAGGCGTGACGTTCACCCCTTTTGGCCGCCAGTTCTGATTGGCGTAAGTTTCCTGGGTGGTGCCCTGCAGCAGACCGATGTTTTTGCCTTTCAGGGACTCAATGGTCGGCTCAATTTTCGATCCCTTCGGCGCGACTAAACGCGCGTTAGCGGCGTAGAGTTTTTCCGAGAAGGCGATCTCTTCCTGACGTTTCGCTGTGATGGAAAGTGAGGAGATGATGGCATCAATTTTCTTCGCTTTCAGCGAAGGGATCAGCGCATCAAAGTCGCTCTCAACATAGGTACATTGGGTATGAATACGTTTACAGATTTCGTTAGCGAGGTCGATATCGAAGCCCACTAACTTGCCTTGCGCGTTTTTCGACTCAAACGGTGGGTAAGTTGGATCTGTGCCGATACGGATTGAACCCGGAACCGCCGCGAAGACGCTGGCAGCACTGGATAAGCCCAGCATCAGGGAAAGAGCCAGAACACGCTTTTTCATAGATTACCCTCAAGTGAAGTGCTTTTTGTTATGTGGTTCGTGATGTGTTTGCGCAAAGTAATTTGCATGTTTCATGCCAGTTCTGCAAGTTAACCACGCTGTTAGCGTGATGTCAGACAGGCGAAAACGCTGTGTTTGTGAGGGGAATATAGCAGTGAAGTAAAAGAGAAAAAGCGACGTTGTTAACTTTTGGTGCGTCAAATGCACGAAGAGTGATCCGAGGCGCGCTTATGCACTAAATAAGTGCGCCAGCGGAACTTTATGCACCCTGCCAGCGCGTGAAGAGATCTTCCGATAATTCGATATCAAACTGGTCGATCACCCGGTTAACGGTCTGATCGATCAGCTGATCGATCGTTTCAGGCCGATGATAGAATGCCGGCACGGGTGGCATAATAATGGCACCCAGCTCTGCGGCAGTGGTCATCATTCGCAGATGGCCAACATGCAGCGGGGTTTCGCGCACGCACAGCACCAGCTTACGCTGCTCTTTTAACACCACGTCAGCCGCACGGGTCAGCAACGAGTCACTGTAACTGTGGACGATGCCAGAGAGCGTTTTCATTGAGCAGGGTAAAATCGCCATGCCCAGCGTTTTAAACGATCCAGATGAGATATTTGCTGCAATATCGCGCACGTCATGCACCACATCGGCCAGCGCCTGCACGTCACGCAGCGAATAATCGCTCTCCAGTCCCAGCGTCTGACGCGCCGCCTGACTCATAACCAGATGCGTTTCTACTTCTTCCACCTGCTGCAACACCTGCAGCATGCGCACGCCATAGATCACCCCGCTTGCGCCAGAGATGCCAATGATGAGTCGTTTCATATTCCAACCTTATGTCAGCCAATGGGCCATCATACGCGGCCTGCGGGTTTCTGAAAACAAACAGGGCGGGATTGCTCCCGCCCTGTTTTATGCTGCCCGCCTGCTGAAGGTATCAGCCTTCGTTGTGCAGCTCGAGGTTTTCGACTTCGTTCTGCCGCTGAAGCGCTTTGGCATCATCATTACGCAGCGACTCGAGATACTCCAGATATTGCTGATCGACATCTTTCGTCACGTAAATGCCGTTGAACACCGAGCACTCAAATTGTGCAATGTCCGGATTCTCTTCGCGAACCGCTTCGATCAGATCGTCCAGATCCTGGAAGATCAGCGCATCGGCTTTAATCAGCTGGCGAATCTCTTCCACTTCACGGCCATGCGCAATCAGTTCCGTGGCGCTGGGCATATCGATACCGTAGACGTTCGGGAAACGAATTTCCGGCGCCGCTGACGCCAGATAAACCCTTTTTGCGCCCGCTTCACGCGCCATCTCAATGATCTGCTCTGAGGTGGTACCGCGAACAATAGAGTCATCCACCAGCAGCACATTTTTATCACGGAATTCGGCGCGGTTAGCGTTGAGCTTGCGGCGCACCGCGCTGCGGCGTAACTGCTGGCCCGGCATGATAAAAGTACGGCCAACGTACCGGTTCTTCACGAAGCCCTGGCGATAGGGTTTGTCGAGAATACGTGCAATTTCCAGCGCGATATCGGTGGAGGTTTCAGGAATCGGAATCACAACGTCGATATCGAGATCTTCCCACTCGCGCGCAATTTTCTCACCCAGTTTGGTGCCCATACGAACACGGGCGCTGTAGACCGAGATTTTGTCGAGGAAGGAGTCGGGACGTGCAAAATAGACATACTCGAACAGGCACGGATTGCTTTTCGGATTTTCAGCGCACTGACGGGTAGACAGCTGGCCAGCTTCAGTCACATAGACCGCTTCACCCGGTGCAACGTCACGGATGAACTCAAAGCCCAGCGTATCCAGCGCCACGCTCTCGGAGGCGACCATATATTCGGTGCGGCCATCAGCGATAACGCGCTTGCCCAGCACCAGCGGACGGATACCGTTAGGATCACGGAAGGCGACCATGCCGTGGCCGATAATCATCGACACCACCGCATAGGCTCCGCGCACCTGCTGATGCACGGCAGCAACCGCAGCAAAGATGTTATCGGCTGTCAGCGGATCGTTTTGAAAACGATCTAACTCCTGCGCAAAGATGTTCAGCAGGATTTCAGAATCTGAGGTGGTATTAACGTGACGGCGGCCCTTTTCAAACAGGTGCTTACGCAGCACGTGGGCGTTGGTCAGGTTACCGTTGTGCGCCAGGGTGATGCCATACGGGGAGTTTACATAGAATGGCTGCGCTTCAGAGGCACTGGAGCTTCCCGCGGTTGGATAACGCGCGTGACCGATCCCCATATTGCCCTGCAGACGCTGCATGTGGCGTGCTTCGAAAACGTCGCTGACCAGGCCGTTTGCCTTTCGCAGGCGAAAACATTTCAGCGCATCGATAGTACAAATGCCTGCGGCATCCTGCCCGCGGTGCTGGAGCACCGTTAACGCGTCATAGATCGACTGGTTGACCGGCATGAAACCGGTGATACCGACAATACCGCACATGTTGTCATTTCCTCATTAAGCCGCACTCCCGGTCACATCACCGGGGTAAAAAACTCGACGTGCTTTTCAGGTAATCAAAAAACCACCTGATTATATAACTGAACTCGGGAATGAGTTGAGACTGTTGCCAGTCCGGACTTTTGGAAAACCCAGTGAATGTATCGAGGAAGAACAGCAAAGCGGCTACGATCAGCACACCACGCAATGCCCCGAAACAGACGCCCAACACCCGGTCGGTTCCCGACAGGCCGGTTTTTTCCACCAGCGTGCCGATAACGTAGTTCACAATGGCCCCCACAATCAGGGTCGCCACAAACAGCACACCGATGGCGATACCGTTACGAACCAGTTCGTCGTCAAACCCTGTAAACCAGACTGCAAGGTAGGCGTAGTAATGACTGGCGACAAAAAACGCGCATCCCCAGGTAACAAGAGATAAGGCTTCCCGGACAAACCCACGGACCAGGCTGACCAGAGCCGAAAAACCAACTACCGCAATAATGACGTAATCAATCCAGATCATGAACTCTTCCAGCGCCAGTGCAATTGCACCCCTGCATCCAGTTCGGGGCGCATTCTAACAGAAAAAGAAAACGTTTGCGTAGCGGTTTTCTTTTTCTGCATCCATAAAAAAGGCGATGAAAAAAAACGCTATCGCCCGGGTGATTCTCAGCCGGACAGGCCGTTGAAAATCGTCAATTTTTTTCGCGGCAGCGCGCATTAAACGCGCTGTCTGAGGGGTAAAAGACGCTGCCTGTTACTGCTATCGGCAGCGCCAATCGCCCGTTTTAGCGGGCGCTGTAGGGTTTCACGACACCGCCCAGTCCTGAGATACTTTTCAGCTCGCCAACCGCACTCTGCATTTTGGCTTTCGACGCATCAGGCCCAACGTAAATGCGGGTGATCTGACCCTGTACCGGCGTTGAAGGCACGGTAAAGGCGCGATAGCCCGACAGCCGCAGCTGCGCGACAATCTCATTCACTTTGCTGGCGTTTTTCAGCGCACCTAACTGCACCACATAAGCCTGCCCTGCCGGCGCTGTCGTCTCTGCCGTTTTCGGCGGCTCTTCCTGCTTCGGCTGTTCGACCACTTTAGGCTGTTCAACCGGTTTAGGTTTAGGCTGCTCCACGACTTTTGGCTTCTGCTGTTCGACCGGCTTCTGCTTAGGCTGCTCTGTTACTTTCGGTTTCTGCTGCTCAACGACCTTCGGCTTCGTCACCGTCTGTGCGGGCACAGACTGATGGACCGGCGGCGGCGAGACCACTACCGGATCGCTCTCGTCTTCCGGTTGAGTCCGACCCTGCTCTGCCGTAGCGTTGGTTTTACCGTTGCCATTGCCATTGCTGCTGCTGACCGCATTGCCCGCGCCTTCCGGCGGCTGTGCCGGCAGCGACTGGGTTACCGGCGGCACCATTTCGCTGTCCTGCTGATCGTCAGGTTTCGGCACCAGCGGAATGGCGGCGAACTCCTCTTTGTAATGCTTTTTCTGACCATCCAGCAGCCCTGGCAGCACAATCACGCCAACGGCGACCAGAATAACGGTGCCGACTAAACGGTTCTGAAACTTACTTGCCACGTCCTTTCTCCGTTTCAATCGATTCCATGACCTGTGCAACGGTGTGGAATGAACCACAGACCAGCACAATGTCCTGCGGCGCTGCCCGCTGGCGTGCCTGCTGCCAGGCCAGCTCAACCGAACTAAAAGCCTCGCCCTGCGACAGGTTGTTCAGCAGTTGCTCAGCACTGGCGCCGCGCGGACCCTCAAGGGGCGCGCAGTACCAGGCATCGACCACCGGTGCCAGCGCCGCCAGCGTTCCGGCGATATCTTTATCATGCAGCATGCCCACCACGGCATGCACTTTGCCGCGTTTCGGCAGTGCCGCCAGCCGCGACGCCAGATACGCTGCCGCATGCGGGTTATGGGCGACATCCAGAATAACGCGCGGTGATTCGCTGAGGGTCTGAAAACGGCCTGGCAGCATCGCCAGCGGCAGGCTGGCGCGAATCTGCGCCTCACTGACCTCAAGCCCGGAGACCCGCAGCGCCACCAGCGCGGTCGCCGCGTTAGGCAGCGGCACCTGCGGCAGCGGCAGATCGTTCAGCTCACCCGTCGCATCACGCAGTGACCAGCTTTCTGTCTGCGCATGCCACGACCAGTCACGGTTGCGCTGCAACAGCTGCGCACCTTTTTCCTGTGCGACCACGGCAATACTCTGCGGCATATCCGGTTCACCCACTACCGCAGGTTTCCCCGCCCGGAACACACCGGCTTTTTCACGCCCGATGCTTTCGCGATCCGGGCCAAGCCAGTCGGTGTGATCGAGTGCAATGCTGGTGACCACCGCGACATCGGCATCCACGATGTTTGTCGCATCCAGCCGTCCACCGAGGCCGACTTCGAGGATCACGACATCCAGCTGCGCCTGGCGGAACAGATTCAACGCAGAGAGCGTGCCAAATTCAAAATAGGTCAGCGAAATATCTGCACGTCCGGCTTCAATCTCCGCAAAACTGGCGCAGTGCTGCGCTTCACTCAGCTCTTCTCCCTGAACCCGAACGCGCTCGGTATAGCGCACCAGATGCGGTGAGCTGTACACGCCAACGCGGTAGCCCGCGGCGATCAGCAGCGTTTCCAGGGTGCGACAGGTGGTGCCTTTGCCATTAGTACCGGCCACGGTAAAGACAAAAGGAGCGGGTTTCAGCAGGTCGAGACGAAGCGCTACCTGACGAATACGGTCCAGACCCAGTTCAATGGCCTGAGTATGCAGGTGCTCAAGATAATAAAGCCACGTGGCCAAAGGCGACGTGGCTTGGGGAAGGTGAAGATTGTCCATATGTCCCGTTTTGCTTATTTATACCTGGCAGGCTGCTGCTGCGGTATACGGTGCATTGGTAAGAGGTGCTTTGGACGCACCTCTCTATCTCCTGTCAGGCCTCGTTGCTTTCCGATTCAGTCGTCGCCGGAGCGGACTGTTCACCATCATGCAGCGGTGCCGGCAGGTTCATCATTTTTGCCAGCAGGCTTGCCAGTTTGTAGCGCATTTCCGGACGGCGAATGATCATATCAATCGCGCCCTTTTCAATCAGGAACTCACTGCGCTGGAAGCCCGGCGGCAGTTTTTCACGCACGGTCTGCTCAATAACGCGTGGGCCGGCAAAGCCGATCAGTGCTTTAGGTTCCGCGATATTGAGGTCGCCCAGCATGGCAAAACTGGCCGAAACACCACCCATAGTCGGGTCAGTCAGCACGGAAATATAAGGCAGACCGCGCTCACGCATTTTTGCCAGTGCCGCACTGGTTTTCGCCATCTGCATCAGCGACTGCAGCGCTTCCTGCATACGCGCCCCGCCGCTGGCGGAGAAGCAGATCAGCGGGCAGTTATCTTCTAACGCCTGCTCAACCGCACGTACAAAACGCGCACCGACCACAGAGCCCATTGAACCGCCCATAAAGGCAAATTCAAAGGCCGCCGCAACAACCGGCATGCTGTGCAGCTGACCTTTCATGACCACCAGCGCATCTTTCTCACCGGTGTCTTTCTGGGCCGCGATCAGACGATCTTTGTACTTTTTGGAGTCACGGAACTTGAGCAGATCTTTAGGTTCAAGTTCACTACCCAGCTCAACCATCGTGCCCTGATCGAGGACACTGCCGAGGCGCTCACGGGCGTGCATCCGCATGTGATGGTCACACTTCGGGCAGACCTCAAGATTACGCTCCAGCTCGGCGCGGTAGAGCACCTGACCACAGCTGTCACACTTGGTCCAGACCCCTTCCGGGATACTGGCTTTGCGCACAGGCGTTCCGGTGCTTTTATTAAGAATGCGTTCAATCCAGCTCATTGATGACCTTTCTGTTTAAAACTGACCTGGTCCAGTCGTCTTGATACTGCTGAAAACCGCTTCAGCAGACGGTAAATGTCGCTCATTAAACCACAACCTGTTCAGACTGTGGATAAAAATCTGGTCTTACCCCTGAGCGCAGCCTTACGGCTGCTTCTGCTGCTTAGCCTGACGGCGATGACGCCAGACTTCAATCACACCTGGCAGAATCGAGACCAGGATAATGCCCACAATCAGCAGCTTCAGGTTTTCCTGCACCACCGGCAGATCGCCAAACAGGTAGCCGGCATAGGAGAACAGCAGCACCCAGAGCAGCGCACCCGTTACGTTGAACAGCGCGAAGTGGCGATAGGACATATGGCCCATACCGGCAACAAACGGCGCAAAGGTTCGCACGATCGGCACGAAGCGCGCCAGGATAATGGTTTTTCCACCATGACGGGCATAAAACGCATGGGTTTTATCCAGATGGCTGCGACGGAAAATCTTCGAGTTCGGGTTACTGAACAACCGTTCGCCAAACAGGCGGCCAATGGTGTAGTTCACTGCATCGCCCAGAACCGCGGCCACCACTAATAATGCCACCATCAGATGCACATTAAGATCGTTACCCGGCAACGCCGCCAGTGCGCCCGCCACAAACAGCAACGAGTCACCCGGCAGGAAGGGCGTCACCACCAGACCGGTTTCGCAGAACAAAATCAGGAACAAAATAGCGTAAATCCAGATACCGTACTGTGCAACCAGTTCGGCAAGATGCACATCAATGTGCAGAATAAAATCAACCAGAAAATGGAGAAACTCCATGGCGCGCCCTTTTAAGTCCTGAAAGTGAATTAATCCGCGAGGAACAACGGTCCCATCGACGGCTGTGGTAACGCAAAGTGGGATGGGTAATCCACCGCCACCAGATACAACCCCTCTGCCCGGGCTGTGGCTGCGGCTAATGTCCGATCCTTCGCCGCCAGCAGCGTTGCCATCCATGACTCCGGCTTATTGCCGCAGCCTATCTCCATCAGGCTGCCCACGATATTGCGCACCATGTGATGCACAAAGGCATTGGCTTTGATATCCACAATCACGTAGGGACCCTGACGCGTCACGTTGAGGTGAATCACGTTGCGCCACGGTGTACGCGACTGGCACTGCACGGCTCGGAATGAGGTGAAATCATTCTCGCCTAACAAACACTGCCCGGCGCGCTGCATCTTCTCTGCATCCAGAGGATGGTAAAAGTGCGTCACGCCCTGCGCCAGCACCGCCGGACGCAGACGCTGATTGTAGATCAGGTAGCGATAGCGTCGGGCCGTGGCGCTGAAGCGGGCATGAAATTCATCCGGCACCGCTTTCACCCAACGCACCGCAATATCCGGCGGCAGATTAGCGTTGACGCCCAGCGTCCAGGCGCCATCAGGCCGCTGCGAGGTGGTCTCGAAATGGACCACCTGCCCCGTCCCGTGTACGCCTGCATCGGTGCGGCCAGCACAAAAAATGCTGACCGGATGATCGGCGACTTTCGACAGCGCGCGCTCAACCTTCTCCTGCACGCTGCGGACTTCATTCTGACGCTGCCAGCCGTAGTAATGGCTGCCGTCATACTCGATGCCGAGCGCCAGTTTTTGCGTCTGACCATCGGACATGGTTACAGATACTCCTGAACCAGTTTCTCAGCGGTTTTCACCGCCATCAGCGCGCCGCCAAAACGAATGTTGTCCGCCACTGACCAGAACTGCAGCAGTTCGGGGATACCGTAGTCGTTGCGCACAGCGCCGATGCTCAGTTCGCCGTTGCCTGAGGCATCCGTGACCGGCGTCGGCACTTCATCCTCTTCGCTCAGACGAATATCTGACGCCAGCGCCAGTTCGGCACGCGCTTCTTCAGCAGAGAGCGGGCGCAGGTTTTCGATATGCACAATCTGCGCATTACCGTAGAACACCGGAGCCTGTACGCTGCTGACCGCAATCGGTAAGCCTTCGTCCTGCAATACCTTACGCACCTGATCAATCAGGCGACGCTCACTCTCCACGCTGCCTTCTGCGTCGGCCTGTTGTGGCATCAGGTTAAACGCCAGCTGACGACCAAAATGGTGTTCATCGGCCGGAAGACCGTTCAGCAGGCGGGCACTTTCCCCGGCCAGCGCATCGACAGCCACTTTGCCGTAGCTGGAGACTGAGATCAGGTTAGTCACCTGTAAACGACTCAATCCGGCCGCATCCACCAGCGGTTTAATTGCGGTCAGCAGCTGGCTTACCAGGTTGTCCGCCACGCTGATGATGTTGCGATTGCGATAATCTGCCAGCACCTGCGGATTCACATCCGGCACCACCAGCGGCACATCGGGTTCCAGCGCAAACAGCTCGCTGCTGTCGATTACCAGACAACCGGCATTGGCCGCTTCCTCGGCAAAGCGCGCAGAGGCGTCACGTCCCGCCACGAAAAAGGCCAGCTGCGCCTGTGACCAGTCGAACGTCTCCGCATTTTCGACCCGCACCGAGCGGCCTTCGAAACGTTTGATTTCGCCCGCGCTGTTTTCGCTGGCCAGCAAATATAATTCACCAACCGGGAACTGGCGTTCCGCCAGCAGTTCCAGTACAGCGTTCCCTACTGCGCCTGTCGCGCCAAGTAGCGCAATATTCCAGCCGTCAGACATGTTGGTTTACTCCAGACAATGACATAAAAACAGAAGGCGGTGATATTCACCGCCCAGGGATTCAGATTTATCCCCGTCGTCTTTCACGTTGCATCTTTGTTGGCTGCGTTCACTCACCCGAATCACTTACCTGAGTAAGCGCATCGGGATTCGTTCTCTTGCCGCCTCAATGCAACCCGAAATCCATTGGGTATATCCCCCCAGAACCCGCCGTCATGCAGACATGCCAGCAGCGCGCGCCTTCCGTTCACTGATTAATTCAGTGCGGAAACCGCGCCAGGGCGCCTGACCTGCAGCGCCCGCTATTCCGGGGAGATGATTGCGTTAAAGCCCAGCTGGTTCAGCAGCTCAGCGGTTGTGGCGTCATCGCAGTTCACCTGCAGCGATGACCACTCGCGGCGCTCCTGATACTGCTTGCGCAGGCGATCAAACTCGCCGGGTTTCGCCGCCACTTTACGCAGGGGGGCATCATCGCGGCGCACATCATACACCAGATGCGCCAGGCGTTTCAGCGTTGGCTGATCCAGCGGGCCATTCAGGGTGATTTCACTGAATTCCGGCACCGGCAGTAAGGTGCTGAGCGGCACCTGCTGCGGCTGACCAATAAAGTCGCACCAGGCTTCAAACACCTGGGTGGTGCCGCGCGCTTTGCCTTCCAGCGTGTAGCCCGCGATGTGCGGCGTGGCGATATCGACCTTATCCAGCAGCGCCAGCGACAGATCCGGCTCCGGCTCCCAGACATCCAGCACGACGCTAAGATCGTGCCGCATTTTCAGCACCTCCAGCAGCGCGCTGTTGTCCACCACCGGGCCGCGACAGGCGTTGATCAGAATAGTATTAGGCTTTAGCGCCATCAGCAGCGCCGCATCCGCCAGATGCCAGCTTTTATACGGGCCCTCTTTAAACAGCGGCGTATGGAACGTCAGAATATCAGCCTGCTCTGTCACAGCCTCCAGCGACAGGAAATCCCCCTCATCACCGCGATCGGCGCGCGGCGGATCGCACAGCAGGGTTTTGATGCCCCAGGCCTCAAGACGCTTTTGCAGTCGCCCACCGACGTTACCGACGCCAACGATGCCGACAGTGCGGTCACGCAGCTGGAAACCATCGCGTTCCGCCAGCAGCAACAGCGCAGAAAAAACATACTCCACCACCGCAATGGCGTTACAGCCGGGTGCGGCAGAGAACGCAATGCCCGCCTGCTGCAGCCAGTTCTCGTCGATATGATCGGTGCCCGCCGTGGCGGTTCCGACAAATTTCACCGGCTTTCCTGCCAGCAGGGCCTCATTAACCTGGGTGACTGAGCGCACCATCAGGCCATCGGCATCGGCCAGTTCAGCCACCGGCAGCGGACGCCCCGGCACCGCGACCACGTCGCCGGTACGGCTGAATAGCTCACGGGCATAAGGCATATTTTCATCGACCAGAATTTTCACCACGGCTTTCCTGTCAGTTACATATCAGGCAATTATTCTGGCACAAAGCGACGCGTTAGCCTAACCGCGCACGGTAGCGTTCGGGCGTGGTTCCCGCCTGTTGCTGGAACATCACAATCAGCGCCGAAGCTGAACTGTATCCCAGTTCATGGGCGATGCTCTGCACGCTTTCCCCCTGCTCCAGCAGCACAATGGCGCGCAGAAACCGCAGCCGCTGCCGCCACTCGCCAAAGGTCATATGAAGCTGCTGCTGGCAGCGCCGCGCCAGCGTCCGTTCGGTGGTAAAGACCCGCGCCGCCCAGCCTGCCAGCGTGGTGTTATCGCCCGGATGCGCTTCCAGCGCATGTAACACCGGCGCCAGAAATTTATCGTCAGAGGTGGGCAGATAACTCTCCTGTACCTGAGCCAGCTGCAGGCGATCGCGCAGCACCTCGCACAGCCGCCACTGCGCATCCGTTTCGGGTTGCTCGATTTGCTGCTCAGCAAACTCATCCATAATGGCATGTGCAATGGGATCGACCAGCAGCAGGCAGGCGCGCCGGGGCAGATCGGCGCATAACGGAGCCGCCAGATTAAAAGTACGGAACTGTGCCTGACGATGGTTATAGCTACTGTGAAGCTGACCCGGTGGGATCCAGACCGGAATATCTGCCGGTGTCAGCAATCGCTCACCCTCGACCTGCATCTCCAGTACGTGGCTTTTCACCATAATGAGCTGACCCCAGGCATGCGCATGCGGCAGATATTCGGTGCGGGCATTGGCCTGCTCATAACGCATAAAGTAGCGCAGTTGCGGCGCGTCAAGGGGCGGCTGGTAGATCACTTTCAGGGTCATTCTGTCCGCTCCACAACTAATTTTGTCCGATATTAACTATCTGAATAAATCCGGACAAGCGTACACTGCGCCTCATTATGGCGTGTGGAGAGTCAGCATGTTTTTCCTGTACCCGCTCTTTGCGGTAATAATCTGGTCGATCAACTCAATTGTCAGCAAACTCTCGGCGGATGCGATCGATCCGGCGGCGATCTCATTCTACCGCTGGTTACTGGCGCTGCTGGTGCTGACGCCCTTTGTGCTGCCCGGCGTGTGGCGCACGCGTCAGGTCATTAAACCGCACCTCTGGCGGCTGGCGATCCTTGGCCTGCTCGGCATGGTGCTCTATCAGAGTCTCGCCTACTACGCAGCACAAAGTGTCAGCGCACTCTTTATGGGCATTATCGGCGCCCTCATCCCCCTGCTCACCGTACTGCTGAGCGTGGTGATCCTGCGGATTGCGCCGACGCTGGGCATCCTGCTTGGCAGCATCATCTCCTTTACCGGTCTGGTGTGGCTGGTCAGTGAGGGCAACGTGATGCAGCTGCTGAATCACGGTCTGGGCAAAGGTGAACTGCTGATGCTGGCCGCCTCTGCCGCCTATGCGCTGTATGGCGTGCTGACACGCCGCTGGGCGCTGCCGCTGCCAATCTGGCAAAGCCTGTATGTGCAGATTTTATTTGGTGTCGTACTGCTGTTGCCTGGTTTTCTGCTGGCCCCCGAGGTGGCGCTTAACCGGCACAACCTGCCGCTGGTGGCCTTTGCCGGTCTGTTTGCTTCGATCATCGCGCCGTTCCTGTGGATCCACGGTGTGCAGCGTCTGGGTGCCAGCACCACCAGTATCTTTATGAATCTGATCCCGGTATTTACCGCGGTGATCGCGGTGATTTTCCTGCATGAGCAACTACACAGTTACCACTGGATTGGCGGTGGTCTGACGCTTGGCGGTGTGATACTGGCGCAGCGGCTGCGTACCCCCTTATCCCGCCGTAAACCGGTGAGCCACCCACAGGCCTGAATAGCGCGGCCGGCAGATTACGGGTAGCGGCTGTGGCGAGTGAGGGTACTGTTGAGGATGGCAGTGAAGAGAGTCTACAGCTGAAGCGTAAATCTCGCGCCGAAACGCATGTCCCCCGTGGGATTTCCCGGGGGCTTTTGCTATCATGGCCTATTCATTTTCCGGCGCACCCCACGCTGTTCTGTTTTCCCAAGGAATCCGCCATGCAACCACTCAGCGGCCCCGGTGTGCCGGTCGGCGATCGTTCATCTGTCAATCCGCAAACTGGCGTAACGCGTCACGGTTCAGTGGCCGGTGAACAGCCCCTCTCCCCTGCGCAGCGCACGACGTTAGAACGCCTGATCGTGCGTATCTCATCGCTCAGTAATCTTAAAGCGCCTGAACTGTGGGCGGGCGTACGCCATGAAGTGGGCGTAAAAAGTGAAGCGGAGTTGCAGTCGCGTCATTTTCCGGCAGCGGAACAGTACCTTAATGGCCGCCTTACGCAGACGCAAAATGGGCATGCCACACGCCAGCTGATGACCCAGCTCACCGATCTGCTGCCGAAAGGGAATAACCGTCAGGCCGTCAGCGATTTTATCCGTCAGCAATTTGGTCAGACCGTACTGAGCGCGCTGAGCCAGGATCAGCTGCGCCAGGTGCTGACGATGCTGCAGAACGGGCAGATGACCATTCCTCAGCCGCAGCAGATCCGCGTCAGCGATCGCACGCTGCTGCCTGCCGAGCACCATACGCTGAATCAGCAGGTGGTACGCCTGGCCGCTGCCACGGGCGAATCCACCGGTAAGCTGTGGACGGCTGCGCTGAAACTGGTGAATCTGACCAGCGGTGATCCCATCCCGTCGCGCCACTTCCCACTGCTGACACAGTATCTGCAGGTACGTCAGACGTTGAGTCAGCACAGCGCACCGACGCTGCAATTGCTGGAAGCGTCCCTGAAACAGCCGCTTGATCAGCAGGAGCGGCAGCAACTGGAGGATTACAGCCAGCAGCGTTTCCAGGCCACGCCGCAGACGGTGCTCACCGTAACGCAGACCCAGGATCTGCTGAACTTCCTGTTCAGCCGTCGCGCCGACCGGGCAGAAAAACTTCTCGAACAGCCGCTGGCAGCCAGCGAGATTAAACCGCAGCCGATCTGGTCGCCCTTTGTTGCGTCGCTGCCGCCCGCGATTCAGCCTCTGGCAGAGCGCCCCCTGCTGGGCTTCTTTGTCGCTCTGGTTGTCATCACCCTTTTGCTCTGGCTGGTCCTCTGAGTTAACAACCACAGAATGCTTTGGGCGCGGCGACTGGCCATTCGCCCGGTGCATCACCCCAGGTCAGCGGATGACCGTCACGTTTCCAGAAATCCAGCCCGCCAATCAACTCCTTCACCTGAAATCCCAGCGAGGCCAGTTTCCAGGCCGCTTTCGTCGAGCCGTTACAGCCAATGCCGTCACAATACGTGACATAAACTTTGCTGCGATCGAGCCGGGCCGTGGTAGTGGCATCCATCTCGCGATGCGGAAAGTTGATCGCGCCGCAAATATGCCCGGCGCGATAAGCCTCCGGTGCGCGAGCATCGATTACCACGATATCCGGGATTTGCCGCCCCAGATCTTCCGCCAGATCCCAGGCGTCGGTGTAAAAAGCGAGTTTTGCCTGCAGATAGTCGAGGCTTTGCTGCGGGGTGGCGGCCGGAATTCGTAAAACCGATGACATAGCGATTCTCCTGTTGTGGTGAGTCTGCAGTTTACGGCAAAGTGGACTGCTTACTGATACCCATTCCCCATCAGGTATAAGACCCATATGTCTTCACCGTTATTACAACTTTTCCAGCATCAGACCAGTGGCGGCGTGCGCGAGCGGCTCTGCTCTACCCTGCGACTGGCGATCAACCGGCACCATCTGCATGCTGGTCAGCAGTTGCCGTCCAGTCGGCAGCTGGCGCAGGATCTGCGTCTGTCACGTGTGACGGTGGAAGCGGCCTACGGACAGCTGGAAAGTGAAGGCTATCTGCGACGCGAGACCGGTCGCGGTACTTTTGTTGCCATCATCATCCCCACCCACTCATCATCATTTCCGGCCCGGCCTCAGCCCGTCCGTTTCTCGGCGCGGGGCCAGCAGGTACTGGCAACCGGTGGCTGTCAGGATCCCCCTTTTCCCCATGCATTCGCCGCCGGTTCACCGGAGTTACGCGCTTTTCCCCATGACACGTGGCGACGCCTCGGCAGCAGCGTGCAGCGTTCACTGGGCAGTGCCGCAATGGGATACGGCGATCCCTGCGGCTACCTGCCGTTACGCAGCGCACTCGCGGATTATCTGGCACTTTCCCGGGGCGTGGCATGCCAGCCGGAACAGGTGATCATTCTGACCAGTTCACAACAGGCACTGCAGTTACTGGCAATGATGTTCGTCGATCCCGGTGATGAGGTATGGATGGAGGAGCCGGGCTATCCTGGTGCGCGTAACGCCTTTCTGGCTGCCGGCGCACAGGTGCGCGGGATTGAGGTCGATGCCGAAGGTGCCATCCCCGCCAGCGGCAGTGCAAAACTGATGTATCTGACGCCATCGCATCATTATCCTACCGGCGTGACGCTGAGCCTGACGCGACGCCTGGCGTGGCTGGACTGGGCGCAGCGCAACCGGTGCTGGCTGATCGAAGACGATTATGACAGCGAATTTCACTACGACGAACGTCCTATCCCTGCGCTACAGGGACTGGATCGCCATCAGCGGGTGATTACGCTGGGCACCTTCTCGAAGTCGCTGTTTCCCTCCCTGCGGCTGGCCTGGATGGTGGTCCCGCCCGCGCTGATTACCCCCATAGGCCAGGCACGCAGCGTGCTGGATGGACACAGCGCCCTGCTGCCGCAGGCTGTCACAGCCGCCTTTCTGCAACAGGGACATTTCGCCAGCCATCTGCGGCTGATGCGTCAGCTCTATCACAGCCGTCGCGATCTGCTGCTGACGCTAATCGCTCAGCAACTGTCGCCGTGGATCACGCCGATTGTCAGCAGCGGCGGATTACAGGTAACTGTCAGACTGCAACAGGATGAAGCGCGATTAAGCGCATTGGCGGCTCAACAGGGTTTGCTGCTGCCGCGTCTGAGTCCGCTCTATGCCGGGCCTTCATCTCAGCAAGGCTGGATGCTGGGCTTTGCCGCACTGACGCCTGACGAGATTGTGGCAGGATGCGATACATTGCTGCGGCTGCTGCAGCGGGAGGGCTAAAACGGAGGGTTGAACGAGGTAAAGCGGATGGGCTGTAAAACAAAAAGGGCCGGCAAGCCGGCCCTTCAGAGTGCTGACGTAATAATTACGCCTGATATTTACGCATGGTCAATGTGGCGTTGGTACCGCCAAAACCAAAGCTGTTAGACATCACGGTAGTCAGCTCTTTTTCCATCGGCTCAGTGACGATGTTCATACCGGTTGCTGCCGCATCAAGCGAGGTGATGTTGATGCTTGGCGCGATAAAGCCATGCTCCAGCATCAGCAGCGAGTAGATCGCTTCCTGCACGCCAGCCGCACCCAGAGAGTGGCCGGTCATCGCTTTCGT
Source organism: Pantoea sp. JV6 (assembly GCF_025910055.1). Taxonomy (NCBI): domain Bacteria; kingdom Pseudomonadati; phylum Pseudomonadota; class Gammaproteobacteria; order Enterobacterales; family Erwiniaceae; genus Pantoea; species Pantoea sp. JV6. The sequence continues at coordinate 121,299 of NZ_JAPCIM010000002.1, read as the reverse complement.
TGCTGAGATGTATGGCGTGTTATCGCCAAACACTTCACGAATCGCGCCCAGCTCTTTCACATCACCCACCGGGGTAGAGGTTCCGTGGCTGTTCAGATAGTCAATTGGGGTATCGACACCGTGCATCGCCATCTTCATGCAGCGCACTGCGCCTTCACCTGATGGAGCAACCATGTCTGCACCGTCTGAAGTGGCACCATAACCGACGATTTCGGCATAGATATGCGCACCACGTGCCAGCGCATGCTCCAGTTCTTCAACGACGACCATGCCACCGCCACCGGCGATAACAAAGCCGTCGCGCTCATTGTCATAAGTGCGTGACGCTTTTTCTGGCGTGTCGTTGTAACGGGTAGAGAGCGCGCCCATGGCGTCGAACTCACAGGCCATTTCCCAGCACAGCTCTTCGCCGCCGCCCGCAAAAACGATATCCTGTTTGCCAAGCTGGATCTGCTCAACGGCGTTACCGATACAGTGCGCAGAGGTGGCACAGGCGGAGCTAATCGAGTAGTTTACGCCATGAATTTTGAATGGCGTTGCGAGGCAGGCAGAGACGCCAGAGGCCATCGCTTTGGTGACAACATAAGGGCCAACCGCTTTCAGGCCGCGTGGGCTGCGCATTGCGTCAGCACCAAATACCTGGAAACGTGGGGAGCCGCCGCCTGAACCCGCAATCAGACCCACACGTGGGTTGCTCTGATACGCTTCAGCGCTAAGGCCAGAATCTTTAATCGCTTCTTCCATGGAAAGATAAGCATAGATGGACGCATCACTCATAAAGCGCACAACTTTGCGATCGATGAGGCCGGTGGTATCTAATTTAACGTTACCCCAGACGTGACTACGCATGCCGGAATCTTTCATCTCTTCAGAAAAGGTGATGCCAGAGCGTCCTTCACGCAGAGATGACAGCACCTCCTGCTGGTTATTACCAATACTGGAAACGATCCCTAAGCCAGTAATCACAGCACGTTTCATTCAATCTTCCTCATCCACTTCTTCTTAATTGGCATGCACTCTAGCGTACACTTGTACGCCGAACAAGTCCGATCAGCTATTTCCTTTTGTAAATTTGCGTCATGTCACGCGGGTCGCTAGAATCGCGCCACTGCCTGAAAAACGAGCCTTTACCGTGAAATTGACCCCGGTTGAACATGCAAAGCTAAACTGGAATGAACAGGGTACACCTGTTTCCCGAGCGTTTGGCGATGTCTATTTCTCTAATGACAACGGTCTGGAAGAGACACGCTATGTCTTCCTTGGCGGCAACGGTTTTCCCCAGCGTTTTACTGAGCATCCGCGCGATCTGCTGATCGTGGCGGAGAGCGGTTTTGGCACCGGTCTTAATTTCCTGACGCTGTGGCAGGCGTTCGATGCGTTTCAGCGCGAACAGCCCGACGCCACTTTAAAACGTCTGCATTTCATCAGCTTTGAGAAATTTCCGTTAACCCGTGAAGATTTAACTGCGGCGCAGCAGCACTGGCCCGAACTGGCCCCCTGGGCGGAGGCGCTGCAGGCGCAGTGGCCCGCTGCCCTGCCCGGCTGTCAGCGTCTGCTGTTTGATGGCGGCCGCATCACGCTCGACCTGTGGCTGGGCGATATTAACCTGCTGATGGGCCAGCTGGATGAGAGCCTGAATCGTCAGGTAGATGCCTGGTTCCTGGATGGGTTCGCGCCCTCAAAGAACCCGGATATGTGGACGCCGGAGCTGTTCGGCATGATGGCAAAACTGGCGCGGCCGCAGGGGACCTTCGCGACCTTTACGGCCGCAGGTATTGTCCGGCGCGGTCTGCAGCAGGCGGGCTTTGCGGTCATCCGCCGCAAAGGATTTGGTCCGAAGCGCGAAATGCTATGCGGGCCGTTGCAGGATGCGCCTCCGCTGCCCGCCGCACAGCCCTGGTATCATCGTCAGGCTGCGGAGCAGCGTGATGTAGCCCTGATTGGCGGCGGCGTCGCCAGTGCCACCCTGGCGCTGGCGCTGCTGCGTCGCGGCTGGCGGGTAACGCTTTATTGCGCCGATGAGGCGCCCGCGCTGGGCGCATCCGGCAACCGTCAGGGAGCGCTCTATCCGCTGCTCAATCAGCACGACCCGGCACTTGCCACTTTTTTCCCCTCGGCCTTCAGCTTTGCCCGGCGGCTCTATGATCAATTAACCGTCACCTATGAGCATCACTGGAGCGGTGTGCTGCAGCTGGGCTGGGATGAGAAAAGCCGTAAGAAGATCGATCAGATGCTGGCGATGGACCTGCCTGAAATCATCGCCTGTGGCGTCGATGTGGCAGAAGCTGAAAAACGGGCAAATGTTGAACATGGCTGTGGCGGCATTTTCTATCCGCAAGGCGGCTGGCTCTCACCGGCAGAGCTGACCACCGCGATGCTGGCGCATGGCGAAACCCAGGGATTGCGCATTCACTGGCTGCACCGGGTGAGCGCGCTTTCCCGGGAGGATGATCACTGGACGCTGACGTTCAGCGATCGTCCGGCTGTGCGTCATCCGACCGTCGTACTGGCAAACGGTCATGCGATTGCCGACTTTGCGCAAAGCGCCCCGCTGCCGACCTATCCGGTGGCCGGTCAGGTAAGCCATGTTCCCTCCACGCCGGGCCTCAACGCGCTGCAAACGGTGCTCTGTTACGACGGCTATCTGACGCCTGTCAGCCCGCAGTTTGGTACGCACTGTATCGGGGCCAGCTATCACCGTGGCGATACCGCAACCGCGTATCGGGAGGAGGATCAGCAGGAGAACCGCAGCCGCCTGCTGCATTGCCTGCCTGACAGCAGCTGGGCCGAAACGGTGGATGTCAGTAACGGAGAGGCAAGAATGGGGGTGCGCTGCGCCACCCGGGATCACCTGCCGATGGTGGGCGGCGTGCCGGATTATGCTGCTACGCTGGCGCAGAATGCTGATTTACCGGCACAGCAGGCGGCAGGCGGCGATATCGCTGACGCACCCGATCTTGCGGGCTTGTATCTGTTTGGGGCGCTGGGATCGCGCGGCCTGTGCAGTGCGCCGCTGGCGGCCGAAGTACTGGCAGCTCAGCTGGCGGGCGAGCCGCAGCCTCTGGATGCCAGTACCCTGGCAGCACTCAATCCGAATCGTTACTGGGTGAGGAAATTACTGAAGGGAAAAGCCGTTTAGCGGACGCTAAGGGCGGCACGCCGCCCTGCACCACTACGCGGAGAGCTGGCGTGCCTGAACAAACAGGTTATCCCACATCCCGACCACTAATGCCTGATCGCGCGGCGAGAGTTCTCCGGCAGCAATGGCATTTTGCAGACTGCGGGTCACCTGAATCTGCAGCGCTTCTGGCGTATGTTCGCCCAGTTGCTCCACTTCAGCGACGGCCAGTGTCAGATGCCCGCGCAGATAACCGCTGGCGAACAGCTCATCGTCACTGGCATGCTCGACCATGTCGTCAATCAGGGCCAGAATACGCGCTTCAAATTCTGCGATCATCTCAATTCCTCTTTTAATAATGCCGTTCTGCATCACAGATCGTCCGGCCAGGGAAACTGCGATGCTGTTAATGAAGGCCTGCCATAAAATTCCGCCAGGGCGGTAATAAAACGCGCGGGACGGTCGGGAATGCCCGACGTCAGATAGCTCATGACCTGAGCATGCACTTTACGCTGGAACGCAATGCGATCCGGCTCACAATCTCCGTCGAGATTGTCACAACTCACGTTGAAGGGAAAGCCTGCCGCCGTACAAAACATCCATTCCAGCGCCTGTGGCTTCACTTCCACCGCTTCAAACTGACTCTGGGTCAGCGCATCGCGGCCATCCGGACAGTACCAGTAGCCAAAATCGACCAGTTTGCGGCGCGCTTCACCAGCGATGCACCAGTGAGAGATCTCATGCAGGGCGCTGGCGTAGAAGCCGTGAGCAAAGACCACACGATTCCACGGCGATTCGGCATCAGCAGGAAGATAGATCGGTTCATCATCGCCTTTAATTAGACGGGTCTGAAATTCATCGCTGAAACAGCGATCAAACAGCGTGATCAGCTGTTCATAATGATGTGTCGGGTTCATGACGGTATCAGGTTTTAGGTTACGATTGCAGCGTGGCAAGCCAGGCCATAACGGCGCTGCCATGGCTGTCCCACAGTAATTTAATGCTCATGACGGCAGACACAATCACCACCATCGGGCGGATCAGCTTCTGTCCGCGGCTCAGCACCAGTCTTGCGCCCAGACGCGCGCCGCAGAAAGCGCCGAGCATCATGATCAGGCCGGTTCCCCACACCACTTTGCCGCCGAACATAAAGAACAGCAGGCTGCCGAGGTTCGAGGTGAAATTGAGGACCTTGGCATGGGCGGTCGCTTTGGCAAGGTTGTAGCCGCAGAGCGTGACGAAAGCCAGCGCATAAAAAGATCCTGCGCCCGGTCCGAAAAATCCGTCATAGAATCCCACTGCCCCGCCGCCGACCAGTGCAAAGGCCAGACCATGCAGACGGCGCGCGCGATCCACTTCGCCGAGTCGCGGCATCAGCAGGAACCACAGACCGATAGCGATTAAAAACAGCGGCAACATCTGGCGCAGGAAATCCGCCTGCAGGCGCTGAATCAGTATCGCGCCCAGCACGGAACCCAGCAGCGTCATGGCAATGTTCAGCCACTGTTCATTCAGATTGACCGCACCACGCCGGATAAAGTAGAGACTGGCGGAAAACGATCCGCCGACCGATTGCAGTTTATTGGTCGCCAGCGCCTGGGCCGGAGAGAGGCCCGCCGCCAGCAACGAAGGTACCGTAAGTAATCCCCCGCCACCCGCGATTGAATCAATAAAACCGGCGAGCATGGCGATTAAAAACAGCAGCCCGACGAGCAGCGGGCTGACCACAAACCAATCCATGGAATCCCTTACAGTAGATGTTTATCCAGCAGGGCCTGACAGGCAGGCGGTAATGGCGGCGGCTCACGTTTCACCGGTGCGCCCGAACCAGGCTGTTTTGGCAGGAACCAGCTCTGCAGCTCTGCGCCACAGCCATCGCCAGCAGGCGGTGCAGGCTGATCTTCACAGCCGATACTGCCCGCCGGGCAGCGCAGGCGCACATGCATATGGGCACGGTGAGCAAACCACGGGCGCACTTTACGCAGCCAGTCACGATCGTTACCCGCATCGGCACAAAGCTGCTTTTTAATCGCCGGATTGACGAAGATCCGTGTCACATCATCATCTTTGGCGGCCAGTTTAATCAGGCTATCAATTTCTGGCTGCCAGTGGCGCGCAATCACATTTTTGTCACCCGGCCCGACCAGATCGAGCGGCTGCGGCTTCAGCAGTTGCTGGGCGCTCCAGCGGGTTTTCGGCAGTTGCAGCCAGATATCGACATCCAGTCCGGTCTGATGGCTGGCGTGACCACTGCTGAAACGTCCGCCTGCTGCCATGCCCATGTCACCAATCAGCACGTTGCCCAGTTGCAGGTTATGCACCTGCGTACTGAGACGCTGAATAAACTGAATCAGATCGGGATGACCAAAGTAGCGCCGCTGATCCTGACGCATCACCTGATAGTGCGGTGAATTCAGCGGCAGCGCCTCGGCGCCAACAATACAGCCGTTGGCAAAGCCGCCGATTGACTGCGGTGCGCCGGTGATCGGCTGCTGGATGCGTTGCCACGGCGTCGCCGCCAGGCTGGAGGCGCTGATCAACAGCGCACTCAGGGTAAGCAGAAGAGCCTTCATGGCATCACCAGCGCGGTACGGAGCTGTTAACGTCACCGTTCTGCGCCCGCTGGCGCAGCAGATGATCCATCAGGACGATCGCCATCATCGCCTCGGCGATCGGCACTGCGCGGATCCCGACGCAGGGATCGTGGCGGCCTTTGGTGATCATCTCCACTTCTTCGCCGTCGCGGGTAATAGTTTTACCCGGCACGGTGATGCTGGAGGTTGGTTTCATCGCCAGATTGGCGCTGATGGTCTGGCCGCTGCTGATGCCGCCCAGAATGCCCCCGGCGTGGTTGCTCTGGAAACCATCGTGGCGGATCTCGTCGCGATGCTGACTGCCGCGCTGGTTAACCACCGCAAAGCCGTCGCCGATTTCAACGCCTTTAACGGCATTGATGCTCATCAGCGCATGTGCCAGATCGGCATCCAGCCGGTCAAATACCGGCTCGCCCAGGCCTGGCGGCACGTGATCTGCCATGACCGTGACTTTAGCGCCAATGGAGTCGCCCTCTTTTTTCAGGCCGCGCATCAGTTCATCCAGCGCCTCCAGCTTGTCCGCATCCGGGCAGAAGAAGGGATTCTCTTCCACGATGCTCCAGTCTTTCAGCTCACAGGCGATGTCACCAATCTGTGACAGATAGCCGCGCACCACGACACCGTGTTTCATCTGCAGGTATTTCTTGGCAATCGCACCGGCCGCCACGCGCATCGCGGTTTCGCGCGCCGACGAGCGGCCACCGCCACGGTAGTCGCGCTGACCATATTTCTGCTCGTAGGTGTAATCAGCATGGCCCGGACGGAAGAGATCTTTGATAGCGCCGTAATCCTGCGAACGCTGATCGGTATTTTCAATCAGCAGGCCAATCGAAGTACCGGTGGTCACACCCTCAAAGACACCGGACAAAATTTTCACCTGATCCGGCTCGCGGCGCTGCGTGGTATAGCGCGATGTGCCAGGACGACGGCGATCGAGGTCATGCTGAATATCCGCTTCGGTCAGCGGGATGCCTGGCGGCACACCATCAACGATACAGCCCAGCGCAAGACCGTGGGACTCGCCAAAGGTAGTTACTCGAAAAAATTGCCCGATGCTGTTTCCGGCCATGCTGTTTCCTTCTCAGGGTTCGGCGGGCGATGCTTCGCCCCACTTTTAGTCTTTATAAAAAGAGAAATGGTGTTTTGCGTCGACAATCTGCTGGCGCGTCAGCGTAAAGACGCCGTCACCGCCGTTGTCGAATTCCAGCCAGGTAAAGGGCACGTCGGGATACTGTTCGATCATGTGCACCATGCTGTTGCCCACTTCGCAGACCAGTACGCCCTGCTCGCTGAGATAATCTGGTGCACAGGCAAGAATGCGACGCACCAGCTTCAGGCCGTCGCTGCCTGCCGCCAGCCCGAGCTCTGGTTCGTGGCGATATTCGTTCGGCAGATCATCCATATCTTCCGCATCAACATACGGCGGATTGGTGACGATCAGATCATATTTCAGCGGTGGCAATTCGCGGAACAGGTCAGCGCGAATCGGCGTAACCTGATGAATCAGACCATGTTCTTCAATGTTCTGCTCGGCAACCGCCAGCGCACCGGTGGAGATATCCACCGCGTCCACTTCCGCCTCCGGGAAGGCATAGGCGCAGGCAATCGCAATACAGCCGCTGCCGGTACACATATCCAGAATATGATGAGGTGGCGTGCTGACCAGACCGGCAAAGCGGTTCTCAATCAGTTCGCCAATCGGTGAACGCGGCACCAGCACGCGCTCATCAACAAAGAACTCGTGGCCGCAGAACCAGGCTTTATTAGTCAGATAGGCGACCGGAATGCGCTCGTTAACGCGACGAATGACGCGCTCAACGATCAGAAGACGTTCGCTGGCGGTCAGACGCGCATTGCGCATATCTTCAGGAATATCCAGCGGCAGCCAGAGTGACGGCAGGACCAGTTGAACGGCTTCGTCCCAGGGATTGTCTGTGCCATGTCCGTACCAGATTCCGGCAGCGGAAAAGCGGCTGACCGCCCAGCGCAGCATGTCCTGAATGGTGTGCAGTTCGTTCACTGCCTCATCGACGAAAATTTTGTCCACGTAGCCCTCCGCAGGCCTTTTGCTAAATCGGCCAGTAGTGTGCCATGAAGCCGGGGAGAATTCAGCGCAGCGAGGTGAAAAAGCTGACATTTAATGACGCTTAACGGTAAGGTATCGGCTCTGCTGTGTGACAGCCTTTTCTGATATGACTGACCTGCCATGAGTAAAAAAACACCACTAAGCCCGGATGACCAGGCGCTGTTTCGCCAGTTGATGACGGGTACACGCCAGTTAAAACAGGACACGTTTGTCCACAAAGCGCCGGTTAAAACCCGCCACATCCCGGTAAAACGTCTGCTTTCAGAGCAGGCGGACAACAGTCATTACTTTTCGGATGAGTTTCAGCCACTGCTCTCAACGGAAGGTGCCACCCGTTATGTGCGCGCCGATGTCAGCCATTTTGAGCTGAAAAAATTACGTCGTGGCGACTATACGCCAGAGATTTTCCTCGATCTGCACGGCTTAACGCAGCAGCAGGCCAAGCAGGAACTGGGGGCACTGATCGCCGCCTGCCGCCGTGAACATTTGTTCTGCGCCAGCGTCATGACCGGTCATGGAAAGCATATTCTGAAGCAGCAGACGCCGCTGTGGCTGGCCCAGCATCCGTGGGTGATGGCTTTTCATCAGGCACCCAAAATGTTCGGCGGTGACGCCGCATTGCTGGTTTTGATTGAGATTGAGGAGTGGCAACCGCCTGAATTGCCCTGAGAGGGGCCGGAATGATCGGCCCACAGACGTCAGATTGCTTTAGCCAGCTTTTTGGGACTGACCTGCCACAGCAGTTTACCGGCACTCGCCGCGGGATCGAATTCCACGCAGGCAATAGCGGAAGTGGCGAACATTGGCGGTGCTTCCTGCGGGCACAGTTCAGAGACTAAATACCCCACCAACGGTAAATGTGAGATCACCAGAGCCGATTTCACGCCTTCATTCGCCAGGGCCTGCAGATAACACCCGACCATCTCCGGATCGCCGCCCGGCGTTAATTCCGGCAGAACGTCCTGGCTTTCCGGCAGGGGAAAGGCTTCACGCACGGTCGCGAGCGTTTGCTGCGCGCGTAAATAGGGACTCACCAGGACACGCTCAATGTCCGGCGTCTGGCTGTTAAGCCAGTTGGCCATCTGACGTGATTCATTGCAGCCACATAAGGTTAAAGGCCTGACTGAATCACTGGCTGCTTCCAGAGCCGCATCGCCGTGACGCATGATAAAAACTTGCATAAAGCACCGCTGTTGTTTGTCGACATCGCCCGACGCGTAGCGCCTGACTCTTCACTCTGCGAATGAACGCTGTGTTTTACCCTAATGGCTTTAGTATAGTCAACCGGTTGTTTATTAAATAAGCACTTCTCAGAATCATGCTGCGCCGCACACTCTGGCGGCGCTTTTCTAAGCCGCTGAATCGGATTGGTTATTCCATTTTCAGCAGAAATGTAAAATTTCGTCTATTTTGCAGCCGCCTGAATGAGCGCCTCACAGGGTGTGAATCGTTCGCCATGCTGCTGCGCAAGCCGGGTTAATCTGTTGACCACGTCCGCCGCGCCCAGTTTGTCCATGTAGTGGAACGGGCCGCCTAAGAAAGGCGGAAAGCCGATGCCAAACACCGCACCGATATCCCCATCGCGGGCGCAGCGAACCACCTGCTCATCAAGACAGCGAGCCGCTTCGTTCAGCATCATCATCACGCAGCGTTCAGCAATCTGCGCTTCACTCTGCCTGGCCTGCGGCGAGACTTTCAGCAACGTATACAGCGAAGCGTCCGGTTTTTTACGCTGCCAGCGCGGCTGGTCATAGCGATAAAAGCCTTTGCTGTTTTTACGTCCCTTGCGGCCATCTTTCAGCACCGCATCAAAAGCGGCTGGCGCGGCAAAGCGTTCACCATAAGCCTGATACAGGATGGGACTGATTTTGCTGCCAACGTCGATACCGACCTCATCCAGCAGCTGAATCGGGCCGACCGGGAAACCAAACTTCACCAGCGCACGATCAATATGGTCAATCGGTTCGCCCTCCAGCAGGCAGCGCATCGCTTCATTTATATAGGGCGTCAGGATGCGGTTAACATAGAAGCCAGGCTTGTCCGCCACCACAATCGGGGTTTTACCCTGACTGCGCGCCAGCGCCACAATCGTCACCAGCGTCGCGGTAGAGGTATTCAGATGAGGAATCACCTCCACCAGCGGCATTTTCTCTACCGGACTGAAATAGTGCAGCCCGATGACGTTCTCAGGACGCTGGGCGCCGGCGGCGATCGCCTCAATCGGCAGCGAAGAGGTATTTGAGGCAAACAGCGTATGCGGCTGACAGTGTGCCTCCACTTCGCTGACCATCTGCTGCTTCAGGGCTAAATCTTCGAATACGGCTTCAATTACCACGTCGCGCTGTGAGAAGCCCTGATAATCGATGCCGCCCGTGATACGTGCCATTTGCTGCTGACGCTGTGCCGGAGAGAGCTGGCGGCGTTTAACCTTTTTGCTCAGCAGTTCCCAGCTGGTTTTCAGCGCATGGTTCACCCCTTCCAGGCTGATATCTTTAATGCGTACCGGCAACCCGGCATTGATTGCAGTGACGCTGGCGATGCCGCCGCCCATCAGGCCGCCGCCGAGGATACCAACACGCTTAACGGTGCCGGGTTCCGCTTCACCGCCCCGCTCCTTTTTCATGGCCGTAGTCGCGAAAAAGATCCCGCGCAGCGCAACAGATTCTGGCGTCATCGCCAGCTCACCAAAAGCGCGTGCTTCAGCCTCATGTCCGGCCCGACTGCCCTGCTCCAGCCCGATGCGCACCACCTCAATAATGCGTTTTGCTGCCGGATAGTTACCCTGCGTTTTGGCTGCGGTCTGTCGGGTCGCCAGCGCAAACAGCGCCTGACGGCCAACCGGACCATGCAGCAGACGATCGCGCAGCGGCAGCGTTCGTCCACTAACCTTGCCCTTTTTCACCCGGGCAATGGCGGTCTCCAGCAGAATCGCCTGCGGCACCGCGTCATCGACCACGCCCAGCTTACGGGCCTGTTTCGCCCGCAGGGCTTTGCCAGTCAGAATCAGTGGCAGCGCCTGCTGCACGCCGATTAAGCGTGGCAGCCGCTGAGTGCCGCCAGAGCCTGGCAGTAAGCCGAGTTGCACTTCCGGCAAACCGAGGCGGGTTTTATCATCCAGCGAGCAGATACGGGCATCACAGGCCAGCGCCAGTTCCAGCCCGCCACCGAGGCAGGCGCCGTGGATTGCCGCGACCACAGGGAACGGCAGCGCGTCGAGCGCAGCCATTACTTCCTGGCCCTGTTTTGCCAGCGCTTCGGCTTCCTGCGCGCTCTTACAGCGGTCAATCATGCTGATGTCTGCGCCCGCGATGAAGTTGTCCGCTTTGCCGGAAATCAGCACCAGGCCAGCCAGTTGCGGATCGCGTCGCGCTTCCGCAATGATGGCGGTGATCTGCCCGGCAAATTCCGCTTTCAGGGTGTTCATCTTCTCACCAGGGACATCGATCGTAATGATGCCGACGTGATCCAGTCGCATCTTCAGATGAAACGCATTCTGCTCCATTATTCGGCCTCCAGAATCATTGCCGCACCCAGGCCGCCTGCCGCGCAGGCCGTGACCAGTCCTAACCCGCCACCGCGACGGCGTAATTCATTCAGCGTCTGGGTGATCATGCGCGCACCCGTGGCGGCAAAAGGATGACCATAGGCGATCGATCCGCCCAGCACGTTAAAGCGCTCTTCATTCACTTCGCCTAGCGCATGTGGCCGATTCAGCACCTCACGGGCAAAGCGCTCGTCGCGAAACATGTGCAGGTTGCTCAGCGTCTGGGCAGCAAAAGCTTCATGCATATCGATCAGCGTCAGATCGGCCAGGGTTATGCCGGCGCGATCCAGTGCCAGTGGTGAAGCGTAAGCCGGGCCCAGCAGCATATCCTGCTGCACACCAATGGCGGTAAAGGCGTAGCTGCGCAGATAGCCCAGCGGCCTGATGCCCAGTTCACGGGCGCGGCCCTCGCGCATCAGAATCACTGCCGCCGCGCCGTCGGTGAGAGGCGTGCTGTTGGCCGCGGTGACGCTGCCGTGCTGGCGATCAAATGCCGGACGCAGTCGGGCGTAATCCTCCGCTTTGGCATTCATCCGCACGTTATTGTCCTGATCGATGGCGCTTTTCCACGGCGGCACAAAGGCTGCCATGACTTCCTGATTCAGTACCCCGGATTGCCAGGCTCTGGCGGCATGCTGATGGGATCGCAGCGCCAGCGCATCCTGTGCTTCGCGCGTAATGCCGTGACTCTTAGCCATCTGCTCCGCAGTGTCGCCCATGCGCAGGCCGGTCGAATACTCCGCCACTGCGGGCGGGACCGGCAGCAGATCACGCGGACGCAGACGCCGCAGGATGTGCAGTTTTTGACCGAAGCTGCGGGCTTTATTGAGATCCACCAGCGCGCGGGCCAGCGTTTTGCTGACCCCAATCGGCAACACCGACGAAGAGTCTGCGCCACCGGCAATACCGGCAGAGATGGTGCCCGCCAGCAGACTTTCTGCCACATTCGCTACCGCCTGAAAGCTGGTGGCGCAGGCACGGCTGACGCTGTAGGCATCGGTATGCACACTCAACCCGCTGCTTAATACAATTTCACGCGCAATGTTCGGCGCTTCCGGCATCTGCACCACCTGCCCAAAGACCAGTTGCTCGATCACCTCAGCCGGCAGTTCACTGCGCGCCATTAATTCGCTGACCACCATACGTCCCAGCTCAATGGCGGGAATGCCATGGAAGCCGGTCGCCTGGCGTAAGAAAGGGGTGCGTAATCCGTGGGTTATTGCGATGCGTTCACCATCACGCGTCAGCAGCGGCTGCGCTTTGCTCATTGTTCTCACCTGTGGCTGGGACTGTGGCATCATTGCCTGAAGAGGTCTGACCTGATCAGTGTTAACCACAAGCGGGTGAGCCGCCAATATCGGAAGGGAAAAAGTGCGAAGGGAAACACGAAAATGAAAAACGCCGCAGTGACGCGGCGTAATGGGACTTAACGCAAACCGAGCTGAAAAATCATGGTTTCAGCCTGGCAGCTGAAGGTGAAATCGATATCCAGCTGCACTCCCTGATCCACTTCGCTGAAGCGCGATTCAATCAGACAGGGTTCTGATTCAACCTCGCGGGCACGTTCGGTCAGTTGCGCTAATTTCGCTTCCGCATCGGCACGCTGAGCAAACCATTCTGACCAGCTGGCGGTGCAATCGGTGTTATCCATTACCGTGCCGACATCAACACAACAACAGGCTGCGGTTTCGGTCGCACTGCATTTTTTAATGGCATCAGTCATTTCATTCTCCAGACCAGCAATTGCATAGGTTGAGCGATTTTATGGACGAAATCTTACCTGCTCGCTGAAAGATGCGCCACGCACCTGTTGCTAAGTGACGAATATCACAATAAAAATTGATCCAGAACAAACTGGAATGGTTATGCTGTCCAGGATCAGGGGCTTTTTGTTATGCAGATCGAATTTTAAGCGATCAAACCTGAAATATTTTAAAAACAATATTGCAACATGCACACAGGTCGGACCTATACTCTCCGCACTGGTCTGATATGTGCGCTTTACATCAGTCCCTACAATCCGCCGTCCTTTGTTACGCGACGTTATAGCGTTAAATAATAATTCACATGAGGTTGTGGTCATGAACCATAAAAACCTGTTTGCAAAGTCAGCCGTGGCGGCTGCAGTGGCGCTTGTCTCTTCCCACGTTTACGCTGCTGGGTTTCAGTTAAATGAATTCTCTTCGATTGGTTTAGGTCGCGCATATTCAGGCGAAGGGGCAATGGGTGATACCGCGGCGTCTGCCAGCCGTAACCCGGCGACAATGGCGTTAATGGATCGCCCGGAATTTTCTATCGGGGCTGTCTATATTGCGCCGGATGTAAATATCAGTGGTCGCAGTCCCAGTGGCCGCAGCCTGGATGCGAATAATATTGCCCCTAATCAGTGGGTACCCAATATTCACTACGTCCAGCCCATCAACGATCAGTGGTGGATTGGCGCATCTGCAACCTCAAACTACGGCTTAGCAACAGAGTTTAATAATGGCTACACCGCTGGCGGTTACGGCGGTAAAACTGACCTGATGACCGGCAATTTAAATCTCAGCACCGCTTATCGGTTTAATGAACATTTTAGTGCAGGCATCGGTTTTGATGCGGTTTACGCTAAAGCCAAAATTGAGCGTTATGCCGGTGAGTCAGGCGCGAGACTGGGGGTTCCGGCTGATACCCAGGTTGCCCATCTGAAAGGCGATGAGTGGGGCTACGGCTGGAATGCTGGCATCCTGTATGAAGTGGATGAAAATAACCGCTTCGGCTTTACCTATCGTTCAGAAGTGAAAGTTGATTTTGATGGCGATTACAAAAGTAATCTCTCATCCCGGCTGAATGCAGTGAATAATCCGGAAGTGTCAGGCGTACCTTTTGGCACCAACGGCACCACCGTTCCAGGCGCATTAACGCTGAATCTGCCAGAGATGTGGGAAGTGTCGGGCTGGCATAAAGTGGCACCGCAGTGGGCGGTTCACTACAGCATGGCGTACACCAGCTGGAGCCAGTTCCAGGAGCTGAAAGCCACTGGCTCTAACGGCCAGACACTGTTCTATAAAGATGAAAGCTTCCACGATGCCTACCGCATTGCACTGGGCACAACCTATTCCTACGACAAGAACTGGACGTTCCGTACCGGTATTGCCTTTGATGACAGCCCGGTTCCGGCCGATAAGCGTTCTATCTCCATCCCGGACCAGGATCGTTTATGGCTGAGTGCCGGTACATCCTATGCCTTTAACGATGATGCCTCGGTGGATTTAGGCATCTCTTATATGCACGGACAGAAAGTGACGGTGAAAGAAGGTCCTTATACCTTTACCTCTGAAGGCAAAGCCTGGCTCTACGGCGCGAACTTTAACTATAAGTTCTGACTGGCTGGTACGATCAAAAAGGGCGACTCTGGTGAGTCGCCCTTTTTTGTGGCCGTGGATCGCTTAATGGCTCAGGGAGCATACGCCCTGCGCAAAGAGGCAAAAACCGCCATCCCTGGCGGCGCAGCGCGGGCGACTACTCGGCGTCAATATCCTTCAGGTCATCCTGAATCGCGGCTGCGTTAGGATTATCTTCCGGCTTGAGCTTGCCGCCGCGCGCCAGGAAGTCGTGACGCTGGAAGTAAGCATTACGGATAAAGGCGTACGGATCGCTCTGCTGTTTCAGGATTGCATCAGAGTCCAGCAGCTGCGCGCGGGTCTCAATCCCTTCAAGCGTCCATTTACCAATCGACATTGGCCAGGTCAGCCAGCCAAGTATCGGATAAAGCGTATCAACGTAGTCGCCGCCATCCTGACGCACCGTGAAGCTGCCGTAAGCAGGCAACTCAACGTAAGGCCCGTAGCCGACGCCATAGTGACCCAGCGTGGTACCGAAACGGTGCGGCTCTTCACGCGCCAGTTCCGGATTCGCTTTACCGGCAACGTCAATGAAGCCGCCCAGTCCCAGCACGCTGTTCAGGAAGAAACGGGTGAAGTGAATACCTGCATCACGTCCGTTACCGATCAGGATGGCGTTGACCATGCTGGCAGGTTCTTCCAGGTTGCCGAGGAAATTGCTCAGGCCGGTACGTGCCGGCACCGGCACATAATCACGCCAGGCCACAGCGACCGGACGCAATACATACGGATCCAGCACGTTGTAGTTAAAGTTAAACATCGTGCGGTTAAAGCCTTCGAACGGATCGCTGCGCTGAGCAGGATCGCTATTCGCCGGCTTTGAACTGGCACAACCTACCAGAAGGACGCTGGCGACAGCCAGGCTGGTCAGGCGATAATTCATTCCAATCTCCCTGTGCGGATGAAAAAGGTCTACCCATCGTTCAGGTCACAGCCCGGTATCGTATCGACTTACCCGATGAGCATAGCTGACTTTGTGCCAGAGGCAGCAGGCAATGGCACGCATCATCCTGAACGCGGTCAGTTGATGCGTTCAGGGAAGCTGCTGATTAATCTCTACCGCGATCGGCTGATGCCCATCCCAGGGCGTCACTGCGCTCAGGCCCAGCCAGTCACCCGGCCGGGGATTGGCTGGGTCACGGGAGATACGCACCCGGACCTCGACCTGATGCTGCGCCGAAAGCAGGCGATCCGGCATCATGGCGTTGCTGTCATCCAGCGTCAGCGACAGCGGGAAGTGACTGAGCGGCATCCGCTTAACAGCCACCGGCACCGGTGAAGCACCGTCAGAAACCGAAATATACAACACTCCGTCCTGCGGTAACATTTTTTCTGCCTTAGGTGCCAGCGTCACGGTCAGTGCCAGTTGACGACTCTGTTGCCCGGCGGCACTTCTGGCCTTTTCGATGCTGCGGGCGATCATCGCCTGTCGCGAATCACCGGCCGGCAACAGACCCAGCAGGGTCTGCCATGCGTCGATAGCCTGATCATATTGCTGCTGTCCGTAAGCATTAAATGCCAGCAGGCTCAGCGTACGCAGGTTTTGCGGATCCGCTTTTAGCAATGCCTGCAGCAGCAGTGACGCCTGACGGTTATCCTGCGGGTCGGGGGATCGCGTCAGGACTTCGGCATAATCCTGTTTTAGCGCCAGATCGTTGGGAGCAAGCTGTAGCGCATGCTCAAATGCCTGGCTGGCCGTATCGGCATTATTCAGCACCATGCCGAGCCGTCCCAGCATCGTCCAGTCAGCCAGATTATCCGGTTCCGTTTGCAACGCGGTACGCAATCCGAGCTGTAAACGCGCCAGCTCCTCCATGCTCAGCGGTTTAGCGCCAGGGTCCATCAGCCGGGCACGCAGCTCAGGATACGCCTGCTGCACCTGCTTCCAGCCCGTGAGCTGTGCCAGGCCACCGGTTTTCAGGTAAGTCCCCAGCGATACCCCAATCAGTACGATCAGGCCTGGCAGCAAAATCCAGCGACCGCTGCTGTGTGATTTCATCGTTTGTGCCGGTGGAATATCCGCCAGCAGTGTCTGCTGTAACTCCCGCTCCATCAGTGGACGCTCAGCGACGACGCCCTGATCTTCATCCTGTGCCAGCTCATCTATCCGCTGATGGTAGAAGCGCTGATTAAGGCGATCGCGATCGCCTGTGCTGGCCTGACGTTGCCGCCAGCCCGCCGCCAGGAACAGCGTACAGGCCGCCAGCAGTAACAGAAAAAGGGTAATCCAAAATGCACTCATTACGGCTTCCTGTCTGACTTCAGTAGCGCATTAAGACGCTGTTGCTCATCTTCATCCAGCTCACTGCGGGTTTTGCGCTGACGGCTGCGCAGGATAATCACCGCACCGCCCAGTAGCGCAAACAGCGCCGGACCAGCCCACAAAACCAGGGTTGAGGGCGTGACCGGTGGCGAATAGCTGACAAAGTTGCCATAACGCGCCACCATATAGTCGATAATTTGCTGGCGACTCTGACCCTGCTTCATCAGCTGATAGACTTTCAGCCGCATATCGGCGGCAATCATGGCGTTTGAGTCGGCGATGCTGTTGTTCTGGCACTTCGGACAGCGCAGTGAAGCGGTCAGGTCGCGGTATTGTTCTTCCTGGGCCACCGAGTCAAATTGCAGCGTGTCGATGCTTGCCCACAGGTTGATGCTGAACAGCAGGCCGCAGAGCAGTAACAGCGTTCTCATGATCCCGCCTCCGCGCTGTATTTCACCCACAAAGGTTTCACTTCCTGATCCCAGACGCGCGCATTGAGATCGCCCGCGTGGCGATAACGGATGATCCCTTTACCGTCGATCAGGAAGGTTTCCGGCGCGCCATAGACGCCGAGATCCAGTCCCAGCATGCCGTTGCCATCATAGAGGCTCAGCGCGTAGGGGTTGCCCAGCGTATTCAGCCAGTTAACCGCCTTGTGACGATCGTCTTTGTAGTTCAGCCCGACGACGCGAATGCCCTGCTCCGCCAGCGTATTCAGATACTGATGCTCGGCGCGACAGGTCGGACACCAGGTCGCCCAGACGTTCAGCAATATCGGTTTACCATCCGTCAGCACGCGCTGGTCGTAGGTTTTGCCTGGCTGATCGAGTGCTTCCAGCCGGAACAGCGGCACCGGCTTACCGATCAGAGCGGATTCGAGACGGGTCGGATCGTCGCCATCGGCATTACGTGTCAGCTGCCACAGCAGCGCCGCCGCCAGCAACAGAAACAGCATCAGGGGAATAAACAGGATTTTTTTGTTCATGTCCGCTCCTCAATTCCCGCTTTTTTGCGCGAACGATAACGGGGATCAAACAGGCAGAACAGCCCACCCAGCGCCATCAGCGCGCCACCGAACCAGATCCAGCGGACAAAGGGTTTGTAATAGATGCGCACGGCCCAGCCGCCATCCTCCAGCTCTTCGCCCAGCGCCGCATAGAGATCGCGGCTGAAACCCCCATCAATCGCCGCTTCGGTCATCATGGTGCGGGCGGCCGTATAAAAGCGTTTCTCTGCCTGCAGCGTCGCTTCATGTTTGCCGTTGCGCGTGACATCGATGATGCCCATGCCACCGCTGTAGTTAGGCCCCTGCAGATTCTGCACGCCGCGGAAGACAAAGTGATAGTGATGAATATCGATGCTATCACCCGCCTTCATCCGCACATCGCGTTCCACGCTGTACTGGGTGCTGAATGCAATACCGATCACGGTCACCCCTACCCCAAGATGGCCCAGTACCATGCCCCAGTGACTGCGCGACAGGTGACGTAAACCGGCAAAGAACGGATGACGGTGAGTGGCGCGCTCATGCAGTTCCAGCAGCGTCAGCACGATAATCCAGAGTGACATCAGCAGGCCAACCACGGTCATCGCCTCAATGCGATCCTGCAGCCACCAGGGAATGATGATGGAACAGGCCAGGGTCACGATCAGCGCCAGCGCCAGCCGCTTTGCCAGCTTCTGCGGCTCATCGCGACGCCAGCGCACCAGCGGCCCGATCCCCATCAGTAGCGCAAACGGCGCCATCAGCCAGCTGAACATGTTGTTGAAGAACGGCTCACCGACCGAAATGCTGCCCAGGCCCAGTTGCTTGTGCACCAGCGGCAACAACGTGCCGAGCAGAACCACCAGCATCGCGGCAATCAGCAGCACGTTATTACCCAGCAAAAACGATTCGCGCGACCAGGTTTCATTCTGCACCCGGCCACGTACCTGCCCGCCTTTAATAGCGTAGAGCAGGAGCGAACTGCCGATAACAATCACCAGAAACGCGAGGATAAACATCCCGCGTGCCGGATCCGAGGCGAAGGAATGCACCGACACCAGCACCCCGGATCGCACCAGGAACGTCCCCAGCAGGCTCAGCGAAAACGCGGTAATCGCCAGCAGCACGGTCCAGGCCTTAAAGGTGCCTCGCTTTTCCGTGACCGCCAGCGAGTGCATCAGGGCGGTACCTGCCAGCCACGGCATAAACGACGCATTTTCAACCGGGTCCCAGAACCACCAGCCGCCCCAGCCCAGCTCGTAATAGGCCCAGGCCGAGCCAAGGACAATACCAATCGTCAGAAAGACCCAGGCCGCCGTGGTCCAGGGACGCGACCAGCGCGCCCAGGCCGTATCCAGCCGTCCGGCCATCAGCGAGGCGATAGCAAAGGCAAACGCCACCGAAAAGCCGACATAGCCCATATAGAGCAGCGGCGGATGGAAGATCAGGCCGATATCCTGCAGCATCGGATTCAGGTCGTGCCCGTCTATCGGAAAGTCCGGCAGCGTGCGGCCAAATGGATTCGAGGTCAGCAGGATAAACAGCAGGAAGCCGAGATTGATCATGCCCATGACCGCCAGCACGCGTGCCAGCGCATCCTGCGGCATACCGCGACTGAATATCGCCACCGCTAATGTCCAGGTGCTGAGCAGCAACACCCACAGCAGCAGCGATCCTTCATGCGCGCCCCAGGTGGCAGCAATGCGATAGTAAACCGGCAGCAGGCTGTTGGAGTTTGTGACGACATAGGCAACGGTAAAATCGTTGCTGATAAAGGCCCAGACCAGCAGCGCGAAAGCCGCCGCGATGCAGATAAACAGACCGCAGGCCAGCGGACGCGCCATCGCCATCAGGCGGGCATCCTGGCGCACTGCGCCCCACAGCGGATAGCTGCTCAGCAGCAGGGAGAGTCCCAGTGCCAGGCAGAGCAGAAAAGTACCAATCTCGGGCATCATGATGATTTATTTCCCGCCTGATACAGCGACTGCGGGCCGGTGTGATTACTCTTCATCGCGTCTTCAATCTCCGGCGGCGTATATTTCTCATCATGTTTCGCCAGCACTTCTTTGGCGATCACCTGGTTGCCCGCCGCCAGCACGCCCTGTGCGACGACGCCCTGCCCTTCACGAAACAGATCCGGCAGGATGCCTTCAAAACTGACGCTGACCACGCCGCGGGCATCATAAAGTTTGAATGACACGGCAAGCGTATTCGGATCGCGCCGGACGCTGCCGGGCATCACCATGCCGCCGACGCGCAGCCGCTGGCCCGCTTCGGGCTTCTCGTGCGCCTCGCCTTTGCCGTAGAGGATTTCACCTGGGGTATAGAACAGATCGATGTTTGAGCGCAGCGCATACATCACCAGCGCGGTGGCCAGGCCGAGGCCGAGCAGAATCGCCACTGCCGCATAGAGGCGGTTGCGTCGACGGGTATTCACAATATCTCTCCTGCCGCTTCAGCCGCGGCTTTTTTAGATTTCGCTGCCCGGATGCGGCGTTCCCGCGCGTCGTGCTGGCGGATCTCAGCCAGCAGGCGGCGGCGCAGCAACAGGGTATGCAGCGTCAGCCCGACAAGCGGAATCAGCGTGCAGGCAACCGCCAGCCAGACATAGAAGGCGTAGCCCCCCATCTCAAAGAAGGCGTGCCAGGAGGAAAAGGCGGGTGTCATGCCTGCTCTCCCCGCTTCGCCACATCAATCGCCCAGGGACGGTGACGTTCGGTTAACAGAATCAGGTTGCGCAGCCGCATCAGGGTCAGCGTGATAAACACCAGCAGATAACCGATGATTGCCCAGCGCAGCGGCGTTCGCATCACTGGCGCAATCGCCTGCTGGAGAATGCCCGACGAACCCTGATGCAGGGTATTCCACCACTGCACTGAGAAGTGAATGATCGGCAGATTAACTACGCCGACCAGAATGAGAACACCCGCGGCCCGCCCTGCGGTGCGGCGGTCATCAAAAGCGTGCCAGAGCGCAATCACGCCCATATAGAGGAACAGCAGCACCAACTCCGAAGTGAGGCGCGCATCCCAGATCCACCAGGTCCCCCACATCGGCTTGCCCCATGCGGATCCGGTGACCAGCGCAATAAAGGTAAAGACCGCGCCCACCGGTGCCATGGCGGCGGAAACCAGATCGGCCATTTTCATCTGCCACACCAGGCCGATAAAGGCGGCGATGGCCATCGAGGCATAAATGCCCATCGACCACATCGCGGCGGGCACATGAATGTACATGATGCGGAAACTGTCGCCCTGCTGATAGTCAGCGGGAGCAAATCCAAAGCCCCAGGCCCAGCCCAGCAGCAACGCCGCCAGCCCTGAGATGGCGAACCACGGCACCAGTCGCCCCGAAAACTGATAGAGCCGTTCGGGCCTGGCCAGCTGATGTAACGCTTTCCACATATCAAATGCTCACATTAACGATAAAAGAGTGTTGCCGCGTCTTTTACGCGCGGTTATTTCAACGGCTGTTATTGCAAAGTAATTCTTAGCGCTGCCGCCGTGGCAAACGGGGAGAGCGTGGCGCTGCCCAGCAGCATCGCGCCGAGAATCGCCAGATAGCCATTAATCGGCAACCCCTGACTGGCCGCCTCCATCGCCGCACTGGCGAAGATCAAGACCGGAATAGCCAGCGGCAGCACCAGCAGGCTAAGCAGTACGCCACCGCGCCGTAAACCCACCGTGAGACCTACACCAATGGCACCGAGAAAACTCAGGGTTGGCGTGCCGAGCAGCAGCGTCAGGGCCATCGCCCGCCAGCCATTAAAATCCAGCGACAGCAGCAGCGCGGCCAGCGGCGACAGGATAATCAGCGGCACGCCTGTGACCAGCCAGTGCGCCACTACTTTGCCGATAACCGTTACCGGGAGCGGCGTCGGCAGCAGTACCAGTTGCTCCAGCGAACCATCGCTGAAGTCATCGCGAAACAGCCGCTCCAGCGCCAGCAGCGACGCCAGCAGCGCGGCAACCCAGGCTACGCCCGGTGCAATGCGCGCCAGCTGTTGCGGGTCAGGTCCGATGCCCAGCGGAAACAGGGTAATAACAATCAGGAAAAACCAGAGCGGATTGATCACATCAGCCCCGCTGCGAAAGGCGATGCGTAATTCACGCTGGATGAGGCGAAACAGCATCAGCCTTCCTCCCCGTCGCCGAGGCGAATTTTGCGCACCCGCGCAGCATCCGCGGGCAAATCCTGATGGGTTGTCAGGATCACTGCGCCACCGTTATCGGCATGCCGGGCGAATTTCGCCATTAATTTTTTAACACCCGCTTTGTCGATGGCGGTCAGCGGCTCGTCGAGAATCCATATGCGGGCCTGGCTGAGCCATAGCCGCGCCAGCGCTACCCGACGCTGCTGACCCGCCGATAACCGGCTAACCGGCACCTCTTCGTCGCCCGTGAGATCGACGCTTTCCAGCGCAGCAAAGATCTGCGCATCACTGCAATCAGGATGGTAGAAACGCAGATTTTCCAGCGGTGTAAGCACGCCTTTGACACCGGGATGATGGCCCAGATAGAGCATCGCCTGATGCCAGGCTTCGCGCTGCCGCAGGATTGGCTGCTGCTGCCAGCGTATTTCACCCTGTTCAGGACGGCTCAGACCAGCCAGCAGCCGCAAGAGTGAGGTCTTACCGGCACCATTAGGGCCTTCAATCTGCACAATGTCGCCTGCAGAGACGCGAAATGAGAGCTGCCGGAACAGCGCACGTTCGTCGTATGCACAAGTGAGCGTAATGATTTCCAACATCGAGGGGGGAATCGCACCAACTAAAAGTGGCCGGGATATTACCACAATGTTGCTGTGGGCCGAAGTGTGAGCCACCGCTCAGTTTCGATGCCATGGGTTTATTCGTGCGGTATCGCCCGCAGTCTGAATAAAAATGCAGTTCCGAAAAACGTTGTTACGCTTATTCGCATCGATCGTTACATTATCGGCAAATAAAAAACGGCTACGCTTATTACGCGACAGCACTATCACCAGGAGAAAATATGAAGCCTTCATCAGGTAATGAACAGGGTCCTAACGACGTCGAGAGTGAAGAGAAGGATAAGGGCACTGACATCGAAGTCGATGAGGAGGCTTTACCCTCCCGCGCCGCTGCCATCCATGAAGAGATCCGCCAGGATGGGGAAAAGGAGCTGGAGCGCGATGGTATGGCGCTGCTCTGGTCAGCCATTGCGGCGGGCTTATCCATGGGCGCCTCGCTGATGGCGAAGGGGATATTTCAGGTACATCTGGATGGCGTACCAGGGGCATTCCTGCTTGAAAACCTGGGTTATACCTTTGGTTTTGTTATCGTCATCATGGCGCGTCAGCAGCTGTTTACCGAAAATACCGTCACGGCAGTCCTGCCGGTGATGCACAAACCGACCTGGAGTAATGGCGCCCTGCTATTACGTTTATGGGGCATCGTCTTGCTGGGTAACCTGATCGGGACGGCGCTGGGTGCGCTGGCGTTTAATGAGATGCCGATATTTGACGAGGCTACCCGTCAGGCGTTTACCAACATCAGTATGAAGGTGATGGAAAATACGCCCGGCGAGATGTTTGCCAATGCAGTGATCTCCGGCTGGATTATCGCCACCATGGTCTGGATGTTCCCCTCGGCGGGCGGCGCCAAACTGCTGGTGATTGTGATGATGACCTGGCTGGTTGCGCTGGGTGATCTGGCGCATATCGTGGTGGGATCGGTGGAAGTGCTCTATCTGGTCTTTAATGGCAGCATCAGCTGGTATGAATTCTTCTGGCCGTTTGCCCTGCCGACGCTGCTCGGCAACATTACCGGCGGCACGCTGATTTTTGCCCTGATCAGCCACGCGCAGATCCGCAACGACATGAGTGAAGCGGCCGTGGCTAAAGCGAAGGCTGAGAAGAAGAAGCAGGAGAAACGTCGCCAGCGCGAAGAGCAGGAAAAGGCTGAGTAAATCCAGGGCAGGCAGAGCAGATTGAACCGCTCTGTCTGCCTTTCTGGTCTGTTTGCTGAAGGCGATTTGCCAAGCGGGCGTCTGAAAAACGTTTACTGGAAGTGTCTGCTGCAAAAGGGGAGTGAAGATTTTAGAGTCGGGGTGCCGCTTCAGTCTGGATGACATCCCGGACTTCAGTACAGCTGTTTCCGCTTTCTGCACGTAACGTTAGCGCGCGCAGAAAACCGGGATTGCTGGCGGAATGAGCAAACGGACGGCGATGTAGTGAATCTCACTGCCTGTTTGCGCTATACTGCGCGCCGCTGTCCTCTTAGTTAAATGGATATAACGAGCCCCTCCTAAGGGCTAGTTGCAGGTTCGATTCCTGCAGGGGACACCAGACCTGCCCTGTACTTAAACCCGCCCTATCAATTAAAACTCTTAATAATCAATATCAAGCCATTACTGACGGCTATCCCCCTTTGCCCTTTTTCTTCTCAGAATCAATAATCATTTGCCGGCCCTGGCTATGTTCTTTAGGCAAATCCATCAACACCAGTGAATGAGTTGTGATTATGACCTGCCAGGTCTGGGTTATTAGCTGGATACCTGTGCTTTAAATATCTTTTTTATTTTAATGAATCCTGTTTTATTTCTGCATAACGGGCAATCAGTTGCTTCAGATGCATCTCCAGCTGAGCTCTGGCAGCCGCAGGCAAAGGTTCGCCTGCTGGATTTTGTGACAATACTCTTAGCTGCTCTTCAGCCGGTATGGATTGATTAAAGGATTGCATAGCGGAAAAAACGACTGACTTCAGCTCACTGACCGTCAGGTATTTTCCTTTCTGCCCATCCAGTTCGTTCAGCCTGTCACTCAGTTTTTGTAGTGTCGCCACTCCCTGAGACCAGCCATTCAGCTGTTCTGTTGGCAATGCGGCAGCATTAAGCTGTTGCTGCCACTGCAGGATTAGTGGCTTAGCCTGCTCCGGCCAAAGTACCCGGGCCTGTTCCAGCAACTGTCGACTGTAGTCAATATTCCAGTCAGGAGGCAATTTATCCAGCCGGGCAAGCTGCTGCTGTGTTTGTGTTATTAAAACCTGTGGTAACGGAGCTTGCTGACGCCACATATCCAGTTGTTCAGGCGTGAGAGATGCAGGCAATGGAGCCAGTGAGACTGCAAACTGAGTCTGCAACGGAACTTGCCGATTAAGAAACTGCCAGCTCCATAGTGTGACTGTGCTTACCACCAGCATGGTACACATCCCGGCAGCGAAGAATTTCCATTTTTTTACCTGATCGGGCATTGCCGCCAGTGCTTCTGCATTCGCATGGTGTTCCGGGAGCGCCGCATAAACCCATTTAACTACGCTTGCTGACGTATCTTCAGGCGGACTACCAGCAAGGTCCCTCGTGGATGCTGCGGCACTATTCATCGCGGTGGCAGGCAACCTGATACCTGGCTGAATGTCCGGCCCGGTGCTGGTTATGCTATCGCTGTTTTCCAGCCTGGCAGCACTGTTGTGCATCAGGGTACGTAACGTATCGAGCTGGCTCAGATGCTTAAGCTCCAGGCCCTGCAGCACCTCACCCAGAGCGGTAAGCTGTTGCTCCGCCCGATACAGCTGGCTGAGGTCGCTGTGATTTAGCGGGAGCGAACGTATCAGTTGCTGTAAACGCTGACTCAGACTGCTGAGGATTTTCATGCGAGCATGGACAGGCTGCGGCCAGAGTGCGCCCCACTGATGGCTTATCAGTGCCTCGAGTATCGCCAGACCTTCATTGAGCCCCAATAAACCAGCCAGTTGCGTTCGGGCCAGCGTGTACCAGGACAGCGTCTGTAGCTCCACACCATTCTGCTCAAACAGTGAGAGACAGCGTTTTTCGGCATAACGCCAGTTCACATCCGGGCGAGCCGGATGTGTCAGCTTACTCAGTTCATCACGCAGGGCGGCATAATCCGGTAGCGTGCGCGGGTCACCACCGGTTTTGATTTTATGTGGGGGGATGTGATTCATGACCAGTTGTCCATTTTGACGCGTACGGAAATATGGAGGATTAACGCTTATGCGGGCATATTCAGAGGAACGGGTACTGCAATACCAGCAGTTATGGCAGAAGCGCCAGAATCAGACTAAAAAAGGTGCTTTCATCAAAACTCTGTCCGGGACGGGATAATGCTCCCGGCGGAGTAAAGGACCAGTCACTGAAATGACCTGCCCGCATGAAAAGGCGCCCCACAGACGTCACACTGCCTTCTGCATGAAGAGTCACTTCCACGCATCCTGTCACGCCCTGACCGTACAAAAATACCGGTGTAAATTTTACAGAGCGATCGTCGTAACGCAGGGTGATAGCGGCAATCTCAAAAGTCCTGTCCTCCATCAGCAGATCCGTAACAGCAACGGTAAATGTTTCCACATTCAATCCGGTACCCACCAGCCACGCATCCATCTGCTCCTGAAGCTGCACCATTCGCAGGCGAAACTCTGCAATATCGGCCTGAGTCTTGCTGGTAGATAAGATCGGGGCTGGCTCTCTGGCCTGTAGTTTTTCGAGGAACTGTGATTTTACTGACATGGTATTAACTGGCCTTACAGCCGGGTTGCTGTGTCGAGATACTGCTGTTGCTTCAGGTGTCGCAGGAGAACCCGCCCTTCTGGCATAAACTCTGTGCCATAGCGTACGAGGCCAACACCGTTAAGTTCCGCATCAATGGCGTAGCGCAACTCACCGGGGATGTTCTGTTCCAGCAGGACAACGGCTATTTTTCTCAGGCGTGGCTCATATCTGAGCAGAACAGCCGACAGAGCACCCATCAGTTCATGGGCAGTCCCCGGCATGCCCTGCAGGATTTTGGTCATATCCGGCAGGCCATAGTCCGGCAGATGCGCCAGCGTGCCAGCACGGCAGTTAAGGATCCGTTGCATGTTATCGAGCACGGACAAAATCACCTGATTTTGTTCACTGACCTGATGGAGATCGAGGCCGCCGGTGAAGTTGCCGTAGAGTGTTTCATACAATGAAGGACGGGATAACTCACTCATCTTTCAGCGCCTGAAGTGTCAGCCGATTGTTCCCCGCCTCAATGACGCGTGCTTTATCCGGATCGAGATCGTCACGACTCAGCACCACACGCCAGGTGTTGTTCTCCTGGTCCGGTGACATAAACATCCCGGCCACCGCCACATACTGCGCACTCTCTTCCATCGGCATATCAACCGTCACTGCCCCACCCGGCTGCAGGCGGATGTCTTTCTCCGCCACCAGGTCTGCTTTGATGGCCTGACTGTCAGCCTTAAACAGTGACGGATAGTCCGTCATGTCGAATGTTTTCCGGTCTTTGAGGTGGTAAATACGCACCACCGTCGACAGCGCCACCCCGCCTGCATTGCTGTTAACGGCCTCGCGGGCGCGGATATCCAGATGCAGGGTTTTTACCTGCTTGTAAAAAATCGATTTGGTCACGGCAACGGTGCCGTCCGTCACTTTCTGGGTCAGCCCACAGCCAGCGAGCATCAGTGTGATGCCCGCGGCCAGTGCAACCAGAGGAAATTTACCAGCGGTAATCGCCATCTTCATCGGTCTCCCTGCGGTGAATATTTTCCTGTACCCGCTCATAGCGGCCAAGATTGATGGTTATGGTTTTGGGGTGCATGACGGTGTTCGCTGCATTCAGCGGCCGCATCACGGCGGTACGGCCCAGTTGCACGGCACCTGCCTGCGGTTTACTGCTGATGGTCGCGTCAGGCAGCAGACTTCGGTCGACACACAGCTGTAACCGCACATCGAGGCGGGAGCCAAGATAGACATGCAGCAGCGCCATTAAATCCGTGTGAAGCTCCCCGCCCGGTAACCAGCCCTGTACTTCAGCCGGGTCAGAGGTAGTCAGGCGCATCAGCACCCGGCTGTTCACGTCGGTGGCATAGCTGCCCATCACCGGACGGTTTGTCAGGGTGACGGGCTGGCTGACGCTCATGGTCAGGGGCTTTTTCAGCGGCGCGCGGCGTTTATCGTGGTGCCAGATTTTCGCCTGTGTGTTGGATGCCAGCAGGCGCACCAGCGAGGCCATGCCTTCTGCGGTACGCCCCGGCAGCAACATGACCGGCAGCAGTGCCAGAAAGCGTGAAGCCGGAGTCGCGATACTGTCCGTGCAGCCGTTAATCCCGAGCCCGGCAAGTCCCAGCAGGTACTGCGAGGTGTTGTCCTTACCGCCTTCTTCGAAAGTCGCCGGGTATGAGTATTTACGCCAGATACGGTAGTACTGGGCAATCAGCCGGTGGTTGAAGATATCGAGGAAATCCGCGGTGGCCTCATACCCTTCCCGTCGCTGGGTAATGTCATCGATATAGTGCGTCGGCAGCGGGGACTCCACGCCGTAGAGTCCCATAAAGGTGATGCGCACAGTCGGCGGCAGATGCGAATGCTCAGACTGCTCAATACCTTTAATCTCTGAAGCCGGAAAACCCATCCCCGGGTGTGGCCGAAAACGTACCGGTTCATGACGTACCTGCCAGGTACTGCCCGTAACCGGTTTGTCCGGCTGGTTCTGCTCCAGCAACTGGCAGAAGCGGTAAAAGTTGATATATGGCAGCCGGTCCCCCAGTTGCGCTATCAGCCGGGCAGGCGCGGACTGTGATTCTCTTTCCACCGGATGCATTTTCCTTCTGGCTGAACAATGAGGGTGAGCTGGTTAAACTGGTTCATATCGGCATACAGAGCAAAGAACCGGTTTAGCATTTCACCGAACAGGTGAATATCGCCCTCGCCGGTGAAGCCGTTGCTGTCGAGGGTCACTTCGATATCCAGCCCCCGCAGCAGGTAGCCCTGCTCAAAACGTTGCAGGCGGTGGTGCTCCACCTGCTGAATCGCCTCCAGACGCCGGGTATTCAGTTCATCTCCCTGCCAGTTATAGAGTGCCAGCGTCCCGCGCAGCACTTCGGCAGTACTCATCATATTCAGAAACCCGGAGCCGAGGTGGCTCAATACCCGCCAGTGGAAACGGTCTTCCGCAGGCGGGTAAACCGGCAGCGTGGGCTTACAGAGGTTGCGTACTGAAAGCGGTGTACTGACCACCTGCTCACTGCGGTCGAGCAGCGTGCTCTGAAGCGCCCGGCGCGGTAACTGACCGTTGGTGCCGGTGATTTGCAGCGATACGGCTTCGCGCTCAAACAGGCGGTCATCTTCCCACTGGTGCCCGCCCAGAATCAGCCAGGTGTCATACAGCCCGGTGACACCCCGCTTAACGCGGGTGTGGTAATAGCGAGGTGGCGCATGACTGCGCATCATCCCGCCCTTGTGGCGGAAGCTGCTGAACGGCACGTATTCGGCATCACTGGTGCGGTTTGAACCGGTAACCGAATCCACCGAATAAATCTCAGTATGCCCGTCCTGGAGCCGCTTAGGACGCAGCAGGTACTCACTTTCAAGCCCGGTGATGGTGAGAGGGTCAGCCTCCAGCGTAAACAGGTTAATCACCGGCACGCAGTGGAGGCGAACCGCATCATCGGTGACCGGCAGGTCTGATGGCCACGGCGTGCTGAAGACCACTTCGATGTCGAAGTACTCAGCCCCGGCAGGCGGCGTAATGTCGTCCAGACCGTTGAGGTGGACAAACATAAACTTGTTGCGGAAGGTGAAATACTCCAGCAGCAGCTGGTAGCCACTGAATGCGGTGTCGCCTTTCGGCCACAGCCCATCCTCTTCGGCAAACCCGCCCGGTGAGAAATACCCGTCAAGCCGGATACGGTCGATCTGCCCGGGCAGGCGCATATACAGAGCGGCCTGCCTTCTGGTCAGCATCAGGTGCAGCTGGCTACTGACGGGCGCGTCAGCCTCAAGATAGAGGCTCAGGTGACTGAGGTCAGCATGGGACCAGTCTGCCTGAGTGCTGCAGGCAAAGCGCATCCGCAGCAGCGAACGCCCGTCAGGCTCAGTGGTCATAGTCACCCCTGAGATGTTCAGCGGGTTGAGCATCACATCCCGGGTAGTACGGTAGCGACAGACCGTATTTTTAGGCCCCACCGGGCGGGAATACACTTCCAGACCCGCTGGCATCACTTCCGCCATCTTCACGGCCTGAAGCGCAGGTGTGAACGCCACTACTGAGAGTGAAGGAATGGTGCGCAGGTAGTGTGGCCAGAGCATGCTGACCAGCCCTTCGGTCAGTTCCGGCAGGTCGTCGTCAATCTTCTCGCGCAGCCGCCCCATCGAAAAAGCAAAACCTTCAAACAGACGTTCGACATAGGGATCAGGTGTGCCGGCCTTATCCAGATCCAGCATCGCGGCCCGATCCGGATGGGTCTGAGCAAATTCTTTGGCCGCTTCACGGAGGTAGCGCATTTCCGCGTCGTAATAACGCAGGGTCAAATCTTCCATTTATTTCTGTTCCTGTGGATTTAACCGCAAAGCACGGCGGCACGGGCGGGATCGACGGCGATCAGCCCGGCAAGTAACTGGTCCATTACCGGCGTAAGGCGGGTCTTATCAGCCTCACTGCGACCGGCTTTCAGGCGCAGGAGTTTCAGATGACGGGCCTGTACCTCAAACAGCAGCTCTGGCTCCCAGTCATTGAGGGTCACTTCTCTGGCGCGCTCACCCAGTTCTGCAAACAGGTGCACCGCCAGGTCATTCTTACCGTACTGCTCAGCAATGCGGCCCATTAGCAGTCGCAACAGCCATTGCTGGCGCGCGGTGGCGATGCCGGGCCGGGTCTGCAACCAGCCCAGCGCCGCATCCGGGCCTTCACTGTCGGCCAGCGCTACGGCTTCCGGCTCCAGCGACAGAATGTCATCGTTACCGGCGGTGACCGGGGCTGATGGCGTGTCATTACCCCAACCGCCGACGGTGTCCAGCACGCTCTGCTGGATCCAGTTCAGCGTCACTTCGTCCGCAAACGGCGTGCCGTCACTGAACGCCAGCGTCTCCAGCCCGGACAGGCGCGACAGCAGCCCTTTCAGATCAGCCGTGACAATGTCGGCCAGCGTTTCCTTGCCGGATTTCGTCAGCGCCTGGTGGATGTACCACTGTAAATCCAGCCACAGGTGGTTGGCACCGCGGGAAAACGTGCTGTCTGCTGTATCCAGCATTTCAGCCCAGTTCTGCTGCAGGTAGAGGCGTTTGAGTAACGCGCGCTGATCCGCCCTTGGTGGCTCGATGCGTGTACGCCCCTGCGCATCCGGGGCCGGGATAGCCCGCAGGGTGTCGTGACGCAGGCTCTTCATCAGATGGTGTGCTGACAGCCAGCCGTCCGGCTGCTCACGCAGATATTCGGTGAGGGTGCGGGCCTGGGCCAGCAAATCCTGGCCGGACGTGATCCGCCCGATAGCCGGTGCATCGTTGTGACTGGCAGGTGAAGGGGTTTCGCTGGTACTGGCGTTCTGCGGTACCACGGCATCCACGCCCCCCGCTTTGTGCAAACGACTTTCCAGGGCACCGTACAGCGCATTGAGTTCAGGACGGGTTTCATCGGGCTCATTCTCAATAAGCTGTGATATCAGCAGCAGCGCACCAGTGGTTCGCATCGCATCGATCCTGACCACTTCCGGGTACAGGGAAAGCGAGTCGGTCATGCGCGACCCTGCCAGCCATTCCAGTGCCGCCTTACGGCTGCGGTCACGCTGCGGGTGCAGCTGTGGTCCAAAGCGCTCCAGCAAACCGGCCAGCAGTTCGAGCCCTTCCGCCAGCCCCTGCTCACCTTCGCGGTGCAGCTTCGCCCAGCAGTAGTACGTCGCCACACGGATATCTTTGGCGGTCGTGGTCAGCAGCTTCTCTGCCAGCCGGCAGATGAGCTCGGTATCCGCGCCGGAGAGCTTGTTGACCTCCTCGCGCATCTGCTGGAAGTCATCGTTATAGCCCGGATCCTCGCCCACGGGTGATGAACCGGACAGCAGCTGCAGCCAGCTGCCCCACTGCGCCACACGCTCACGGGTTTCTAAAAGTAATGGTTCCTGCTCTGCCTGGCAGGCACTGAGTAAGGCATTGAGTGTGCTCATCAGTACGCCTCCCCGTCGTCACTGGCCGTATCTGTCGCCGGGTCTGACGGTATGACGCCGGTGGTGCTGAAGATAGTTTCCGGCAGGCGAAAATTACGCAGCTTCAGCAGCGCCAATGGCCCCTCGCCCGCTTCGGTACGCAGGGTGTAATTGAGCATACGGCCATCCTGCGCTTTCCAGCTCAGACTGTAACTGCTGTCGACACCCGGGTAAGCACTGACGGCGGCTTTATCAAGCAGGCGTATCCAGCCCCATGCTCCCGGAATTTCGGCATATTGACGGGTGCCAGCCTGGATACTAACCCAGCTCAGGTTCGCGCCAGGGACTTCGGTATCCGCAGGCCACGAAAAGCGCTTCCACGCTGGCAGTTGGTTCAAATAGGTCAGCTTCTGGCTGTCGATAATCATATCCGTCTGCATCACGCCAGCGGCGGTGCCCGGGCGCAGCTCGAAGTTCATGCCGGCATTGCCTTCGGTGAAGGCCACATCCGAGATATGACTCAGGGTGTTGATGGCGTTGAGGAACGCCGGATTAAAGGCCAGGCCCTGCGAGTTGATGCTGTCCGGCACCCAGTGGTTGCCCTCTTTGTGCAGCACGCCTTTGAGGCGGATTTGCAGGAACTGCGCGATACGCCCGGAATCTGCGTTGAGGTATTTGGCCAGCAGCGGCAGAGAAACATCACTGCTGGAGTTGTTGAACGGATAACGGCCACCAAAGGCACTGTTCCACTCAGCCACCACCGCCTGCTGCCACTGTGCATTGAGGCTGTCGGCCGCCGGGGTCAGCACCTGCTGCCAGGCCTGCTCCATTGGGTTCACAAACACCGTGCGCCCAAAGTCGCTCCACTCCTGACCGAGACTCGCGGCAATCAGGCTGCCGTAGTCGCGGGTTTCGGTCAGATCCACAGCCTTGCCCTGGAATACGGTCTGGGCAATGGTCTGGGCCATAGCCTGCGGGTCAGCAGCATTGGTCACCTGCTGCAGTCGCAGACGCACCTGCGTCACGCGGGTCAGAAACGACTGCAGACTCAACTCCTGTGCGCCCGTGCGGATCTTGTCCATCAGCGCCAGCACCGGGCCAAAGGTCGCATCCAGCGGGCCATGAACCCCGACACTCTGGTCAATGGCATCTTTGTTGTCACCACCGAGCAGGTTCTTCGCTGACTTCACCAGCGAGTCGGAAATCGCTTCGCCAGTTTGACCCGTGCGCCCCTGCACATTGAGGGTGTTCATCAACGCCACCAGAGGTGACTGACGCACATCAGCCATCAGAGTCAGCTGGTCAATAGAGTCCGACAGCGTGGTGGCCCGGTTCCAGCGCAGGCTGTTGAGAAACGCCAGCCAGGCTCCGCCGAAGTCAGCGAAGTAGCGCTCGGTCAGACGTTTTTTCAGTGCTTCCGGCGAGGTTTCGTTCTGTTTATTCACCTGACGCTTACTGTCAGTCAGCACCCAGTCAAGCTCGTCCCGGCGCGCCTTCACCACCTTTTCGATGGCGGGCTGCACGGCCTGCTCCCAGGCCTGACGGGTGAACATGCCCGGCACGATTTCCGTAGTGCTGAACAGACGGGATGCATCGGTATCGCCGGTCATGTCTTCAAGGCGCATATCGACATACAGATGCGCCACCTGGGAGAGCATCTTCTGGTACAGGGTCGACTCACTGTTACGTAAGCCCATCAGGCGAACCAGCAGGGAACGCGCCTGGCTGACCATGTTCTCATCTGCCCGCAATTTCCACTCAGGGTGCGCAACCAGCTGCGCACCATAGAACGACAGCAGTGACGGCGCCACGCCCTGCCAGACACCGTCTTTCACGCCATCGCGTTTTGGCCAGTCGTGCAACAGCGCCGGGCTGAACCAGGCCGCGTCCATATGTTCCGGACGCGCCAGCATCAGGTAGAGCTTGAGCTGGTCATAGGTGGCTTTTGCCATCTGCTCACGCAGTGGGCTACCCGGCGGCAACGCGTTAAAGGCGCTGACTTGCTTTTGAAGATGGGTTGCGGCCGCATCCCGCAACAGCGGCAGTGCACTGTCCTGATAGCGTGGCCAGAGTGCTGCCAGCAGGGCATTATTCTGGCTCAGGCCGGCCTTCTCGTACCACGGCACGCCATGCTCAGAGCGGTACTGCAGACGAGCCAGGGTTTTCTGGAGTTCAGACAGCGCGTGCAGGCGCTGCTCCAGCGGCTGATTCTGTCGGGCGGCAAGTGCGGTCTGGATATTCGCGCCGTCAATCTGGCTGCGGTTGGTGACATACGCGATGCTCATCCATGCAGCCCAGCCCACCATCGCCAGGGCGATAACCGACGCAAACACTTTGCGCCATGGAATGCCCGGCTTGCGCGGACGCAGTCCGGCAGGAAGCGTCCGGACGGATTCAGGCAGAATATCCCAGCGGTTATCCATGCCCCAGTGGTGCGTAACAGCACGTTCAGCACCGGCAGAGGGCTGACTAAACACCACACCAGCCAGCGGCAGCGGGCGGTACGGATTGAGCATCACCGACAGCGGTGCAGTCACACTTTCTGGTTCGCGAATGAGCTGGTCAGCCAGCGTCAGTAAGAAGTTATGTTTCACCTCACAGCAGGTCTGCTGCAGACCCTGTGAAGTCAAATCCGGCGTCAGGGCAGAGAGTTGTTCTGCCAGCCCTTCGGTACGACAACCGACAGGTAACAGGCAGCCGGTAGCCTGCGTAATGCGCCCTTCCTGCTTATCGGCGCGCGGGTGCAGGGACCAGACATACAGCGGGAGTTTCCAGCCAAGCGTTTCCATACGCGCGCTAATGGCATGAGACAGGGAGTCCATGGTGCTTTCAGACGGTACCGGCAGCGGCTGTTCCAGTCCCGGTGCTGAGAGCTGGTCAAAGGCCGAGGTGACCCACACCAGCCCATCCACCGGACGGCGGCGCAGTTTGCGCAGCGCGGTCAGCCAGGCGCTGTCTGCTGGCGTATTGAGGTCACCGCCCCACAGCAATAGCGTGCCGCGATCTTCCTGCCAGAGCTGGCTGGTGAGGCCGGGTGTGAGCTGCTCCACTTCTGCAGCAGTACCAGTTATCAGCAGGATACGTGTTTTACGGCCCCAGCGCCGACCGTAGAGGTTACGCATGGCCAGGCGGATGGAGTCGACGGTGACATTGCGTGGGGCGGTCTGTTTGACACGTCCTTCATCGGCAGGCAGGACACTTTTACGCTTTGCCTGAAAACGCGACCACTGTTGTTTAATCGCAAGACAAATGATTTTGCCATGGCGGACAAGCAGCAGAAGGATTATCACCGCCATAAATACCAGCAGCTTAAGGCCAATACTGGTCAGTCCGAACGCATCCCCCTTTTTCCAGATAGCCAATCCGATCGCGACAGCAATCAGCGCAGTAATACTGATGCGTCCCCAGTTACCACGCCACACTGAGTTATCCTTCGCCATTCATCAGATTCCCTGTAGTTACGGTATTTACAAATCGCTGCTCTTTGTCACCCGAAAGCATCAGGCAATCTTCTTTTGTGAGCATAGCTATATCACTGACGACGGCGGCCATAATCCACGGTGAGAAAGGACCGCTGAGCCCGGCATATTTCTCCAGCCAATGGCACTGCTGGGGTTTCCAGCGGCCTTCATATTGTTTTGCACTGGCCAGCAGAGTGGAAAAATCATCACCCCACTCCATGCTGTCACCCACTATTGCACGCGCAGCGATAGCCTGTGATTGGGTCGAGAAAAAGGTATCAAGCTCTTCACTCAGCATTTGGGTTGATTCAAGCGACATAGGCCGAAGAAGGCGAGCGTGATGGTTAAGCTGATACTTCGTTGCTACATCATCAGAGGTCAGCATTAAAGCCGAGAGCGAATCACTGTACTCATTCCCTCCCTGAGTCTGGTGAACTAACAGAAGCTCAACATCCAGAATCGGGGATTTAAGACGTTCGCCCACCCAATCGAAGGTTCGGTCTTTAAGAATTGTCAGTAACGGTACGGGAAACGCCTGTCCAACTAACTGGAGCCAGCATGCTGAAAATTCTCTCTGCAATGTCTTATCAGGATCGTGTGAATCCGTCAGTAAGGTTGCGTGGAAAGGGAGGTCAGTTAAGCGCTGTAATTCTGATATGTCCAGGCCCCCAATCAATGCTGAAAAAGCATCTTCGCCCACAGGTAACGTTATTCCCCGAGAAAGAGAGCTACCCTGCTCAAGATCTTTGGGGGCCTGCAGAAATGTGGATGGCGTCAATTCATGAGGCAGGATAACCCGGCTATGCAGAACCGCCAGATAACGCCCGGCCCAGGAAATCCATTGCTGCTGTGCATAATCTGCTTCATCAGATTCAAACTGGTGACGATCCATTGCGTGGTTATACATCCAGCCGCGAATACAAATCGTCACGAACCAGATAAAAAGAGGGCTTCCGGCAACAATCCAGAGGTTAAATTTTTGCAATTCATCCAGAAACTGATTGGCGTGGAGTACAAAGAGCAACACTCCAGCAATAACAGCAATAAGGCCTGCAATCAGCCAGATGACCAGTGACGGCTCATCAGGTTCTGCAGAAATTGTAGCTTTCTGACGCTCCCAGCTCATAACTTATCCTACTGAACAATCCGGCGCACTGGAGATAACATGGCAACCACATTCACATTCGCAGCCATCCACAACAACAGGCTTCCCATCAGAGATCCATTCTGGTGACCCTTCTATAATGGCATTAATACCATGCCCTTCAACAGGGCAATTAATTTCATCGCCAACGAGGGCTACATTCTTTCCGTTCACGATTATGGTCGAAGATGCAGATATAACCTCACCGCCGTGAGTAGTTTTATCTCCTAGCAATACAAATCCTTTGGACATATCACACCTAACAAATTAGTTTATATGTTTTAATTGAGTCGACGGAAATGAATCCATCCGTTTTTAATTTGAGGAACAATATCATCATCGAGAAATGCAGAACAAACACCGAGTTCACCGACTGCAAAAACCGTTGCAGGATAAGATAAACCTATCCCTTCCCGTCCTTTTGGATCTGGCTCTTCATAATCAGGAATACCATTCTCCCTATAAGCATTAATATCCAAGTATTGATTACAGTCCACATTAAAACTATTGTCATCAATTAATGACAACGGAACCACTTCATCCTTTTTAAGCCTTATCCGTTTCCCTAAGAATTCCTCACCAACAAATATATGGTCTGTGGCATCCTCTGTGACCATTCGAATAGTGCTTGTAGAAATAATCATATCCCCCTCAGTAAATCTAGCGCCAGCCCATCCAACCGTATTCAGATCAGACCCAACACTTTTTTGATAAAAATATACGATTGGGATACCCCCCTTAACTTTAATATATATTTCATTATCATCAGTAAACTTATGAACAGGCGTTAATATATATTCACCCATCAATTTTCTAGGTTCGTTAGCTAAAACACCATACTCTTTCACGGCACCATGATCTTTATAAACCCAATATCCATAATACAGACCATCTTTTACCTTAATAGTATTGCAAAATGCAAAAAAAGGAACGACAGCAATAAAAAACAATATTTTATTCATTGTACAATCTCCACATGGAATGCTGGCTCACCACGATTTTCAAATGGACTGATATATTTCACTTTTCCTGGATTATCTTTTACATATTTTGTAATAGCCTTATCAAAAGCCCGCTGCAAAGTGACAGGTAATAATCTTTTACTTATATCAAATACATTTCTCTGAGCATACGATTCAAGCGAAACACAATGTTTTGAAACAAGACGTCCATCTTTTTGTAAAGAATTGACTTTATCAATCATGGCTTTTTTAACCTGATTCTCCTTACTTTTATCTATGCCACCCACAGCGATACCTACTTGTACAACCTCCCGACCCGCAGCAGCATAATAATCAAGCTGGGATTGTACACCCTTGTTGCACATATTGTTGTACATTGCTTCCACTTGCTCTTCGGGAGTGCGTAGGGTGCTAGTGATAGTAATTTTATGGACACCTGCAGATTTCATTATTCCTTTAATAACATCAATTGAATGAGCAGAAACCAAGCTCTGTAATTTTTCAGATATATCAGTTCGAAACTTGACTAGAGGTTCAAAGTCGTTAACAACAGAAATTTCTTTTGCCTTTCCCTCTGAAGTAGTCTGATGCTTCTCTGGTTCATTTTTACTCCTGCGAGCAACGGACTTATCCGTCGTCGTCGTTTTAATATGAATTACATTATTTTTCTTTTCCGAGTCTGCTGACTTGCTTCCTTTAGGTAAAACGATATGGCTTCTTGAATACTCAATGGCTGCTTTAGCATTAGCATTTTCAACTCCGATGCTTTTGAGAATCTCTTTCCTGGTCTGCTCAGAAACATAGCGGCTAACATATCCATGGTTTTGATTACTATCAGGTATTTTTAATTTCGCACCAATGCGCAACATGTTGACGTTATGGATCTTATTAATTCTTGCCAATTTCTCTACTGATACACGATATTTCTTCGCTATTGCTGATAAAGTGTCGCCTTTCTTAACGGTATAAGTTAGAGTCTTATGCTTTTCATTGGTATTTTTTTCAACAGTTGCTTTGGCTAATTCTTTGTAATTATCAGCAAGAATAGCAAACACAATTTCTGAACCTGCGATAGCATTGACTGATTTAGTCATCCCGTTTGCATCAGTCACGCCTTTGATAAAAACTAGAGCTTTCTCATAGTCTGACACTAAATTTGGGCATATTGAAATGGGAAATGGAAAAATTGCAGCAATATAATTTTTATTTTTGAATGCTGTATTATTTCCGGTAGACAGTTTAAATATAGTATTAACTTCAGTATTTTTTAGTAACCCTTCCACAACTGATAAATGCTTAGTTATATAAAGCGCCCACTTCTCGCCATCTGCACTTTTCTCACGTGTACCATCGAGATATTTTCCTAAACTATAGGCACCATCATGATGCAACAAATAAAGCCATTCCCAGTATTCACTTTGATCTGATGTGTAACTCTCCATCACCTTCGATTTGTTAAGTAAAAAGGAATAAATAACCGCATAGCATCCTTTTTCAGCGTCAAAAACTTCCTCATTACGAAGATCTAGCTGAAAACCAAGAATGTCTTCAGATTGTGTCAATGCATCGTTGATAAAACCAACCGTTCCTTGTGCTAAACCAGCTGCACTGGTAGTCCCCGCTGCCGCATCGGGATTAAATCCAGACTCAACCTTAGTAGTTAATAATATATAAGATATCTCTTTATAACTTAATCCATAGCGGACAGCTATGGTAATTATCATATCTATAATAGTATCCTGGACATCTTTATTAGCATCTCCTATTGTACGACTGTTACCTCTTAGCTTTCGGGATGTATCTATATCCGGATAGATTGAGATTAAAGAAAATGGTTTAATCTGGTCATCAAAATATGCCTTTCCCTTTTTGGCATTTAAATACTCATATAAATCAGACATACCATACCTCAGCGATTGCTAATAAAGTCTATGCTTGTATTATCGTAGGGGTTTTTCATTTCTCGAGATCTAAGCTCAGAAAGCTTGTTGCCTGTAATAAAGTTCCCTGAAAGATCAATAAATGGGGCATCAATATATGACAACAATGATCCCTTTACGCTCTCATCTTCATCCAGCCCAAGATGGTATCCGATCACAATATTTTCATTGTCATAGCATTTCATAGTGGAGGGAGCCCAATCACCAGGCTTAACTACATTATTGAAGGAATAACCCTGTTTTTCCAGGAGAGCTTTTTGGCTGTTCGGGATGTATGGCAAAGAAAACTCTTTATTATTAGTGCCGTTCTTTATTTCCAAGTGGTAATTTTTGCATATATTCTCCGTTGGGCTTTTTTGATTCACCTGGCATTCAGCACTGACCTTTACCAAAGCTGAGCCACATTGCATTTGTGCTGATTTAGCATTCCATGTGCCACTTGCAAAAGAAAAAGATGGAGTCAGCAACATACATAACAAAATTTTAAACTTAAAAGTAATATCACGCACTTTTATTCCCCTCACAATCACTGCATTGACAGCCATCGTCCTGGAATGACATATCTGAAAATGATGTGCAATGTACTCTGTCCACAATATTTTCACTATCGTACCAATAATCACTTTGAATCATTTCAAGTTCAAAAGACTCATTCGGGTTTGATGAGTAAACAGGAAATGTTTCACCGTTCTCGTCTGTTCTACCAAATAATTTCTGCCCATTACTCGATGTCAACATGTATGCCGCGGCAGCA
Source organism: Pantoea sp. JV6 (assembly GCF_025910055.1). Classification (NCBI taxonomy): domain Bacteria; kingdom Pseudomonadati; phylum Pseudomonadota; class Gammaproteobacteria; order Enterobacterales; family Erwiniaceae; genus Pantoea; species Pantoea sp. JV6. The sequence goes on along the minus strand of NZ_JAPCIM010000002.1, from coordinate 81,189 downwards.
ACTGGAACTCCTGCAACAGACGATGCAGTAAACTTCCCACTATATCCCGATGGAAACTGGGGCATAACACTACTCATGCTTACACTGCCCATTTTCTGCGCATTGGCACATTTCCACAGGATATTACCTTCACAGCCCAGAATAATATTCTTACCCTGCAACTGGATGAACGAACCCTCCAGATTTTTAAGCACGACATCTTTCGCAGCCGTGATTTCTACCCGCCCATCTGTGCTGGTTACGGTCACATCCTTTTTGGCTATCGCCTCAAGCGCATCATCCTGAGCCTGGATTTCTACTTTTCCCTTAGTCGCAAAGAGTTTCATCCCGGCCTTACGGGCCAGCATACTCACGGCTTCACCTGCTGCTACGGTAAATCGTTTAAGAGCGCTAATGTCTGTATTCTGTTGCGACATGATCCCAACGCTGGCACTACCCGACGCCATGCGAACCGCCTGTGGGCTGGTGATGCTCACGCCTTCTGGTGCATTCAACACCATTCCTGGCTGCACAAGATCTTTGAGGGCATTAGTCAACTTCACCTGGCTCTGAATATCCGCGGGTAGCGCCTGCGCAGTTTCAGCTGCGTCTGACATGCTTCGCGCAATACTCAGTGCATTCTCGAGCTGGGCAATCGCCTCCTGCATAGAGAGCATATTGTCCCCGGCAAACGGCTGTTTATCTGCAGTGATAAACACCCCGGCACCACCCCGGATGGACACATACCGATCGGTACGCAACTCCGCACCTTCACCGCGCAGTTCGCGGGAAGCATCCACGTTGTGACCTAAATTAAGCTGCGTCTTACCCCCGTACTCTGTACTGAGCTTGATGTGTTCCTCGCCGCGCTTATCCTCCATCCGCAGCTTGTTCAGGCCAGCTGTGCGGATAACATTGCGCGTGCTGTTGGCCTCAGTGACGTGGTCGACGTGGCGGGAGTCGTGCATGGCATGGGCGATATACGGACGGTCCGGGTCGCCTTCATGAAACGCAATGGCGACTTCAGTGCCCTGTATCAGCGGGAAGTGGAAGCCGTACTTATCACCACCGTAAGGCCTGGCAAAACGCACCGGCATGCTTTCCATGCCCTGTTTTTTATCATCACGGTCGGCATCAAACTTCACCCGGTACATGCCGGATGCATCCTGCCAGGCGTAGATGTCGTTATCTTTAGCGCTGGTCACTCGTGCCGTCAGGGTGCCGCTGACCACCGGGCGCTTTTTAGCAGCAGGACGCCAGCAGCGGTTCTCGTAATACGGCATCCCTTCCCACATCACGATCAGGGCATCTTTACGGCTGGCTATATAGCCCGTTCGGGTGATGATTATGCCGTTGTCCGTTTCTGATGGCAGTGTCGGTGGTACCACACTTTCACTGATGGTCAGCACCTGGGCCGGAGAAAGCAGGGCATCATTGCTGCACCCGCTGATAATCGTCTGTCCGGAAAGAAAACGCTCATGCTCAAGGCGTGCCCAGAAATTGCCGGTTTCCGCTGAAGGTGTGATTTTGTCGCCACGTTCAAGATGACGCGGTAGATAGTGATAAACCTCACCGTAGGTAACACCGTCACCGTCGCCGCAGGTCATGTCCGCCGGTACAGAGGTCAGGACATTCTGGGCTTCACGGTGATTGTAATCACTGGCGGTGACAGAGCGCTCAACCACGTTCTGTCGGACGTTAACCCCCCAGATCGAGTCCGCTGCACTGTCACTCATTCCCGATGGGCTGCTGAGCGGCAGAGACTTACCGAACGTCCATGCGCTCTGCTTGTCTGCGAAATGCACCACTTCGGTCTGGGTATCGGGTTGCAGGGTAAAGAAGTAGAAAATCCCCACTTCGGCCAGCAGACGCTCAATGAACGCGAGGTCATTTTCCTTGTACTGGTTAATCTGTTCACGCTTCGGATAGTCGGCTTTTAGGGTGAACTCATACTCCCAGCCTTTCAGGCCATGCTCCTGCAACACTTCGGCGACAACTTCCGGTACCGACTTATTGACAAAAAAGCGGTGGGTACGGAATTGCTTGCGCAGCAAAGACAAGAACGGCTCAATAATAATCTGGTACGTTGCCTGGTCACGTGAACCACTGATACGCTTAAATTGCGTCACCACACCATGCACCACTTTCAGCCCGGTCAACCCCATCAGAGACCCGGTTCCCATGGTCAGCGTGGCAGGCTTAGTCAGCAGTTGCGCTGAGCTGATATTCTGGTCACTGCTGGTAAAGATAACCTGATAGTAGTAAAGCTCACTCATGAACTCCTTACCGCTGAAACTTTCCACATCCAGTGATGCTGTACAGGATGGAATATCCAGGCGGTAGCGGTTCAGCCCGCTTTCAGTTAATGCAGACAGGGTGTTCTTGAGCGTATCTGTCAGACTCATGATATTGACTCCATGGGATAACCTGCAGTCCATGACTTTCTTGCCGGCGGGCAAATTGCAGGTTTAATCGGGGTACTCAGCGAGTACGAAAAAGCGTGATTATGGCTCCGGCCCCGAGGGCACTGGCGAAGGTTTTAATCAGCAACACGGTCATTTCAAAATTGTTTATGCCGTATTCGCCATCGCCACTAATGGGGATAAAGCGCTTAACAAACGTGTAAATAAAAGCATCCGGAAGAAAGAGTACGCTTATCACGACCAACGCAATAAAGGTGAATGTTCTCATTATCTTATATTGACCAGCTACTCGGAAACTTGAATTGATCCATATGGCCTTGCTATTTCTCGATCGGTCAGAGGAAAATTGTATACCTGCCCATTATTCACCCCCACGCCAACGACAAATTTCCGTGGCTCATCTTCATGTTTCTTTGAAATCAATACATACTCAAAAATAAGCTTCCCCTTATCCGGAAAATGATAAAAAGAAGGTGGAATGCATAATTTTCCATTAACGATCGTGAGACCTGGAGAGAAATTAAAATCCTTCTCCTTCGAAGGTGTTCCTCGTGGATTTATCCCCATGTCAGCAGGTTGATAATCCTGAGCATCTGGAATATCTAAACATACATTTTCCCCCTGCTTGCTGACAGATGTGGTTTCATGAGGAATCATCCTGTCTCCCGGGCCAGGACATCCTGTCAGCACGGAAAGGAAAAAGAAGGTGAATATTCCTTTCAGACATAAATCAAAGCATCGGATTATCATCATATAGAAACCGAATGTTACTATTCAGTATAGTGTTTAGCGTGCCGTCGCTGGCACATGGTATTCCCGTGTCGTCAACGATACATCCCGGGCCTTACCGTTGATCATTTCAAATCCGGTGACAAAGCTCCTTGGATGGTTACTTTTACTCTTAGACTGCAATACAACCTCAACAATAAATGGGGCTTTTGACGTATCAGGAAAATGGTAAAACGAAGGACTAATACATAATTGACCATCAATAATTCGTAAATTCGGGTTTTCGGTAAACTGCCTTTCTTTAAACGATTTATTCCTGAGGTTGATAGAGATGAAAACAGGCTGATAATCCTTACTATCTGGGACGTAATAACAAACTGCATTATTCTTCATCCAGACGCTGGCTGTTTCAGCTGGGTAATATTTCATCCCACCCCACGGGCATCCGGTTAATGTAAATGCAGAAGTGACAGCTAAAATAAGAAACAGTACTGAATGCCACCACTTTATTTTTACCATGGAAACCCTCTCAATGAATTTCTATACATTTCTCGGATGATTGATTCAGATGCATCACCATCAAGAGTAACGATCTCCCAGCCCCTGAGACGCAACCAACCATCATAGCCATGAGCCTCTAGTGTAAAATTATCTGCAATAATCTGCGCCTGCTGCTCCATCGGATATTCACTTAACAGGCGACCATCAAGAGTGTAACGATAACTCACCATCCAACTGACCAATCCTCTCATAATAATATTCATGCCTTTCATTCGTTGCCAGACATGCCCCATTTCATGGATGAACATATGTTGAAGATCGTCAGTTGTCTGGGAGAAATCGTCGCAGTATTGGTCACGAAAATAAATCTCCCCATTTGGGGTCATAGCCGTATTCTTATCCTGTAGATTGAAAGGGAGATAACTCTCTCTGTGGATCCATACTTTCGAATAATCAATGGTGGATAAAAATACAGAGTGTGCCATCTGTATCTCACCCGTCGTAAGTAGCCTGACACCACCTTCTTTAATCCTGTACTCATCCTGCGTTTCATCAGTCATGTGTAAATTCCAGTACAATCCCTTCTTCATCATCCCATCCAAGCCGCAGCGACTGCGGTTTCTGTTTCGCTGCTATGTGGGTCAGCAACTGCTGACTCAGCACCGGCAGGATTTGCTGGTTGAGCAGACTGTCGACGTTACGTGCACCGGTGTCCGGCAGCAGGCAGGCGGCGACCAGCGCGTCATACAGGCTCTCCTCAATCTGCGTGGTCAGGCCGTAGTGACGATGTAAGCGCTTGCTGACCTGTGCGAGCTTCATTTCCACGATGGTGCGCATGGCAGGCTCACTCAGCGGGCGGTAAATCACGGTCTGGAAACGGGCCAGCAGTGCGGGCTGGAAGTGGTCGCGCAGGATCGGGCGCAGCAGTTCGTGCAGGTCGCCTTCGGTGGCGTCCGGCTGTTCATCCAGCAGCTGCATGATGTGGTCGCTGCCGAGATTGGAGGTCATCAGGATGACGGTGTTGCGGAAGTCGATTTCACGCCCTTCACCGTCGCGCATAAAGCCACGGTCAAACACCTGATAGAACAGGTTCATCACGTCACGGTGCGCCTTTTCCACCTCATCGAGCAGTACCACGCTGTACGGACGCTTGCGCACGGCTTCGGTGAGGATGCCACCCTGACCGTAGCCCACGTATCCCGGCGGTGAACCTTTCAACTGCGACACGGTGTGCGGTTCCTGGTACTCCGACAGGTTGATGGTAATCAGCGATTTTTCACCGCCGTACAGCACATCCGCCAGCACCAGCGCGGTTTCGGTCTTGCCGACGCCGCTCGGGCCGACCAGCAGAAAGACACCCTGCGGACCATTTTCTGAGGTGAGGCCTGTTTTCGCCGCACGCAGGCGCTGAGCGATGGCGGTCAGAGGAACATTCTGGCCTACCACTCGCTGGCCAATTTCGTTTTCCAGGGTCAGCAGGTCGGTCTGTTCGTCTTTCATCAGTGACGACAGCGGCACGCCGGTCCAGTCGGCAATCACGGTGGCAACGGTGCGTACGTCCACATCAACGGAAAGCAGCGGGTTGCTGTGCTGCATGCCCTTCAGCTCCTGTTGCAGCGTGTGCGTCTCGCTACGACGTGAGATGTCCTGCCGGCTTTCCAGCAGTTGTCCGGTGAGTTTCAGTTCCTGACCGTACTGGGTTTGAAGCTCGTCGAGTGCAACGATGAGATCGTTCTCTTCCTGCTCAATGGCGGTCAGGCGTTCACCATGACTCTGAGTGCCGACGGCGATATCTTCCTGCAGCGCCTGCTTCTCCATTTCAAGAGAGGTAATCTGCGAGCGAATGCGGGTCAGCTGTTCCGGCACGGTGTCGAGGCTCATGCGCACGCGCGCAGCGGCGGTATCCAGCAGGTCAACGGCCTTGTCCGGCAGCTGGCGACCTGTCAGGTAGCGACGGGACAGCGTGACCGCAGCGCGCACCGCATCGTCAGTGATGTGTACATTGTGGTGTTCGGCATAGCGGGATTTGAGGCCGCGCAGCATCAGACACGCCGTCTCATCGTCCGGCTCGTCCACCAACACCCGCTGGAATCGGCGCTCCAGCGCGGCATCGCGCTCGAAGTACTGCTTGTATTCGGACCAGGTTGTCGCAGCAATGGTGCGCAGTTCGCCGCGAGCCAGCGCTGGCTTCAGCAGGTTGGCCGCATCGGCTCCGCCCGCCTGGTTACCGGCACCAATGATGGTATGCGCTTCGTCGATAAACAGCAGAACCGGCACCGGCGACTGCTGTACAGCATCGATGACGTTTTTCAGGCGTTGTTCAAATTCACCTTTCACGCCTGCGCCCGCCTGCAACAGACCGAGGTCAAGGGTGCGCAGGATGACCGGTTTGAGGGATTCAGGTACGTTGCCCTCGGCAATACGCAGCGCCAGACCTTCGACCAGAGCCGTTTTACCGACACCCGGTTCACCGACCAGAATCGGGTTGTTCTTACGACGGCGCGAGAGAATGTCGACCATCTGGCGGATTTCGGTATCACGGCCGAACACGGGGTCAATCTTGCCCTCCTTCGCTTTGGCGGTGACATCCAGAGTGAATTTATCCAGCGCGTTCTGCAGCGCCAGGTTCAGTTCGCCCTCTTTCAGCTCTGCACCGACCGGGCGGCCAACAAACTCGACCTCACCGCCGTGGTTCTGCGCCAGTCCGGCTTCCTGCTGCACTTCCGGACGTTCATCCGACTGCCCATCAAGCAGCGGACGCAGACGCTCCAGCTGACTCTGGCCCAGCGTCAGCAGCGGCCACAGCCCGTCACAGCGAACCAGTTTCTGTTTGTAAACCAGCGCCATTAGTAGATGGATGCTGCGGATTTGTTCCTCGCCGTTAAGGGAAGCAATCAGCCAGGCTTCCTGCATCAGCGTCTGAATGGCATCAGACAACTGTGGACGTTGACGTACTGAACGCGGTTGTTTATCCAGCCAGGCAAGCAAATCCTGCCAAAGCTGGTCCATATCCCACTCATAGCGGCGGGCCAGCACCGTCAGGTCACCTTCCCCCTGTTCGAGCAGCTTCAGCAGCCAGTGCTCCGGCAAAATTTCCGCATGGGCACGGGTCTGGCAGAGCGAAGCCGCACCTTCCATCGCACGGGCACAGTAAGGGTTCAGACGTCGCAACAGGATGGCTGGATTTTCCATGAATCTCTCTCTTTGTCGGTTCCTGGACACGCTACCGCCCATCGCTGTTCCCGTTAAGGGGGCCAAAGCGCATACGGTCAGGCTGGCAGTTTGTGATTTTCTTTGCTGAAAGCCCGCGAGCTGCAGACGTTCAGCAAAACAGCGGAAAGGTCATCCCCCTCCGCTTAAAAACGAGGATTACGCTAAAGAGTTCATGTCGCAGGAAGGCGGCAAGTTCGTAAGTCTCCAGGAACATAGATAACTATGTGACCGGAGCGAGCGAACGCAGCCAACGCACCTGTGGCGCGAAATATGACGCGTAATCAGGCGGTGGCGCGTTCGTTCCAGCTATCGGAATGGATGATGTTGCCGTCTTTGTAGGTCCAGGTGATTTTTTCGTAACGCAGTTCAATGCGCTCAAGGTGGTTGTGCTTCTCTTTAGAAGGATCCTTGATGTCATACATTTCAGGATTCACTTTCACCACTTTCACGTTTTCCAGTTTGGTGTTGAAGTACTCCACTTCCTGGCCCGCGTCGTTGATTTTGTACCACCTGAATTCCGCAGACTTGAGGGTCTGACCGGTGGTCACAGCCTTGTACAGGTACGGGCTGGACGAGTCGATTTCCTTGGTGAACAGGAACGGGGTGTGGATACGGGTACCGGTCAGCTTGCCGGTGTTGTTGTCCGTCGGGATGTACAGGTTATGTTCCTGAGCGACAACTTCGATGCTGCCTTCACGATCCTGAACGTCCACAGACCCTTTAATGTCCGCGCCGCCGTCGTCTTTCAGCCAAAGATAAACAGGAATTGCCATGGAATTACTCTCCATTGTGTTGTGATGCGCCATCATCCTGCGATGACGCCTGGGTGTAGCCCGGTATCTGACAGGCATTGGCCTGCGGTACCAGACTGATTTCGACACGGCGGTTGAGCGCGCGCCCATCCGGGGTGTCATTGGTTGCGATCGGACGGCTTGCGCCATAGCTCTGCACCGCAAAACAGCTTTCCGGCACGTCACCGGTATCACGCATCCAGTCGCGTACCGCTTCGGCACGCCTCAGTGACAGCGTCTGATTCATTTTCGGATTACCGGTGTTATCGGTATGGCCGGCGACCACAATCAGCCAGCCCGGCTTCGCCCTGATACCGACCAGTGAGTTCACCAGCATTTTGGTGGAGCCAGCCTTCAGCACGGATTTGCCGGAATCGAACAGCGACATGCTGTCGAGGCGAATGGTTTTCGGACCCTGAATGATTTTCTTGATAACCGGTGGAGGCGGTGGCGGCGGGGCCCAGTCGCTGACGGCGGCCTCAACAGGCGGCACCAGGCGCAGCCCCTGATACAGCCCCAGGCGATAACGCAGTGGCTCCCCGCGACGCTGCCAGTCGTCCAGCAATGCGCCATCGGCTCGCAGGCGCTGCTGCGCACGCAGTTTCGGGGCAGCAGGCTTATCCGCCAGTTGGTGATATAACGCAAGGTGCTCGCCCACATTACGAATGAGACGCTGGTTGTTCATCCAGGACGCCAGCATGGCAAGGGCCAGGAAAATCCCGCCCAGTAATCCGACATAGCGCCAGAACACCATTCTGCGACTGACACCGCGTCGGCGCGGTAACGCTGGCAGCAGCAGCTCAGGCAGCGGCAGTGGCTCTGTCGTCACAACGGCATCCGGTGGCAGCGCCGTCACGGAAGTAATGTGCTGTTGCCAGAGATTCCCCGCGATACCGCTCACCGGCACCATGCACATGCCCTGTACGCAAGGCTTCATCACCGGCAGCTCGCCCTGGCGTACCGACAGCAGGTCATTCACCGCGCTGTTCTGCCAGGCAAGCAGGCTGTCCAGCCACAGACCCTGACTCAGACGAGAAAGTCTCCCGTCAGATCCACTCTCCCGGGTCCACTCCGTCAATGACACATTGCCCTGACCGGGCTGATACACCTGAATACCGCTTCGCTGGCTTACTGTGGTAAACCAGACGGGTTCGGCCTCCGCGCAGACCACTGGGGGCGATACCCAGGTCACGGTCCACAGCGGGGGGATCGTGCCAAATGCCGCACGGCACTGGACGACAGCCCGCTGCCAGCCCCGAAGATTCTGGGTAAAATCATCACCGGAGGTGTGCTGTTCAGGTACCACCGCCAGCATGACGGAAATTTGCGACGCCAGGGCCGGGCGCACCAGGCTCAGGTGCTGTGCCAGGAGTGGCAGCTGTTTTGCATCCTTCACCCACAGATACCAGCCCTGCCGGGTTTCCCGGTGACGGAAACCGGACACAAACAGCGGGGTGTTGTCGCCGCAGACGAGGATCACCGCCCCCTGAAAATCTTCCGGCGGCAGGTTTTCATCCACAATCTCCCGGACAGCGGTCGCCCGCGCCCCGGAGGCCCGACGCTGACGCCAGAACATCACCCCGGACACCAGAACAACCAGCAGACTGAGCGCCGCGCGGCTGCCCGTGGACAGTGGCCAGAATCCCAGAATGAGCCACAGCGCCAGTACGGCACCCAGGGCAGTTAACAGACTTCGGTACGCATCCCGCATCGCTTACCCCGGCCTGACAGTCTGGCTCACCAGCTCGGTAAGCGAAGACGAAAGGAAGAACCACAGCGCCACCAGGGCGACAGCGGCCACAACCAAGGTCATCCAGTACCAGCGACGACCGCTTCGCAGGCGTGATACCCGGGCAACAATGGGGGCGTCCTGTGTCAGCGTGAAGGCCGGCACCCGTTCCGCGAGCGCACGAACGATATCTTCCCGACGCTCATCATCCTGGGCGCGATACTGACCGACAAAGCCCAGCTGCAAAGTGCGGTACATGCAGGTCAGAACGGCGGCGTCAGGGGCGGTTTCTTTCAGCAGGTTGCGGATCCGTTCCCACAGCTCCTCACCGGCATTGAGGGTACCAAAGAAGTGGGCCTGCAGCGGATCACGACGCCACGTCAGGTAACCATCATCAGTGGTTCCGCGATTCATCACGCTCTCATCAAGCAATGCACACAGGGCATACACCATATGGTCACGGCTGATGTCGCTGTAACCTGCCTCCGTGAGCGCCGTTTTCGCCTCCTGCACCAGACGGCAGGCACGGCGATAAAGCCCTTCCCCGTCCCGGACTTCCTGACCGCCCCGCAGTTGGCTGGCCATCAGCCAGCCCGGGTAGAAAATACGTTCTATCTGGCTGAGTTCGGATTTATTCATGAGCGCAGGACCGCAAAGAGTTCCAGATTTACATCCCCCAGTGAGCGCGGGGTGTAGAAGGTGCAGCTGCCCATCTCAAGCATTGCCCGTGCCGCCTCCGTACTCAGATCCAGCGAGAAATACTGGTTCTCAAGACGTAAAGGGATAGCGGCCGGAACATGGGCCAGCGGCTTGATAACCATCCCGCTCAGGGCCACATTAACCACATCCGACACATCGTCAAAGCTGCCCGCTTTACACAGCTGCGGGAATTTCGTCTGTAGTTCATGATTCGGCATGGAGGATCGAACGGAGAGATAGAAGTCTGCCCCTTCGCGCAGGCGCGCATCGTGCAGGGCACCTTTCCAGATCTGATCCTGATGCTCCAGGTGGATACTCACCACCCGCGACGGCAGGCTCGCTTCCAGAAGCTTGTCGAGCAGTGCCAGCAGCGGCGGAAATACCCGTTCCGGTGCATCGTGCTGATAAGCAGGAATATCCCCGGCGTCGTGCTCAAGTGAGAAAGTCAGCAGGCTGCCGGCCAGGCGGGTCAGTTCGCGGTACAGCAGTTCCGGGTGACGAGACGGGGTCTGCAACAATTCCGTTAGTACGGGTTCAGCGCTGTTCAGGGCATTGAGCAGCCAGAACAGGGAGACATCGGCGACCGCAAAGTCGGCCATCCGCTCATTGCTTTCACGGCGCATGGCCATCAAACGCTTCCTGCGTGCCTGCAGGCGCACCAGCAGGTCATTCAGTTCGGTAGTAAGCCACGGACTGGCCGCAACGGACATCATCGGCGGGATAAAAGCCGGGTCCCGGCTCCACTGCCCCTGCGCATTACGCACCAGACGGGCTACCGGACAGGTCAGGTATGCCGTGTTTTCCTGGCTGTACAGACGCAGGGTCAGCGCATGACGGAGGATCGCGAGTTCCCCGCTTTCATGGCCGGCCAGTTCCTGCACGACGACACGCTCCGCTTTCCAGCGGCGCGGCCGCTCACTGTCCTGACCGTTATCGAGGTTGCCACCGCCGGCACTCAGCAGTGGCAGCGCGACAACCACGTCAACAGCCTCACTGCCGGCGGCAACAGACAAATCACAGACCGGAGGAAGCGTGTCTGCCAGGTCGGTATCAACAAGGGTCCCGTCCTGAAAGCGCACCACCAGACGTGTGGCATTCAGGCGCGAGAGCGCAAGCACTGCATCATCAAATTCTGCCGCAACCACGCCCCAGGGATGAGAAATACCCATCCGGGCGACCATGTCTGCAACACGTTCATTCCAACGGGCCTGCTGCTGGAACTGTTGCGGGGCCAGAGCGGCCCCATCTTCCCAAAGTGGGCGGTAAATTTTCATCCCTGCTCTCCCTCGCCTCAGGATTTAGCTTTCGGCATCTGGGAAACCAGCGACAGATTGACGTCCATCCCTTCCACCTGGAAGTGCGGCACGGCATAGAGCTTCACACGGAAGAAACCTGGGTTGTCCTCGATATCCTCCACCGTCACTTTCGCGTCGCGCAGCGGGTGAGAAGCCTGCAGCTCGTCGCCCGGATCGGTCATTTCAGTCACCAGACTACGAACCCAGGTGTTCAGCTCAAGCTCCAGCAGACGACGGTCTTTGGTAGTCCCGATATTTTCCCGCTGTATAAGCTTCAGGTAGTGGGCAATACGCGACAGCAGGAAGATGTACGGCAGACGCGCATTGATGCGGCTGTTGGCTGTCGCATCCGCGGTGTCATACAGGGCTGGTTTCTGGGTCGAGTTCGCCGAGAAGAAGCACGCGTAGTCGCGGTTCTTGTAGTAGGAGAGCGGAATAAAGCCGAGATTGGCGAACTCAAATTCGCGGGTTTCCGGGATCATCACTTCAGAGGGGATTTTCACCTGATTGCCGGTGCCGAGGTCATACAGGTGGATAGGCAGATCCTGAACGGCACCACCGGCCTGCGGGCCACGGATTTGCACACACCAGCCGTTATTGATAAAGCTGCGCACCATGTTGGATGCAAAGGCGAAGGATGCGTTGGCCCAGAGGTATTTGTCGTGATCCGGGCCTTTCACTTCTTCAACATAGTTGAAGCTGCGCACGGGTACGGTATCCGGGCCATACGGCAGGCGGCCCAGCACACGCGGCATCACCAGACCGATATAGCGGGAATCATCCGTCTCACGAAACGATTTCCACTTGATGTACTCGGCACGGTCAAAGTAGTTACCGATATCTTTTATAGCCGCCACTTCCTCCATCGAATCCTTGAGGAAAAATTTAGGGCCAGCGGAGCCGATAAACGGCATATGCGCAGCAGCAGAGACTTTAGAGATGTTGCGCAGAAGCGTTACATCCTGAGCGGAAGCATCAAACTCGTAGGCGGAAATCAGCGCGGCAATCGGCTCTCCACCCGGGGTGTCATACTCATCAATATAGGTATGTTTATACAGTCCGCTCTGGATAATTTCCGGGCAGTCTTCGAAGTCCTGTCGCAGGTCTTCTTTGGACATATCCAGCAGTTCAACCTTCACGTTCTGACGGAAATCGGTTTTATCGACCAGGGATTTCACGCCGCGCCATAGACTTTCTACCGCCTGGAAGTCCTCATGGTGCATGACAGCATCAAGCTGACGACTAATCTGGTAGTCCAGCTCAGCGATATGATGGTCAATCAGGTTTTTGTCGAGTTTTTCAACTTTTGAGCCCGCTTTTGTCAGGCACTCCAGGAACACCTGCATCCCGGCCGTTAAACGTTCATCCGCAGTCGCATCCGACATCGCCTGCGCATCCTGCCAGATATCCAGTGCACTGAGTTCGGAGACCGGGTTCAGATTGATTTTTTTAAACAGAGACGCATAAACCCCACCAGCGGCCGGACGTTCCAGCACCACACTCTCGCCACCCGCGGCATTCTCATTTTTTACAGACATCAACATCTTCCTTATTAATCCGTTAAAACATCCTGACCGTTATGGCTGTTTAGGGGCCAGAGCAGACAACTCAGATCTGAGTTCTGCGCTTAATGCCGGGTCGAGCAGAATTTTTTCAAGCTCTTTCCGGAAAGCCTGATTGTCCAGCAGGTTAGCTTTTAAATCGCGAAGCAGATTACGCATGGAAAGCATCGCCTTCAGCTGAGGGATCTGCCGGGAAACCTGCTCAGGGGTGAAATCCTTCATGCTCTGGAATGTCAGATTGATATTGTCTTCGCTACCGTCACCGGCAAGCGTGTTTTTAACGGTGAGATTTACTTTTGGGGAATATTCGGAAAGTACTGAGTCAAAGTTATTTTTGTTCAGATTAACTTTTTTGCGTTCAGAGAGTGGCGCGGACTCCTGACCATTACTGAAGTCGCCCGCCACCAGTAATTTCAGGGGGAGTTCGGTTTTCTTGCTCGCCCCGCCCGTATGCAAATCAAGTTTTAAATTGATACGTGCCTTGGGTATTTCGGACTGAAAGGAAGAGTTAGACATGGCTGTCCCTGTTCTATTGAGTGATAGAAACCGCCACAGCCAGTGTCAAATATTAAGAATGGCTTACCCTGCCATAAAACATTCCTGCTATTAAACATTCAATGAAAAGCAGGACCTGCGGTCAGAAGCGAGTACATTCCATTTACTGGCGATATGACGTGATGAAAGAGCGTAAATCCTGAATTTATTTTTCAGATAAACACCCATGGCGCGAGTTTAGAAATAGTGGGTCAACCAAAGGAAATGATAATATGTAACCATATGTAACAGGATAAACTTGCCAGCAAAAATCTGATACTGATCTGATATATAAGATTTTTCTTAAGATTGCGGCTGTGGGGCGCATGATGGCTGGGACTAAAAAATGTTTCAGTGAATAGTTCATTGCGGGATTGAACAGAGAAATTACCCAATGCTAAAAAGTGCGGTTCATGCTTTTTTTACAGGATAGCGGCAGAAAGTAAAAACGAGAATCAGCCCAAACAGGTTAGTTTGCATGATAAGTTATGTTAATGATTTGTGGCACTGTTATATGCTGCTAATGTGCCTGTTGCCGCTAAGAAGTTCATCGACTTTCCCGACGACACGCCGAGGGCGTCATGCCATAAACCTGCCGGAAACGATGGCTGAAGTGGGCTGAAGAGTGGTAACCACACTGAAGGGCAATATCGGTCAGCGTCAGCTCGGGCCGCTCAAGCAATATCCTTGCACGATCCATACGACGGCGCATCACGAACTGGTGTGGTGCCTCGCCAGTGGTGTGACGGAACATGCGGGCAAAGTGAAACTCACTCAATGCCGCTTCCTGCGCCAGCACAGACAGGGTTAAAGGCTGATCGAGATGGGTTTCAATAAATTCCAGAACCCGCCGTAATACCGCGGGAGCCAGTCCACCCCGCACCTGGGGCAGTTGCCACTTTACTTCACTGTAGTGCTGCATCAGATGGGTCAGCAAGAGTGTTGATGCGCTGCTCAGCGTCAGCTGGCTGGCGGGCTGTTGCCAGTCGCTGCTCAGCAGAAAGTGTCGATAGAGCTGGGTAATGCGGTCATCAGCAGAAAAGACTTTCTCATGCAGGTTTAACTGCGCCGGACTGCGGTCCCAGACCCGTTCGGCCAGTTGCCGCAACTGGTTCTCGCTGCAATAGAGATGAACAAAGGCGAGATCCGCACGCAGATCCCAGGTCGATTCCGTGCCTGCCGGCATCAGACAGAAGCGGTCCGGTGCGCCACCGTTACGCCAGCCATGCGGGGTTTTATGCCAGGTATCGTAGCCGCCCGCCACGTAAAGGCTCAGCGTGTGATGGTCGCTGAGGTTTGTCACGCGATCGCCACTATTAAACCAGGCTGCCAGCTGAATGCCGCTGTGAAGCTGCACCTGATCGCGCAGTTGTGCTTTGTGTCGTTGCAGCATGTCAAAGGTCTGGAAGCGACTCATCGGGGTATCAGTTCAGATAAACAGAGTGCCAGTTTACGGATTGCGTGGGACAGAAAACAGAGCACATCGGGACAGAGAGTAAAAATGCGCAAGATTTTGCAAACCCTGCGCAATCCGCTGCAAGACCAGGGAGCGTTGCGGGTGCAGACTCGGCGTTTTGCGGTGGAGAATCTGGTAATGAACCTGTTTTTGTATCTCTCAGTCGTGCTGATCTGGGGCACGACCTGGATTGCGATTTATGCGCAACAGTCTGCAGGCATCAGCGCCGTAACTGTCGCTGTCTTCTGGCGTTTTTTGCTGGCCTCGCTGGTCATGTTATTGCTGCTTAAGCTGATAAAGCGTCTGCACAGGCTGACGCTGCAGGATCACCTCTTCTGTGTGCTGCAGGGCTGTTGCGTTTTTGGCTTTAACTTTGTCTGCTTTTATTACGCCTCTGGCTATATCAGCAGCGGACTGGAGTCGGTCATTTTCTCTATGGCTGTGATGTATAACGCCATTAACAGCTGGATATTTTTCCGTCAGCGCCCTTCCGCACGTCTGATTCCGGCGATAGTGCTCGGCATGGCGGGTATTGTTGCGTTGTTCTGGCACGATCTGCGCAGCACTCAGGCCTCGGCCGGCTTGATGTGGGGCATTGGGTTAAGTGCGCTGGGCACCCTGGGATTTTCATTCGGCAATATGATCAGTCAGCGGCATCAGCGTCTGCAACGTGACGTGCTGACAACCAACAGTTACGGCATGTTATACGGTGCGCTGATCATGGCACTGGTCTCGCTGCTGCAGGGTGTTTCGCTGCAGCCGACATGGAATACACAGTGGTTTGGGGCATTGATCTATCTGGCTATCGTGGGATCGGTGATGGGATTCGGGGCCTATTTTACGCTGGTGGGACGTATCGGACCCAGTCGGGCTGCCTATACAACGGTGCTGTTTCCGCTGGTGGCGCTGGCACTCTCTACCCGTTATGAAGGATATGAGTGGCATGCCAGCGCCATCCCTGGCCTTGTCATGATTTTACTGGGCAATATCGTGATGTTTGCCCGTTGGCCGGCAAGTCGTCGCCGGATAATCATCTGACGCGGAGGCGGGCTGAGGCCCGCGTCCGGATGGGCGTTATGCCCACTGCTGCTGAAGGAGTTTCTGTGGTTTATTGATCGCTTTACGCGCAATCCAGTAGAGCAGAACACGCTCATCGTCACTATCACGATCGGCCATCGACAGCAGTTTTAATGCCAGCGTCGATTTGGTCACAGGCTGTTGTTCTGTACTGAGTTCAATCACCGCCTGACCGATGATGCAGCAAACTTCATCCTCACTGGTGCTGGATTCATATGTCCGGTCTTTCATATTTCCTCCTGATAAGTGAACTCTTAGCCTGGCAAATAATCTGTAAACCTGCTCACAGAATCATCTGATTGAAACATTATCTTACGGCTAATTACGCTTAATCATTAAACTGCCGTTTAGCTTACTTTTGACGCGACGTTGCCAACCCCTCCCGATGCCATTCATACCGCCTGAATGGCATTTCATTCCCCGATCCGTTCCGTTCATGCCTTTACTGCTCACGCGCGCGAATCACTGCTTTATTCTGACCGCAGTTTCCAGATTCCCGGATGGGAGAGAAAAATTATGAACCAGACTCAACAGGCTTCTTACCAGCGTGCTCGCTGGCTTACATTGTTCGGAACGGTAATCACTCAGTTCGCGCTGGGGTCAGTCTACACGTGGAGTTTGTTCAACGGCCAGCTGTCACAGAAGCTGGATGCGACGGTCAGTCAGGTCGCTTTTTCGTTTGGTCTGCTGAGTCTGGGGCTGGCTATTGCCTCCTCGCTGGCCGGTAAATTACAGGAACGTTTTGGCGTACGCCGCGTCACTATCGGGGCGGGTGTGCTGATGGCGCTGGGTTTCTGGCTTACCGCGCATGCTAATAACCTGATGATGCTCTATTTCAGCGCCGGGCTGCTGGTGGGCCTGGCCGATGGCGCAGGTTACCTGATGACGCTCTCAAACTGCGTGAAGTGGTTTCCGGAGCGCAAAGGGATGATCTCTGCCTGTGCGATTGGCGCTTACGGTCTTGGCAGTCTGGGATTCAAATTTATCTGCGGGGCGTTGCTGGCAACGGTGGGTCTGGAGCAGACCTTTATGATCTGGGGCGTGCTCGCGATGTCGATGATTATCCTCGGTGCACTGCTGATGCGTGATGCCCCCCTTCAGGATACCGGGAGCAGCACGAATGGTCAGCAACATGCGCGGGATTACACGCTGGCACAGTCGGTGCGTCTGCCACAGTACTGGATGCTGGCGCTGATGTTCCTGACAGCCTGCATGAGCGGTCTCTATGTGATAGGCGTTGCCAAAGATATCGGCGAAGGGCTGGTGCATCTGACTACGCAGACTGCTGCCAGTGCGGTAACGGTGATTGCGATTGCCAACCTGAGTGGCCGTCTGGTGCTGGGCATACTGTCTGACAAAATGATGCGCATCCGGGTTATTTCACTGGCGCAAATCGTGTCACTGATCGGGATGAGCGTGCTGCTGTTTACCCGAATGAATGAGATCACCTTCTTCCTGTCACTCGCCTGTGTAGCCTTCAGCTTTGGCGGTACCATCACGGTATTCCCGTCGCTGGTCAGTGACTTTTTCGGCCTCAACAACCTGACAAAAAACTATGGTCTGCTCTATCTCGGATTTGGTATCGGAAGCGTGCTGGGCTCACTGGTCGCCTCGCTGTTTGGCGGGTTCACCGTCACCTTCAGCCTGATTATGACGCTGCTGGTCATCTCCCTGTTCCTGTCACTCACCATCCGCTTGCCACAGAGTTCTGTTACAGCAACACCTGTATTGCAACGTCATTAACCATCACGACGGGCCGCGCCAGAGCGGCCCGTTCACGTTTAGCCGCGGAATCGCGGCTCTGCCATGCCCGCCACCGAGACGTCCACCGCAAAGATATCGCCTGACTGCGGATAGCGCGCCAGCTCCTCTTCGGTGCGATCTTCCCGTGAACTGGTAATAAACAGCGTTTTAAGATCGGCACCACCAAAGGCCACCATGGTTGGCCACTTCACCGGCAGCAGGATCTCATCGACGATTTCGCTGCTCCGGGGATCGATGCGTACTACGCGTCCGCCATCAAACTGTGCGGACCAGTAAAATCCTTCGCTATCCACTGCGGCACCATCCGGCAATCCACCTTTCGCGTCGAAACGGCGGAACAGGGTGCGTTCGCCCGGTTCGCCCTGCGCGTTTAATGGATAGCGATAGAGCGCTTCATTCGGCGTGTCACTGTGATACATCCAGCGCCGGTCGGGAGAGAAGGCCAGCCCGTTGGAAATTTTAATGTCACGCGCTTTGACCTCCAGCTTCAGGTCAGGCGTCACACGGCACAGCAGCCCGCCATTTTTGTCCTGCGGTTCCCACAGGCTGCCGCACCAGAAATTCCCCCAGGGATCAACGCGGCCATCATTAAATCGGCTTTGCGCAGCCTCACCGGGATTCTCTGCGATCTTTTTCTCTGGCTTACCCTGCGCATCCAGCAGCCAGACACCGCCACGTAATGCTGCTATCAGACCGCCCTGCTCACGCAGACCGATGCATCCCACCTCTTCCGCCTGCGGGAAGGTTTGCAGTTCACCGCTGACCGGATCAAAACGGTGAATGGCGGGTGCCAGAATATCGACACAGTACAGCACCTGTTCTTCCACTGACCAGAGCGGGCATTCGCCCAGTTCAGCCTGTAAAGCCAGAATATTTTTAACGTCATGCGCCATGTTTCTCTCCCATTGAACTGACATGCTAATAATGTAGTTGTAAAAACTTTCAAATGAGAATTATTTTCGCTTGATTTTGAGACTATTCTCTTTGATAGTATTTACTATTCAGTTCATTCTTATTTCTTTATTATTCTCCGCTGCAAAACGCAGCACTCTGAAATATTCCGTCATACCTTCTTAAATAACTCTACAAAGCCTGCATCTTCACTCCACTTTTCCAGCGTAGTGTCATAGTCATTGGAAAAGAGGAGAAGCTTCCGATGAAGAGATTAATTAAAGTCGCTTCGGTGGTTGCGCTGATGACCTTATTAAGTGGTTGTATCATCAGCCCCAGACACGACAATGGCTGGCACCGCGGGGGTGGCGGCGGATATCATGGAGGCTACTATGGAGGTTATCACGGTGGGTATCATGGCGGTCACCATCGCCGCTAACGGGCAAAGATGTCACACAGCATAAAATAAAAGCATTAAACTTTAAGGGCGGGATAATTATCCCGCCCGTTTTATTTAGCTTTTCACAGCATAATTACACTGGAACCACGCTTTCTGCAGTCCCGGAATATGACTCTCCTGCGCAGGTAACGCCTCGACTTTATCAAAGCCTTTATTACTGCAGTAATTCGCCAGATCAATATTCATTGCATCACGATTGACCTTTACCGGGTCAAAACGGTACTGCACGGTATTTGAGCCTGGATCTTCATCTACACGTTCAAACGCCCCGGGTTTGCTGGCAGTACATCCACTCAACAAAATCAGCGCCAGTGCGCCGGTTATTAGTTTTTTCATTTAGTTATCCTCACGTTGCCGCGCAGTTTATGACGCAGCATGCCGCGCATCCATAGGATTAATGCGCGAAAGTTCAAAACTTGAGAAGCTTTTACCGATTAATGTAATACGATTAAACGGCTATCACTATCATGCACGGCGTGACAAGATGCATTCAGACAAAACGAAGACTGCACCACACCAGGAAATGCCAAAAATAAAAATCTGTTCCTCTCTTCCCTGCCCGCGCTTAGCGGGCTTTTTTTCGCCCGCTATTCCGCTGCTCCGCTGCCGCTTACTGGCCAGTCAGTGCAATCATTCTACGTAACAGGTTAGCGGCGCGCTTGTCAGGTAATGCCAGAATCGCACTGTAGAGATCAATCGACATGGCACACAGCGATGAGCGATCAACCGCCGTGTCGGCAGGCATATTCAGCTGCTGCAGCTTATCCCCCCACTGCTGATAAAGCCGGGCGACAATCTTTTGCAGATCATCCTGCGCCAGCGCCTTATCCAGTGGCTGATCGGGCAATGGACTGTTCAGCAGCAGCTGCTCCATGGCATCCGCCTCTTTGCGATTCAGTGACGGCGGCAGCGTGGTCAGCAGATTGATGCCGCCACTCACCTGCGGATAGAGATAACGGAAGCAGAGGCCCGGATCGATTTGGTTCAGCGCCCGCATCTCTTCAACTGAGACGCTGATATAGTTGACCACCGCCGCGTCAGTTCCGCGCATCAGCCGCTGATTAATCACCTCAATCAGCCAGCCACGTAGCTCGCCCGTCGCCTTCTCAGCTGGCTCCCCCGCACGGATGCGCCGGGTCAGCTCCTGGGTCAGCAATAGCCATAACGCCGGTTCCTGAGTCTGCAGCACCCGATAACCGGGCATCTTTGCCAGTTGATTTACCGCCTGCTCACGCTGACTGGCCTGCAACTGATGCGGCGCAACCCAGCTGAACCAGAGCAGATTCGCCAGTATCAGGGGCAGCAGAAAGATGATCAGCCCCTGCCACAAACGCAGCCGGGTGGTTTTGATCAGCACAATAACAATCAGCGCCAGCAACGCAAACGCGGCCAGCGTAATAAAAAGCAGAGCATTCATGCGGCGGGATTAATCCTTACGCACATCGATCAGCACAGGACAGTGAGCGCGCTCAATAACCGATGCGCTGACCGAGCCTTTTAACAGCCGATTCAAAGAGGAGAGATGGCGACGTCCCATGATAATCATGCTGGCCTTAAGCTGTTGCGACTGGGCAACGATAGTATCTGCCGCGTCACCCGCCAGAATCATGCCCCGCGCATTAATGCCCGCGCGCAGTAACGGAGCCAGTGCATGGCGCACCACCATTTCTGCCGTATTCTGCTCATCCTGCGCGGCCACAAAATCGGCCGGATCTTCACCCGCATCGATTTCCATTGGCTGATTACAGGAGGAGTAAGCGGGATCGACGCAGCACAGCACGACCACCTCGGCGCGATGCGCCAGCGCTTCTTCAATGGTTAAGGCGACCACTTTTTCCGCTACCGGAGAGTGATCAATGGCCATCAGCAGGGTTTTCATCGAATGCTTATCCTTCTATCGCGGCGACTTTGCCGATTTCACGCACCAGTGCCTCTTTACACTTCAGCATCTCGTCACGAAAACAGGCTTCGTGTCGCAGAAAACGTGCAGAGGGCACCAGCAAAGAGACAGAAAAGCGACCAAACAGCGTATCCAGCGCAAACGCCATGGTAGAGATACCTTCCAGCGTTTCACCGCGATCCACGGCGATACCGGTTTCGCGCACTTCCCTGATAAGTTGCAGCAACTGAGGCAGCGTTTTCACCGTCATATCGGTTAACTCCTGCCAGGCGTCGCCAACGATCGTCCGTACATCTTTTTCACACTCCAGCGCCAGCAACGCCCGTCCACCGGAGGTGCTGTAGAGCGGCAGATTGAGTCCCATATGCGGAACCACCCGAAGCTCACGCGACGCCACCACGTGGTGAATAATCGCCAGCTGACTGCCGCTGGCGCGCGCCAGCGAGACGGTTTCATTGGTGTCGGAAGAGAGTTTTTCCAGCAGCGGACTGACCAGATCAACCACATCGGTATGTACGCTGGAGATCAGTTTTAACAGCGCCGGCCCCAGACGCAATCCGCCCGCCCCGCTGCTGCGCACCAGCTCTGCGCTGTCGAGCGCGGCAACAATACGCTGCACCGTTGAGCGCGGCAGTTCGACCGCCTGAGCGATCTCACCGAGGCTCATGCCGCCGGGCTGTTCGCCAAGCGCATTAAGAATTTTTGCCGCACGGGCGATGACCTGTATACCGCCCGTTTTTTCATCCTCGCGGCTGGAGGGTTGATGTGCCATAGCGTCGTCCTGTTTGAGCTGCCTTACTGTAGCGCGAATGCCGCACTTTTTACAGCCTGTACCACATTGCAATACAGTATACCGGGATGTAATATTACGACCTGTATCACATCGCAGTACACTGCATCATAATAACGAGATCGCCTGCAATGAACGCTAAGCCTGCCGCCGCGCCGGCCCCTCATCCTTTTACACTGCGACTGGCACTCGGATTAGTCGGCGTGCTCATCGCCGCCCTGACCTCCGGGCTGAACGATCGCGTCAGTGATATCGCGCTGGCCGATATCCGTGCCGCGATCGGCATCAGTTACGATCAGGGTAGCTGGATTATCTCTGGTTATCAGGCGGCAGAAGTAGCCGCCATGATGATTGCGCCCTGGTTTGCCGTCACCCTGTCGCTGCGGCGTTTTACGTTAGGCGTGTCGGCGGGATTTATGCTGACCGGCATTCTGCTGCCGCTGGTGCGGGATCCGACGCTGTTTATCAGCCTGCGCGTATTGCAGGGCCTGTTTGGCGGCGCCTTACCGCCAATGCTGATGACGGTCGCCCTGCGCTTTCTGCCGCCGCCCTTTAAACTTTTTGGCCTGGCGGGCTATGCCCTGACCGCGACGTTTGGCCCCAATATGGCGGCCTCGCTGGCCTCGTTGTGGACCGATCACGTCAGCTGGATGATGGTGTTCTGGCAGGTCGTGCCGTTGATGCTGATCGCTATGCTGCTGACAGGATGGGGATTGCCCCAGGATCCGCTGCGACCGGAACGCTTTCAGCAGATCGATCTGTTCGGCATGGTGACCGGCTGCAGTGGTGTTGCGCTGCTGATTCTGGTGCTGACCCAGGGTGAGCGCCTCGACTGGCTGAACTCGCCACTGATTACCGGTATGTTGCTCACCGCGCTGCCGCTGCTGCTGGTTTTCCTGATTAATGAGTGGTTTCACCCGCTGCCGCTGTTTAAATTGCAGATGCTCCGCCGGCCAAATCTGGCGCATGGCTTGCTGGGGCTGGCCTGCGTGCTCATCCTTGGGCTTTCTGGCTCCGCGCTGCCTTCGGCCTATTTTGCTCAGGTCAGCGGCTTTCGCACCCTTGAGTTTGCCCCGCTGGCGCTGGCGGTGGGCCTGCCGCAGCTGCTGATCGCACCGCTGATTGCGGCCCTGCTGAATATCCGCTGGATCGACTGCCGCTGGATGCTGACGGCGGGCGTCGGCCTGCTGGTGACCTCCTGTCTGCTGGGCACACAGATCACCAGTGACTGGGCGAGACAGAATTTCTGGCTGCTGCAGATCCTGCAGGCGTTCGGACAACCGATGATCATTTTGCCGATACTGATGAGCGCCACCAGCGTTGTGGCCCCGCCAGAAGGCCCGTTTGCCTCGGCGATGTTTAATACGGTGCGCGGCTTTTCCAGCATCGCTGCCTCTACGCTGGTTGAGGTTTTCCTTTCGCATCGTGAGCAGTTTCACTCCAGTGTGCTGATTAATCAGGCGGCCAGTCGCAGCTGGCTGATGACAGCGCCGACGGCCAGTCAGGCCAGCAGCAGCTTGCCGCTGTTGCCGGATGGCAGCATCAGCGCTGCCGATAATCTCAGCGGATTCGCTACCCTGGTCAGGCATCAGGCCAC
Source organism: Pantoea sp. JV6 (assembly GCF_025910055.1). Taxonomy (NCBI): domain Bacteria; kingdom Pseudomonadati; phylum Pseudomonadota; class Gammaproteobacteria; order Enterobacterales; family Erwiniaceae; genus Pantoea; species Pantoea sp. JV6. The sequence goes on along the minus strand of NZ_JAPCIM010000002.1, from coordinate 57,799 downwards.
GATCCTTGGTCTGAGCGACAGCTGGCTGATGCTGACCGGCTTTGCCGCCTGCCTGTTATTGCTTACCGCCATCCTGCCAAAACGGGTGTGGCCGCCTCAAACTTTGATTCAAAACCCTTCCCGGAATAACTGAATATGCGTGCTTTCGAAATGAAAAGAACCCTGCTGCTGAGTCTGTTGCTGCTGGTGTTACTGGCCATCGCTTTTGTGGTCTGGTCACTGATGACCGGCAACGATCACCGCACCAACGACGCGTACGTCAATGCGGACTACACCCTGGTGGCACCGAAAGTCTCGGGCTACATCAGCCACGTGCAGGTGCAGGATAATCAGCAGGTCAAAGCGGGTCAGCTGCTGGCGACGCTGGACGATCGTGACTATCGTGTGGCGCTGGAAAGTGCGGAGGCTGACCTGCAGGTGAGCCAGGCGAAACTGCTGAGCAGCCAGGCACAGCTGGAGCAGCAGCTGTCGGTGATTGATCAGCAGAAAGCCAGCGTCGCGGCCAGCGAAGCCTCTGCGCAGTATGCCGGTCAGAGCGCCGATCGTTATAACCGCCTCTATAAAAGCGGTACCGTGGCAGCCGACGATCAGCAGAAAGCCAGCTCAAACCAGCGCTCGGCGCTGGCAGCCGTGCATCAGAGTCAGGCCGCGCTGGCGTCAGCAATAAAACAGGTGGGAGTGCTACAGGCGGCGGTGCGTTCAGCAGAAGCAGACGTTGCAGCGGCGAAGGCCAGCGTCGATCAGGCCAGACTGAATCTCTCCTACACCCGCATTACTGCGCCCGTTGACGGCATGGTAGGTCAGCGCTCGGTGCGGACCGGCGCGTACGTATCAGCCGGCACCCGTCTGCTGGCGGTGGTGCCACTGCAGCAAACCTACATAACCGCTAACTATCTTGAGACGCAGTTAAGCGATGTGCGTCCCGGCCAGCGGGCGCGGATCCGGGTGGACGCCCTGCCGGGCGAGACCTTTACCGGTCATGTGGACAGCATCGCACCGGCCACCGGCGCAACTTTTTCGGCGATCTCTCCCGATAACGCCACCGGCAACTACACTAAAGTCGTTCAACGTCTGCCGGTGAAAATTGTGCTGGATGGCGACCAACAGCATCTGGCTCAGTTACGTGTAGGCATGTCGGCGATCCCTGAAATCGAAGTGCCGTAAAATTGTGAGCAATATCTCAGAACGGACCTATTTCATTTGGGGAGGATTACGCGTAAATTAGCGCTCGATCCTGTTCTGAGTTATTCAGATCAACCCGGAAGAGAGCAGACCATGACTGTAAATGGCGATCTCTTTTCCACATCTGTTCGCGTTGCACTGGTTTGGGATCGCCATCATCGTAACCGCTCAGAGGAGTTGCTTTGTGAAATATGCCTTGATGGGAATATCTTTTTTCGCGTTACTTTGGTTCGGAACCTTTGTTCTGCTGCTGAAGTAATGGCGTGACAGTGCCGCCACGGGGCGACCCCTGAGTCGCCCCTGCTGGCTGTCAGCGTTCTTCTTCCATTTTTATGCTGCCTGGCAATATGCCATCGGCACGAAACATTGCTTTAATTCCCCGTACCGCCTGACGAATACGATCGCTGTTCTCTATCAGCGCAAAACGCACGTGCGTGTCGCCATAGTCGCCAAACCCGATACCGGGCGAGACACAGACTTTCGCCTCCTGCAGCAGTCTCTTGGCAAACTCCAGCGACCCCAGATGTGCGTAATGGTCCGGTATTTTTGCCCAGACGTACATTGAGGCTTTCGGGTTATCCACCATCCAGCCCGCTTCATGCAATCCTTTGACCAGCACATCACGGCGACGTTTGTACTGCTCTGCGATGTCGCGTACGCACTGTTGATCCCCTTCCAGCGCCGCAATCGCCGCCACCTGCAGTGGCGTAAAGGTGCCGTAGTCATGATAACTTTTGATTCGCGCCAGCGCGGCGACCAGCTCTTTGTTGCCCACCATGAAACCGATACGCCAGCCCGCCATGTTGTAGCTTTTTGACAGGGTAAAGAATTCGACGGCGACATCACGCGCGCCCGGCACCTGCATAATCGATGGCGCTTTCCAGCCATCGTAGACGATGTCGGCATAGGCCAGATCGTGGATCACCAGCACGTTGTACTGCTTCGCCAGCGCAATCACCCGTTCGAAAAAGTCGAGCTCCACACACTGTGCGGTGGGGTTGGACGGGAAGCCGAGGATCATCATTTTTGGCTTGGGATAGCTCTCGCGGATGGCGCGTTCCAGCTCATTGAAGAAGTCGACACCCGCCACCAGCGGCACCGAGCGTACCTGCGCCCCGGCAATCACCGCACCGTAGATATGGATCGGATAGCTGGGATTGGGCACCAGCACGGTATCACCGTGATCCAGCGTCGCCAGCATCAGGTGCGCCAGCCCCTCTTTGGAACCGATGGTGACAATCGCCTCTGATTCAGGATCGATCTCAACCTGATAGCGATCGGCGTACCAGCGCGAGATCGCCCGGCGCAGGCGCGGAATACCGCGAGAAGTGGAATAACCGTGGGTATCGTCACGCTGCGCCACCTGGCATAACTTTTCGACGATGTGTGGCGGAGTCGGACCATCCGGGTTGCCCATTGAAAAGTCGATGATATCTTCGCCGCGCCGACGCGCAGCCATCTTCAGTTCAGCGGTGATGTTGAAAACGTAAGGGGGTAAACGTTCGATACGCGAGAAACGACGGGGTGTGCTGTTATCAGCCATGATGTCCTCTGGATTACGTAAGCGCCCGGACCGTCCGAGCGACGCGGGTCACTGTGGTGACCCGTTACGAACATAACGTGGCGAGGATCATTTTGTCGAGGGTGGCGGAAAATATTTTTATTTTTGCGGATTCAGCCGCCCCAGCAGCCAATCGTTCACCCAGCAGCCGTTCAGCAGATAATTATCCCGTAGCGTGCCCTCCAGCTGAAAGCCGTTTTTCTCCAGAATACGGCGTGACGCCCAGTTCCCTTCAATCACCATCGCTTTGAGTTTGTGGAAATCGGCTTCAAGCAAAAACTGACACAGCGCCGCCAGGGCTTCGCTGCCATATCCCTGCCCACAGTGGCGATGCAGCAGCATATAGCCCACCTCCGCCTGACGGTATGGCTCCCATTCGGGGCTGCAGCCAAACAGGCCAATCGGCTCACCGTTGTCACGACGTCGCGCAACCAGGCAGAGCATATGAAAACTGCTCGCCTGCCAGGGGGCCAGACGCTCGGTGAAGCGCTGGCGGATATCCGCTTCATCGGGGACTTCGCTCACCCAGGTCATGGTGTCGCGATCTTCATGGACGGCACGAAACAGTTGCCAGTCTTCTGGCTGTAATTTACTCAGGGTTAATCTGGCGGTGACAAGTTGCATCTGCTGCTCCCGATGGGCGCGGTTTTCCAGCGGTCACTGGCGCACCTCATCGCGCAACATAGCAAAACACCACCTTAGCGACCAGCCTCTGCAGGGCGAAAAAACTGTTCCCCTTTAATGCACTCAACCTTTCCTCTTTTTGCAGATATGCCGTAAAAATTGATCTGAAACACTAACTCCCGCCGTGATTGATCGGGACGCTAGCGGTTCGCGATCACATTTTTTATCATAGAGGCACTTTCCATTGCCGACGAGTCGCCTGTGTCCTCCCACTTCACGATGTTACTGGCAGTATTTGACCGCGCCGCCCTGATGCTGATCTGCCTGTTCTTCCTGACACGCACCCGCCCGTTTCGTCAGCTGCTGCAAAAAGATGAACACACCCGTGCGGAGAAAGTAGCCGTTACTGCCATCTTTTCCCTGTTTGCGCTGTTCAGTACCTGGTCGGGTGTCGATGTCGATGGTTCACTGCTGAATGTGCGGGTCATCGCCGTGATGGCGGGTGGCATTCTGTTTGGCCCCTGGGTCGGGATCGCCACCGGGGTTATCGCCGGTCTGCACCGTTTTCTGATCGATATTCACGGCGTGACCTCCGTGCCCTGCCTGATTACCAGCATCATTGCCGGTATCGTCGCGGGCGGTATTAATCGCCGGGTACTGAAAGAGCACCGCTGGCGTGCCGGTATCGTCGGCGGCATGCTCTGTGAAGCCCTGACGATGTTGTTGATTGTTGTGTGGGCGCGCCCCACCTCACTCGGGCTGGCGATTGTGTCAGAAATTGCTCTGCCGATGATCCTCGGTGCCTCCAGTATCGGCATCATTGTGCTGCTGGTGCAGAGCGTCGAGGGGGAAAAAGAGGCGATTGCCGCCCGCCAGGCCAAGCTGGCGCTGGAGATCGCCAATAAAACCCTGCCGCTGTTCCGTCAGGTGAACAGCGACTCGCTGCGCAACATCTGTGACATTATCCGACGGGAGATCAAAGCCGATGCGGTGGCGATGACCGATAAAAAACAGATTCTGGCCTACGTCGGCTATGGCGAACATAATTATAAACATGGGGATGATGGCATCAGCCCCACCACGGCGCAGTCGATCGCCAGCGGTAAAATTATCATTAAGAACAACGATGAAGCGCATCGCACCAAAGATATTCACTCCATGATCGTGATCCCGCTGTGGGAGAAAGGCAAAGTCACCGGCACGCTGAAAATCTACTATCGCCGCGCACACCGTATTACCGGCTCGCTGAAGGAGATGGCGATCGGCCTGTCACAAATCATCTCAACCCAGCTTGAAGTGTCGCGTGCCGAGCAACTGCGCGAGATGGCTAATAAAGCGGAACTGCGTGCGCTGCAAAGTAAAATAAATCCCCATTTCCTGTTCAACGCCCTGAATGCTATTTCCTCTTCTATCCGGCTCAATCCCGATACCGCCCGCCAGCTGGTGATCAACCTGTCACGCTATCTGCGCTACAACCTGGAACTGAACGACGATGAGCTAATCGACATCCGTAAAGAGCTGTGGCAGGTGAAAGATTACATCGCCATCGAGCAGGCCCGGTTTGGCGATAAGCTGACGATGATCTATGACGTCGATGAGGATCTCCATTTTCTGCTGCCGAGTCTGCTGATCCAGCCTCTGGTGGAGAATGCCATTGTCCATGGCATCCAGCCCTGTAAAGGCAAAGGCGTGGTGACGCTGAGCGTCCGGGATCTGGGCGATCAGGTGCGGATCTCGGTGCGGGACACCGGTCAGGGCATCAGTGACGAAGTGATAGCACGGGTGGCGCGTAACGAAATGCCCGGTAATAAAATCGGCCTGCTCAATGTGCATCATCGGGTAAAACTTTTGTCGGGTCAGGGATTGAATATCGTGCGGCATCAGCCGGGCACCGAGATTTCCTTTACGCTGAGTAAGAATGGCCAGCGCCTGGCGGAGAATCTGTTATGAAAGCCATTATTGTGGAAGATGAATTCCTGGCGCAGCAGGAGCTGAGCTGGATGATTCAGCATCACAGCAAAATCGAGATTGAAGCCTGTTTTGACGATGGTCTGGACGTGCTGAAGTATCTGCAACAGCATCGGGTTGATGTGATTTTTCTCGATATCAACATCCCCTCACTGGATGGCATGCTGCTGGCACAGAATATCCATCAGTTTGCCCATAAGCCACTGATTGTCTTTATTACCGCGTGGAAAGAGCATGCGGTAGAAGCGTTTGAGCTGGAGGCGTTTGACTACATTCTCAAGCCCTATCAGGAGTCGCGGATTGTCACCATGCTGAACAAGCTCGAAGCCACAGCGCAGGCGCAGCAGGCGGTCAGCCATCTCAGCGCCACGCCCGCGCCGCAGACGGTCAACCTGATCAAAGATGAGCGCATTATCGTCACTGACGTGAATGATATTTACTACGTTGAGGCGCATGAGAAGCTGACCTTTGTTTATACCCGGCGCGAATCCTACGTGATGTCGATGAATATTACCGAGTTCTGTTCACGCCTGCCGGAACAGCAATTTTTCCGCTGCCACCGCTCTTTCTGCGTCAGCCTCAGCAAGATTCGTGAAATCGAGCCGTGGTTTAACAACACCTATCTGCTGAAGCTGCGCGATCTGGAGTTTCAGGTGCCGGTCAGCCGCAGTAAGGTGAAGCAGTTTCGACAGCTGATGCGCCTGTAGCGCAGGAGGGTTAAAGACCTGTTCAGAAAGAGGTGTGGCGAAGCAGGAGAGCAGCAAAAAGTCCGGGGGGATTTCCCGATCCTGCCCCGCTGAAGCAGGCAGATCGGGAAAATCGCTCGCGCGCAAATGGCAGTGCGCGCGAGGTAAAGCAGAATCAGATTTCGCGACCCAGCGTCTGGCGCAGATGCGCGCCCGCGCCCAGCAGGCCAGGCTGGTCGTGCGTAATCATATAAACCGGGATGCTGGCAACATAGTCGCGGAAGCGGCCTTTATCTTCAAACGCCGCACGGAAACCCGACGACTTAAAGAACTCCAGGAAGCGTGGCACGATGCCGCCGGCAATATAGACACCACCAAAGGTGCCAAGATTCAGCGCCAGGTTGCCGCCGAAACGGCCCATGATGACGCAGAACATTGACAGCGCGCGACGGCAGTCGGTGCAGCTGTCATCCAGCGCACGCTGGCTGACATCTTTCGGCTTCAGGTTTTCCGGCACGCGATTATCCACTTTAACAATCGCACGATAGAGGTTAACCAGACCGGCACCTGACAGCACACGTTCCGCTGAAACATGGCCCAGCTCTTCGCGCAGCACTTCCAGGATCTGATCTTCTTCTTCGCTGTTGGCAGCGAAGTCGACATGACCGCCCTCACCTGGCAGGCTGACCCAGCGCTTGTCCACATGCACCAGATGGCTGACGCCTAATCCGGTGCCGGCACCATAAATCGCGATAGGTTTATCTTTGACTGGCTCTGTACCGCCAAACTGAATCACGTTTTCGGCGGTCAGCATCGGGATCGCCATGGATACCGCAGTGAAGTCGTTAATGATTTCCAGGTGTTCAAAACCGATGTTCTCTTTGAGCTTGCGCGTGGAAAACGCCCAGTCATGGTTGGTCATTTCAACCCAGTCATCGGTAATCGGGCAGGCAATGGCAATACAGCCATCTTTAACGTCCTGCTGTTGTTCATCAAGATAGTGGCGGATGACGGCTTCGAGGCTGTCGTATTCTGATGTTGAGAATGTTTTGGCCTGGGTGATGCTGCCGCTTTCCACCTCACACAGGGCGAGGCGTGCGTTAGTACCGCCGACATCGCCGACCAAGGCATAGGTTGTCATTCTTCTGTTGCTCCGCTTGGGGTCTTAAGAGTTGGAGGACACTATAAAATTCTGCCCATAAAACAACAACGCTCACCGGTGCGATTGGTGAGCGTCTTACTCAGGTGTGCTACAGCCTAACCGCGATAGTCCACCCTGCACAGCGGCAACTATCTGAATCTTAGCCGCCGTTGCGTTGATTCAGGCAGGCGGTGACTTTTCGTAGCAGTGGCGGCAAATCCTCTTTCTGCATAACGACTTCAACCAGAGAGAGCCACTTCGGCTCTGAGAGTCGCGCCATCACTTCCTCTAACTGCACCGTTTCACTGATACGCCAGCTCTGCGCCTGGCCCTGCAGGCTAAGGGCGTGCGGTAAGGCCGTCCAGTTCCATTGGGCAATATCATTGTAACGTTGTGTTGCGCCGTGAATCGCCCGTTCAACGGTATAGCCTTCATTATTCAGCAAAAAGAGTATCAGTCGCTGCTGGTCGCGCAGCATCGAACCCAGTTCCTGAATTGTCAGCTGCGCCGAACCGTCCCCGATGATCAGGATAACCCGGCGATCAGGATCGGCAGTCTGCGCGCCAAATGCTGCCGGAAGAGTATAGCCGATTGATCCCCATAATGGCTGAACCACCAGCTGCGCCTGCGAGGGCAATCTTAACGCGGCGGCCCCAAAGGCGGCTGTCCCCTGCTCGGCCAGAATAAGGTCGCCGGGTTGCAGGAATGCCTGCATCGCCTGCCAGAACGCCTGCTGGCTGATCACCGCCGCCGGTTCTGCAGGCTGCGCGGCGGGCGGTGCGGCGGCGGGTTGCCACTGCTGGCCATAGCGTTTAAACAGCGGCAGCAGTTCGCTCAGCGCATCCGCCATCGACAGCGGCGCAAAACGTTCACCGCCCACGCTGGCGCTGGAGGGCTGCAGATCAATCAGTCGCTCAGGGTTAAACTGCTGCGTGAAGCCAGCAGTAATGGTGTCGGTAAATCGCACCCCGACGCAGATCGCCACATCCACCTGCTCGATCTGTTCGCACACCTGACCTGCGCTGGCCTCACCGGCATAGGTACCGACGTAACCCGGCTGCTGTTCATCCAGAACCCCCTTGCCCATCAGCAGGCTGGCACAGGGAATCGCACGCTGTTCACGCAGCGCGGCCAGTGCGGACTGCTGCTGCCAGCGCAGCGCAAGAAAATCGGCCAGCAGTGAAACCCGCTGCGCCGGTGCCAGCAAACGTTCCGCCGCGTCGCTGAAAGCGCGACGCGCAGCGGGCGAAGAGGATTGATGACTGTTCAGGGGCTGCGCGGGTGGCTGCACCTCCATGGCCGCCACGTCGACGGCCAGCGATAAATAGCCGGGACGGCGGGCCTGCAGCGCACAGACGATCACCCGATCAATCTCAGCCGTGGCGTTGTCGGCGGTAAGCTGTGCCGTTGCCGCACTGACTTCTGCGGCCATGCGAATAAAATGCTGGAAATCGCCATCGCCCAGCGAATGATGAACACAATCCCCCTGCAACTGGGCCTGCGTCGCAGGCGCGCCAACGATATGGATCACCGGCAGATACTCGGCATAACTGCCTGCAATGCCATTAATCGCGCTGAGCTCGCCCACACCAAACGTGGTCAATAGCGCTCCTGCGCCGTTGCAGCGTGCATAACCGTCTGCCGCATAGGCTGCGTTAAGCTCATTAGCGCAGCCTACCCAGCTGATGGCCGGATGGGCGATGACGTGGTCAAGAAATTGCAGGTTATAGTCGCCCGGCACGCCAAACAGATGCTTTACACCAATCTCCTGCAGACGGGTCAGCAGGTAATCTCCAACAGTGAACGTGGACATCGCGCATTCCTTTCAGGGAAGAGTCGGGTTAAGTATCTGACAGAGGATGAAATTAGCGAGGCGTGCCGCTATTTTAGCCAGCCGCAATGGCTGGAAAGGCGACGTTACGCTGGCGGAATATTCTGTAAAAATGCGAATTGCAGCGCGCTGTCACTAAGTGTAACCGTATACACTGATAGACTTTTGGCACATATCCCCGTTTTTACCCAGGAGCGCTGAATGTCCCTTTTCCCTCACCCCGATCGCTATCAACAGATGGAATATCGCCGCAGCGGCCGCAGCGGCATTAAACTGCCCGCCATTTCGCTGGGACTGTGGCATAACTTTGGTGACAGTACCCGGGTCGATAACAGCCGTGAGCTGCTGCGTCATGCGTTTGACCTTGGCATCACGCACTTCGACTTAGCCAACAATTACGGTCCCCCCCCTGGCTCAGCCGAAGAGAACTTCGGGCGTATTCTGCGGGAAGATTTTCGTGCCCATCGTGATGAGCTGATCATCTCCACTAAAGCGGGCTATACCATGTGGCAGGGGCCTTATGGGGATTGGGGTTCGCGTAAATATCTGGTCGCCAGTCTGGATCAGAGCCTGAAGCGAATGGGGCTGGAGTATGTGGATATTTTCTATCATCACCGTCCCGATCCGGAAACCCCGCTGGAAGAGACGATGCGCGCGCTGGATCATGTGGTGCGCCAGGGCAAAGCGCTTTACGCTGCCCTTTCAAACTATCCGGCCGATCTCGCCGCCGAAGCGATAGCTATCCTGCGCGATCTAGGCACCCCTTGTCTGATTCACCAGCCGCGCTATTCGATGTTTGAACGCACACCTGAGCAGGGATTGATTCAGACGCTGGGCGATGCGGGCGTCGGCTGTATCGCCTTCTCTCCGCTGGCAGGCGGCGTGCTCACCGATCGCTATCTGCAGGGCATTCCGGAAGATTCGCGCGCGGCCAGCGGCAGCAAGTTCCTGAATGAGAACCAGCTGACGGATGAGAAGATGGAGAAAGTCCGCAAGCTTAATGCTATTGCGCAGCAGCGCGAACAGAAGCTGGCGCAGATGGCGCTGGCGTGGGTGCTGCGCGATGAGCGTGTGACTTCAGTGCTGATCGGGGCCAGCAAAACGGCCCAGATCGATGACGCGGTGGCGATGCTCGCTCGCCGTCAGTTCAGCGATAGCGAGTTAGCTGCGATTGACGCGGCACTACTGTAACGGTTTTAGCGCCCGGCTGACGCCGGGCGTTTTCTGCGCCAGAATAGTCTCAAACCCCTTTCTCTCCCCAATTTCCTCACAATCTTCCGACACAATGATGCGGTAACAACAGCAATACGCAGGCATAATCGCTGCGCCGCAACAGCGTCAGACTGTTGATGAGGAGAAGAAAATGAAAAGAGCCCTTATTTTTGCTGCCCTGCTGGCCCTGTTGTCGCCGCTGGCACACCACACAGCCCAGGCCTCCAGTGCCTCTATTACTCTGGCCCCCGGCGTCACCCTGAATCTTGGCGATCGCGATCGCCGTGGCTATTACTGGGATGGTGGTCGCTGGCGTGAACCGCGCTGGTGGAACGACCGCTATTCTTACAACGAACGCCGCTGGTGGCGACACGAAGAGTGGCGTCGTCAGCAGCAGTGGGAGCGCGAACGCCGCTGGCATGAGCGCGACCGTGAGCGTCGCTGGGAACATCAGTATCGCCGCGATCGTGATCGTGGCTGGGATCATCATGACCGTCGTGGTCCTGACCATCGCGGTCCAGACCATCACGGACACGATCGCCATTAATAAAAACGCCCGGCAGAACCGGGCGTTTTCTTGTTTACCATAACCGCTACAGCCCCAGCGCTTCACCCACCAGCAGGTAAAGATTCAGCGTAATCACCAGCAGCACGATCAGTCGCCCGGTATTCTGCATCAGACGCGAGTTAACCATATCATCGCCCATCAGCTCGCGGTTGCCGGTAAAGGAGAGCAGCGGAATCAACGCCAGCGCAATACCGAAACTCAGCAGCACCTGACTCATCACCAGCACCCTTGTCGGGTCCCAGCCTGCCCAGATGACAATAAAGGAGGGCAGCATGGTGACGGTTCGGCGCACCCACAGGGGAATATGGAAGTGGATAAAGCCCTGCATCACCACCTGCCCCGCCAGCGTACCGACCACCGTTGAAGATAATCCGGCGGCCACCAGGCTCAGACCAAACACCGTCGCCGCTGCCTGACCTAACAGCGGTTGCAACGTCAGATAGGCCTGATCGAGTTCAGCGATTTTACTGTGCCCGCTGAAGTGAAACGCCGCTGCGGCAGTCGCCATCATTGCCAGGTTAACAAATCCGGCGATGGTCATGGCAATCGCCACATCCAGTTTAGTTGAGGAGTACCGCTGACCTTTGCTGTCCTCACTTTTGCCCTGCGTCAGCGCGGAGTGCAGGTAAATCACGTGCGGCATAATGGTCGCACCCAGCACACCCGCCGCCAGGAATACAGCATCCGACGTTGGTAACGCGGGCAGCGCCATACCGATCACCAGCTCTTTGACACTGGGCTGAGAGAAGAAGAGTTCGACGATATAGGCCGCCGCCACAAACAGCAGCAGTCCGCCAATCACCAGCTCCAGCGGCTTTTGCCCACGGCTCTGTAACATCAATATCAGGAACGTGGCGATGCCGGTCAGCACCGCGCCCTGCATCAAAGAAATGCCGAGCAGCAGTTTGAACCCCAGCGCGGCACCGATAAATTCCGCCAGGTCAGTGGCCATGGCGATAATTTCCGCCTGCACCCAGTAAAACCAGACGGCAGGCCGGGGAAAACGATCGCGGATGTGTTCAGCGAGATTTTTGCCGGTAGCGATACCCAGCTTGGCTGACATCAGCTGAATCAGCATGGCCATGATGTTGGCCCATACCACCACCCACAGCAATTTGTAGCCGTAAGCAGCGCCCGCCTGAATGTTGGTCGCAAAGTTGCCCGGATCGATATAGCCGATAGCGGCGATAAAAGCGGGCCCCAGTAGTGCGAGTTTGACTTTTCTGACTCCGCGAGCGGCGCGCTCGGCGGTACGACTTTCAAACATATCCGGTACCCTGTCTGAACATTTGCCTGCCCCAGCAGCTTAGGGGTTAGCAGGTGCAAGTGAAATTCGTTTATTGTTATCGGTGTAATAGATGCTGCTATAAAGTATAGCCATTGCTATACATTACAGTAAAGGATGTGATTGCTAAAAATGTGAGCAATAGTGTCACTTTACGCCCGGTGTAAAATTCAGACAATAATTATGTGGTTATCTGAAGTGAAGTATTTGTAAACAGGACGTGATCTCTGGAACTTTTCTGGAAAATATAACGATAGCGAATACTTATATTGTGGTTCACATCTCGTTTTTAAGTAACGCGTTACATAGAATACGCAACAAAATACAACCCTCCTCAAATTTGGAGCAACCATGTCCCATATTTTGCAATTTCTTTTAGCACTGGTGGTGGTCGGGATACTCGCCTTGCTGGTTAGTCACGATCGTAAAAGCATTCGCATTCGCTACATTATACAGCTACTGGTGATTGAAATTGTGCTCGCCTGGTTCTTCCTGAACTCAGAAGCGGGACTCGGTTTCGTCAAAGGATTCGCGGGCTTCTTTGACCATCTGCTGAAGTATGCCGCTGAGGGTACTAACTTCGTCTTTGGCAACATGAGCGACAAAGGTCTGGCCTTCTTCTTCCTTAACGTATTGTGCCCTATCGTCTTTATCTCTGCGCTGATCGGTATTCTGCAGCATTTCCGTATCCTGCCATGGGTGATTCGCGGTATTGGTACCGTACTGTCGAAAGTGAATGGCATGGGAAAACTGGAATCTTTCAACGCCGTGAGTTCTCTGATACTGGGACAATCAGAAAACTTCATCGCCTATAAAGATATCCTGGGCCAAATGTCACAGCGCCGCATGTACACCATGGCCGCGACCGCGATGTCGACCGTATCGATGTCGATTGTCGGCGCCTACATGACCATGCTGCAGCCGAAGTATGTAGTCGCCGCGCTGGTGCTCAACATGTTCAGCACCTTTATCGTGCTGTCGCTGATCAACCCTTATCGTGTAGAAAACGAAGAAGATCTGCAGTTGCAGGATCTGCACAAAGGCCAGAGCTTCTTTGAGATGCTGGGCGAGTATATCCTGGCCGGTTTCCGCGTCGCGATTATCGTTGCCGCCATGCTGATTGGTTTTATCGCGCTGATTTCAGGTCTGAATGCGCTGTTTGATCTGATCTTCGGCATCTCCTTCCAGGGCGTTCTCGGCTTTGTCTTCTATCCGTTTGCCTGGGTGATGGGCGTGCCTGCTGGCGAAGCGTTGCAGGTCGGCAGTATTATGGCGACCAAGCTGGTGTCGAATGAGTTTGTTGCCATGATGGATCTGCAGAAAATCGCGGGTCAGCTGTCGCCACATTCAGAAGGTATTCTTTCTGTGTTCCTGGTCTCGTTCGCTAACTTCTCTTCTATCGGCATCGTGGCCGGTGCGATTAAAGGTCTGAACGAAGAACAGGGCAACGTGGTTTCCCGCTTTGGTCTGAAGCTGCTGTACGGCTCTACGCTGGTCAGCGTGCTTTCCGCTGCTATCGCCGGTCTGGTTCTGGCGTTCTAAGCACGGTTCTGCGCACTACTCTAAGCATCAAAGGGCGAGCAGGTCTCGCCCTTCTCTTTCTGCTCTATCCTTGCTCTGCTTCCCGCTGATTCCACTTTCCTGCGTTAACTCTTTCATTGCACATGTCACATCTGCATTCAGATCGTGCACGAGAGGCGGCACAACGTCCTGCAAACAGCATCGGATGTCATGACAGGTTATGCCGGTTAATAACGCAATTAAGCGTGCGCAGCAGCGTGAATGGCAAAGCAATAGCGTTGGGATCCGCAGCAACTGGCGAATAAGAGATTAATCAGAAAGGATTTTGACAACGGCGTGTCAGAAAATGGTGGAGATAAGCGGGATCGAACCGCTGACCTCTTGCATGCCATGCAAGCGCTCTCCCAGCTGAGCTATACCCCCACATCTGGAATCGTTTTTCAGTGCCAAACTTTTGGGAAGAAGTTTGGTGGAGCTAAGCGGGATCGAACCGCTGACCTCCTGCATGCCATGCAGGCGCTCTCCCAGCTGAGCTATAGCCCCGAACCGAAAAACTGTCGCGTTAAGCGACGGACGGCATAATATGAAACCCCCTCCGGGGTGTCAACGGCAAAATGACATTCTCTGTTTGATCGCTGAAAAAGGCGGCAACCTGCGAAGTTTCAGCAGCATGCTGCAGGGGAAAATCGTGTCTGTTCACACAGGACCGTTTTTTAACTGTTATTCAGTCTGCCGTCAGGTTAATTCACGGTTAAATATGTTATAGGAATTTTCTTGTCTTCGGCTTTTTCGCATGCAAAACTTAGCCCGCTAATTAAGTGGTCGCCGGGACCCTCTCCCGCGTACCACGCGTCCACCAGGCGTTATCGTCCCATTAATCATAAAAAAACTACTGAGATACTATGTCGCTGCATACACCTAAAGAAATCGCACAACTGGCGATCCAGTCAGGCGTGGCTAAAAGCCGTGCACCTGTCAGCATCCTTCTGATTCTCGGCTTTATGGCGGGCGCATTTATTGCGACCGGCTTCCTGCTGGATCTTCACGTGATCAACACCCTTCCCGCTGAATGGGGCTCTTTTGGCGGCCTGTTAGGCGCCGCGGTCTTTCCGGTGGGGATCATCATGACCGTGCTGGCGGGTGGTGAACTGCTGACCGGTAATATGATGACCTTACCGGTGGCCTGGTTCGCCCGTCGCATCAGCTTTATGAGCGTGGCGCGCAACTGGTTCTGGGTTACCCTGGCTAACTTTCTCGGCAGCGTGGCTGTCGCCTGGTTCTTTGGTCACATGCTGGGTATGACCGAGGGCGATTACCTGAAGAAGACCGTTGCTATCGCTTCTGCAAAAGTCCACGCTGATTTCCTGCACGCCTTTATTTCCGGCATCGGCTGTAACTGGCTGGTTTGCCTGGCGGTATGGCTGGCCTTTGCCAGTAAAGATGTGGTCGGCAAGATCTTCGGCATGTGGTTCCCGGTGATGGCGTTTGTGGCCATTGGCTTCCAGCACGTTGTCGCCAACATGTTTATTATTCCGGCCGCCATTTTTGCCGGTCAGATGAGCTGGGCAGAGTACTTCCCTAATTTTATTGCCGTCTTCTCAGGCAATGCCGTGGGTGGTGCCGTGTTCGTTGGTCTGGCCTATTTCCTTGCATTCCGCCCTGCCGCTGAACCCGCCAGTAATCCTCAGTAATGATGTTTTGCCTTTTGTCGAGAGACAAAAGGCAATTTCAGCTTCAGTTACTTTCACCCGTTACGTTTTGCTGTAATATGTCCTGCTAATGTATTAATCAGGGACTGCATCGTGAAAAAGGAATGGCTTACCCCCGAAGAGCTGGCTGCAGAGACGGGTTACAGTCGGCAAACGGTGAATAAATGGATCAAGCGGGAAAACTGGACGACCACGCCGAAGCCCGGTGTGCAAGGCGGTAAAGCCCGATTGATTCACATTGATGAGCGCGTGAAAAGTTTTATTCAGTCGACCCGTAACCTTAACGAGCCGACGGCAACTTATGGCACTCCGTCCAATTCATTGCCTGCGTTATTAATAAGTTCCGTCCAGCAAATGACTCAGGACGAGCAGGATCAATTCACTGCACTAATCTTACGCGAAGGTATCAAGGGCGTTTTGCAGCGACTGGGAATCAGCGAAGAGTAAGGTGTATTTATCAGGGAAGGTATGATGAAAAAGGAATGGTTAACACCCGAAGAACTCGCCTCAGAGACGGGCCTGAGCCGACAGACAGTGAACAAATGGATTAAGCGCGAAAACTGGACCACCCTGCCCAGACCCGGCATTCAGGGCGGCAAGGCGCGATTGATTCATGTCGATGATCGCGTAGAAAAATTTATCCATTCGACGCGTAGCCTGCACGAACCCGCCGCAATGTATAGGGTTCCGGCAGATTCACTGACGGCACTGTTGGTAAATGCGGTTCCGCAAATGAGTCAGGCTGAACAGGAGCAGCTGTCAGCGCTGATATTACGTATAGGTATTAAAGGCATGTTGCAGCGTCTGGATATCACTGAAGAGTAAAAACCGGAAGCGCGAAGCTTCCGGTTCTGTTTATTAAGCCTGCGCTTCCCGCTCACTGATAAAGGCCAGCGCCTGCTCAATACGTGCAACGCTGCGGCTGCGGCCTATCGCTTCCACGGTCACATCCAGTCCGGGTGACTGACCGGCACCGGTTACGGCCACGCGCAGCGGCATGCCCACTTTCCCCATCCCGACTTCCAGCTCATCTGCGGTGCTCTGAATAGCCTGATGTACGTTTTCAGCCGTCCACTCTTCGATCGCGGCCAGCTTATCGCGTACCACTTCCAGCGGCTGACGTGCTACCGGACGAAGATGTTTCTTCGCGGCATCGGCATCAAATTCTGCAAAGTCTTCATAGAAGTAGCGGCAGGATGCAGCCATCTCTTTCAATGTTTTGCAGCGCTCGCCTAACAGACCAACCAGCTTCGCCAGTTCCGGCCCCGTGCGGGTATCAATTTTCTGCTCTTCAATATGCCACTGCAGGTGTGTCGCCACATATTCTGGCGGCAGCGTATTGATGTAGTGATGGTTCAGCCACTGCAGTTTCTCAGTGTTGAACGCACTGGCAGACTTACTGACTGCATCCAGGGTAAAGAGCTCAGCCATTTCGGCCACGCTGAAGATTTCCTGATCGCCATGTGACCAGCCCAGACGAACCAGGTAGTTGAGCAGCGCTTCTGGCAGGTAGCCATCATCACGATACTGCATCACCCCTACCGCGCCATGACGCTTGGAGAGCTTTTTGCCGTCATCGCCAAGGATCATTGAGACGTGGGCATAGACCGGAACCTGTGCGCCAATTGCTTTGAGAATGTTGATCTGACGTGGCGTGTTGTTAATGTGGTCTTCACCGCGAATCACATGGGTGATGCCCATATCCCAGTCATCCACGACGACGCAGAAGTTGTAGGTTGGCGAACCATCGGTGCGGCGAATGATCAGATCATCCAGCTCCTGGTTGCTGAACTCAATCGGGCCACGGATCTGGTCGTCAAAGATGACCGAACCTTCCTGCGGATTGCGGAAACGCACAACGCACGGCTCATCATCTGCATGATGTTCATGGCTGTCACGGCAGCGGCCGTCGTAACGCGGCTTTTCGTTGTTGGCCATCTGCTCTTCACGCAGCGCTTCCAGACGTTCTTTAGAGCAGTAGCATTTATAGGCTGTGCCCGCTTCCAGCATTTCATCAATGACCGCGTTGTAACGATCAAAACGTTTTGTCTGGTAGTAAGGGCCTTCATTCCAGTCGAGGCTCAGCCAGTTCATGCCATCCATGATGGCTTCGATAGCTTCCGGCGTGGAGCGCTCCAGATCGGTATCTTCAATGCGCAGCACGAACTCGCCCTGGTTGTGACGGGCAAAGAGCCAGGAGTAAAGTGCGGTACGGGCGCCACCTACATGCAGATAGCCAGTCGGGCTGGGCGCGAAGCGTGTTTTGATTTTCATTGAGTATTGCCTTAGATGCGCGGGTTCTCTGTCTGGATGACAAAAAACAGGTTAGACGCGAAAAAACAGTGGGCACATTCTAGCATCTGACGGTGAATCCTCAATGCATGCCCGCCGGTTGCCGCCCGGGAAAAGGGGCTTTTCTGCCAGTAAAACCAGCACATTGGCTAAAAGCGCGACAGGGTGTTTAAAAATAAACCGAACGCACATTTATGTTTTAAAAAGCGTTGACTCAAAATCAACTATCCCTATAATGCGACTCCACACAGCGGGGGTGATTAGCTCAGTTGGTAGAGCATCTCCCTTACAAGGAGGGGGTCGGCGGTTCGAACCCGTCATCACCCACCACTCTTAACAGCGTGGCCCGCAGTGAACAGGTATGAAGATATGGGTGATTAGCTCAGTTGGTAGAGCATCTCCCTTACAAGGAGGGGGTCGGCGGTTCGAACCCGTCATCACCCACCATATCTTACCTGTTAGTAGTACTGAAGTACGAAGTGGGTGATTAGCTCAGTTGGTAGAGCATCTCCCTTACAAGGAGGGGGTCGGCGGTTCGAACCCGTCATCACCCACCACTTCGGGTCGTTAGCTCAGTTGGTAGAGCAGTTGACTTTTAATCAATTGGTCGCAGGTTCGAATCCTGCACGACCCACCAATTCAGAATAAAGCGCCTTTAAGGCGCTTTTTTCGTTTCCGGGGCTCGGACTTTACCGTGCAGGCTGAGAACCTGCTGCAGGTTCGACTGAATCGCCGGGAGCGATTCAGGCTGATGCGACAGCATCACCCGCAGGGCGAGGCCCACGACGGGCCGTGGCTATCCTGCACGACCCACCAATTCAGAATAAAGCGCCTTAAGGCGCTTTTTTCGTTTCTGCTATTGAGAGATTTCCTGCGCTTCAGAGTGGAACTGCTTTTTCCAGCTATTTCAGACTTTAAACAAAGTGCTGGCTCAGGGAGCACAGGCCTTTCGCAAAGACGCAAAATCGCCATCCATGGCAGGCTCAGCGCGGGCGATTACGCACCTCATCCCTGAGGTGCGCCCGCAGACGGGCCAACGCTTTGCGTTGTTCAAAAACGCTCCCGGCGTTTTTGTCCCTGTCCCGCGATGCTTTGCTACAGGCCTGTGCTCCCCTCGCTTTAAGCTTATCTGCTGTCTTTTAGCCCTTTTGGTGCCTGTTTTTTTTCTGCTGCACTGACATTGGCTTAACAGATAAGCTCTCACCTTTTCGCAACCTTAACAATTTCAGCTCTCAAGTCGTTTCACAGCGTGCCGATAACGTATCTGACAACTTACAGGGAGAAAAATGATGTCTTCAATTTCCGGAATTCTAAGCAGTGCAGTCAGTGGCGGTGACAGCGGTGGCGGCAGTGTTGCCTCGCAGGTCGCGGCGCTGAATAAACAGATTCAGAACGTCTTAACGCAAGTCAAAGAGCTGGCCGACAACAAAGAACTGACTGACGAACAGAAGTCTGAAATGCAGCAGATGTATCAGTCACAAATCACCATGCTGCAGGCACAGATTGCTCAGCTGGAACAGAAGCAGGCCGAGCAGGATCAGCCAAAGAGTGACAGCTCATCCGTCAGTGAGAGCAAAGCAGACGGGATTAACCGCCCTACCGACACCAACAAAATTGACGTCTACATCTAAAATGCGGGCCTGGCCTCGCGTTGTTGCGCCAGCAGCGTCGCCTGCTGGCGCACCTCCTGCCAGATCGCTTCGGCAGCAGGCGTCAGCGAACGGTTTTTACGCTTGATCAGCGTAAGGCTGCGATTGATTTCCGGATATAGACGCCGCACCGTTAATGCGCGATCCGCCGGTAACGGTAACGCCAGCGCGGGCAGAATACTGATGCCGATCCCCACCTGCACCATCGGAAACAGCGTAGCGGGATGACCAATCTCCTGAACGACTTCAGCCCTGATATTCTGCTGCTGCATCGCCGCATCAATGAGGACCCGACTGCCCGAAGCGTAGTCCTGAAGCACCATGGTGCGGCCATCCAGCATTGACCACTCTGCCCTTTCCACCTGCGCCAGCGGATCATCATCACGGCATAACAGCAGGAAAGGCTCATCAAGAATCGCGATGCTGTCAAAATCGCTGTCGCTGAGTGGCCCAATCACAATCCCGAAATCGACTTCGGCGTTACGCACACTTTGCAGCACCCACTGCTGGGCGCGATCGTGCAGTATCACTTTGATGTCAGGAAAGTGTTGCTGGCTGGCAGCCAGACATTGCGGCATCAGATGAGCGGAAATGGTCTGGCTGGCTGCCACCCTGACGGTACCACTGCGCTGTTCGCCAAAACTGCGGATATCCAGCAGCGTGGTATGAATCTCCTCCAGCAGGCGCTCCATGCGTGACGCCAGCTGTTTTCCCGCTTCAGTCAGCATCACCTCCCGGGTGGTTCGATCCAGCAATCGCACGCCGGTTTCCGCTTCCAGCTCTTTAATACTGTGGCTGACCGCCGACTGACTCAGACCTATCGCCTGCCCCGCCTGGCTGAATCCGCCATAGTGAGCCACCGCAATAAAGGTTCGTAACTGACGCAGGGTGTAATTCATCGATTCTGCTCATAGATTAATTCAATAAATCAATTTTATTTCTAAACAGGTTTCACGCACAATCGCGCTATTGAAAAATTTACCGGAATTTAACAATGGGATTTTTAAAACTCGATCCGATGATGATTAAACTCATCATCACCGTGCTGCTGGCCTCTTTTCTGCCAGCCAGAGGGATCTACGTTGATATATTCAGCTATCTCGCGACGGCAGCGATAGCACTGCTGTTCTTTATGCATGGTGCCAAGCTGTCGCGTGAAAAGATCATCTCAGGCAGCAGTCACTGGCGGTTGCATCTGTGGATTATGTTCAGCACCTTTGTGCTGTTTCCGGTGCTGGGTCTGTTGCTGGTCTGGTGGCATCCGGTTAATGTCGGCCCGGAAATTTATACCGGCTTTATCTACCTCTGTATCCTGCCTGCGACCGTGCAATCCGCTATCGCGTTTACCTCCATGGCGGGCGGTAACGTTGCGGCAGCGGTATGCAGCGCCTCTGCATCAAGCCTGCTGGGTGTGTTTATTTCGCCGTTGCTGGTGAACCTGGTGATGGATATTCACAGCAGCGCGCCCAGCGATGGACTGGAGCAGATCGGGAAGATTATGCTGCAACTGATGGTGCCTTTCGTGCTGGGACACCTCTCACGGCGCTGGATCGGGGGCTGGGTTGAAAAGCACCGCAGCCTGATTGGCAAAACCGACCAGACCTCCATTCTGCTGGTGGTCTACTCCGCCTTCAGTGAAGCGGTGGTTAACGGCATCTGGCATCGCGTTGGGTTGATTACGCTGCTGTGGATTGTGGCAGGCTCAATCATCCTGCTGACCGCCGTGCTGATTATCAACCTGCTGGCCTCGCGTCTGTTCCGCTTTAAACGCGCCGATGAGATTGTGGTGCTGTTTTGTGGTTCGAAGAAGAGTCTGGCGAATGGCGTGCCGATGGCGAATATCCTGTTCCCGGCCAGTACCGTGGGGATTATTGTGCTGCCGCTGATGATTTTCCATCAGGTACAGCTGATGGTCTGCTCATTTATTGCCGGACGTTATAAGAAGACCAATGAGAAGCAGCAGCAGGCTGTGCAGGTCAAGGATTCGGTGATGGAGTCTCAGAAATAGATCGGCTGCCCGCCAGTGCGGGCAGCGTTACTTGCGGGTCTGAAGCGGTTTAACTAACCCTTCCAGACCCTCAATTTTTATTGTCAGGGTGAGTTGCATGAGATCACCCAGCAGACCAGACGGAAAGTCCCCACTGCGGGCAAACCACAGCAGATAAGGCTCAGGCAGATCGATCAGCATCCGCCCCTTATATTTGCCAAACGGCATAGGCGTATTGGCTATCGCCACCAGCTGATGTTCATCCATCTGAGGCTCCCAGCAGGCGGATCATTTCCGCTTCATCAATCACTTCAATGCCAAGCTCCGCTGCTTTCGCCAGCTTTGAACCAGCCGCTTCACCGGCAATCAGCAAATCGGTTTTCTTCGAGACACTGCCGCTGACTTTTGCGCCCAGCGCGATCAGCTGCGCTTTGGCATCATCGCGGTTCATCTGCGACAGTGAGCCAGTCAGCACCACCGTTTTACCCGCGAACGGACTGTCGATCTCTTCGGCTCTCACCACCACCACCTGCGGCCAGTGAATACCGATATCCTCGACCAGCTGGCGGATAACCTCACGGTTGCTTTCTTCTTCCATGAAGTTGCGCACGTGTGCCGCAACGACTTTGCCGACATCCGGCACCGCAATCAGCGCCTCAAGATCGGC
Source organism: Pantoea sp. JV6 (assembly GCF_025910055.1). Classification (NCBI taxonomy): domain Bacteria; kingdom Pseudomonadati; phylum Pseudomonadota; class Gammaproteobacteria; order Enterobacterales; family Erwiniaceae; genus Pantoea; species Pantoea sp. JV6. The sequence continues at coordinate 35,916 of NZ_JAPCIM010000002.1, read as the reverse complement.
ATCCATGACCTTCTGCAACTCACCAAAATGGTTAGCCAGATTGGCAGCGGTGGCTTCACCCACTTCACGAATGCCCAGTGCATAGAGGAAACGCGCCAGCGTAGTCGATTTCGCTTTCTCCAGCGCGTCGACAACGTTTTGCGCCGATTTCGGCCCCATGCGATCCAGTCCGGTCAGTTTGCCCGCCGTGAGACGGAACAGATCCGCAGGTGTGTTGACGTACTCTTTCTCCACCAGCTGGTCGATAATCTTATCGCCCATGCCATCAACATCCAGTGCCCGGCGCGAGACAAAATGCTTCAGCGCCTCTTTGCGCTGAGCACCGCAGATTAAACCGCCCGTGCAGCGCGTGACCGATTCCCCTTCGACCCGTTCAACCTCGGAACCACAAACCGGACAGTGTGCCGGGAACAGGACTTCACGCGTCTGTTCAGGGCGCTCGGCGAGCACCACGTTGACCACCTGCGGGATCACATCACCGGCGCGGCGAATGACCACCCGATCCCCGATGCGTAATCCCAGCCGCTCGATTTCATCCGCGTTATGCAGCGTGGCATTGCTGACGATAACGCCCGCGACCTGCACCGGCTCAAGGCGAGCCACCGGTGTGATAGCCCCGGTGCGGCCAACCTGAAATTCGACGTCCCGCACCCAGGTCAGTTGTTCCTGTGCCGGGAATTTAAAGGCAATCGCCCAGCGCGGCGCGCGCGCCACAAAGCCCAGCTTTTCCTGCAGTTCCTGTGAATCGACTTTGATCACCACGCCATCAATATCAAAACCCAGATTCGGACGCTGTTGTTCAATATCACGATAGAAGGCCAGGGCTTCTTCTGCGTTGTGCACCAGCTTAATGCGGTCGCTGACCGGCAGGCCCCAGGCTTTAAACTGTTGCAGACGCCCCATGTGACTGTGCGGCATCTCACCGCCTTCCAGCAGGCCAAAGCCGTAGCAGAAGAAGGTCAGCGGACGTTTGGCGGTAATGCGCGGATCCAGCTGACGCAGAGAACCGGCTGCTGCATTGCGCGGATTAGCAAAGACTTTGCCATCAGTCCGGCGTGCTTCCTCATTCAGCTTTTCAAAGCCGCGCTGCGTCATAAATATTTCGCCACGCACTTCCAGCCGTGCCGGAATGTTGTCGCCTTTAAGCCGCAGCGGGATAGCGCGAATGGTGCGGACATTGGCGGTAATGTTCTCGCCGGTTGTGCCGTCACCGCGCGTTGCGGCCTGGACCAGCAGACCATTTTCATACATCAGGCTGACCGCAGCGCCATCAAGCTTGAGTTCACAGCAGTAGGTTATGTCGTCACTGCTTTTCAGGCGATCCTGCACCCGCTTGTTGAAAGCCATAAACGTGGCTTCATCAAAGGCGTTATCAAGCGACAGCATCGGGACTTCATGGCGCACCTGCTCGAAGACCGTCAGCGGCGCGGCACCCACGCGTTGTGTCGGCGAGTCTGGCGTAATGAGATCCGGGTGCTCCTCCTCCAGCTGACGCAGTTCACGCATCAGACGATCGTATTCAGCATCCGGCACTTCCGGCGCATCCATAACGTGATAGAGATATTCATGATGGCGCAACGTGGTGCGCAGTTCGGTGATGTGATCCTGGACGGATTTCATAAAGCCCCATCAGATAAAAAACCCCCGACAGGCGGGGGTTTGTTTTTAACAATTCAGATAGCGTTTAGCGCAGGTCTCAGACGCCAACCACATCGCGGATACGCGCTTTGTAAGTTTCCAGCTTCTGTGGTGTCATCATGCGACGCTCATCATCCAGCACCACGCCACCTACATCATCAGCGATACGCTGAGCCGACTGCAGCATCAGCTTGAAGTTCTGATTCGCATCGCCATAAGAAGGCACCATCATGAAGATAGAGATGCCAGGCGTGCTGAAATCGGTCATCAGATCAGGATTGAACGAGCCCGGCTTAACCATATTGGCCAGACTGAACAATACCGGGCCGCTGCCAGCCGGACTGAGATGACGATGGAAAATGTTCATTTCACCAAACTGAAAGCCCGCCTGGAGAATACCCTGCAGTAGTGCCTCACCGTTCAGTTCACCGCCCGAATGTGCGGCAACATGCAGCACCAGTACCGCTTCTTTCGGTTTTTCCGCTGGCGCTTTAGCAGCAGGCTGTGCCGGCGCGGGCGCCGGTGTCACTTCAGGCTGCGGCTCAGGTTCTGCCTGGTACTGTGGTGCTGGCTGTACAGATTCCAGCGGGTCGAGATCCAGCAGCGGGTCGGCCTGAACGGGCGGCGCGACAAAAGTGGGTGCGGGCTGCTGACGAACCGGTTCAGGGCGCGACTTCGGAGCAGGCTGCGGTGCCGTGTTAAAAAGCGGGTCGCTTTCAGGTTCGGGTTGCGGTGCGGGTCGTGGCGCAGGCTGACGCACAGGCTCAGCGGGCGCAGGCTTACGCGGCGCTTCTGGCTGTGGCTCGCGAATCTCATCGAAACGCGGTTCCTGATGTACGTTGCGATCAGAACGAACGCGAACCTCGCCGACGCCATCATCCTCGTCGTCAATCAGGTCCTGCTCATCATTTTCATCACGTTGTTTTAGACGTTTGTGCGGGCGATCGCGGAACACTGACGAACGCTCTTTACGGCTGGTCCACAGCCCGTGAAGAAGGAGCGCTATAATGGCGATCGCGCCAACAACGATTAATATCAGACGCAAATCCTGCATCATTGTATTCTCTGTTGTTCCAATACCTTGCCACCGCGGCAAACTTTATCCTCTAACTGTATTTGCCCTGCTACACAAGTGCAAGTCTGTGCACTATTTTCTGACAAATAAGATAGGCAACCCACGCTTTTTCGCTGTTTTTTTACCCAAACGGCACCTGGCCTGGAGAAAAAGCCAGGTTATAGTGGGCGCGCCTTAACATCTTCAGGAGAACTGGCTTTATGGCCATTGAGAATTCCGTCTCAAATTTTAACGGCATGCACTACTTTAGCCAGGGCTGGAAACTGGTACGTCTGCCTGGCATTCGCCGCTTTGTGGTGATGCCGTTGCTGATCAATATCGTGATGCTGGGTGGCGCTTTCATCTGGCTTTTCTATCGTCTCGGTGACTGGATCCCGCGTCTGATGGCCCATATTCCGGACTGGCTGCAGTGGCTGAGCTATCTGTTATGGCCGCTGTCGGTGATTGCGATTGTGCTGGTGTTTAGCTACTTCTTTTCGACCCTGGCAAACTTAATTGCCGCTCCGTTTTGCGGCCTGCTGGCCGAGCAACTGGAAGGCCGCCTGACAGGCAAGCCCCTGCCGGACAGCGGCTGGGCTGGGATGATTAAGGATGTGCCACGCATCATGAAGCGCGAACTGCAAAAACTGGGTTATTACCTGCCTCGCGCGCTGGGACTGCTGCTGCTCTACTTTATTCCTGGCTTTGGCCAGACCGTTGCGCCGGTGCTGTGGTTCCTGTTCAGCGCCTGGATGTTGTCCATCCAGTATTGCGACTATCCGTTCGATAACCACAAAGTGCCGTTTCAGCAGATGCGCAACGCCCTGCGTCAGCACAAAACGGCCAATATGCAGTTTGGCGCGCTAATCAGTCTGTTCACCATGATCCCGGTTCTGAACCTGGTGATCATGCCGGTTGCCGTCTGCGGTGCCACCGCCATGTGGGTCGATCGCTACCGGCCAACGCTGGCACGTGATGAGTTGCGCTAAATTCATCAGTGCGCCTTATGCTCTTTTTAGCAGGGCTTATTGCCGGGCGACATATAGATATACGATTTCTTTCCTTCCGCCACCAGGCAGAAAAGGTATGCTCATAGGGTTCCCAATAATTCATACAGTTAAGGACAGGCTATGAGTAAGATCTATGAAGACAACTCTTTGACAATTGGTCATACGCCATTGGTTCGACTGAACCGCATCGGTAACGGCCGCATCCTTGCGAAAGTTGAATCCCGTAACCCGAGCTTCAGCGTAAAATGCCGTATCGGTGCCAATATGATTTGGGACGCAGAAAAACGCGGTATTCTGAAACCGGGTGTTGAACTGGTTGAACCGACCAGCGGCAACACCGGTATTGCTCTGGCCTATGTCGCCGCAGCGCGTGGTTATAAATTAACGCTGACGATGCCAGAAACCATGTCAGTGGAGCGCCGTAAGTTGCTGAAGGCGCTGGGCGCGACGCTGATATTGACCGAAGGCACCAAAGGCATGAAAGGTGCCATCAGCAAAGCTGAAGAGGTTGTTGCCAGCAATCCGGATAAATATGTGCTGCTGCAGCAGTTCAGCAACCCGGCCAACCCGGAAATCCATGAAAAGACCACCGGCCCGGAAATCTGGGAAGACACGGACGGCGAAGTGGATGTCTTTATTGCCGGTGTCGGCACCGGCGGTACGCTGACCGGCGTGAGCCGCTACATCAAAAACACCAAAGGCAAAAAAGATCTGATTACCGTCGCGGTTGAGCCGACCGATTCCCCGGTGATTGCTCAGGCGCTGGCGGGCGATGAGATCAAGCCCGGCCCACACAAAATTCAGGGTATCGGCGCAGGCTTTATCCCGGGCAACCTTGAGCTGAATCTGGTGGACCGCGTCGTGGCCATCACCAATGAAGAGGCGATCAGTACGGCGCGTCGGCTGATGGAAGAGGAAGGTATTCTGGCCGGTATCTCATCCGGTGCTGCCGTTGCCGCGGCGCTGAAGCTGCAGGAAGATGAAGCCTTCGCCAACAAAAATATTGTGGTGATCCTCCCCTCCTCCGGTGAACGCTATCTGAGTACCGCCCTGTTTGCCGATCTCTTCACTGAAAAAGAGCTTCAGTAGCAGAGGCCGATAGTCCGAAAATGGAGAAAAAAGCACCCAATCGGGTGCTTTTTTGTGGTGCAGATCTCACTTTCATCACCCGGCAGATTGATTTCAGTGACGCCGCTCTGGTATTTAGACTGCCAATTATTTCGATGCCTGAAATTAATCCGCGTTTGAAGTGGATCAAGCTGAATCGATTTACGGATTCAGTGAAACGGCGAATCACGGCATAATTAACCGGTGACGTGTAGAATCGGTTTTGAGACGCAACGGACTGTAGATTTGACGCATGCGCGTCTTTGGTCAGCATGAAGCTATACCCGCGCACCTACACAGGCTAAAGTAAAGGCTCCAGGCTAGACTTTAGATCCATAACACTCATCCTGATAACGTTGGGGAAATAGAATGTTCCAGCAAGAAGTTACCATTACTGCACCAAACGGTCTGCACACTCGCCCAGCTGCGCAATTCGTTAAAGAAGCCAAAGCTTTCCAGTCAGAAATTACCGTGACCTCTAACGGTAAATCAGCGAGCGCGAAGAGCCTGTTCAAGCTGCAGACACTGGGTTTAACCCAGGGAACGGTTGTGACCCTTTCCGCGGAAGGTGAAGACGAGCAGAAAGCAGTTGAGCATCTGGTCAAACTGATGGCTGAACTGGAGTAATCTCCGCTCAGCTCTCCAGCAAATCGACTCCTCTGCGCCATTGAGTGCAAACATCTTGATCGCGGACAACCTGTCCGCGTTATTGCTTTCGTAGAGTACGTGTCCCGCGACAATGGCACCGCACAGAGTCCCATCAGCCATCGTGATTAAAAGGTAGCGTTATGATTTCAGGCATTTTAGCATCACCAGGTATCGCTTTCGGCAAAGCACTGCTGCTGAAAGAAGACGAGATCGTCATCAACCGCAAGAAAATTTCTGATGACCAGGTTGAGCAGGAAGTTCAGCGCTTCCTCGATGGCCGCAGCAAAGCGGCATTACAACTGGAAGCGATTCGCGTCAAAGCGGGTGAAACCCTCGGTGAAGAGAAAGCAGCAATCTTCGAAGGCCACATTATGTTGCTGGAAGATGAAGAGCTGGAGCAGGAAATCATCGACCTGATCAAAAAAGATCACGCTTCTGCCGATGCTGCTGCTTACTCGGTCATCGATGGCCAGGCGAAAGCACTGGAGGAGTTAGATGACGAATATCTGAAAGAGCGTGCGGCTGACGTACGTGACATCGGTAAGCGTCTGCTGCAAAACATCCTCGGTCTGCATATCGTTGACCTGAGCGCTATTCCGGACGAATCCATTCTGGTGGCAAAAGATTTAACGCCGTCAGAAACCGCACAGCTGAACCTGAAGAAGGTGCTGGGCTTTATCACCGATCTGGGTGGCCGTACCTCACATACCTCAATCATGGCGCGCTCGCTGGAGATCCCAGCCATTGTCGGTACCGGCAATGTGACCGTCACGGTTAAAAATGGCGATTTCCTGATTCTGGATGGCGTTAACAATGCGATTCACGTCAATCCTTCAGAAGCGATTCAGGAAGAGCTGAAAGCCGTACAGAACCAGTATCTGTCGGAAAAACATGAATTAGCTAAGCTGAAAGATCTGCCAGCCGTTACGCTGGATGGTCATCAGGTTGAAGTCTGCGCCAACATCGGTACTGTGCGCGATATCGCCGGTGCTGAACGTAACGGCGCTGAAGGCGTGGGTCTCTACCGCACCGAATTCCTGTTTATGGATCGTGACTCACTGCCAAGCGAAGAAGAGCAGTTCCAGGCGTACAAAGCCGTCGCTGAAGCCATGGGTTCACAGGCCGTTATCGTGCGTACCATGGACATCGGCGGCGACAAAGATCTGCCTTACATGAACCTGCCAAAAGAAGAGAACCCGTTCCTCGGCTGGCGCGCTATCCGTATCGCCATGGACCGCAAAGAGATTCTGCATGCGCAGCTGCGTGCCATCCTGCGCGCCTCCTCTTTCGGTAAACTGCGCATCATGTTCCCGATGATTATTTCGGTTGAAGAAGTACGCAGCCTGAAAGCGGAACTGGAACTGCTGAAAGCGCAGTTGCGTGAAGAAGGTAAAGCCTTTGATGAGAGCATCGAAGTCGGCATCATGGTGGAAACCCCGGCTTCAGCCGTGATTGCTCATCATCTGGCGAAGGAAGTCGACTTCTTCAGTATTGGGACAAACGATCTGACGCAGTATACTCTGGCGGTCGATCGTGGTAATGATTTGATCTCGCACCTGTACAACCCAATGGCGCCGTCTGTGCTTAACTTAATCAAGCAAGTCATTGATGCATCTCACGCTGAAGGTAAATGGACCGGCATGTGTGGTGAGCTGGCAGGTGATGAACGTGCTACACTACTTTTACTGGGAATGGGGCTGGACGAGTTCAGCATGAGTGCCATTTCTATCCCTGGCATCAAGAAAATCATTCGTAATACTAATTTTGAAGATGCGAAGGCATTGGCGGAGCAGGCACTGGCTCAACCGACAGCGGAAGATTTAATGAACCTGGTAAACAAGTTCATTAAGGAAAAAACGCTCTGCTAATCCGCATGATGCTGGCCCCAAATTACTGCTTAGGAGAAGATCATGGGTTTGTTTTCTAAACTTTTTGGCGAAAAAACGGATAGCGCTGGGACAATTGACATCGTAGCGCCTCTGTCAGGCGAAATCGTGAACATTGAAGACGTACCAGATGTGGTGTTTGCAGAAAAAATCGTGGGCGACGGTATTGCGATCAAGCCCAGCGGCAACAAAATGGTTGCTCCTGTTGATGGCACTATCGGTAAGATTTTTGAAACCAATCACGCTTTTTCGATCGAATCAGACAATGGCATTGAGCTGTTCGTCCACTTCGGTATCGATACGGTAGAACTGAAAGGTGAAGGCTTCAAACGCATCGCTGAAGAAGGCCAGAAGGTCAAAAAAGGCGACGTGGTTATCGAGTTTGACCTGCCGTTGCTGGAAGAGAAAGCGAAATCAACCCTGACACCGGTTGTCATCTCCAACATGGATGAAATCAAGGAATTGATTAAGCTCACTGGCCAGGTCACCGTCGGCGAAACGCCGGTGATTCGCATCAGAAAGTAAGCATTCGTTCATAACATAACGGCACCCGCGGGTGCCGTTATCGTTTCTGCTGTATGCCTGTTCAGGGCTGCCAGTGCGGCAGACGCAGCGTCAGTTCCAGTCCGCCTTCTGGCCGGTTTCTTGCCTCAACCTCACCATGATGCGCCAGCACCACCTTGCGCACGATAGCCAGTCCCAGACCATAACCTTTGCCCATCAGCGGCGAATTCACCCGCACAAACGGGTCAAAGATGCTGGAGAGCTTATCCTCATCGACACCCGGCCCCTGATCGCGCACCTGAATCACCAGCCACTGCTGTTCTGCGCGCAGATGAACATCAATCCGCTGCCCTGGCTGAGAGAAGCGCAGCGCATTGCGTAATACATTCTCTGCTCCGCGCCGTATCAGCTCTGCATTGCCTCGCACGGTGTAATCAGCCCGATCGTCGACCTGCAACTCTACCTGCACGCCTGGGATCTGCGCTTCATAACGGACATCGGTAATAACCGCCTGCAGCAAGCCGGTCAGATCAAAATATTGCTCATCCGGGATGCTTTCATGCTCAGCCCGCGACAGTGTCAGCAGTTCACCGATCATCTTGTCCAGCCGACGCGCCTCTTCATCAATGCGATCAAGCGAACTGTTCACACTTTCTGGCGTCTGTCTGGCCAGCCCGGTCGCCAGCTGCAGTCGGGCCAGCGGTGAACGGAGCTCATGTGAGATATCATGCAACAGTTCTTCACGGGCGCGCACCAGGGTATCGAGCCGCTCGACCATAGCGTCAAAGGCTTCAGCGACGTTTGAGATCTCGTCGTGGCGCTTACGCATGATCGGAAACAGCCGCACGCTTAAATCGCCCTCAGCCACGCGGGAAAATCCTTCCCGCAGCTGACGCATAGGTCGCGTCAGATTCCAGGCCAGCAGCAGACTGAACAGCAATCCCACCGAGCCAGCGAAGACAAACATCGGCTCAGGAATATTCAGAAATTTGCGCGGCATCATGTTCAGCGTGCTGTCTTTACGCATGCCATCCAGGTCGTAGCGCAGCTGATAGGCTTTGCCATCCGCGCCGCGAACCCAGCGCACCACCTCTTCAGGAAAGCGCCCTCTGATATCCAGGTTGCCGCTGTTTTCTGATTGGGACGGCTTTGTCTGTTGGGTGACGTGGAAGAACTGCCGATCGCTGTTATCCCAGTCCGAGAGCATCGCATTCAGCGCATCAGGCCCGCCCCGCTCCAGCACGGACGCGGCGGAGGTCATCTGCAGATCCACAATACGACGGATAGCTACGAGTTCAGGCGGTTCATGCCGTTTACCGGAGAGCGTAAAGCCGAGCCAGATAAGCTGGCTCATAATGACGAAAACGATCCAGAAGCCGATAAAGATCTTCCAGAACATGCGTCCACGGTAACTCTGCTTCATCGAATACGGTAGCCGATGCTGCGAACGGTTTCGATGTTGATGCTGTCAGCGGTTAATGCACTGAGCTTCTGACGAATGTTACTGATATGCACATCGACGCTGCGGTCATAGGCTTCACGCGGACGACCGAGTCCCTTTTCGGAGAGCTCATCTTTTGACACCACTCTGTCCGGCGCACGCAGCAGCAGATCCAGCAGATTAAATTCCGACGCCGTCAGATCAAAGGTTTTACCCTGCCATTCGCTGATGCGGGTGGCGGGATTAAGCATCAGCTCTCCCCAGCGCAGCGGCTCTCTGGCGTCTGGCTGTGGCGCCTGCTCTTCGAAACGGCGCAATACGGCGCGCAGACGCGCCACCAGTTCACGGGGATAGCAGGGCTTGGGCATATAGTCATCCGCGCCCATCTCAAGACCGATCACGCGATCAATATTATCGCCTTTGGCGGTCAGCATAATCACTGGTATCCGGCTGTTCTGGCGCACCTGACGCAACACATCAATGCCGCTCATGTCAGGCAGCATAATGTCCAGGATCATGGCGGTGAACTCTCCCGATAACGCGCCCTGCACGCCAGCGCTGCCGGTCAGAACCAGCTGGGCATCAAACCCTTCCCCGATCAGGTACTGACTTAACATCGTGCCTAATTCAACATCATCATCAACAAGCAAAATTTTCATGATTATCTCTCTGGAGAATTGCCGCTATTTTGTCCTGTGCTGAACATTCGCGCAGCCTGATTTACGCGATCCTTACAGATTCAGTCTATCTGGCACTGAAAATTGGGGTTAAAAAAAGGCCTGTGGGCAGTAAATGCACGCACAGGCCTGATTCCGCATTGGCAGAGGTTACTGATGATAGAGTCCGGTAGAGAGATAACGGTCACCGCGATCGCAGGCGATCGCCACCACCACGCTGCCAGGATTGGCCTGCGCAATGCGCAGCGCACCCGCCACCGCGCCGCCTGAACTGACGCCACAGAAAATGCCTTCACGGCGTGCCAGCGCGCGCATCGTCTCTTCCGCTTCCTTTTGCGTCATATCCATTACATCATCGACCAGATCGGGACGATAGATCCCCGGCAGATAGGCCAGCGGCCAGCGACGAATACCCGGAATACTGCTGCCTTCGCTGGGCTGCAAACCGATCACCTGCACGCCCGTGTTGAGCTCTTTCAGATATCGTCCTACGCCGGTAATGGTGCCGGTGGTGCCCATGCTGGAGACAAAATGGGTCATGCGCTGGTTCGACTGCTGCCACAATTCCGGGCCGGTGGTCTGATAGTGACCCAGCGGATTATCGGGATTATTAAACTGGTCCAGCACCCGGCCTTCACCGCGCGCCGCCATCGCCTGCGCCAGATCGCGTGCGCCCTCCATGCCCTGTTCACGTGGCACCAGGATTAACTCTGCACCATAGGCGCGCATCGCGTCCTGCCGCTCCTGACTCATGTTGTCGGGCATCAGCAGGCGAAGTCGGTAGCCTTTCATCGCCGCGATCATCGCCAGCGCAATCCCGGTGTTGCCGCTGGTAGCTTCAATCAGCTGATCGCCAGGTGAAATATCACCACGCAGCTCTGCCTGATTGATCATCGACCAGGCCGCGCGATCTTTTACCGAACCTGCCGGATTATTGCCTTCCAGCTTGAGCCAGACCTCGCTGCCGTTGGCGGGCGTCAGGCGCTGCAACTTAATCAGCGGGGTATTGCCGATGGTATTTTCGAGAGTCGTCACGGTGCGGTTCCTGGCATCTTACAAACCAGATGCGAAAAAAAGGCGGGAGTGTCACTCCCGCCCGGTGTTGAAGAGAAAATATCAGGCGCTTTGTGCAAAGGCAACTGCGCGCAGTGGCGTATCGCCCTTATAGAGACGCGCCTGCTGCAAGCCAACAAACAGACGCTCGCCGCGAATCGGCGCTGTCTGCTCACCTTCAAACACCACCGAGACCGGCTCGCTTTGCCAGCCTGCAGGCTGGACGACCAGCTGCCAGAAGTGTCCACGCGGGCTCACCTCCAGTACCTGTACCGGCAGCGGGGTTTCCAGACTGCTGCGGCGTGACACGTCGATTTCCCACGGACGCAGGAACAGCTCAACCGCGCCCTGGTGGGCCGAGGTATAGCCCAGCGGCCAATGGTGCGCGCCAACGTGGAACTGTGATCCCTGAATCTCGCCATCAAAGCGGTTCACTTCACCCAGGAATTCCAGCACAAAACGGGTCGCCGGATCGCGCCACACATCATCTGGCGTGCCGACCTGTTCAATATTGCCCTGGCTCATCACCACCACGCGATCCGCCACTTCCATCGCCTCTTCCTGGTCGTGGGTGACAAACACACTGGTGAATTTCAGCTCTTCATGCAGCTGACGCAGCCAGCGGCGCAGCTCTTTACGCACCTGAGCATCCAGCGCGCCAAAGGGTTCATCCAGCAGCAGAATCTGCGGTTCAACCGCTAACGCACGCGCCAGCGCCACACGCTGTTTCTGGCCGCCCGACAGCTGTGCCGGGAAGCGATTCGCCAGATGAGCCAGCTGCACCATCTCCAGCAGACGGGTAACACGCTGTTTGATCTCCGCCGTTGAAGGACGCTCACGACGCGGCAGCACGGTCAGGCCAAAGGCGATGTTGTCGAATACCGTCATATGACGGAACAGCGCGTAGTGCTGGAAGACAAAACCGACCTGACGATCGCGCGCATGCAGGCGGCTGACATCGTTGCCATGAAAACGGATATGACCGCTGTTCTGATGCTCCAGCCCGGCAATAATGCGCAGCAGCGTGGTTTTACCCGAGCCTGATGGGCCAAGCAGCGCCACCATTTCACCCGAGGCAATATCCAGAGAGATATCGTTCAGCACCGATGTGCGACCAAAGGATTTGTTGATCTTGTTAATCTCAATGCTCATGATTTCCCTCCTGTTGCAGGCGTTTGTGCTGTTGCTCTAAACGCCACTGCACAATACTTTTCAGAAACAGCGTCACAATTGCCATCAGGGTTAACAGGGCGGCAGCGGTAAACGCGCCAACGGTGTTGTAGTCCTGATGCAATAATTCAACCTGAAGCGGTAACGTGTAGGTCTCACCGCGAATCGATCCCGATACCACCGAGACCGCACCAAATTCACCAATCGCACGGGCGTTGGTCAGCACGATGCCATACAGCAGCGCCCAGCGAATGTTCGGCAGCGTTACGCGGCGGAACATCTGCCAGCCAGAGGCGCCCAGCAGCACCGCCGCTTCATCTTCGTGACTGCCCTGACTCAGCATCACCGGCACCAGTTCGCGCACCACAAACGGACAGGTCACAAACACCGTCGCCAGCACCATGCCAGGCCAGGCAAACATAATCTGGATGTTATGCGCATCCAGCCAGCCGCCTGCCGGGCCATTAACGCCCCAGAACAGCAGATACATCAGACCGGCCACGACCGGCGACACGGCAAAAGGAATATCGAACAGGGTCAGCAGCAACTGACGCCCCGGAAAGGTAAAGCGCGTCACCAGCCAGGCGAGCAGCGTGCCGAACACCAGGTTAACCGGTACGGTGATCAGCGCCACCATCACGGTCAGCCAGATGGCATGCAGCATGTCCGGATCCGCCAGATTGCTGAGGGCGACAATGAGCCCCTGATTCAGCGCTTCCCAGAAGATGGAGGCCATCGGCACCACCAGCAGCAGAATCGAGATCAGCGCGCCGATACTAATCAGCAGCCACTTGCCCCAGTTCACTGGCTGACGTGCAGCGTGATTAATCTGTGAAACCTCAGCCATTAGTGACCTCCCAGACGACGGCCAAAGCGGCTCTGTAATGTGTTAATCGCAAATAACAGAATCAGCGATGCCGCCAGGATCACCGAGGCGATGGCGCTGGCCGCCGGATAGTCGAACTCCTGCAGCCGGACAAAAATCATCAGCGAGGTGACTTCCGTTTTCCAGGCGATGTTACCGGCAATAAAGATCACCGCACCAAATTCACCCAGGCTGCGGGTAAAGGAGAGCGCCGTTCCGGCCAGCAGCGCCGGTGCCACTTCCGGCAACACGACGCGGCGGAAGCTCTGCCACGGCGTGGCACCCAGCGTTTCGGCCGCCTCTTCATACTCCGGGCCTAACTCTTCCAGCACCGGCTGTACGGTACGCACCACAAACGGAATGCTGGTAAAGGCCATGGCGATGGCGATACCAATCCAGGTGTAAGAGATTTTGATGTCGAACTGAGCGAACCACTGTCCATACCAGCCGTTGACCGAAAAGAGTCCGGCCAGGGTCAGACCCGCCACCGCCGTAGGCAGTGCAAACGGCAGATCCATCAGGCCATCCAGCAGCGTCCGGCCCGGAAAACGGTAACGGGTCAGGATCCATGCCATCAGCATGCCGAACACCGCATTAAACAGTGAGGCGACGCCTGCAGAGAGCAGCGTTACTTTATAGGCGGCAATCAGCTGCGGATTGGTCACCACATCCCAGTACTGTTGCAGCGTCATCTGCGACAGTTGCATGATCACCGCGCTGATAGGCAGCAGCAGAATCAGACAGGTAAAGAGCAGACTGGTGCCGAGGCTGAGACCAAAGCCGGGCAACACGCGTTTCTGGCTGGCTGCAAACATTATCCGCGCCCCGCCGCTAACAACTTATCAAGCTCACCGCCGCTGACGAAGTGCGTCTTCATCACCTTATCCCAGCCGCCAAACGCCTCTTCCACCCGGAACAGGTTGGTCTGCGGGAAGCGATCTTTCTGCTCCGCCATCAGCTGTGCATTGTTCACGCGATAGTAGTAGTGAGTAATAATATTCTGCGCTTCAGGCGTGTAGAGATAGTTCAGATAAGCGCTGGCCGCATCAGCGGTTTTATTGGTGGTGACGTTTTTATCCACCCATGCCACCGGAAACTCCGCCAGAATGTTGGTTTTCGGCACCACCACTTCATACTCATCTTTGCCGTACTGGTTGCGGATGTTATTCACTTCGGACTCAAAGCTAATTAATACGTCGCCCAGGCCACGCTCAGCAAAGGTCGTGGTCGCACCGCGACCGCCGGTGTCGAACACTTCAACGTTTTTCAGGAATTGCGTCATAAAGGCACGGGTTTTGGCCTGATCGCCCCCGTCCGCTTTCTCCGCTGCGCCCCAGGCGGCCAGATAGGTGTAGCGGCCATTCCCGGAGGTTTTCGGATTCGGGAAAATCAGCTTCACATCACTGCGGGTCAAATCTGACCAGTCGTGAATCTGTTTTGGATTTCCTTTGCGCACCAGAAACGCCATGGTGGAGTAGAAAGGCGAGCTGTTATTCGGCAGACGGCTTTTCCAGTCTGCGGCAATCAGGTTGCCTTTATCGTGCAGCACCTGCACATCCGTAACCTGATTGTACGTGACGACATCCGCGCGCAGTCCCTGCAGGATTGCCAGCGCCTGCTTCGATGAACCGGCGTGCGACATCTTAATGGTCAGTGGATCGCTGGGATGGCTGGCATCCCACTGCTTAACGAAGGGAGCATTCAGGGCGACAAACAGCTCCCGCGAAACATCGTAAGAGCTATTGAGGAGTTCAGTGGCATTGGCTGCGCCGGCCAGGCTCAGCGACAACGCGATACCGCTCACGATTTTTTTCATCGCTTGTAATGTCATTTGGCACCCTGAAAAAGTTTGATGCGGATCTCACCCGCTGAGGCACCAGTTTATTTATAACTCAGTGAAAACCAGTAACGGTTTTATATATCGTTTGATGATTTCAAAGTCGAAAAAAGCATAAGACGACGGCACTGTTTATGCAGAAATCAGCAAAAGCCGATGGGTAGGAGGAACCCCGTGCCGTGCGCGCCGGCAAAGGTTTTGAGAGGCTCAGCGGCCGCCTGACGGGCGGCGCGCTGAAGACGAGGGATTAACGCTGCCAGACAATCTTGCTGATTTTCCAGCTTTTCAGCGTATCGTCCGAGGGCATTAATCCCTCCGGTCCATGCCAGTCACCCTGATAAACATAGGTCAGATGCTGACTGCCAGGCGCACGGCATGCCACGTCACGCGCATCGGTGCCGCTGGCTAAGGTGCAGTTGTCGAAGGCTTTGCTGAACTTATTACTGAAGAGATCACCCACTTTGCTGCCATCGCTGCTGGCGATTGCGCTGTCCATGACCTCAATACGTTCGACCTGCGACTGCCCGTAAATCACCAGCTTAACGTTGCCATCATCCAGCGCCTGCCAGAAAGAGACCACCTGACCATTCTGGCTGCGCATGCCCTGACGCAGGCTATAGTCACCGTTCAGTCCGGCATTAATCGCGTCCTCTTTCATGGCGGTCAAGGCAGTTAACCCACCCACACCCTGTTCTGTCGCGGTCAGCGAGGAACCGAACCAGTTCCACGGCAGCGCCGAAGACCAGTGATACGTCAGCGGATTCCACCAGCTTGCCTGCTGGCTGCTGTCAGCGCCGGAACCCGAACTGGCACAGCCGCTCAGTACAACGGCGGCGATCAGTAGCGTGGAACGAACAGCTTTCATGAGAACTCCTGTAAATGCGATGCCGGAAAGGCGGAACTGATTGGAGTCGCAAAGCGACAAAAAGTTTAGTGAAGATGATGTTCGGGCAGAAAGCAGTCGCGACAGCGGCGACTGGATTGCAGCCAGATCAGCGCCAGCAGGTCAAACAACGTCAGCAGCAATGGCAGCGGTGAGGTGAGCAGATCGCCCTGCACAAACTGCATTCCCTGCCAGAGCAGATTCACCAGCAGCGACAGCGCCAGCACGCTGCGCCAGTGCTGCCAGAGTCGCGGCAGGCGGGTGCGATAGCCAGTCAGCAGCAGGCCTGCCAGCGCCGGTAAACCCAGCGCAAGGCCGATCCAGAACGCCTGACGATCCGGATAGAACAGCGCCAGCAGATCGTTGCCCTGCTGCCGTGACGCCCCGGCCATTACCAACAGCAGCCAGGTCCGTGCCTGGAGTAACAGGATCAGCCAAAAAAGAAACGGCAGCCGCAGCTGCCCTCTGGCGTCATACTCGTCCGGCAGATAGCCCGGTGACGGCTTAGTATTCACGATCTTCGATCAAACGTTTACCAAACAGCAGCGCATCGACCGGCTCATAATCAAGCTTCTCATAGAACGCCACTACCTGATCATTCTCTTCGCGGATCATCAGATGCAGTTTCGGACAGCCGCGCGCGATAAGCTTCTTCTCCAGACGGTTCATCAGCGCATTCGCAAAGCCGCGTCCCTGATAGTCGGGATGCACGGCCAGATAGTAAGCCGCGCCGCGATGGCCATCATAGCCGCCCATCAGTGTGCCCACGACCACGCCGCCCACTTCAGCGACCAGAAAGAGATCGGGGTCGTGATTCATTTTGCGTTCGATATCCAGCTCAGGATCGTTCCATGGCCGTAACAAATCGCAACGTTCCCATAAGGTGATCACTTCTTCAAAATCTTCCTGGCGGAAGGCGCGGATTTCCATCTTCTTTACCTGCAAATAAGCACAATTTGCTGATTATCACGCATTCTCTGCCGCACGCAACCCTCCATGACGGGCGACAAATAAAAAAGCGCAAATTTACTGTTCGCGACCTGCAATACAAAGTAATGCCCTGAAATGGTTCTGTGATCGCAGGCAGCAGCCCCTTAGGCTATAACACCGGCAAGATTCCTGTTACCGGACCCGCACATGCACCTGCTTAAACGTTTGATTCATCGCCGTCAGTTACTGCTTTCCGGGCTGGCTCTGGCCATTTTATCGCCGCGCGCGGTTCAGGCTAAAGAGCAGTCTGCGCTTACTGGTGCAAATCGTCACTCGCGCCCTGCCCCGCCCACTAAGAACGGGAAACGTATCGTGATGATCGACCCCGGTCACGGCGGCATCGACTCTGGTGCCGTTGGCGAAGAGGGTTCCGAAGAGAAACACATCGTGCTGGAGATTGCCGGCAACGTGCAGCGTCAGTTACAGAGCCATCCGCGCATAGAAGTGCGTCTGACCCGCGACAGCGACCACTTTATTCCGCTCTATCAGCGGGTGGAGATTGCCCACCAGCACGGCGCCGATCTCTTTATGTCGATTCATGCCGACGGTTTTACCAGTCCCGATGCCAGCGGTGCCTCGGTGTTTGCGCTCTCTAATCGCGGTGCCAGCAGCTCGATGGCGCGCTATCTGTCACAGCGGGAGAACGATGCGGACAAGCTGGGTGGCGTGAAAGCGCAGCAGCAGGATCACTATCTGCAGCAGATTCTGTTCGATCTGGTGCAGACGGACACCATCAAAAACAGCCTGACGCTGGGCAAGCATGTACTGGATCAGATCCGCCCGGTTCATCATCTTCACAGCCAGCACACCGAGCAGGCGGCCTTCGCAGTACTCAAGTCACCGTCGATCCCCTCGGTGCTGGTCGAAACCTCCTTTATTACTAATCCGCGTGAAGAGCAGCTGCTCGGCACCACCGCGTTTCGTCAGAAAATCGCCTCGGCTATTGCCAGCGGCATCGTCAATTACTTTGATGAGTTTGATCGGCGCAACGCCTGATGCGTGTCGCCGGTTCAGGCCGTGCGACTCGCCGCACTCATGCAAGCGGCGCGGTTTTGCGTATAATCGCGTCAGACTTTGACAAACCATAAGCGAAAAAATGGCTGATATTTCCCGCGTAAAAGCGTTCCTGCTCGCATTGCAGGATGAGATTTGTAACCAGCTGGCGGCTGAAGATGGCGGCGCAGCGTTTGCTGAAGATAGCTGGCAGCGTCCTGGCGGCGGCGGCGGTCAGAGCCGCGTGCTGCGCAACGGCGCGGTGTTTGAGCAGGCGGGCGTCAACTTTTCGCACGTGCATGGCGATCAGATGCCGGCATCCGCCACTGCACACCGGCCGGAGCTGGCGGGTCGCAGCTTTGAAGCGATGGGCGTGTCGCTGGTGATCCACCCGAACAATCCCTATGTACCTACCAGCCACGCCAACGTGCGCTTTTTTATCGCGGAGAAACCGGGTGCCGATCCGGTCTGGTGGTTTGGTGGCGGATTTGACCTGACCCCTTTTTATGGCTTCGAAGAAGATGCGCTGCACTGGCACCAGACCGCCGCTGACCTCTGCCAGCCTTTTGGCGAGGATGTCTATCCGCGCTATAAAAAGTGGTGTGATGACTATTTCTATCTGAAGCATCGTGATGAGCAGCGCGGCATTGGCGGCCTGTTTTTTGACGATCTCAATACGCCCGACTTTGAGCAGAGCTTCAGCTTCATGCAGGCGGTTGGCCGCGGCTTTATGGATGCCTATCGGCCGATTGTGGCGCGCCGTAAAGCGCACCCGTGGGGCGATCGTGAGCGTCAGTTCCAGCTCTACCGCCGTGGCCGCTATGTGGAGTTTAATCTGGTGTGGGACCGCGGCACGCTGTTTGGTCTGCAGACCGGCGGTCGCACTGAATCGATCCTGATGTCGATGCCCCCGCTGGTGCGCTGGGAATATGATTATCAGCCCGATGCCGACTCACCTGAAGCCGCCCTCTATCGCGATTTCCTGCCGGTGAAGAACTGGCTGAATCTGCCAGTCTGATCGTTTCTGCCGCTGCAGCGCGCGTCTCAACCCGCTGCAGCGCGCGTCTCAACCCGCGCTGCGCTTACCTCTCGCCTGATCGGCCTCTTCTTTTTTACAGGGCACAGATTGCTACAGTGTGGCCTGCGTCATTCCTCCTGACTGCTATGCTTAAGGATGGAATATGGCGCACCCCACGGTTAACACCGCATGACGGCTCCTTCGCACCGCCTCGCAGCGCAACAATCAGAGAAACCGCATTTTCATCAGAAACTCTCTGTTGCAATGTTATGGGTTCGCGTTCCCGGTAGCAGAACATGCCACAGACCGGCTGCGAGGCCTGAGGTGCCCCCTGTTCGCTTTCATTTTTCTTTTCAAGGAGTTTAGAGATGAACCAGCTAGAAGCCCTAAAACAGTTCACCACCGTGGTGGCGGACAGTGGTGATATCGAATCGATTCGTAATTACCACCCGGAAGACGCCACCACCAACCCCTCACTCATTCTGAAAGCGTCCGGTCTCGAAGGGTATAAACACCTGATGGATGACGCGATTGAGTACGCCAAAAAACAGGGCGGCAGCAAAGAGACGCAGATTATCAACGCCAGCGACAAAGTGGCGATCAACCTTGGTATGGAAATCCTGAAAAGCATACCGGGCCGTGTTTCGACCGAAGTGGATGCGCGCCTCTCCTTCGATCGTGGCATGTGTGTGACCAAAGCAGAAAAACTGATTCGGATGTATGAAGAGCACGGTATCGATCGCTCACGCGTACTGATTAAGCTGGCCTCGACCTGGGAAGGCATCCGCGCAGCGGAAGAGCTGGAGAAAAACGGCATTCAGTGCAACCTGACACTGCTCTTTTCCTTTGCTCAGGCGCGTGCCTGTGCCGAAGCGGGCGTGTTCCTGATCTCCCCGTTCGTTGGACGCATCTACGACTGGTATAACTCGCGCAAACCCATGGACCCCTACGTGGCAGATGAAGATCCGGGCGTGAAATCCGTGCGTCGCATCTACGATTACTACAAAAAGCACCGTTACAGCACCATCATCATGGGCGCCAGCTTCCGTAAAGTGGAGCAGATTATCGCGCTGGCAGGCTGCGACCGCCTGACCCTGTCACCTAACCTGCTGGAAGAGTTGCAGAACAGTGATGCGCCGCTTGAGCGCAAACTGGAGCCTTCAACTGAAGGTTTCCACCAGCCGTCGCCGCTCTCCGAGGCGGAGTTCCGTTGGGAACATAATCAGGATCCAATGGCAGTTGAAAAACTCTCTGACGGCATCCGCCAGTTCGCGGTTGACCAGCAGAAGCTGGAAGATGTGCTCGCCGCACGCCTGTAGTCTTTATTTTAGTCGGGCGGGACTTTCCCGCCCTGATGCATAACAAGGGAGAACTTTATGTCCTCACGCAGAGAGTTGGCAAACGCGATTCGTGCACTGAGCATGGATGCGGTACAGAAGGCAAATTCAGGCCACCCCGGTGCGCCAATGGGAATGGCCGATATCGCCGAAGTGTTGTGGCGCGACTTCCTCCAGCATAATCCGACCAATCCCGCCTGGCTTGATCGCGACCGCTTTATCCTCTCCAACGGCCACGGCTCGATGCTGCTTTATAGCCTGCTGCACCTGAGCGGTTATGACCTGCCGATTGAAGAGCTGAAAAATTTCCGTCAGCTGCACTCTAAAACGCCAGGTCACCCGGAAATCGGCTACACCCCAGGCGTTGAAACCACCACCGGCCCGCTGGGTCAGGGACTGGCTAACGCCGTGGGCTTAGCCATTGCAGAACGCACGCTGGCCGCGCAGTTTAACCGTCCGGATAATGAGATTGTCGATCACCACACCTATGTTTTTATGGGCGATGGCTGTCTGATGGAAGGCATCTCGCACGAAGTCTGTTCACTGGCGGGGACCCTGGGTCTCGGCAAACTGATCGGCTTCTATGACCATAACGGTATCTCGATCGATGGCGAGACCGAAGGCTGGTTTACTGACGACACCCATAAACGTTTTGAGTCCTACAACTGGCATGTGATTGGCGATATCGACGGCCATGACGCTGATGCCATTCGTGAGGCGATCAAAGAGGCGCAGAGTGTCACCGATAAGCCTTCACTGATTATCTGCCGCACCATTATCGGTTTCGGTTCGCCGAACAAAGCCGGTAAAGAGGAGTCGCACGGCGCGGCGCTGGGTGAGGCAGAAGTTGCCCTGACCCGCAAACAGCTCGGCTGGAACTATCCGGCGTTTGAGATCCCGGCTGAAATCTACCAGCAGTGGGATGCCAAAGCGGCGGGTGCTGAACGTGAAAAAGCCTGGGATGCAAAATTTGCGGCTTACAAAGAAGCCCATCCAGAGCTGGCGAAAGAGTATGAGCGCCGGATGAATGGCGAAATGCCCGCCAACTGGGAAACCGAAGCGACCCGGTTCATTCAGGAGTTGCAGGCTAACCCGCAGAAAATCGCCAGCCGTAAAGCGTCACAAAACTCGCTGGAAGCCTACGGCAAAATGCTGCCGGAGTTCCTCGGCGGTTCTGCTGACCTGGCACCGAGTAACCTCACCATCTGGTCTGGTTCTAAATCGATCAAAGAGGATCCGGCCGGTAACTACATTCACTACGGCGTGCGTGAATTTGGTATGACGGCGATTGGTAACGGTATCGCGCACCATGGCGGTTTCGTTCCCTACACCGCAACCTTCCTGATGTTTGTCGAATATGCGCGTAACGCCGCGCGTATGGCTGCGCTGATGAAGGCACGACAGATTCTGGTCTACACCCATGACTCCATCGGTCTGGGCGAAGATGGCCCGACGCACCAGCCGGTAGAGCAGATCGCCAGCCTGCGTCTGACACCAAACATGAGCGTATGGCGTCCGTGCGATCAGGTCGAAACAGCCGTAGCGTGGAAAGCCGCCGTCGAACGTCATCACGGCCCGACTGCGCTGATCCTTTCGCGTCAGAATCTGCTGCAGCCGGAACGTACCCCGGAGCAGATCGAAAACATCAAACGCGGCGGCTACGTGCTGAAGGATTGCGACGGCACACCAGAAGTGATTCTGATCGCGACCGGTTCAGAGATTGAGATCACCCTGGGTGCAGCGGACAAGCTCACTTCAGGCGGTCACAAGGTGCGGGTGGTTTCACTGCCTTCTACTGACCTGTTTGATGCGCAGGATGCCGCTTACCGCGAATCCGTACTGCCGAGCGGCGTGAAAGCGCGTGTGGCGGTAGAAGCGGGTATTGCTGACTACTGGTTCAAGTATGTCGGTCTTGACGGTGCGATTGTCGGTATGACCACCTTTGGTGAATCGGCCCCGGCCAGTCAGCTGTTCCCGGAGTTTGGCTTCACGGTTGAGAATATCGTCAGCCACGCTGAAGCATTACTCAAGCCAGTTTAATGCTTATGCCCTTCCCGGCTCACCGGGAAGGGCCATTTCCACTTATAGCCTGATACATAAAAAAAACTCCATTCCCCTCTTCCCGCCCTGCGTAAACTCATTACTATAGAGCCGTCATACTTAATGCTGCCTGTGCGCTGGCTGTCCGTCTGTTCCCGCTGTTGTTCTGCCGGGATAACGCGGTTCTGTCCTGATGCATCCCGATGAGTGAAGGCAGATTTCCTCCGATTTTATAGCGAAGCCACTTCCGTTGAACATGCGCACACCCTATTTACTGGCCCTGATGGTTTCACTGCTTCCATTAAAAAGCATGGCGCAGGTCGCGCCCGATCCACTGCTGGCCTCTCAGATTGTTGATCGCTATGCGGAACATATCTTTTACGGCAGCGGTGCAACCGGCATGGCACTGGTGGCGATTGATGGTAATCAGCGGGTGTTCGCCAGCTTTGGTGAAACCCGTCCCGGCAACAATGTCCGTCCGCAGAAAGATTCGCTGATCCGCATCGCCTCGCTGAGTAAGCTGATGACCAGTGAAGTGATGGTGAAGCTGGCTGAGCGCGGACAGATCCGCCTCGACGATCCCCTGAGTAAATATGCGCCGCCGGGTTCACGCGTGCCCACCTACAATGGTCAGCCCATTCGCCTGATCAATCTCTCGACCCACACCAGCGGACTGCCGCGCGAACAGCCAGGCGGCAAAGCGCAGCGTCCGGTATTTGTCTGGCCGACCCGTGGTGAACGCTGGGCGTGGCTGTCACGCGCTAACCTCAAAGCAGCACCGGGCAGCAGTGCCGCCTACTCCAACCTGGGCTACGATCTGCTGGGTGATGCGCTGTCGCGCGCCACGGGCAAACCCTATCCGGCGCTGTTTCAGCAGCTGATTACCCGCCCGCTCGGCATGAAGGACACGACGTTTACGCCTTCGCCAGAGCAGTGCGGACGCCTGATGGTGGCGGAAAAAGGGGCCAGTCCGTGCAATAACACCCTGGCGGCGATTGGCAGCGGCGGCGTTTACTCAACGCCGGATGATATGGGCCGCTGGATGCAGCAGTTCCTTAACTCTTCGGTTAACCACCGCACGCCGCAGATCGATCGACTACAAACGCTGATCTATCGTCGCGATCAGCTGAGCAAAGTAGAAGGCATGGATGTGCCGGGTAAAGCGGATGCGCTGGGGATGGGCTGGGTCTTTATGGGGCCGAAAAATGGTCGTCCTGGCATTATTCAGAAAACCGGCGGCGGCGGCGGTTTCATCACCTATATGGCGATGGTGCCGCAGCATAACGTGGGGGTATTTGTGGTGGTGACTCGCTCGCCGCTGACCCGCTTTACGCCAATGAGCGACGGCGTGAATAATATGCTGGCCGAACTGGTCGGTAATCAGCTTGGCTCACCGATGATGGTGCAGGCGATTCGTTAACGCTGCTGTACGCCACCGTCAGACTGGCTGACCCACAGGGTTGGCCAGTCATCACTGCTGTGCCAGGCATCACAGGTCGACTCTTCCGCATACTCCGCTAACACAAAACGCGCGCCATCAAACTGCCAGCGTGTGGCACTGCCGCAGTCACCCAATCCACGTCCTTTACCAAAAGTGTAGAGCTGGCCGCTGGCCGCATCATATTCGGCGTTAATCAGCTCAAGCTGCCGATCACTGGCACCTGGTGGGGTAAACGGCAGAGTTAAGGTGATGCCGCGCGCAACATACGGCTGGCTGCGCGTCACTTCAAACGCCAGATCGATCACGTTATAAGCCCCCATTTCACAACTCACCAGCAGCAGCGCGCGCTGATCGGTGAGTGGCGCAACGCTGACTTCACGGCGCAGTGGATCGAGTGAGCAGGAGTCGGTATTGACCCGCCAGGTGCCGTAATCAATTAATCCGCTGGTCTCGTCGCGCGTCAATGCCGCGGGTGGCTCGACAGCAGGCGGCAATGGCGGCAGCGCAGGCGGTGGTGGAACATCCCAGCTGGCGCGATCGCCACGCTTAACCCATGCGCTCATGCTGTTGACCCGCCCCTGGGTGTCATCCATCAGCAACAGCGCGGCCTTCATACCGCGCAGGGAGATCAGCGCATTGGGATCGAAAGTGAGCTGAAGGGTTTTCGCCTCCATCACCAGATCAAGAAACTCATCAATTGCGATGGCATTGCTGGTGGCGAGATGATGCGGTTCAACCGTCCAGTGTTTGAGGTCGGGTTTCAGACGGCGCTGATCCAGTAGCAGGTTATCCTGAAGCGAACCGCCAGGCAGCGCGCCACTGTAGGCACTGCCGTAGTCGATTCGCAGCAAGGGGCGATCGTTGACGCCCGCATGCCGCGAAATCGTCATCACTAACCCTTTGTCGCCCGGAATATTGCGCGCCACGCAAAAGGCTTCATTGTTGCAGGTGATTTGCCAGTCGTTGAATGACTTTTGCAACGGTTCCGCCTGAACACAGGCAACCCACAGAGACGGCAACAGCCACAGCGATTTCATCCAATACGACATTAAGAAAATCGATCCCCGAATACCCAGAGTGGAGAGGATAGCGCATCAACGGGCCTGCCAGGGTTCCCATTCTGTGAACCTGTGCAAAAAGCGCAGTTAACTGCTTAAAAAGCGTGCATGAAAAGTGGATTATGCTTCACTTTCCACGCTCAACGCCGTCACGCTGCAACAGGCTAACTGCATGATTTTTTATGGTATCAGCCAGCCAGCGATCTGCGCATGCTGCAACAGCATGACGGTTTTGCCGTCGCGAATGCGGCCATCGGCGACCATTGCCAGTGCATCAGGGAAAGGCAGTTCCAGCACGTCGATCGACTCATCTTCAACGCCGCCGCCCGCATTGTCGCGCAGCGATTCATTATATTCTGCCGCGAAAAAGTGGATCAATTCAGTGACGCCGCCCGGCGACATATAGCAGGCATAGAGTTTCTCCACCTCGCCCACCGCATAACCGGTCTCTTCAATCGCCTCTTTGCGAATGCAATCTTCCGGAGAGTCGTCGTCCAGCAAGCCGGCACAGGCTTCAATTAACATGCCGCCCTCGTTACCGTTGACGTAAGTGGCGATACGGAACTGGCGCGTCAGAACCACGCTGTTCTTTTCACGGTTATAGAGCAGGATGGTCGCCCCGTTTCCGCGATCGTAGACTTCACGTTTATGGCGGATAACCTCGCCACGACCATCGGTGATCTCATAGGTGTAGTTACGCAGCACAAACCAGTTTTCGGACAGGAGCTTATCTTTGATGATGTTGATCTTAAACGACATGAGGACTCCGCTACCGCATAAAGGGAGCCTTTCATCATAGGGGCAAGCTTGCGGGAAAACTATCTTAATTCTCGCGGTGAATGAGGCGGTTTACGCCAAAAAAAAGCCAGCCCGAAAGCTGGCCTGATTGCTGCAGCGCTTATCAGCGTGAGGTGTCGTCAGCCAGTCGGGTCGGCTGAGGCTCCTCTTCGTGATGATCCTGTTCGGTCTCAGCTATGGCGTGAACACGCTTACGCACGCCAAACCATCCCAGCACCAGCAGTACCGCGATCAGCGGAATGGAGGCGATGGTGTAAGTCCCGTTCGGGTAGTCAAACGCCATCAGCACCAGCACGCTGAACAGGAACAGCAGCGTCAGCCATGAGGTAAACGGCGCGCCTGGCAGCTTGAAGCTGACATCATCCGCCTTGCCCTCTTTAATCGCTTTGCGCAGACGCAGCTGACAAACCACGATAAAGGCCCAGGAGGAGATAATCCCCAGCGAGGCGACGTTCAGGACGATCTCAAACACCTGAGAAGGCACATAGTAGTTAAGCACCACACCAATCACATAGACGGCGATGGTCACCAGAATACCGGCATAAGGCACCTGCTGACCGTTCATCTTAGACATGAATTTCGGTGCAGAGCCACCCATCGACATGGAACGCAGAATACGCCCGGTTGAGTAGAGGCCCGAGTTCAGGCTGGAGAGCGCGGCACTCAGCACCACGATATTCATGATGCTGCCAACGTAAGGCACGCCCAGCTTCGAGAAGAAGGTAACAAACGGACTCTGACCCGCCTGATAGGCGTTCCACGGCAGCAGCAGCACCAGCAGGACCACGGAGCCAACGTAGAACAGGCCGATACGCCAGATCACGCTGTTGATCGCTTTCGGCAGCATGGTTTTCGGGTCTTTACATTCTCCCGCCGCCGTACCTACCAGTTCGATAGAGGCAAAGGCGAACACCACACCCTGAATCAGCACCAGCGCAGGCAGTAAGCCGTGCGGGAACATGCCACCGTTATCGGTGATCAGATGGAAGCCGGTGCTGTTGCCATCCAGCGGTTTGCCGGTGCCAAGGAACACCACGCCCACCACCAGGAAGATCACAATTGCCAGCACTTTCACCAGCGCGAACCAGAACTCCATCTCGGCAAACCACTTTACGCCGATCATGTTCATGGTGCCGACAATCGCCAGCGCGCCCAGGGCGAACACCCACTGTGGCACATCACCAAATGCGCCCCAGTAGTGCATGTAGAGCGCGACGGCGGTGATATCGACGATGCCGGTCATTGCCCAGTTGACGAAGTACATCCAGCCCGCCACGTAGGAGGCTTTCTCACCCAGGAATTCACGGGCGTAGGAGACGAAGCTGCCGCTGCTGGGACGGTGTAACACCAGTTCGCCCAGCGCACGCAGAATAAAGAAGGAGAAGATGCCACACACCAGATAGATGATGGCTAAGGCGGGGCCAGCAGCCTGCAAACGGCCACCTGCGCCCAGGAACAAACCGGTACCGATGGCACCGCCGATCGCAATCATCTGTACGTGACGGTTACCCATCGCCTTCTGGTAGCCGGCGTCATGAGAGTTGAGCCAGCGTCGTTTCGCAGCGCGCATCTCGCCTGGGGTTTTGTTTTTAGATTTCATAGCATTCCTGTTTGTCCTGACTATCAGTCGTCGCCCCCATTTCAGGCGTAATGCCCTGTGAAACGGGGTATTTTCCTCTGTGCGTTTGCCTGTGAGTGAGTGCCAGGCAGCGCGGGAATTTACGGCGATGAATCCTACCCGTTCTGCAAGAACGAAGCAAAATATACCGGGCAGATGCACAGGCTGATTTGTAAGAATCCATCCTGATGCACAAAAACAAAAAAACCGGCCATTTTCAGGCCGGTAAAAGCTACAGGGATGGAAACAGGAGGGTTGGGTTAGCGATAAATCTCTGCGGTGCCGCTCCACAGGCTGGAGTCGCCTGGGTTATCGACACCGATAACGCGGTAATGGCTGGCGCCCATCTCTTCCGCTTTTTGCGACAGCTGGCGATTCGCATCGTCCAGCGAGCCGCGAACGCCGGAGACCGAAACGCTACCGATGCTCTGCATACTCTGCGCCTGCGACTGATCGACCGGCGCGGCGGCAAAAGTGGCAAATGAGGCGGTAGCCAGTAATGCGCCTGCCAGGACAGCATTCAGCTTTTTCATTGGATGCTCCTTAATCTGTGTTCGGGGTTGAGTTGATGACTGGATGAATTATTAGCGCTGCAATGAAAAGCAACATCGGGACGATGTAAACCTGTTCCTTTTTTAAGCGTTGAACAGCAGCACGTCCTGGGAACTGTCAGTTGCGGTCATTTTATGTGCGATGTGTAACGTCCTGTGCGATAAACAGGGAATGGATCATTTGCGTTACGTTAATGCGCTCTTATAATTCCCGCACTCTCAACAGGGCCATTCATGTGATTGTTAAACGTTCCGTAACTCAAAGCATCGCTCAGGCGCTCAGCGCCATTGTCCTGCTGTCGCTGCTCACCACCGGTCTGGCATTAGTCACGCTCCTGAGCAGCCAGCGCGACGCGGAGGCGATCAATCTGGCGGGTTCACTGCGCATGCAGAGCTATCGCATGGCCTGGGATGCCAGCCGGCAGCCGCAAAATCTGGCTCATCATCTGGCGCGCTATCAGCAAACGCTGGATGCCCCGGTGCTGCAGAAACTTGATCGGCCCTGGGTACCCCGTGAAGTAAGTGTTCGCTATCAACGGCTGCGTGCCGCCTGGCCCTCGCTGCAGCAACAGTTGCAACAGGGCGATACCGTGGCTTATCAGCAGCAGGTGCCGATCTACGTCGGTGAAATCGATCGCTTTGTACTGGGTCTGCAACGCTATACCGAGTTGAAAATGCATCTGGTGGCCGCCAGCAGCCTGGTGGGGGTCATTGCGATTGTGGCGCTGGCACTGATGACGATTCGCTTTACCCGACTGCAGGTGGTGCGCCCGCTTAATGCGCTGGTCACCGCCAGTCGCTACGTAGAGAGCGGCAACTTTGCTTTTCCGCCGCTGCACGTTGAGCAGCAGAATGAACTGCGGGTGCTGTCGCATGCCTTCAGCGGCATGGCGGCACGGCTGCATTCGCACTACCAGCTGCTGGAAAGCACGGTGCGCGCCAAAACAGAAGATTTAACCCAGGCGAATCGCACGCTGTCGCTACTCTATGACAGCTCACAAATGCTGACCGCCAGCCCGCTGCATCCGGCACTGTTTGAAGCCGTGTTAACCAATGTACTGACGCGCGAGAAACTGACGGCGATCCGGCTCGACAGCGACCAGTTTCAGTTTCGTGCCGGTGATGATCAGGCAGCCGGTCAGTGGCAACGTCTGCCGTTACAGCAGGACGAGCAGCAGATTGGCGAGCTGCGCTGGCAGACAGCTGGTGCCTCGCCTCCGGATGAACTGATGCGCAGCCTGGCGGCGATGCTGGGACGGGCTATCTGGATCTGGCAGGCACAGCAGCAGTATCAGCAGATGCTGCTGATTGAAGAGCGCACGACCATTGCCCGGGAATTACATGACTCGCTGGCGCAGTCGCTCTCGTTTTTACGCATTCAGCTGACCCTGCTGCGCCGCGCCGTTGATAAAGACGATAGCGCCGCCCATACCATTATCGCGGACTTCGATCAGGCGCTGGCCGAGGCCTATCGTCAGCTGCGTGAGCTGCTGACCACCTTCCGTCTGACCATTGAGCAGGCGGATCTGGTGGCGGCCATGCAGGCGATGATCGCCTCGCTGCAGGAGAAGAGCAGCGCAGAGATACACTTTAACTATCAGACCGGCCTGCAGAGTCTGGAAGCACAACAGCAGGTGCATGTGTTGCAGATCGTCCGTGAGGCGCTGCTGAATGCGATTCGTCACGCC
The DNA here is from genome assembly GCF_025910055.1 of Pantoea sp. JV6. Taxonomy (NCBI): domain Bacteria; kingdom Pseudomonadati; phylum Pseudomonadota; class Gammaproteobacteria; order Enterobacterales; family Erwiniaceae; genus Pantoea; species Pantoea sp. JV6. Next base: position 6,611 of record NZ_JAPCIM010000002.1, on the reverse strand, counting down.
AGTGCGCAGGTTATCCGGGTGGATTATCAGCACAGTGAAAAAGGTGAGCACTTACTGACGATTACGGATGATGGCGTGGGGATGAACAGCACTGACGAACCGCCGGGCCATTACGGCCTGACTATTATGGCGGAGCGCGCTCAGCGCCTGAGCGGCCATCTGACCCTCCATGCACAGCCACGGGGTACCAGGGTGGAGTTGCGCTTTCCACCGCAACCGGCGCGCCCGCTGGAATAGCAGGCCAGAGCGGGTCTTAATTCATTAAAATAATCTATCGGTTTGCGACCGCGGACTATTCGATACAAAACAGGGTGTTGTCCCTGAACAATACCGTCTGATCTGCCGCAGTCTGAAACCTATGAAACGGAGAAAATATGCAACAGCCCGCATTAACATTGATGATTGTGGATGACCACCCGCTGATGCGCCGCGGTGTCCGTCAGCTGCTGGCGCTGGATCCCCGGCTGGAGGTGATCGCCGAAGCCAGCAACGGCACTGAAGCGCTGGCGGAGGCCCGCCATCAGGAACCGGACATCATTCTGCTCGACCTGAATATGAAAGGCATGTCCGGACTGGATACGCTGAAGGCGCTGCGCCATGAAGGGATCAGTTCGCGCATTCTGGTGCTGACCGTCTCTGACGCCCGCAGCGATATTTTTGCCATGGTGGATGCCGGTGCTGACGGCTATCTGCTCAAGGACAGCGAGCCGGAGGTCCTGCTGGGGCATATCCTGCAGGCATCGCGGGGCGAAAAGGTCTTCAGCGAGGGCGTCACCCGCTATCTGGCTAATCGCCAGCACAGTGCCGATCCTCTGCGTCAGCTCACCGAGCGCGAACGGGATGTGCTGCAGGAGGTGGCGCGTGGCCTGTCGAATAAAGAGGTTGCCGCTATTCTGCATATCTCTGAAGAGACGGTAAAAGTGCACATTCGTAACCTGCTGCGGAAACTGGATGTCCGCTCACGCGTCGCCGCCACGGTGATGTGGCTTGAAAGCCGCAAATAGCCAACGAATTTACATTTTCTCCTCAATTTCTCCACGATTTCCCCCGCTGCCGCACGTAGAGTAAACGGCGGCGGAGAATCATGGCAAAGACCCGCCGAGTTTCCTGCCAGAGCGCCCGTTGCTGGTGGGCCTGACCAACGATAAAAGTAGTGAGGAGTGTCGATTTAATGTCGAATTTCTTTATCGACCGCCCTATCTTTGCCTGGGTTCTGGCGATTCTGCTGTGCCTGTGTGGCACGCTTTCGATTATTTCGCTGCCTATTGAACAGTACCCCGATCTGGCACCGCCCAACGTGCGCATCACCGCTAACTATCCGGGCGCATCCGCCCAGACGCTGGAAAACACCGTTACCCAGGTGATCGAGCAGAACATGACCGGCATCGATAATCTGATGTACATGTCCTCTAACAGCAGCAACACCGGCCAGGCACAGATCACCCTCACCTTTACCGCCGGGACCAATCCCGATGAAGCCCGTCAGCAGGTACAGAACCAGCTGCAATCCGCACTGCGCAAATTGCCACAGGCGGTGCAGTCGCAGGGTGTGACCGTCAATAAAACCGGTGACAGTAATATTCTGATGGTGGCATTCGTTTCAACCGACGGCAGCATGGATAAGCAGGATATTTCAGACTATGTCGCCAGTAATATTCAGGATCCGCTAAGCCGTATTGATGGCGTCGGCCAGGTTGACGCTTACGGCTCGCAATATGCGATGCGTATCTGGCTCGATCCCAATAAACTGATCGCCTATTCGCTGACCACGGAAGATGTGGTCAGTGCGATCCAGTCGCAGAACACCCAGGTTGCCGTGGGTCAGGTGGGTGGCCTGCCGTCGGTAGAGAAACAGGCGCTTAACGCCACGGTCAACGCCCAGTCGATGCTGCAGACCCCTGAGCAGTTCCGGGCGATTACCCTGAAGAACAATCCCGATGGTTCGGTGGTGACGCTGGGCGATGTCGCCAGCGTGGCGCTGGGCGCTGAGAAGTATGATTATCTGAGTCGTTACAACGGCCAGCCCGCGTCAGGCCTGGGGGTGAAGCTGGCATCCGGTGCCAACGAGATGAACACCGATAAGCTGGTGCGGGCGCGCATTGAGGAGCTGTCCCACTACTTCCCGCACGGTCTGGAAGCAAAAATCGCCTATGAAACATCCCCTTTCGTTAAAGCGTCAATCACCGATGTGGTGAAGACGTTGCTGGAGGCGATTGTGCTGGTATTTGGCGTGATGTACCTGTTTATGCAGAACTTCCGTGCCACCTTAATTCCTACTATTGCAGTGCCGGTGGTGCTGTTCGGCACCTTCAGCGTGCTCTATGCCTGCGGGTTCAGCATCAATACCCTGACCATGTTTGCCATGGTGCTGGCAATCGGGCTGCTGGTGGATGATGCCATCGTGGTGGTGGAAAACGTTGAACGTATCATGCATGAAGAGGGACTCTCGCCGCGTGCCGCCACCCGAAAATCGATGGGCCAGATTCAGGGCGCGCTGGTGGGTATCGCGCTGGTGCTCTCTGCGGTGTTTGTGCCGATGGCGTTTTTCGGCGGCACCGTCGGCGCCATCTACCGTCAGTTCTCAATTACCATTGTGTCGGCGATGGTGCTGTCGGTGCTGGTGGCGATGATCCTGACACCGGCGCTCTGTGCCACGCTGCTCAAACCCGTTTCACAGGGCGAGCAGCCTGAGCGTCGCGGCTTCTTCGGCTGGTTCAATCGTCACTTTAATCGCAATGCTGACCGCTACGAGCGCGGGGTCGCGGGTATCCTGCGCAAGGGCGGTCGCTGGCTGCTGCTCTATCTCGGCATCATCGGCCTGATGGCCTTTCTGTTTCTGCGTCTGCCGACGTCGTTTCTGCCGCTGGAAGATCGCGGCGTATTCCTGACGCAGGTTCAGCTTCCGGCAGGCGCGACACTTGAGCAAACTGCCAGCGTCGTCGCCAAAGTTGAAAACTATTATCTCACCGAGGAGAAAGCCAATGTGCTGTCGGTCTTCTCCACCATCGGCGCAGGTCCGGGCGGCAATGGACAAAACGTGGCGCGTCTGTTTGTGCGGCTGAAAGACTGGGAAGCGCGGCCCGGTGCCGATCGCACCTCGTTCGCGATTATCGAGCGCGCGACGAAGGCATTTCAGAAGATCAAAGAGGGCCGGGTGATTGCCAGCAGCCCGCCAGCCATCACCGGCATGGGCAGCAGCTCCGGCTTTGACCTGCAACTGCAGGATCACGCGGGCGTCGGTCATACCCAACTGATGGCGATGCGTGACAAACTGCTGGAGATGGCGGGCAATGACAACGCGCTGTCGCGGGTACGGCACAATGGACTGGATGACAGCCCGCAGCTGCAGATCGATGTTGATGCACGTAAAGCGCAGGCGCTGGGCGTGTCGCTGGATACCATCAACGACACCCTGACCACCGCGTGGGGTTCCAGCTACGTGAATGACTTCCTGGATCGTGGCCGGGTGAAGAAGGTCTATGTACAGGCTGCCGCTGAATTCCGCATGCTGCCAGACGACATCAACAAATGGTACGTGCGCAATAGCAGCGGCAAAATGGTGCCCTTCTCCGCGTTTGCCACCAGCCGCTGGGAGACCGGTTCCCCACGTCTTGAACGCTACAACGGCTATTCGTCGCTGGAGATTGTCGGCGAAGCGGCCAGTGGCGTCAGCAGCGGCACGGCGATGGATGAGATGGAAAAACTGGTTAATGCCCTGCCCCTGGGCGTCGGGTTCCAGTGGACCGGTGCCTCTTATCAGGAGCGGCTCTCCGGTTCGCAGGCGCCGGCACTTTATGCGATTTCGCTGCTGGTGGTCTTTCTCTGCCTGGCCGCGCTGTATGAAAGCTGGTCGATCCCGTTCTCGGTGATGCTGGTGGTGCCGCTGGGCGTGGTCGGCGCGCTAATCGCCACCTGGATGCGTGGGCTGGAAAATGACGTCTATTTCCAGGTTGGCCTGCTGACGGTAGTGGGGTTATCCGCCAAAAACGCCATCCTGATTGTAGAATTTGCTAATGAGATCAACAGCCGGGGACGCGAGCTGGTGGAATCTACGCTGGAGGCATCGCGTCAGCGCCTGCGGCCGATTCTGATGACCTCGCTGGCCTTTATCTTTGGTGTACTGCCCATGGCGATCAGCAGCGGAGCGGGCTCCGGCAGCCAGCATGCCGTGGGAACCGGTGTGATGGGCGGAATGATCTCTGCCACACTGCTGGCGATCTTTTTTGTGCCGCTGTTCTTTGTGCTGGTACGCCGCCGTTTCCCGCTCAAAGAGAAGCCGCTCGACTAAGTAGAGGCGCAAATAAAAAGCGGTCACTGATATCAGTGGCCGCCTTATTTCTGTGTGTGGTAAGAATTCCAGCAAGCGGGATTAACCTGCTTTTTCTTCGCGCGTTACTTGTTGCGTAACATCGCTTCGATAAATTCTTTCCAGGTTCCCATTTCGGTGTCAATCATAATGCCCTCTCTTATTGTGCTGGCAATGTTACGCTCTTTTTTTATACAGGTGAATACGTTTACACCTGTTATATCTATCGGCATACGCCATAAAAACATGAATGTTGCTGGTTTTGCAAGCTGACGCACACTTCAGCAACTCCTTAACCCCGTTGAAAATAATTTATTTTAAACCCAGCGGTAGACTATTTTATCAACATGGCGAAATTCCTAAGCTCTTATTGATAAGCAGGGTAATGGTTAGATGCGAAATTGATAGCGTTTACCCGATGCCGGACGATGACCTTGCTGCCGTGCTCTGTGGCCCGATTCCCGCGCCTGCGCAGATGCCGCAACGGATCACACTATGGTAAACTCGCACTTTGGCTGCTTTTTTCAGCTTTCACTTCTCACAGGACAATAAGGATCGGGCAATGAGCACGCAGTGGGTGATGTTCGGGATTAAAAATTGCGACACCATAAAAAAAGCCCGGCGCTTTTTAACAGACGCAGGCGTTGACTATCACTTCCACGACTACCGTGCGGATGGCCTGAACGATGTCCTGCTGCAGGAGTTTATCGATGCACTGGGTTATCAGGCTCTGCTTAACACCCGGGGCACCACCTGGCGTAAATTGCCTGAGAGTGATCGCGACGCGGTTACCGATGCCAGCAGCGCCAAAGCGCTGATGCTGGCGCATCCCGCCATGATTAAGCGTCCGCTGTTGCGCGCCCCGGATGGCGCCCTGCTCGCCGGTTTCAGCGAAGCCACCTATCAGAATGCTATCCAGGAGAAGTCATAATATGTTTTGCCCGGTCATTGAGCTGACGCAGCAGCTTATTCGTCGCCCCTCTCTCAGCCCCGATGATGCCGGATGTCAGGCTCTGCTGATCGCCCGTCTTGAAGCCATTGGCTTTAAGATTGAAACGATGAACATCGACGACACCCTGAATTTCTGGGCCACCCGTGGCGAAGGTGAAACGCTGGCGTTTGCCGGTCACACCGATGTGGTGCCGCCTGGCGATGCCAGCCGCTGGATTAATCCGCCGTTTGAACCCACCATCCGCGACGGTATGCTGTTCGGTCGCGGCGCGGCCGACATGAAAGGATCGCTGGCGGCAATGGTGGTGGCTGCCGAACGTTTTGTTGCGGTGCGTCCCAATCACCGAGGGCGACTCGCCTTTATGATTACCTCTGATGAAGAGGCCAGCGGGGCCAATGGCACGGTTAAAGTGGTTGAGCGGCTGATGGCGCGCCGCGAACGGCTCGACTATTGCCTGGTCGGCGAGCCCTCCAGCACGGAAGTGGTGGGTGATGTGGTGAAAAATGGCCGTCGCGGTTCGATCACCGCTAACCTGATGGTGCATGGCGTGCAGGGCCACGTCGCCTATCCACATCTGGCGGATAACCCGGTTCACCGGGCGATGCCCGCGCTGAACGAGCTGGTCGCGACCGAGTGGGATCAGGGGAATGAGTTCTTTCCGGCGACCAGCATGCAGATTGCCAACGTCCAGGCGGGCACCGGCAGTAACAATGTGATCCCCGGCGAGCTGTTTGTGCAGTTTAACTTCCGCTTCAGCACCGAACTCACCGATGAGACGATTCGTCAGCGGGTCGCAGAGCTGCTGGATCGTCACCAGTTGCGTTACACCATTGAGTGGAAACTCTCTGGCCAGCCCTTCCTGACCACGCGCGGTAAGCTGGTTGATGCCGTCGTGAAAGCTGTAGCGCACTATAATGAAATTAAGCCGCAGCTGCTGACCACGGGCGGAACCTCCGATGGCCGCTTTATTGCCCGGATGGGTGCACAGGTGGTGGAACTGGGGCCAGTGAATGCCACCATTCATAAAATCAATGAGTGTGTGAAAGCCTCCGACCTGCAGATGCTGAGCCGGATGTACCAACGCATCATGGAACAACTGATCGCCTGACGGCGGTTTTAAGGAGCAGCAAATGGAATTTATTAAAGATTACTGGTGGATCCTGGTGATCCTGCTGATGGTTGGCGTGCTGATGAACGTTTATAAAGATCTGAAACGCATCGATCATAAAAAATTTATGGATAACAAACCTGACCTGCCGCCGCATCGTGATTTCAACGATAAATGGGATGACGACGACAACTGGCCGAAGAAGAAGTAAACGAAAAAGCCCCTGCTATGCAGTAATGCCAGTC
>NZ_JAPCIM010000019.1:0-114893 GCF_025910055.1 Pantoea sp. JV6 | reverse complement strand
TGTTAAAGAGCATGCCGCGATTTACTGCGGCGCGGGCTGCGTATATTACGCTTTCCGCATTGTCAGTCAAGCATTTATTTTCGCTTAACTCACTGGTTCGTATGATTTCGAACCTACTCAACCCGGCGCTTCGTAAGCCGTTGTGCCGTGTCAGTGGAGGCGCATTATAGGGAGTTCTCGGAGGGTGACAAGTGCTAATTTCAAATAAAATTCCGAGTGCTGATTTTTTCAGCTAAAAGCCGCTAAAGCGCCAGTTTTTCCAGCAACGGGAAGCCATAACGCTGTAAAACGGGTGATAATTGTACCGCTTCGCCATCCAGCTCCGTACAAAATGCAACGTTCTGCTGCGATGAATGTACTTCAGGTGCTTCATGCTCCAGCAGCCAGGCTGTGCGTCGTGCAATTGCCGCACCGGAATCAATCAGACGCGTTCCTTCCGGTAACACCTGCTGCAACTCTTCGCGCAGTAAAGGAAAGTGCGTACAGCCTAAAACGACCGTGTCCGGTGGTTCCGCCATCCGCAGCCACGGCTGAACAATACGGCGCACCTCATTCAGAGCAACTTCCGCACCATGGAGCTTCGCTTCTGCCAGTTCAACCAGCTCCGCTGATCCCAGCATCTCTATCTTGCAGGAACCGGCAAACTGCGACACCAGCTCATGGGTATAAGGACGGCGCACCGTGGCACGCGTCGCCAGCAAGCCCACTACACCATTTCGCGTCAGGCGCGCGGCCGGTTTAATCGCCGGAACCACCCCCACGACAGGAAAGGCAAAACGTTCACGTAAAGCGGGCAATGAAACGGTGCTGGCCGTATTACAGGCGATGATCACTAACGAGAGAGGATAGCTGCGGGTAATGGCCTCAACGATAGCGACCACCCGATCCACAATGAAAGTCTCGCTTTTCTCACCGTAAGGGAAGCCAGCGTTATCGAAGGCGTAGAGATAATGAAGATCCGGCAACAGCTGACGGACCTCATCATAGACAGAAAGCCCACCGACGCCGGAATCAAACACCAGCACGGTGGGACGCAAATCAGAAGTTGTAGCTGCCGCTGAGGTAATACTCTCGTCCTGGTGTCTGATAGCCATACACTGTCTCGTAATCTTTATCGAACAGGTTGGCAATTCTACCACGAACCGTGAGTTGTGAAGTGACAGGATATGAGACGGCGAGATCCCACAGGCTGACGCCCCCTAACTTCACGCGACGGCTGGGAGAGCTGTTAAAGTCCGTATCATAACGGTCACCCAGATAATGGTAGGTGACTGACCAGTCAAACTCATACAGCGTCCAGTCGAGCTGGTATTTCACCTGCTGCTTAGTCCGGCGTACGAGCGGCTGATCGGTGCTGCCATCCCGTGCGTCGACATAATCATAAGAGAGCTGATGCGCCAGCGGCCCGGTGTCGAATCCTGCGGTCGCTTCAACGCCTTTAATGCGAGCCTGCTTAATGTTGTAGTAACGGAAAGTCGCCGGATCACTATCAATCAGATTATCGATGTCGTTGCGATAGCCTGAAACACGCCAGTTCACCGGTCCGCTCAGCCCTTCAAAGCCGCCTTCCCACTGCTTACTTTTTTCAGGATCGAGGTCACGGTTGCCATAAAACGGGCTGTAAACCTGCGACAGATTGGGCGCTTTAAAAGCGGTGCCATAAGAGGCGAACGCGCGATAGCCAGAGATAAACTCCCATGAGGCCGCCGTCTGCCAGGTGTTATGCCAGCCAAACTGATTGTTGTCGTCACCGCGTACCGCACCTTCGAGGGTGACGCTGCCAAACTGCTGCTGGCCGGTCAGGTAGAGACCGGTATTACGCTGCTCATAACTATCTGACAAATAGTTCGTGCCCGGCTCGGTCGTCTCTTTCTGCCAGTCGACACCCGCGCTGATCGCCCCCTGCCCCACCTGCACGGTGTTGCCCCACTGCAGATTGTACTGGGTGACATCATCAAAGGTGGACGCGGCACCGTAGCGGCCATTGCGCGGATCGTAGTTGATGTCTTTGGTATGGCCATAACTGGCGATGAGCTGGGTAGAGTAGAAGTCACGATTGAAGCGTAACCCGGTGTCCCAGGTCTGGCTGTAGAGCTGGCGGGTATCCGCCAGCCCGATAATATTGAAATTATTATCGTAGGTGTATGAACCGTCGTAGGCGGTGCGGTTATCAAACCCGTAGCCGCGCACAAAACCACTGAGCTCATCGCTGAACTGATGCTCAAGGTTGCCATACAGGGTTTTGCTCATGAAGCCGTCGCGATCGTGCTGCGCCGGGCTAAAGTCATTGGGATAACCCGCCACCACGTCATACCCTTTGGTATAGGTGTAGTTACCTGCCAGAGTGAGCTTTGTCGCATCGCCCAGCATCTGCTGGGTTGAGCTGTCGTAGGATTGATAGCCGTTTGACCCGACGCCCGCCGTCAGCGTGGTGCCCGGTTGCGATCGGCCCGTAATGATATTCACCACGCCGCCAATCGCATCGGAACCGTAGACTGCAGAACGCGCACCGCGAATGTATTCGATGCGTTGCACCAGTGACAGCGGGATCTGGCTGAGGTCAGACGAACCGGTGATGCCCGCCTGATTAAGCCGGATACCATCAATCAGGATCAGTACATGTCTCGATTCGGTGCCCCGAATAAACAGCGAACTCTGCTGCCCTAACCCGCCACTTTGCGCAACATCGACACCCGGCAGGCGGCGCATCACATCCGTCAGGCTTTTGGCCTGCCAGCGATCAATCTCATCACGTGTGACAACGGTGGTGGGTGCCAGCACACCTGAAACAGGTTCAGCAAAACGGTTGGCGGTGACTATTTGCGTATCATCATTCCCCTGAGCAAAACCGTATTGCGCCCAGAGAGAAATCGCCGTTGCGCTCAGAGCGAACAGCGAAGCAGTTTTTTTTGTCATTTTTATCGCATCCATAAGACGAAGCAGGATGCCGCAGGCCGACAATCAATAGCACGCGATGATTGTACGAGTAGCGACGTTACACCGGCAGGTCTTCGGGCTGGGAACCATAAGTGATGATGACTTCCCATCCCACAGGACAGTGTCTGCAATTGCACTCATCACGACATTCCTTACCGCTGCGCGTCAGCTCCAGATTCACACTGGATTCCCTATTAACTCGGGCTTGAGGCCGGCGTCTGCAGTCTACGGAGTGGAGATACGGAAGTCCAGACTGCCAAACATCTTCTCGCTGCGGGACTGGACATCAGCAAGTGAATGCCTACAATCGCCCGCTGGTAAGCTATTAATCAGGATTGCTCATGACACCCGAACATCTCCCCATTGAAGACTATGACGCACAGCTGGCGGAAAAAGTCAGTCGTTTAGAAACGATGATGACACCGTTTGCTGCGCCCGACGTGGAGGTGTTCCGTTCACCGGTCAGCCACTATCGGATGCGCGCCGAATTCCGCCTGTGGCACGACGGCGATGATATCTATCACATCATCTTTGATCAGCAGACACGCGAGCGGATCCGTGTTGATCAGTTCCCGGCGGCCAGCCAGCTGATCAATCAGCTGATGCCAAAGATGATCGCCGCGATCCGTGATAACCGTACCCTGCGTCATAAACTGTTCCAGATCGACTATCTGTCGACCCTGAGCAATCAGATTGTGATTTCGCTGCTCTATCACCGCAAACTGGATGATGAGTGGCAGCAGGCAGCCGTGGCGCTGCGTGACCAGCTTCGCGCGGAAGGGCTGGATGTGCAGTTGATTGGTCGCGCCACCAAAACCAAAATCTGTCTGGATCGCGACTACGTTGATGAGTGTCTGCCGGTAGCGGGTCGCGAGATTATCTATCGTCAGGTCGAAAACAGTTTTACCCAGCCTAATGCGGCGATGAATATTCAGATGCTGGAGTGGGCGCTGGATGTGACGCAGGATTCACAGGGCGACCTGCTGGAACTCTACTGCGGTAATGGCAACTTCTCGCTGGCGCTGGCACGCAATTTCCGCCGCGTTCTGGCGACTGAGATCGCCAAGCCCTCTGTTGCGTCAGCACAATACAATATTGCCGTGAACCAGATTGATAACGTGCAGATCATTCGTATGGCGGCGGAAGAGTTTACCCAGGCGATGAATGGCGTGCGCAGCTTTAATCGTCTGGAAGGAATTGACCTGACCAGCTACGAATGCGAGACGATTTTTGTCGATCCGCCGCGCAGCGGACTGGATGAAGAGACGGTGAAAATGGTGCAGGCGTATCCGCGCATCCTTTATATCTCCTGCAATCCGCAGACCCTCAGCGACAATCTGCAGACGCTGGCGGAAACGCACGATGTGACGCGGCTGGCGCTGTTTGATCAGTTCCCCTATACCCACCATATGGAATGCGGTGTCCTGCTGACACGTAAAGCGTAAACAAAAACGGGAACCCTGAGGTTCCCGTTTTTTTTATCACTACTGATTACGCTTGCGCTTAAAACGCGTCGCAATCCAGAACACCAGCGCTACCATCAGAACGGTGGGAACGAAGTTGGAGCCAATATCCGGGTATTCTGCCCGCACCAGCGCGCTATAAACCAGAATCCCCAGCAGGAAAAACGCCGCTGCCAGTCCTGGCATGCCGTCCGGCATATTGGTGTTGAGGTAACGCTGATGCAGACACCAGGCCGCCAGACCCAGCGCAATCAGCGGAAAAATCGAAAATGGAACAAAGGCGCTGAACAGCACAGAAAACGAGCCGTTAATTGCTAAGCCGGTAATAAAAGCCAGTACCAGTGTGCTTTTATCGCGAGTACCTGGGTGGGTCATGGACTGATCCTTACTCATTGCTCTTCGGGTTTTTCCAGGGTGGCCGCCAGTCGCTCTTGCTCCCGGCGGTACCAGTAATAAGCGCCTTTGGCGATCATACGCAGCTGTAACACCAGCCGATCCTCAAGCTTACGTCGCTGCTCAGCATCAACATCCAGTGCTTCTGCACCGGCGCTGAAAACAATGGTCACCATCGCTTCAGCCTGCGCTTCGGTAAAACTGCGCGGCATGCGATTTTCGACCTCAAGATAATCGGCCAGTTCAGCGATAAAGTGCTGAATTTCACGCGCCACGGCGGCACGAAAAGCGGCAGAGGTGCCGGAACGTTCACGCAGTAACAGGCGGAAAGCGTTGGGATTGTTGCCGATAAACTCCATAAAGGTCGACACCGACGTTTTAATGATGCTGCCGCCTTTGGCAATACGCTGGCGCGCCTGGCGCATCAGCTGTCGCAACATCAGCCCGCTTTCATCTACCATCGTCAGGCCAAGCTCATCAACATCCTTGAAATGACGATAAAAGGAGGTAGGTGCAATCCCTGCTTCACGGGCAACCTCCCGCAAACTCAGACTGGCAAAACTGCGCTCGGCGCTGAGCTGACTGAACGCTGCTTCAATCAGTGTACGTCGTGTACGTTCTTTTTGTTGCGCTCTGACGCCCATTCTCTCTGCCTTTAGCGGTGTTAAGCAGGCACTATAACAAAATTTTCAGCGTACAGATTGGCAATCTTTGTCACCGCCTGTGAACCTCACTCTTTGTCAAAATGTGATGAAAATCGCTGATAGAATTCAGAAGTGCGCGACGAGATGTTAGAATCTCGTTGTAAAAATGTATAAATAATAGGACGTATCGGTATGCAAAAGTCTTACGATTACGATGCCATTGTGATTGGCTCAGGGCCCGGCGGTGAAGGGGCGGCGATGGGGCTGGTAAAACAGGGAGCGCGCATCGCCGTGATTGAACGCTACCACAACATCGGCGGCGGTTGTACGCACTGGGGCACCATCCCTTCTAAAGCCCTTCGCCACGCCGTCAGTCGCATTATTGAATTCAACCAAAATCCGCTCTACAGCGATCATACCCGACTGCTTCGCTCCTCTTTTGCCGACATACTCAATCACACTGAAAACGTGATCAGCCAGCAGACAGCCATGCGTCAGGGCTTCTACGAGCGTAACCGTTGTGAACTTTATCAGGGCGATGCGCATTTTGTTGATGCCAACACCATTGAGATTGAGCAACCGGATGGCACGCGTGAGACGCTGACGGCAGAGAAGTTTGTTATCGCCTGTGGTTCACGACCTTACCATCCTGACAATGTCGACTTTACCCATCCACGCGTTTATGACTCCGACTCTATTCTCAATCTGCACCACGAACCGGGCCACGTCATTATTTATGGCGCGGGCGTGATTGGCTGTGAATATGCGTCGATTTTCCGTGGCCTGAACGTCAAAGTTGACCTGATTAACACCCGCGATCGCCTGCTGGCGTTTCTTGATCAGGAGATGTCTGACTCTCTCTCTTACCACTTCTGGAACAGCGGCGTGGTGATTCGTCACAACGAAGAGTTTGAGAAGATCGAAGGGGTGGAAGATGGCGTCATCATGCATCTGAAGTCGGGTAAGAAAGTGAAAGCCGACTGTCTGCTTTACGCTAACGGCCGTACCGGCAATACCGATTCACTGTCGCTGGAAAATGTGGGTCTGGAAGCGGATGGTCGTGGCCTGCTGAAAGTGAACAGCATGTATCAGACGGCTCAGCCGCACATTTATGCCGTCGGAGACGTCATTGGCTATCCGAGCCTGGCCTCAGCCGCCTACGATCAGGGCCGTATTGCCGCTCAGGCGATAATCAAAGGGGAAGCGTCAGCGCACCTGATTGAAGATATCCCAACCGGGATTTACACCATTCCGGAAATCAGCTCCGTGGGTAAAACCGAGCAGCAGCTGACGGCAATGAAGGTGCCTTACGAAGTGGGCCGCGCGCAGTTCAAACATCTGGCGCGAGCGCAGATCGTTGGCATGAACGTTGGCAGCCTGAAGATTCTGTTCCATCGGGAAACCAAAGAGATTCTGGGAATTCACTGCTTTGGTGAACGTGCCGCCGAGATTATTCACATCGGTCAGGCGATCATGGAGCAGAAAAACGGTGGCAACACGATTGAGTACTTCGTGAATACCACCTTTAACTATCCGACCATGGCCGAAGCCTATCGCGTTGCGGCGTTAAACGGCTTAAACCGCCTGTTTTAACGCAGCGTCGAAATAGTGCTGCATGTGGGTTTTAATCGCCTCTGCCAGCTGTTCATAACGGCTGCGCAGTGGTGAACCCGGTCGATAGACCAGCGCAATTGTACGCTGTGGCACCGGTTTGTAGCAGGTGAGATAGCAGACGCCATCGCGGATACGCTCCGGTGGGACTGCCAGCGCCGGTAACAGCGTAATCCCGCTGCCTGCCGCCACCATATTGCGCAGCGTTTCAAGACTGGTCGCGCGGAAATGGGTATCTTCATCGGCGCCCGCCTCAAAGCAGAACCCCATCGCCTGGTCACGCAGACAGTGCCCATCTTCCAGCATCAGCAATTTCTCGCCTGCCAGATCGGACATAGGTACCCGGTCGCGATCGCACCAGGGATGATCGGCATAGACTGCCAGCTTCATCGGCTCATCAAACAACGGCACTTCGATAAAGGCCTGGCTCTCTTTGACCAGCGCGATAATCGCGCAGTCCAGCTTGCCGCTATCGAGCTGTGCCAGCAGTTGCTGCGTCTGCGCTTCGTGCAGATACATCTCCAGTTTCGGGAATGTCTGGTGCAGCGTCGGGATAATCTGTGGCAATAAGTAGGGCGCGGTAGTCGGGATGAGGCCGATATGCAGCGGACCTGACATCGCTTCCCCTTGCTGACTGGCCATCTCTTTCAGCACTTTCACTTCACGCAGCACCGTACGCGCCTGATCCACCAGCAGCAAACCTGCCTGGGTGAACAGCACTTTACGGCTGGTGCGCTCCAGCAGCATCACACCCAGCTCATCTTCCAGCTTACGGATCTGCCCGCTTAACGTCGGCTGACTGACATGACACGCATCCGCAGCACGGCGGAAATGACGGTGTTCAGCAAGCGAAACCAGATATTCAAGATCACGAATATTCATTATTACCCTCCAAGCCACGATAGACCGTGGCGATAGATAGAATAGCAATGAACGATTGGCCCTATCAAGGGTGGTTGGGAATAATGCGCACATCAAATGGAACGCGGTATGTCAGGAGAAAAAAATGTTTGCAAGTCAGGAAGGTAAAGCTATTCCGTCAGTGACTTTTCACACACGTCAGGGCGATCGCTGGGTCGATGTCACCACTGAAGCGCTGTTTAAAGACAAAACGGTCATCGTTTTTTCACTGCCGGGCGCATTCACACCGACCTGCTCCTCCAGCCATCTGCCGCGTTACAACGAATTAGCGGGTCTGTTTGCCCAGCAGGGTGTGGACAGCATTCTGTGCGTCTCGGTGAATGACACGTTTGTGATGAACGCCTGGAAAGCAGAACAGCGCGCAGACAACATTACCTTTATCCCTGATGGCAACGGCGAGTTTACCCGCGGCATGGAGATGCTGGTTGAGAAAGCCGATCTAGGCTTTGGCCCACGTTCATGGCGCTACTCGATGCTGGTGCGTAACGGCGTGGTAGAGAAAATGTTTGTTGAGCCAAACAAGCCGGGCGACCCATTTGAGGTCTCTGATGCCGACACCATGCTGCGCTATCTGGCGCCCGAGTGTAAAGCTCAGGAGTCGGTCTCAATCTTCACCAAACCTGGCTGTACCTTCTGCACCCAGGCAAAACAGATGCTGATGGATCATGGTATTCAGTACGAAGAGATCGTGCTGGGACAGGATGCAACAACCGTGAGTCTGCGCGCCGTTTCAGGCCGGGCGACGGTACCGCAGATCTTCATGGGAGGTCGTCACATTGGCGGCAGTGAGGATCTGCAGCAATATTTGCTGTCAGCGTAAGAGAATCTGAGCGTCGGCCGGGAGAGCAGGCGGTTTGATGATGTGCCTATAAAAATGAGTAATTCTGAAGCTAGAGGTTGGCGGGCATTTAATGTGCCCGCTTTTTTTTACCTGTTAATTACGCCAGACGCTGCTTTGCGTCACCGATGGCACGCGCAACCTGCTGTGGCGAGACGCCGCCCTGCGCATTACGCTTATCCAGACAGGATTGCAGCGCCAGAATCGGATAGACATCCTCGCTAATCACCGCACTGAACTGCTGCAGCTGTGCCAGCGACAGCGCTTCCAGCGCCACACCCTGCCCGATGGCGGCAACCACTACTTCCCCGACGATATGGTGTGCTTCACGGAACGGCACGCCTTTGGCGACCAGATAGTCAGCCAGTTCAGTGGAGTTTGCGTAACCCTGTTCAGCCGCTTCCTGGCAGCGCGGGCGTTTAACCTGCAGGCCATCCAGCACCAGAACTGACATATGCAGACAGTCGAGCCAGGTGTCGAGCGCGTCAAACAGCCCCTCTTTGTCTTCCTGCATATCTTTGTTGTACGCCAGCGGCAGACCTTTCAGCGTCATCATCATGCCGGTCAGCGCGCCCTGCACCCGGCCACACTTGCCGCGAATCAGCTCCAGCGCATCCGGATTTTTCTTCTGCGGCATCAGCGATGAGCCGGAGGTCACTTTATCTGACAGTTCGATAAAGCCCGCTTCACCGGTGTTGAAGAAGATCATATCTTCGGCGAAGCGCGACAGATGCACCATGCCGATGGCAGCGTCAGAAAGCAGCTCCAGCACGTGATCGCGGTCTGATACGGTATCCAGACTGTTGCGCGTGGCGGAAGCAAAGCCCAGCCAGCCTGCCAGCTGCTGACGATCGATCTCATACGCGGTACCGGCCAGTGCGCCACAGCCCAGCGGGCTGACATCGAGCCGCTTCAGCGTATCCTGCAGACGGCTCTCGTCACGCGCCAGCATTTCAACGTAGGCCAGGCACCAGTGCGCAAACGTCACCGGCTGCGCACGCTGCAGATGCGTGTAGCCCGGCATCACCGCATCCTGATTGGCTTCAGCGGTGACCACCAGCGCCTGCTGCAGATCACGGGTGGCACCCAGCAGCGCCTCAATCTGCACCTTGCACCACAGCTTAAGATCGGTCGCGACCTGATCGTTACGGCTACGTCCGGTGTGCAGTTTTTTGCCCAGCGCGCCCACCTTGTCGATCAGCTGGCCTTCAACCCAGCTGTGGATATCTTCGGCGTCGCTCTGCAGAATCTGCTCAGGATCCTCACGGACTTCATCCAGTAACGTATTCAGGGCCGCTTCCAGCTGCTGCTGCTCATCCTGAGTCAGGACATTTACCGTCACCAGCGCTTTGGACCAGGCAACAGAGCCAATAATGTCCTGCTCTGCCAGGCGGTAATCGAAGCGCAGCGAGTCATTGAACTGTTTAAAACGTTGATCCGCTGCCTGAGTAAACCGTCCACCCCAAAGTGCCATGTGAAAACTCCTCTGAATCGTTAAACAAGGGGCGGCATAAATGCCGCCCCTGAAATGAAACTGTGAGGCGAGGCGCACCTCGCCTGAAAATTACTTCTTCTGCTCGTTCAGGGCGCGGATACGCGAAGAGAGCGAGAACAGACGGATAAAGCCGCCCGCATGACGGTGATCGTACACTTCATCTTCACCGAAGGTGGCGAACTCTTCCGAGTAGAGGCTGTTCGCGGAACGCTTCTGGGTGGCTGTCGCCTGGCCTTTGTAGAGCTGCAGTACCACTTCACCGTTAACCTCTTCCGCCAGCGATTCGGCAGCGGCCTGAATCGACTTACGCAGCGGGGCGAACCAGCGGCCGTCATAAACCACATAGGACATCTCGTGGCCGAGCTGCTCACGCCATTTGAAGCTATCGCGATCCAGCACCAACTGCTCAACCGCACGCAGCGCATTGACCATGATAGTGCCGCCAGGGGTTTCGTAGCAGCCGCGGGATTTAATCCCTACCAGACGGTTTTCAACGATATCAATACGGCCGACGCCATGTTTTGCGCCCAGCACGTTAAGTTTTTCCAGGCACTGGAACGGACTCAGTTTTTCACCGTTAACCGCCACGACCCGACCTTTTTCCACGGTCACGGTCACTTCTTCAGGCTGGTCAGGCGCTTCCAGCGGATCGACAGTCCAGACCCAGCAATCTTTATTCGGTGCATTGGCCGGGCTTTCCAGCACGCCACCTTCGGTGGAGATGTGCCAGGCGTTTTCGTCGCGGCTGTAGATTTTCTCCAGTGACGCGGTGGTCGGAATGTTGCGCTCTTTCAGGTAGTCCAGCAGCGCTTCACGTGAACGCAGGTTCCATTCACGCCACGGAGCCACCACTTTCAGCTGCGGTGCCAGCGCGGTGTAGGTGGTTTCGAAACGCACCTGGTCATTCCCTTTACCGGTTGCGCCGTGACACAGCGCATCCGCACCCACTTTCAGCGCCAGCTCAACCTGTGCTTTAGCGATGATAGGACGCGCCATTGAAGTGCCCAGCAGATAAGTGCCTTCATAGAGGGCGCCAGTCTGCAGCACCGGATAGACATAGTCGCTGATGAACTCTTCACGCAGGTCAACCACGTGGCATTCAGATGCGCCGGACTGCAGGGCTTTCTTCTCTACACCTTCCAGATCGCCGCGCTCCTGACCGATATCTGCGACAAAAGCGACGACTTCACAGCCGCCGTAGTTCTCTTTCAGCCATGGAATGATGGCCGAAGTATCAAGACCACCGGAGTAAGCCAGAACGATTTTTTTGATGTTTTGCGTTTGCATTTCGTAATCCTTGAATCAGAGTCGTTAAGCGAGAATCCGGGTGCCAATCGACACGCCGTTAAACAGGTCAGGCAGCCGCTCAGCGTGACGCCAGCTGGCAATATCCACCGGGCGGCCCAGGGTACGCGCTGCATCAAGCGCAGCGTGCACTTTCACAATCATGCCGTCGGTAATAATGCCCTGGGTAATCAGCTGCTCAGCTTTGTCGGCGGTCATCTCTTCGATGCGCTGACCTTTGCCGTCGAGAATACCACTGACGTCTGACAACAGGACCAGATCAGCGCCCAGCGTCGAGGCCAGTGCGGTCGCCGCCTGGTCAGCGTTGACGTTCATCAGGTCGCCGCTGTCAGTTATACCAATTGAGCTCACCACCGGCATATAGCCGGCCGCCAGCAGGGTGTTCAGCAATGCCGGATCGCCCGGCATTGCGTGGCCAACGTGGCCGAGTTCTTCATCAAACGGTGTGACATTCACGATGCCCGCATCGCCCAGGCAGAGGCCTACCGCGTTGATGCCCGATTTTTTTGCCCAGGCCAGCAGCGTTTTATTCGCGGTTCCCGCCAGCGCACCGGTAATAATGTCGATCTGATCGGCTGGCGTGACACGCAGGCCATTTTTCTTCTTCACCGGCAGCGCCAGCTTTTTCATCAGTTCATCCACCAGGCAACCGCCGCCGTGGACAATAATCAGCGGACGCTGATGGGCGCTGCGGTAGGTCAGCAGCGCTTCAAACAGGCGGGCCAGCGCTTCTTCGCTGTCTAACAACACACCGCCCAGCTTGATAATCAATGGATTGGTCATGGTATATTTGTCCGTTAAATCAGTGACTGCGTTTCAGGGAAGCCGAACCGGATGTTCAGGCACTGTACCGCCTGCGATGCCGCGCCTTTCAGCAGATTATCTTCGGCTGCCACGACAATCAGATGCTCGCCCTGCACTTCAAAACCGATATCGCAGTAAGGCAGACCTACAACGGCTTTCAGCGCCGGTACGCCCTGTTCGTAGAGCCGCACCAGTGGCTTGTTGTCATAGGCGCGATGGAAAACTGCGGCGATATCTTCACGGCTGACACCTGCTTTCAGACGGCAGGTAATCGTCGCCAGGATACCGCGCGGGAAGTTACCCAGATGCGGAGTGAAGATCACCGGCGTACCAAGGTGCGCGACGATTTCCGGGTGATGACGATGATTGAACAGGCCGTAAGGCTGCAGGCTCACTTCGCAGAAGCTGGTGCCGACATTGGCTTTACGTCCGGCACCGCTCACGCCGCTGGTGGCGTTGATTACCGGCCACTGCGCCTCGTTTAACAGTCCGGCATCCACAAGGGGCTTCAGCGCCAGCTGCGCAGCGGTCGGATAGCAACCTGGCACAGCCACCAGCTGCGCCTGCTGGATTTTCTCATGCTGATATTCGGCAAGGCCGTAAACGGCTTTGTCCAGCCAGTCGCCATGCTGATGGGTGAAGCCATAAAAGCGGGTATAAAAATCAGCGTCATTCACGCGGAACGCACCCGACAGGTCGAACACCACACAGCCAGCCTTGAGAAATTCCGGCGCCAGATCGTGGCTGACTTCGTGGGCCGTCGCCAGGAACACCACATCCACCTTGTCTGCCCACTCGGCCGCGCTGCTCAGCGGCTGCAGCGGCAAATCCACCACACCTTTCAGCTGCGGATGGAGATCGGAGAGGCGCTTGCCGGCATCAGGGCTTTGCGCCGAAACCGCCAAAGCGGTTATGTTGATATGTGGATGGCGATTCAGGAAGGTGGCAAGCTCTGTACCAGCATAACCACTGGCACCAACGATCAGCGTATTCAACATCAGGCTGTAACCCTTTTTACAGTCGCACGTTCCGGGTCGCGGCCTTGCCCCGTTACCCGCCCTGTCATCTGCAGTGATTTAAGGTTCCCTTGCAGAGGACGTTAATGTATTTTTATTCACTATTACTGCATGAATATGGATACATCCTAACCCAAGGACCGCCAACAGTGAAGACAAAATTACCGCCTTTTATTGAACTGTACCGCCAGTTAATCGCCACACCGTCGATCAGCGCAACCGATGCCGCACTGGATCAGAGTAATGAAACTTTAATCAATTTGCTGGCCGGCTGGTTCCGCGACCTCGGCTTCAGCGTTGAAGTACAGCCAGTGCCCGGCACCCGCAATAAATTTAATATGCTGGCGCGTACCGGAAGCGGTGCGGGCGGCCTGCTGCTAGCAGGTCATACCGATACCGTTCCTTTTGACGATGGCCGCTGGACACGCGATCCTTTTACCCTGACCGAGCACGACAACAAGCTCTATGGCCTGGGCACGGCAGACATGAAAGGCTTCTTCGCCTTTATTCTCGATACGCTGCGCGATGTGGATGTCAGCACGCTGAGCAAGCCGCTCTATATCCTCGCTACGGCCGATGAAGAGACCACCATGGCTGGCGCCAAATATTTTTCTGAATCGACGCAGCTGCGTCCCGACTGCGCCATCATCGGTGAACCAACCTCGCTTAAACCGGTGCGTGCGCACAAAGGTCACCTGTCGAATGTGATCCGTATCGAGGGAAAATCGGGCCACTCCAGCGATCCCGCACGTGGCGTTAACGCCATTGAACTGATGCATGAGTCGATCACCCATCTGATGCAACTGCGCAATACGCTGCAGCAGCGTTATCACCATGACGGCTTTGCCATCCCCTATCCCACCATGAACTTCGGCCATATTCATGGCGGTGACGCCGCTAACCGTATCTGTGCCTGCTGTGAACTGCATATGGATATCCGTCCGCTGCCGGGTCTGTCGCTGAACGATCTCGATGGGCTACTGAACGAGGCGCTGGCACCGGTCAGTGCGCGCTGGCCGGGCCGTGTCACGGTTGCCGAGTTGCATCCGCCGATTCCTGGCTACGAGTGTCCGGCAGATCATGAACTGGTTAGTGTGGTCGAGAAATTGCTGGGTATACCCACTGAGGTGGTGAACTACTGCACCGAAGCGCCTTTTATTCAGCAGCTCTGCCCAACGCTGGTACTGGGCCCGGGGTCGATTGAGCAGGCACATCAGCCAGACGAATTTATTGATACTGCATTTATTAAGCCGACAAGGGCGCTTATCAGTCAGGTTGTGCAGCATTTTTGCCACTGATTAACAGCAAATGGGGCATTTCACTGCATTAACAGTAAAATGCCCCTTCATTCTGCGGGATTTAGCAATAAGAATAACTTATCCCGCTTTGTTCCCGATAAATTCTACGAATTTCCGTTATTTAGCCACACCTTCAGCGCACTTTAACGCATTTGACGAACGCAACATTACGTGGCTAGATAAAAGACGATGTTATGCCCACCGGGTGATTATCCAGAGCGTTTCAGAATGTGGACAGGCGGCAACGGAGCCGGTTCCCTGTAGATTAGGGGGAACATGGCGTTGCTGATTTTTCTGCTGCCTGAAAGGTCGGGTGTAGAAGTTTTTCAAGACGATAAGGGTGTCAGGGTCCAATGAACGAACAATATTCCGCAATGCGAAGTAATGTCAGTATGCTCGGCAAACTGCTCGGGGATACGATTAAGGATGCACTGGGAGAGAACATCCTCGACCAGGTGGAAACCATCCGTAAGCTCTCCAAGTCATCCCGTGCAGGAAATGACACTCATCGTAAAGAACTGCTCAATACGCTGCAGAACCTCTCCAACGAGGAGCTTCTGCCGGTTGCACGCGCTTTTAGCCAGTTTCTGAACCTCACCAACGTGGCTGAGCAGTATCAGACCATCTCGCAAAGTGGCGAGGGTGAGAACCATCCCGAACTGCTGAAAAAGACCTTTGATACCCTGAAGCAGCAGAAAGATATCAGCGAAAGTGACATCCTTGCGGCCATTGAGTCGCTGTCGCTGGAACTGGTGCTGACGGCTCACCCGACTGAAATCACCCGCCGTACGCTGATTCACAAGCTGGTCGAAGTTAACAGCTGCCTGAAACAGCTCGATCACAGCGACGTCTCCGACTACGAACGTAACCAGATTATGCGCCGTCTGCGTCAGCTGGTGGCACAGGCGTGGCACACCGATGAGATTCGCAAATATCGTCCGACCCCTATCGACGAAGCCAAATGGGGCTTTGCCGTGGTGGAAAACAGCCTGTGGGAAGGCGTACCCGCCTTCCTGCGTGAGCTGAACGAGCAGGTAGAAGAGGCGTTCGGCATTAAGCTGCCGGTCGATTTCGTGCCGGTTCAGTTCACCTCATGGATGGGTGGCGACCGCGACGGTAACCCTAACGTTACGGCGGCGATTACCCGCCACGTTATGCAGCTGAGTCGCTGGAAAGCCACTGACCTGTTCCTGCGCGATATCGGCGTACTGATCTCTGAGTTGTCGATGTCAGAGTGCACTGAAGAGATCCGGGAACTCAGCGGCGATCCGGAAGCACTTGAACCTTATCGTATGATCCTGAAACGCCTGCGCAGCCAGTTAATGACTACCCAGTCATTCCTGGAACGTCGCCTGAAAGGTGAACGTCTGCCGCGCCCGGCCGATCTGCTGGTCTCCAACGATCAGCTGTGGGATCCGCTTTTTACCATCTATCAGTCACTGCAAAAGTGCGGCATGGGCATTATCGCCAACGGTCAGTTGCTTGATACGCTGCGCCGCGTGAAATGTTTCGGCGTGCCGCTGGTGCGTATCGATCTGCGTCAGGAGAGTACCCGTCACACCGAAGCGATTGCTGAAGTGACCCGCTATCTGGGCCTCGGCGATTATGAAAGCTGGTCCGAAGCGGACAAGCAGGCCTTCCTGATCCGTGAACTGAACTCCAAGCGTCCGCTGCTGCCTCGCAGCTGGGAGCCCAGCGATGAAACGCGTGAAGTGCTGGAGACCTGTCGCGTCGCGGCTGAAGCGCCACAGGGTTCTATCGCCGCCTATGTTATTTCCATGGCGAAAACCCCTTCTGACGTGCTGGCCGTGCATCTGCTGCTGAAAGAAGCAGGCATCGGCTATGCCATGCCGGTTGCACCGCTGTTTGAAACGCTTGATGACCTGAATAATGCCAATGACGTAATGAGCCAGCTGCTGAGCATCGACTGGTATCGCGGCTTAATTCAGGGCAAACAGATGGTGATGATTGGCTATTCTGACTCGGCGAAAGATGCCGGTGTGATGGCCGCCAGCTGGGCGCAATATCAGGCACAGGATGCCCTGATTAAAACCTGTGAGAAGGCCGGGATTTCACTGACGCTGTTCCACGGACGCGGCGGCAGCATTGGCCGTGGCGGCGCACCCGCCCATGCAGCGCTGCTGTCGCAACCACCAGGCAGCCTGCGCGGCGGTCTGCGCGTGACCGAACAGGGCGAGATGATCCGCTTTAAATATGGTTTACCCGCCGTCACCATCGCCAGCCTGTCGCTCTACACCGGCGCAATTCTGGAAGCGAACCTGATGCCGCCGCCGGAGCCAAAACGCGAATGGCGCGACATTATGGATCAGCTCTCCGCCGACTCCTGTGCGATGTATCGCGGTTATGTGCGTGAAAATGCTGACTTCGTGCCCTATTTCCGCTCAGCGACGCCGGAGCAGGAGCTGGGTAAATTACCGCTGGGCTCACGTCCCGCCAAGCGCCGACCTACCGGCGGCGTAGAGTCGCTGCGTGCGATTCCATGGATTTTCGCCTGGACGCAGAACCGTCTGATGCTGCCTGCGTGGCTGGGTGCCGGTGCGGCCCTGCAACAGGCGATGGCCGCCGGTCATCAGGATCAGCTGGAAGCGATGTGCCGCGACTGGCCATTCTTCTCTACCCGTCTGGGTATGCTGGAGATGGTATTCTCAAAAGCGGACCTGTGGCTGGCGGAATATTACGATCAGCGTCTGGTCGAGAAATCACTCTGGCCGCTGGGCAAACAGCTGCGCGATCAGCTTGATGCGGATATCAAAGCGGTACTGACCATTGCCAATGACTCACACCTGATGGCCGATCAGCCGTGGATTGCCGAGTCAATTGCACTGCGTAACGTCTATACCGATCCGCTCAACGTACTCCAGGCCGAACTGCTGCATCGTTCGCGCGCGCGGGAAGCGAATGGCGATGAACCGGATGCCCGCGTTGAGCAGGCGCTGATGGTGACCATTGCCGGTGTCGCGGCAGGCATGCGCAATACCGGTTAATGGTGGTGCAGTAAAAACAAAAAAAGTCGGGACTCTCCCGACTTTTTTATTGGCTGAAGCAGAGCGGTTAAGCCGCAGCAGCAGCAGGACGCACGCCCAGGGTGTGACAAATGGCGTAACTCATTTCGGCACGGTTCAGCGTGTAGAAATGGAAATCCTTCACCCCTTCGCGTGACAGGATTTTCACCATATCCATCGCGATATTGGCTCCCACCATTTTCCGCGTTTCCGGATCATCATCCAGACCGGCGAACATCGCGCTCATCCAGCCCGGCACACGCACATTGGTCAGCGTGGCAAAGCGTTGCAGCTGTTTAAAGTTAGAGACCGGCAGAATGCCCGGCACAATTTCCACGTCAATGCCGGTCGCGACACAGCGATCGCGGAAACGCAGATAACTTTCAACGTCGAAGAAAAACTGGGTAATAGCCCGGTTGGCACCTGCATCGATTTTTCGCTTCAGGTTAATCAGATCGGCCTGGGCGCTTTTCGCTTCGGGATGGACTTCCGGATAGGCCGCAACCGAAATATCAAAATCACCCACCTCTTTCAGCAGCGAAACCAGATCGCTGCCGTACATTTCTGGCTTACCGCTGCCTGGGGGCAGATCGCCGCGCAGCGCCACAATGTGACGGATGCCGTTGTTCCAGTAATCCTGAGCGATGGTACGCAGTTCATCGCGCGTGGCATCGACACAGGTCAGATGGGGAGCAGCTTCCAGACCGGTGCGATCTTTAATGCCTTTGATAATGCTATGGGTGCGATCACGTTCACCTGAGTTCGCACCGTAGGTCACAGAAACGAATTTCGGTTTCAGACTGCTCAGGCGATCGATAGAGGTCCACAGGGTCTCTTCCATGTCGCTGGTACGAGGCGGGAAGAACTCAAATGAAACATTAATTTGCCCGTTCAGCTCAGCCAGGCTCTGGTTTAGCGCTTCGCGCTGATTGGCATGAAAGAAACTCATCCTGCACCCTCATCGATTAACAATCGGCCTGTGAACATCTACACGTTTAGACGTCCAGATGTTCAAAATGACGTAATCTGACTGTGCCGTCAACTTAAAAATGGTCGACAGTCGTGATCAATTTTCAATCAACATGAAGGAGATTCAACAGGGGAGCGATAACGCATTGAAAACAGGCGCCGAAGCGCCTGAGGAGGAGGAGTTACAGCAGTTGTGCGAGGCGATTAATATCTGACTGGATAGCGCCTGCGGTGACATCCCGGCCTGCGCCCGGTCCGCGGATCACCAGCGGATTATCGCGGTACCAGCGGCTCTCAATCGCAAAGACGTTGTCGCACGGCAGCAGTGAGGCCAGCGGATGTTCCGGACGCACCGCTTCAACACCCACGCGCGCCTTGCCGTTAGCATCAAACCGGGCAACGTAACGCAGCACCAGGTCCATCTCCTGCGCCGCTTCGAGCCGCTGCAGCATCTGCTCATTCAGCTCTTCGCCATTTTCAAAGAAGTGGTCGACAGATCCCTGCTGACAGTTACTGGGCACCAGCGATTCCACCCGCACCTGATCCGGCTCGATGTTGTAGCCTGCCTCACGCGCCAGGATAACCAGCTTGCGCATCACATCCTGACCCGAGAGATCGGCGCGCGGGTCGGGCTCGGTTAAACCCTGCTGCCAGGCCTGATCCACCAGCTCGGTAAAGGGCACCGTGCCATCAAACTGCAGGAACAGCCACGACAACGTGCCGGAGAAGATCCCGCTGATCGCCAGGATGGTATCGCCGCTGTCGCGCAGATCGCGCACCGTATAGTTGATCGGCAGACCTGCGCCAACGGTGGCGTTATAGAGCCAGTGACGTCCGGTTTTGGTAAAGGCATCGCGGATCTGGCGCCAGGTCTGACTGTCAGACGCTCCCGCGACCTTATTGGCGCTGATAACGTGAAAACCGTGACTGGCGAAGTCGAGATACTGCTGCGCCAGCGGTGTGCTGGCAGTGACATCCAGCACCACCAGGTCATCAAACGGGTGAGCACGCATCCACAGGAACAGCGACTCTTCATCGCGCTCTACCGCTTCATCATCAAAGAAGGCGAGTGCCCGGCTGGCTTCCAGCCCTTCATAGCTCAGCAGGCTGCGACGGCTGTCCGCGACGCCCGCCAGCACAAATTCAAAGCCGGTCCGCGCTGACAGCGTTTCCTGATCGCGGGCAAACAGCTCCAGCCAGCGTGAACCGATATTGCCTTTGCCAAACAGCATCAGACCGATGCGCTTTTCTGCCCGGAACAGCGACTGATGCAATCCCTGAATCAGATGCTGAGTCGGGCCGACGCGCAGCACTGCGACCACGCTGATGTGCTCTTCTGACTGCCAGATGAACTCAATTGGCTGATCCTTTAACTGCTGCCAGAAGCGATGGGTATGCAGCGGATTGCGGGTAACGCCTGCGCCAACCAGCGCCACCAGCGCCAGGCCGTCGCGCAGCTGCAGATGGCCCGGTAAACCGGCATCCTGTAGCAGCGTAAAGGCGCTGTTTACCACTTCGGCGGTGTAACAGAGCTGCAGCAATTGACGATCGGGATGAACGCCAAACGCCAGCGGACGCAGCTGCGCGCGCTTCAGCAACAGGTCGATCTCTTTGTGCAGGATGGCGAAGTCATGCTGCTCTGGCAGCTGAATCTCAATCAGGCAAACATCATCATGGCTGGTGACGATACGCGCGCCCGTCCCGGAGGCCAGCACGCGCTCAATGCGGGTTGAGCCCTGCTCCGGCTGATAACTGCAGCGCAGTTGCAGGTCGATATCGCTGCCTGAAACCGGCTGCAGAGTACGGGTATGGAGAACCGGTGCCGCCAGGCGCGCCAGCTCGCTGGCTTCATCCAGCCTTAACAGCGGCAGCAGACAGGCATCAGAGACTTTGCGGGGATCGGCACTGTAGACACCCGCCACATCGCTCCAGATGGTCACCCGCCCGACACCCGCCAGTGCGCCAATCTGCGTGGCAGAATAGTCGGAACCGTTACGGCCAAGCAGGACGGTTTCACCGGCGTCGTTGCGGCTGATAAATCCGGTCACCACGATGCGCTTGTGCGGATGCTGCGCCAGTAGAGTCTGTAGCAGTGGCCAGGACTTCCCTTCATCTACCTGCGGTTGTGCGGCACGTTCAGCGCGCAGAAACTCACGCGCATCCAGCCAGCAGGCCTGAAGGTCACGCTGGCTCAGTACCGCTGACATCAGGCGTGCCGACCAGACTTCACCGTGACCGACCACTTCGGCATAGACCGCATCGGTGATCGGCGCATCCAGCAGTGCGGCGAGCTTTTCCAGATCACGGATAAACGCGGTGATTAAAGGTTCTGCGACCTCAGCAGGCAGCAGCGCACTGATCAGTTCGCTCTGGTAGCGCCGTAAGGCCTGTTGCACCTGATGCGCAGAGAGCCGATCGCTCTGGCTCAGCTTCAGCCAGCTAATCAGCTGGTTGGTGGTTGAGCCTGCCGCAGAGACCACCATCAGGTCGCCCGGCTGGCTGTAGTCCGCCATAATACCGGCAACGCGCTGATAGCAGCGCGCATCGGCCAGGCTGCTGCCGCCAAACTTATGCAACTGCCTGATGTTCGGCGTTCCCGCGCCTGCTGAAATCGTCATGCTTAACCCTCGGCTGCGACCCGGAATGCATTATCCAGATCGGCAATTAAATCTTCGTGATCTTCAATACCGACAGAAACCCGCAGCAGCGTATCGGAAATGCCCGCTGCCGCGCGTGCTTCTGCCGACATCCCCGCGTGCGTCATGGTGGCGGTATGGGAGATCAGACTCTCTACTCCGCCCAGCGATTCCGCCAGCGTAAATAGCTGCAGTGCTTTCAGGAAGCGACGCAGTAGCGCCTCATCACCGTCGACCTCGAAACTCAGCATCGCGCCAAAGCCGCGCTGCTGACGTACAGCATGTTCGTGTCCGGCGTTTTCCGGCAGCGAAGGATGATACAACTTTTTCACCAGTTTCTGCTGCTTCAGATACTCTACAATCGCGAGTGCGTTGCGTTGTGCGGCTGCAATCCGCGGTGAAAGCGTACGAATCCCGCGCAGCAGCAGATAACTGTCAAACGCTGCTCCTGTCACACCAATGTTATTTGCCCACCAGGCCAGGTCGGTAGCGAGTTGCGGATCTTTGGCGATGACCGCGCCCGCCACGACATCGGAGTGGCCATTGAGGTATTTGGTACAGGAGTGGATCACCAGGTCCGCACCCAGCGCCAGAGGATTCTGCAGCGCCGGACTCATAAAGGTGTTGTCCACCACGCTGATGGCACCCGCAGCACGCGTAGCGGCGCAAATCGCGCTGATATCTACCACGCGCAGCAGCGGATTGCTGGGGCTTTCAATCAGCACCAGTTTTGGGTTTTCATCCAGAGCGGCCTGCAGCGCTACCGGATCACCCTGGTCGACAAATTTCACCCGATAGGCGCCGCGCTTACTCAGGCTGTCAAACAGCCGATAGCTGCCGCCATAACAGTCATGTGGCGCGACCAGCAGATCGCCAGGCTTCAGAAACACCGTCGTGACCAGGTGAATCGCCGACATCCCGGTATTGGTTAATACCGCGCCCGCTCCCCCTTCCAGTTCTGCCAGCGTACGCTGTACGACATCACGAGTGGGGTTGCCACGACGGGAGTAGTCATGCGCACGAGGCTCATTGAAATCCAGGAAGTTATAGGTGGTAGAGAGGTGGATTGGCGGGACAACGCAGCCATATTGCTCGTCATCATTCAAACCGCTGCGCACTGCGATGGTTGCCGGTTTACGCGTCATGAGCGAATTGTTCCTGAAGAGTGAATAAAATGTAGGCCACAGGATATCACCCTCTAATTAGACGTCAATACATCTGGACATCTAAATGTCTTTGCGTATAGATTGAGCAAAACCGCAATAACCGCTAAAATTATGCGTCATCGCCTGGCGTTCCCCTCTGTGAGACAGAGGCAGTGAGCGAAGAAAACCCGCCATATCAGGGGTCAGGCAGGAAAAAATCAGGCATAATCCGCTGATTTCCTAACATTTAACGTTTATTAATTAAGGTAACCCATGGCTGAATGGAACGGCGAATATATCAGCCCGTACGCTGAGCACGGTAAGAAGAGCGAGCAGGTCAAGAAGATCACAGTATCTATCCCATTGAGCGTGCTGAAGATTTTAACGGATGAGCGTACCCGTCGTCAGGTGAACAACCTGCGTCACGCCACCAACAGCGAGCTGCTTTGCGAAGCCTTTTTACATGCCTTTACGGGCCAACCGCTGCCGGATGACGTCGACCTGCGCAAAGAGCGTAGTGATGAGATTCCGGAAGAAGCAAAAGCAATCATGCGCCAGATGGGTGTCGATCCGGATACCTGGGAGTATTGATCTTTCAGCCATAAAAAAACCCAGCCGAAGCTGGGTTTTTTCTTGCCGCCGAACCCGCAGGTTCAGGTGCCTTTTAATCTTATTTTTTAGCGCCTGGCACGCTGAAACGCTTGTTAAAGCGGTCAACACGGCCACCAGTTGCCACTTCACGCTGCTTACCGGTATAGAACGGGTGGCATTTGCCACAAACGTCCAGGTTCAGTTCGTGAGTCAGTGTTGAACGGGTGTGGATCTCGTTGCCGCAGGTACATTTGATAGTAACTGCTTCGTATTTCGGGTGAATACCTTGTTTCATGGGAAACCTCATTGAAGGCCGTGTCGCTCTCCGTGCCAGGCTTTAACCTGCACAGCACCACACGCGATTGAACATTATAGGGTGTACTCCGGCCAGATATTTCTCACCGAAGGCGGCATATTATACAGGTAAGTTTCGATTGCTGCAAATATCTGCTGAGATACCCGCCATCAGGGTCAGCGTGTACACTAGCTTCCCCGATCATTGAGCCGGAAAGAGAGAGTTATGCCCGTAGTCCAGGTCGCCCTGCCCGTCCCCTTGCCCCGCCTGTTTGATTATCTGCCGCCACAGGGCGCGCAGCCGGTCATTGGTGGTCGCGTGAGTGTGCCCTTTGGCAATCGCAGGATGATCGGGATTGTGGTCGCCTTTCGTGACAGCAGCGATCTGCCGGAAGCACAACTCAAGCGCGTGATCGAGGTACTGGATAGTGAATCCCTCTATCCGCCCTCGCTGTGGCGCATCCTTAACTGGGCCGCCAGCTATTATCATTCGCCGCAGGGAGAGGTACTGAGTCATGCTATTCCGGTACTGCTGCGTCAGGGCAAAGCGGCGCAGGACAATCCCTTATGGCGCTGGGAAATCACCGAGCAGGGTCGGGCGACTGCGCCGGAGAGTTTAAAGCGGGCACCGAAACAGCAGCAGGCGCTGGCTGCACTGCGGCAGCAACCGCTCTATCGTCATCAGGTCAGTGAACATGACCTCACGGATGCGACGCTGCAGGCGCTGCGCGCCAAAGGGTTATGCGAACTGCATGAGCATCAGCCGCAGATGCACGACTGGCGTACCACTTATGCCGTAAAAGGCGAACGTCTGCGGCTGAATACCGATCAGGCGATGGCCGTGGGTGCGATTCGGGCAGATGATGAACATTATGCAGCCTGGCTGCTGGCGGGCATCACGGGTTCAGGCAAAACCGAGGTTTATCTCAGCGTGCTGGAAAATGTGCTGGCACGCGGTAAACAGGCGCTGGTGCTGGTACCGGAGATTGGCCTGACCCCGCAAACTATCGCCCGTTTTCGCGAACGTTTTGATGCGCCCATTGATGTGCTGCACTCCGCATTAAATGACAGTGAGCGGCTGGCGGTCTGGTTACGTGCGCGGCGCGGCGAAACGGCGATTGTGATTGGCACCCGATCGGCGCTGTTTACGCCACTGGCCCGTCCTGGCGTAATTATTATCGATGAAGAGCATGACAGCTCCTATAAACAGCAGGAAGGCTGGCGCTATCAGGCGCGCGATCTGGCCGTCTTCCGCGCACATGAAGAGGATATCCCGATTGTTATGGGATCGGCGACCCCCGCTCTGGAGACACTGCACAATGTCCGCAGCGGCAAGTATCGCCAGCTCGACCTGACAAAACGCGCCGGCAATGCCAGACCGGCACTGCAACAGCTTATCGACTTAAAAGGTGTGCAGCTGATCGGCGGTCTGGCACCGGGCCTGATTGGTAAAATGCGCCAGCATCTGCAGGCCGATAATCAGGTGCTGCTGTTTCTTAACCGCCGCGGCTTTTCGCCCGCCCTGCTCTGTCATGATTGCGGCTGGATTGCTGAGTGTACCCGCTGTGACCGCTACTACACGCTGCATCAGCACCATCGCCAGCTACGCTGCCACCATTGCGACAGCCAGCGTCCGCTGCCTAATCAATGCCCGCAGTGTGGTTCAACCCATTTGCTACCGGTAGGCGTCGGGACTGAGCAACTGGAGCAGCAGCTCGGCACACTTTTCCCTGGCGTGCCGGTGTCGCGAATCGATCGTGATACCACCAGCCGCAAAGGTGCGCTGGAGCAGCATCTGGCTGACGTTCATCGCGGCGGCGCACGAATCCTTGTCGGCACCCAGATGCTGGCCAAAGGCCACCACTTCCCCGATGTTACGCTGGTGTCGCTGCTGGATGTCGATGGTGCGCTGTTCTCAGCCGATTTTCGTGCGGCGGAACGCTTCGCTCAGCTCTACACCCAGGTCGCCGGTCGTGCTGGCCGTGCCGGCAAACAGGGCGAGGTGTTGCTGCAGACTCACCATCCGGAACATCCGCTGCTGCAGACGCTGTTGCACCAGGGCTATTCAGCGTTCGCCCAGCAGGCCTTACTGGAGCGACAGGCAGTCCATCTGCCGCCCTGGAGCCGCCATGCGCTGTTCCGCGCTGAAGATATGGATAACCAGCAGGCGGCGGAATTCCTGCAACAACTCCGTAATTTGCTGGAGGCAAGCCCGCTGAACGATAAGGCGATGTGGTTTATGGGTCCGTTGCCTGCACTGCAGCCAAAACGCAGTGGACGCTGGCGCTGGCAACTGCTGCTGCAGCATCCTTCCCGGCAGCGTCTGCAACAGTTGCTGAGCAGTTCGTTGCCGCTGGTTTCAACACTGCCCGCGGCGCGCAAAGTGAAATGGACGCTGGATATCGACCCTACCGAGAGCTGATTTAAGCTGACACTGCGAGCCAGATCGAAAAATGTCGCATAAGTCACAATTTTTATGCAAATTAAGTAACAACCAGCCGGGCAATCGTTAACAATGTTGCCCGGTTTGCCTTCAGGTCAGGCAGAAACAGAATTGAACGCGCCATAACGCGTCAGGAGCATGTGTTGGAGCAGAATCAACAACCGCCCGCCGCCACGATGAAAGATGTTGCGGAGCATGCGGGCGTCTCAACCGCCACCGTATCGCGTGCGCTGATGAATCCGGAGAAGGTTTCTGCGGCCACCCGCCAGAAAGTCGAGCAGGCGGTTGCCGCCGTCGGCTACGCGGCACATGGCCCCACGCGCAACGCCCGTCGTAATGAGACGCGTACCATCCTGGTCATTGTCCCTGACATCTGCGATCCCTTCTTTAGTGAAATCATCCGAGGCGTTGAAGTTACGGCAGCCGAAGAGGGCTATCTGGTGCTGATTGGTGACTGCGCGCATCAGAATCAGCAGGAGAGAACTTTTCTTAACCTGATGGTGACGCGACAGATCGATGGCATGGTGCTGCTCGGCTCAAAGTTGCCTTTTGATGCCAGCATTGATGAGCAACGCAACTTGCCGCCTATGGTAATGGCGAATGAGTTTGCGCCGGAAATGTCACTGCCCACTGTCCACATTGATAACCTGACCGCCGCATTTGAAGCGGTAAATCATTTACTGCAGTTGGGTCACACACATATCGCCTGTATCGCCGGGCCGGAAGAGATGCCGCTCTGCCAGTATCGTTTGCAGGGGTATGTCCAGGCGATGCGTCGCAGCGGGCTGACGGTCGATCCCACCTATATTGTGCGCGGTGACTTCACATTTGAAGCGGGCGTTGCCGCCATGAATCAGCTGATGACCCTGCCGCAACCGCCGCGCGCGCTCTTCTGCCACAGCGATATTATGGCACTTGGGGCGATGAATCAGGCCCGGCGCTGCGGACTGCGGATACCGGAGGACCTCTCTGTGGTCGGCTTCGATGACATTGAGCTATCACGTTACTGCGAGCCGCCGCTGACCACGGTCACGCAGCCACGTTACCAGATAGGCCGGG
This sequence comes from Pantoea sp. JV6, assembly GCF_025910055.1. Lineage (NCBI taxonomy): Bacteria > Pseudomonadati > Pseudomonadota > Gammaproteobacteria > Enterobacterales > Erwiniaceae > Pantoea > Pantoea sp. JV6. Next base: position 88,008 of record NZ_JAPCIM010000019.1, on the reverse strand, counting down.
AAGCGATGCTTCTGCTACTGGATGAGTTAAATGGCAAACGGGTCATCAGCGGATCGCGGCTGCTGGATGCCGGTTTAACCATTCGTGGCAGCACGGCGCGAGCAAAAAAGCGTGAAAAATAAGCGTATTTGTCTGATTTTTTCAGTAGATTCTTAAGGCGAACACTGCTGGTCAAAGTTCCGACCCTTAAGTAACATGGCGGACTCCTTGCCGGGCGCGTAAAAATCATCATTTCGCCCATCTGGCACTATTTTTGAAGGGTATAAGAACGAGAGTGGCACAAAAAGATTACGTAGGCCGCGGGCGTTCAACAGGGACGCGTCGCAAAAAAAGCCCCAGCCGTGGCAAGAAGAGCAAAGGCGGTTCGGGAACATCTAAATTGATGATTGTACTGGCGGTCGCAGTGTTGGTGACCTTTGCCGGTGGTTTATGGTTCCTGGCGCATCACAAAAAAGAGGACGTGCCGGTCATTACGGATCATAAAGCCAACGGCAATGGCCTGCCGCCGAAGCCAGAAGAGCGCTGGAAATATATTAAAGAGCTGGAGAACCGTCAGGTCACTGTGCCGACACCTATCGAACCCTCTTCGGGTGGCGAAGTGAAGTCGCAGACACAGCTGACCGACGAGCAGCGCCAGTTGCTGGAGCAGATGCAGGCGGATATGCGTCAGCAGCCGACGCAGCTCAACGAAGTGCCGTGGAACGAACAGACGCCGGCGCAACGTCAGCAGACACTGCAGCATCAGCAGCAGTTGCAACAACTGCAGCGTCAGCAGCAGCAGGTTCAGCAACAACAGCAGCAGCAACAGGTTCAGCAGCAACGTCAGCAGTTGCAGGCTCAGCAGCAACAGCAACGCCAGCAGCAGTTGCAGCAACAACAACAGCGCCAGCAACAGCAGCAATTACAACAACAGCAACGTCAGCAGCAGCAGCAATTACAACAACAGCAACGTCAGCAGCAGCAGCAGCAGCAGCAGCAGCAAAACGTACAGCGCCAGACGCAGCCAGCACCTGTTACGCGTGAACCGGAAGTGCAGCCAAAACCGCAGGAGACCGCGAAAGCGAAACCGGCGGAGAAAGCCTCTTCGCAGCGCTGGATGGTGCAGTGTGGTTCGTTTAAGGGCACTGACCAGGCTGAATCGGTGCGCGCAGGCTTAGCCTTTGAAGGATTTGAAAGCCGTATTACCACCGGTGGCGGCTGGAATCGTGTGGTTATCGGTCCTTATAAAGACCGCGCCTCCGCTGACAGCACCCTGAAGCGCCTGCGCAGTTCCGGACACTCCAGCTGTATTCCGCTCTCCGTCGGGGGTTGAAACCCGTCAAACCCGCCCCATATCTGTTGCATGATACTCCGCGCCCGGTGCGCGGAGTCCTTTTCCGACTGCAACAAGGGGTCTGCCCGTGACAACAATAGTAAGTGTACGACGCAACGGCCAGGTAGTGATTGGCGGTGATGGCCAGGCTACGCTCGGCAATACCGTGATGAAAGGCAACGTTAAAAAAGTGCGTCGTTTATACAACGATAAAGTGATTGCCGGATTTGCTGGCGGCACCGCAGACGCCTTCACCCTGTTTGAACTTTTCGAACGTAAACTGGAAATGCATCAGGGCCATCTGGTGAAAGCTGCTGTGGAACTGGCTAAAGACTGGCGTACTGACCGTATGCTGCGTCGCCTTGAAGCCTTACTGGCCGTCGCAGATGAATCAGCTTCACTGATCATCAGCGGTAACGGTGACGTCATCCAGCCTGAAAACGATCTGATCGCCATCGGCTCCGGTGGGCCTTTCGCCCAGGCAGCGGCACGTGCGCTGCTGGAGAATACCGAGATGGGCGCACGCGACATCGTCGAAAAGTCGCTGAATATCGCGGGTGATATCTGCATCTACACTAACCACAACGTTAATTTCGAAGAATTAACGTCTAAGTCGTAAGGGTATAAATATGTCTGAGATGACTCCTCGCGAAATCGTCAGCGAACTGAACCGCTTTATCATCGGCCAGGACAGCGCTAAGCGCGCCGTGGCTATTGCACTGCGTAACCGCTGGCGCCGCATGCAGCTCGACGAAGAGCTGCGCCATGAAGTGACCCCTAAAAATATCCTGATGATCGGTCCGACCGGTGTCGGTAAAACCGAAATCGCGCGTCGTCTGGCTAAGCTGGCCAATGCGCCGTTTATCAAAGTAGAGGCGACCAAATTTACCGAAGTCGGTTATGTCGGTAAGGAAGTGGACTCTATCATTCGTGACCTGACCGATTCGGCCATTAAGATGGTGCGCAGTCAGGCGATTGAAAAGAACAAATATCGTGCCGAAGAGATGGCGGAAGAGCGCATTCTTGATGTGCTGATTCCACCAGCAAAAAACAACTGGGGCCAGTCAGAGCAGAGCGCTGAACCCTCTGCAGCACGCCAGTCGTTCCGCAAAAAGCTGCGCGAAGGCCAGCTGGACGATAAAGAGATTGAGATCGACCTGGCCGCCAGCAGCCCTGGCGTCGAAATCATGGCCCCTCCGGGCATGGAAGAGATGACCAGCCAGCTGCAGTCGATGTTCCAGAACCTCGGCGGCCAGAAGCAGAAAGCCCGCAAGCTGAAGATCAAAGAAGCGATGAAGCTGCTGATCGAAGAAGAAGCGGCCAAACTGGTTAACCCGGAAGAGCTTAAGCAGGACGCCATTGATGCCGTTGAGCAGCACGGTATCGTGTTTATCGATGAGATCGACAAAATCTGTAAGCGCGGCGGCCAGAATGCCGGCGGCCCGGATGTCTCACGCGAAGGCGTTCAGCGCGACCTGCTGCCGCTGGTGGAAGGCTGCACCGTCTCCACCAAGCATGGTATGGTGAAAACAGACCACATTCTGTTTATCGCCTCAGGCGCGTTCCAGGTTGCCAGCCCATCCGATCTGATCCCGGAACTGCAGGGTCGTCTGCCCATCCGTGTTGAGCTGCAGGCGCTGACCGTGAACGATTTCCAGCGCATCCTGACCGAGCCAAATGCCTCGATTACCGTGCAGTACAAAGCGCTGATGAATACCGAGGGCGTGAACATTGAGTTCACCGAAGAGGGTATTCGCCGGATCGCTGAAGCCGCATGGCAGGTCAACGAAACCACCGAAAACATCGGTGCGCGCCGTCTGCATACTGTGCTGGAGCGTCTGATGGAAGATATTTCGTATGACGCCAGCGATCGTCATGGTGAATCCGTTACCATCGATGCTGACTATGTCGGTAAACATCTGGATGAACTGGTGGCTGACGAAGACCTTAGCCGCTTCATTCTCTGATCCACTGATTCAGCGCTTTTCAGAAGCCCAGCCCACCCGGCTGGGCTTTTTTATGCATGTTCTTGATCGAACGATGCTTTTTTCATACTGATGATTTTGCCAACAATCTGCATATAGCGATATACTTACCCTTCCTGTGGCAAACAGACGAAACCCTTATGAAATACGATACATCTGAACTCTGCGATATCTACCATGAAGAAGTGAATGTTGTTGAACCGCTTTTTTCAAATTTTGGTGGGCGCACTTCATTCGGTGGTCAGATTACCACAGTGAAATGCTTTGAAGACAACGGCTTACTTTACGATCTGCTGGAAGAGAATGGCCGGGGTCGGGTACTGGTGATTGATGGCGGCGGCTCAGTGCGCCGTGCACTGGTGGATGCGCAGCTGGCACGTCTGGCGGCAACCAACGAGTGGGAAGGTCTGGTGATTTACGGTTCGGTACGCCAGGTTGATGAGCTGGAAGAGCTGGAGATTGGCATTCAGGCGATTGCCGCGATTCCGGCAGGCGCTGCGGGTGAAGGGATTGGCGAAAGCGATGTGCGCGTTAATTTCGGCGGCGTCACCTTCTTCTCCGGCGACCATCTCTATGCAGACAACACCGGTATCATTCTGTCAGAGGATGCGCTGGACCTCGAATAGGCCAGACATGAAAACGGGTGCCTGAGCACCCGTTTTTCACATCAGCTGAGGCTTCAAACCTCTTCCATTTTTCCCAGCAATGCACGCAGACGTTCCTGCCACACGTGTTGCTCTTCTTTCAGGTGCTGATTTTCACGCATCAGCGCATCGTGGTTGCCCGCGACTTGTTGCGCATCGTTACGCAGTGAGTTGTTCTGCTCTTTCAGCTCTTCGATTTCCATCTGCAACAGGGTGATGGTATCAATCGCCTGCTGTACTTTCGCTTCCAGTTTCTCAAACACTTCAAATGACATCTTTCTGACCTCTCCTAAATTCCTGCAAGGCGTTGATGATGCCAGCTTAAGCCAGCAACGTTGTCCCGATTGTATGTAGCCTCACCCCGCAAGTCCAGCAACGCGGCCGCTGCGGGCGTAGTCTGTAACACTTTTCAGCCAATCCCTGAATTTACGCTGCGCTTACTGCGACGGCTTTCTGGTACGGGTGCGTTATCCCCGTCATCAGGCGCGAATATTGGCTAAGGAAAGCCAGAATACGCGAAAACGCGCATTTTTATGACGCAGTACACAAAAAACGATTTCGCTATTTCTCGTTTATGTTCGTTAACGATAAATTCACACCAGCCCTACATTAAAGCTGGGTGCCTCATGGAATGAGAACAAAAACTGATAAAATTTAACCTCGCTTCAGGAACCACTATTATGAGTCAGACAACTAACACGCTCAAAGGTCAGTGTATTGCCGAATTTCTGGGGACAGGCTTGATTATTTTCTTTGGCGCAGGCTGTGTGGCTGCACTGAAACTCGCCGGTGCCGCCTTCGGTCAGTGGGAGATCTGCATCATCTGGGGTCTTGGCGTTTCCATGGCCGCCTACCTCACCGCAGGCATTTCGGGCGCGCACCTGAACCCGGCAATTACCGTTGCACTCTGCCTGTTTGCTAATTTTGAAGGACGTAAAGTTCTGCCTTATATCGTATCGCAGATTGCCGGTGCCTTCTGTGCCGCGGCGCTGGTATACGGTCTCTACTACAGCCTGTTTTTTGATTATGAGCAGAGCCACCAGATGGTGCGCGGCACGGTTGAAAGTCTCGACCTGGCAGGCATCTTCTCAACCTACCCTAATCCACATATCGGTGTCGGCCAGGCCTTCCTGGTTGAGATGGTCATCACTGCAGTATTAATGGCGGTCATTATGGGTCTGACGGATGACGGCAACGGCATTCCACGTGGCCCACTGGCTCCACTGCTGATTGGCCTGCTTGTTGCGGTTATCGGTGGCTCCATGGGTCCTCTGACCGGCTTCGCCCTTAACCCGGCTCGTGATTTCGGACCGAAGATCTTCGCATGGCTGGCAGGCTGGGGTAACGTTGCCTTTACCGGTGGTCGTGACATCCCTTACTTCCTCGTGCCGATTTTTGGCCCGCTGGTCGGTGCCTGCCTGGGTGCAGTAGGTTATCGCACACTGATTGGTCGCTACCTGCCAGGTACCGCCCAGGAACCTGCAAGCGTTCCAGCAGACAAACCGGTTGCACGCGCTCAGCAGCGTAAAGCGTAAGTTTCACCTTTTATCATCAGGACAGAATTTATGACTACCACAGATAAAAAATATATTGTCGCGCTCGATCAGGGCACAACCAGCTCCCGCGCCGTCATTCTCGACCACGACTCTAATATCGTCGCGGTATCGCAGCGCGAATTCACCCAGATCTACCCGAAAGCGGGCTGGGTTGAACATGATCCAATGGATATCTGGGCTTCACAAAGCTCAACGCTGGTTGAAGTGCTGGCCCATGCCGACATCCGCTCTGATGAGATTGCGGCAATCGGTATCACCAACCAGCGCGAAACCGCTATCGTCTGGGAAAAAGAGACCGGTAAGCCGATCTACAACGCCATCGTCTGGCAGGATCCCCGCACCGCCGACTACTGTCACAAACTGAAGAAAGAGGGTCTGGAAGAGTATATCCAGCACACCACCGGTCTGGTGATTAACCCTTACTTCTCCGGAACCAAAGTGAAGTGGATCCTGGATCACGTTGAAGGCTCTCGTGAGCGTGCAAAACGCGGCGAGTTGCTGTTTGGTACCGTTGATACCTGGCTGGTCTGGAAAATGACCCAGGGCCGCGTGCATATCACCGACTATACCAACGCCTCCCGTACCATGATGTTTAACATCCATAAGCTGGAGTGGGATCAGCGTATGCTGGATATCCTGGATATCCCGCGTGAAATGCTGCCAGAAGTGAAGTCCTCTTCTGAAGTCTATGGTCAGACCAACATCGGCGGTAAAGGCGGTACACGTATTCCAATCGCCGGTATTGCCGGTGACCAGCAGGCTGCGCTGTATGGCCAGCTCTGTGTTCAGCCTGGCATGGCGAAAAACACCTACGGCACCGGCTGCTTTATGCTGATGAACACCGGTACTGAAGCGGTAACTTCAACGCACGGCCTGCTGACCACTATCGCCTGTGGCCCGCGCGGTGAAGTGAACTATGCACTGGAAGGGGCTGTGTTTATCGGTGGCGCCTCTATTCAGTGGCTGCGCGATGAGATGAAGCTGATCAGTGAAGCTGCTGACTCTGAATACTTTGCGATGAAAGTGAAAGACACCAACGGCGTTTACATGGTGCCTGCTTTCACCGGTCTGGGCGCCCCTTACTGGGACCCGTATGCCCGTGGTGCTATCTTCGGCCTGACCCGTGGTGCTAATGCTAACCACATCATCCGTGCGACGCTGGAGTCTATCGCTTATCAGACGCGCGACGTGCTGGAAGCGATGCAGAACGATGCCAACACCCGCCTGCAGGCGCTGCGTGTCGATGGTGGTGCGGTTTCCAACAACTTCCTGATGCAGTTCCAGTCGGACATCCTCGGCACCCGTGTTGAGCGTCCGGAAGTGCGTGAAGTCACCGCGCTGGGTTCTGCTTATCTGGCAGGTCTGGCTGTTGGCTTCTGGCAGGATCTGGATGAAGTCCGCTCTAAAGCGGTTATTGAGCGTGAATTCCGTCCAAGCCTGGAAACCACCGAGCGTAACTTCCGTTATGCTGGCTGGAAAAAAGCCGTAGCCCGCGCCCAGGCGTGGGAAGAACAAGAGTAATATCAATGCCCGCGACCGTTGCTGTCGCGGGCCTTTTCCCCGCCCCACTGCCCCGCTGTGTTACACTGCCTGCCTGTTTTTTGTCAGGTAGATGCCATGAAACGAGAACTTGCCATTGAATTTTCCCGCGTAACCGAAGCTGCCGCCCTGGCAGGCTATCACTGGTTAGGACGCGGCGACAAAAATGCGGCTGACGGCGCGGCTGTCCATGCCATGCGTCATGTCCTGAACTCCATTGAAATCGACGGTCAGATTGTGATCGGTGAAGGCGAAATCGACGAAGCTCCGATGCTCTATATCGGTGAAAAAGTCGGTACCGGCCGCGGCGATGCGGTCGACATTGCGGTCGATCCGATTGAAGGCACCCGCATGACGGCGCTTGGCCAGGCTAATGCGCTGGCGGTGATGGCCGTGGGCGATAAGGGCAGCTTTCTGCACGCACCCGACATGTACATGGAAAAACTGATTGTTGGCCCCGCTGCGCGTGGAGAGATCGATCTTGACCTGCCGCTGGAAACCAACCTGCGTAACATCGCCATCGCGATGAATAAGCCGCTATCACAGCTAACCGTATCGATTCTGGCAAAGCCACGTCATGACGCAGTGATCGGCCAGTTGCAGCAGCTGGGCGTGCGGGTGTTTACCTTCCCGGATGGCGATGTCGCCGCCTCCATTCTGACCTGCATGCCGGACAGCGAAGTGGATGTGATGTATGGCATCGGCGGCGCGCCGGAAGGCGTGGTCTCTGCAGCGGTGATCCGCGCGCTGGATGGGGATATGCAGGGCCGTTTACTGGCGCGTCACCACGTGAAAGGCGACAGCGCTGAAAACCGTCTGCTGGGTGAGCAGGAGCTGCAGCGCTGCGCGGAGATGGGGATTGAAGCGGGCAAAAGGCTGACGCTGAATGAGATGGCACGCAATGACAACGTGGTGTTTGCCGCCACCGGCATTACCAGTGGCGAACTACTGAAAGGCATTACGCGTCAGGGCAATATCGCCACCAGCGAGACCCTGCTGATTCGCGGTAAATCACGCACCATCCGCCGTATTCAGTCGATTCACTATCTCGACCGTAAAGATCCGGCGCTCCATCCCTTTATCCTGTAACCGGCTGGTTGCCGCGCTCCGGCTGACGTGAGAGCGGCAACCAGCAGAGCAGCATCACCAGCGCAGTGAAGAACATCAGCATGCCAAGGCTGAACTGATCGCGCTGCGGCATCATGGCTGACAACCACGCCACCAGGCCCGATCCCAGGTTCTGCATCCCGCCAATCAGCGCGCCCGCGCTACCCGCCAGCCAGGCATAAGGCTCCATCGCGCCTGAAGTCGCCAGCGGGAACAGCATGCCAGCCCCAAAGAAGAACAGCGCAGCCGGAACCAGCAGCGTCCAGATATTCATCACGCCGAACCACGCCGGGATCCACATCAGGATGCCCGCCAGCAGGCAGCTATTTACGCCCCACCACATCAGACTGTGCCATGAACCCTGCTCGCGACCGGCAAACCAGGCACCAAAAAATGCTGCCGGAATCGGCAGGATGAACAGGATGCTGACGGTCAGGCTATGCAGGCCGAGCACGCCGCCCAGCAGAACGCCACAGCTCGACTCAAATACCGCAATCCCGGCCAGCGCGCCAATCAGCAGCACAATGTAGCGAACGAAATTCGCGTCACTGAGCAGGCGGGCGTAGCGTTTAAAGAAAGGGGTCACTTCCGCACTCTGCGGTCGGGTCTCCGGCAGCCAGCGTGCCATTGAAACGGTTACCGCCAGACAGAGCAGCAGCAGAAAGGCAAAGCAGGCGTGCCAGCCAAAGAGCTGCGTCAGCAGTGCACCAATCACCGGCGCCAGCAGCGGGCTGACCAGAATGCCCATATTAAGCAGGCTGTTAGCGCGGCGCAGTGCGTGCCCCTCGTAGAGATCGCGCGGCATGGTGCGGGCCATCACGCCAGCTACGCCGGTGCCCAGTCCCTGAACAGCGCTGCCGAACACCAGCATATCGAGCGACGTCGCCATCAGTGCCGTGATTGCGCCGATCATAAAGATCATCATGCCCGCCAGAATCACCGGACGACGACCGATGCTGTCTGACAGCGGGCCATAGATCAGCTGGGATCCGCCATAGGTCATCAGATAGGCCGCCATCACACGCTGCAGCGCGCCATCCCGCACATTCAGAGCATCCGCCATCACCGACATCGCCGGGACGTAGATAGTCTGTGCCATCTGCCCTACTGCCACCAGCACAATGAGCATCACCAGCAGCGGGCGATTTTCGAGTTTAGTCATCATGATTATGCAAAATTTCTTTCTGTGAAAGGAGGTTAAAACAGCGGTTCACCCGCCAGTCATCTTGTTATGGCGGGCAAAATATCAGGATTAGATGACAAAGCGAGAGGTAAGCGAAAAGGTCCCGGCTTGCGCCTGTCAAGTTTATGGGCCAGCCTGTAAAGACAAAGTAACAGTTTGTCGATTAGAGCCTTTGCCCCGGCGCAGGCTGGCAATCTCACCGGGCAGCCGCGAAAATAGTGACCTGCCTGAATAATCAACAACCAGGGAGTGATTATGGCTGAGTGGGTCAATGCTGAAGTAAAGGAAGTGAAAAACTGGACGGATGCGCTGTTCAGTCTCCGGGTAAAAGCGCCCATCGATCCCTTTATCGCCGGGCAATTTGCCAAGCTGGCACTGGAAATCGACGGTGAGCGGGTACAGCGCGCTTACTCTTACGTCAATGCGCCGAAAGATGATCTGCTGGAGTTTTACCTGGTCACCGTGCCAGAGGGCAAACTGAGTCCGCATCTGCAGGCACTTCGGCCTGGCGATCAGGTGATGGTCACCAAAGAAGCGGCAGGATTCTTTGTGCTGGATGAGGTCCCTGAATGCAAAACCTTATGGATGCTGGCAACCGGCACCGCTATTGGCCCCTACCTGTCGATGCTACAGCAGGGCGAAGGGCTGGATCGCTTTGAAAACCTCGTGCTGGTCCATGCTGCACGCTATGCGGCCGATCTGAGCTTTTTGCCGCTGATGCAGCAGCTGCAACAACATTATCAAGGCAAGCTGCACATCCAGACGGTGGTGAGTCGCGAAGAGATCGCCGGTTCGCTGACTGGCCGGGTCCCGGCGTTGATCGAAAACGGTGAGCTGGAGCGCGCCACCGGGTTAAGCCTGGATGCCGACAGCAGCCATGTGATGCTGTGCGGCAACCCGCAGATGGTGCGTGACACCCAGCAATTACTGAAAGAGACGCGCGAGATGCGCAAGCACCTGAAGCGTAAGCCGGGCCATATCACCAGCGAACATTACTGGTGAGCCGTTTGCCGGTATCTCACCGGCTGAGTCGCGGTACCAAACCGGTTAGCGCCGGGGGTACCGCGAAAGAGACCGAGATCGAGCAGCAGGCCAGCCAGTAACACAAACGGAATGGCGCGACCCAACAGCCAGGGCAGTATGCCGTCCAGCATGCTCCAGTTCCCTGCCACCAGCAGCCAGGCAACAATCACCAGAAATCCCCAGTAGCCGCGGCGATTACGATCGTGCAACCGTTTAACGATAACCGCGCTGGCGGGCCACAGCAGGCAGACCACGCCAAAGGCCGCCATCTGAGTATCAAGCCAGTCGTTAGCCGCTAACGCGAATAACAGGGTTGTTGTCAGCAACCAGACCGCCTGCCAGATCCAGAAATCACGTCGTCCCAGCCGGCCGCGCCAGGAAAAACACCATTGTTGTAACGTCATGCATTATCATCCAGAGAGAAGAGAACCGCTGCGGTTTTGACCTTGCGGATAAAAACCGTTTTAATTTGCGCCTGAGTTTACGGGTTAGGATCGACAAAATGAAGAATTTGCCTGGCGCACTGCTGTTATCGTTTGCGCTGACGGTTCCGGTCTTTGCCGCCGATCCGCCACCGCAGGAACGGACCGATGCGTTGCCCACCGCCCCCTATCTGCTGGCGGGCGCCCCCACCTTTGATATGACTATCGGCCAGTTCCGCGAAAAGTATAATCAGGCCAACGGGGCGCTGATGCTGCCGGAATATCGCGCCATTGATAATCGGGGCGACAAAAGCACCCTGACGCGCGCCGCCAGCAAAATCAACGAGACCCTCTATGCGTCTACCGCGCTGGAGCCTGGTACCGGCAAAATTAAGACGCTGCAGATTACCTGGCTACCGTTGCCAGGCCCGGATCAGAACGCCTCACAGCAAAAAGCGCTGGCCTACATGACCGCCATGTTGCGCTTCTTTGTACCGGGACTGAGCGCCGATGAGGGACGTAAAAAGCTGGAGGGTTTGCTGAAGCAAGGTAAGGATTTACCCTACTTTGCGCAGGTCGAGGGCGCGTTGCGTTTTGTGGTGGCTGACAACGGCGACAAGGGGCTGACCTTCGCCGTTGAGCCGGTCAAACTGGCGCTCGCCAGCCCCTGATGATGAGGCCGAAAATGACGAAAAGCAAAGCCATCGCTACATTTGATCTCTATACTGTCTGGCAGACAACGCTGCCAGCTGGCAGCGATTTTTCATGTATCGCTTTATGCGGAGGATAGAATGCGACATCCACTGGTTATGGGTAACTGGAAGTTGAATGGCAGCAAGCAGATCACAGCTGAACTGATCGCCGGTCTGCGCAAGGAACTGTCTGGCGTTGAGGGTTGTGGCGTCGCCATTGCACCGCCAGCTCTCTATCTCGAGCAGGCAAAACACGCCATCTCCGGTAGCCACATCGCACTGGGTGCGCAGAACGTAGACGTTAACCTGTCTGGTGCGTTTACCGGTGAAGTTTCCGCAGAGATGCTGAAAGATATCGGCGCGAAATATATCATTATCGGTCACTCAGAGCGCCGCACTTACCACAAAGAGAGCGACGAATTCATCGCGAAGAAATACGCAGTGCTGAAGTCAGTGGGCCTGGTACCGGTGCTGTGCATTGGTGAAACCGAAGCGGAAAACGAAGCGGGTAAAACCGAAGAAGTCTGCGCTCGTCAGCTGGATGCCGTTCTGGAAAGTCAGGGCGCAGAAGCGTTTAAAGATGCGGTCATCGCTTATGAGCCAGTCTGGGCCATCGGTACCGGCAAATCTGCCACCCCTGCTCAGGCTCAGGCCGTTCACAAATTCATTCGTGACCATATCGCGAAGAAAGATGCGGCTATCGCAGAACAGGTCATCATCCAGTACGGCGGCTCAGTTAACGATAAAAATGCGGCTGAGCTCTTCACCCAGCCTGACATCGATGGCGCGCTGGTTGGCGGTGCTTCACTGAAAGCGGACGCTTTCGCTGTGATCGTTAAAGCTGCTGCGGCTGCAAAAAGCGCCTAAGCAGTAAACATACCGATTAAAGGCGGCTTAAGCCGCCTTTTTTATGGGCGCTATCAGCTGACAGGCGTGATCCTGTACCTCCTCCGCCGAACCGCTGTTCAGCAGCAGCCAGTTTCGCTCTATCGCCATCAGCACCAGTCGTCCATCACTTAATTCAGCCAGTGCCAGCCCATATTTCCCCATCTCACTGCGTGCCTCTGGCCGCTCATCGGCCAGTCGGATAAACGCACTCTGCCGGGTCAGCTCGTCCGGGGTCAATGCACGCAGCCAGTAGCGGTGCTTACGCAGCGTGATACTCTGCCACCGCCCGTTAAGCTGCGGCGTCAGCTGATCAAGCTGCTGACGCACATCGGGTCGCAGGCAGGAGATATGAATATGGAGCTGGTTCTGCGTGCGGCCATACTGTGAATTGATAGCCAGTGACAGGACCCGATCATCAATAGGTGAGCCGTGTCGCTGCGCAAGCAGAGTCCGCTCATTCCAGGCAAGGGCAAAGTAGTTGGGCGTAGCGGATTGCAGTAACCCCGGGCTTTCGATGCCGGTGATCCTGTCGATCGGGATCAGCAGATACTGCAACGGCCCGTGCATATCTTTCAGCATGGCATAGCGATGCCGCTGATCGACGCGCTGACAGGGCGCAGGTTCTCCACTACTCTGCTGGTGAGGCAGACATTTCTCGCTGACGATCTGCCACAACGCATCACTGTTCTTTTTGAAATGCAGTGCGGCAGCCAGCATCCCCGCAATGACCAGTACCAGCAGAACCGCAACCAGGCGGGTTGCACGACGATGTGTCGGCATAACAACGCTTCCTGAATGGCTTAGCAGCCTGCATCCTCGCCTGGCGAGAAAAAAATGTCACGGGGAATTCTGGCAGATAACCCAGCGGCTGGGCGGAGAAGGAGAAAAGGCGTGGTTGTGGGAGATAAGCGGTCAGCACAGGGATGCGCTGACCGCAGCGCATTACGGTTTCATGACCTGGTCATAGCTGCCGCCATCGGCGAAGTGGGCTTTCTGAGCCTGTGTCCAGCCACCAAACTTGTCCTGAATGGTAAACAGCTTCACTGGCGCAAAGGTGCTGGCGAATTTCTTCGCGACTTCAGCATCACGCGGACGGTAGTAGTTCTGTGCAGCGATAGTCTGGCCTTCTGGCGAGTAGAGGTATTTCAGATAAGCGTCGGCGACCTTACGCGTCCCCTTTTCATCTACCACTTTATCGACCACCGACACGGTCGGTTCCGCCAGAATCGATTCGCTCGGAGTGACAATCTCGAACTTGTCTTTGCCCAGCTTGTTAACCGCCAGATAGGCTTCGTTTTCCCAGGCGATCAGCACATCACCAATCCCGCGCTCAACGAAGGTGTTGGTTGCGCCGCGTGCGCCGGAATCCTGCACTTCAACGTTTTTAAACAGCGCTCTGACGTAAGCCAGCGCTTTAGCCTGATCGCCGTTGTTATGATCCAGCGCCCAGCCCCAGGCCGCCAGATAGTTCCAGCGTGCGCCGCCGGACGTTTTCGGGTTAGGGGTGATAACAGATACGCCTGGCTTCGTCAGGTCGCTCCAGTCATGGATGCCTTTAGGGTTATCTTTACGAACCAGGAAGACAATGGTCGAGGTGTAGGGCGCAGAGTTGTCCGGCAGACGCTGAATCCAGTTTTTATCAATACGACCGCGTTCTGCAATGGCATCAACATCCGATTGCAACGCCAGTGTGACCACATCCGCCCGAATGCCGTTAATCACGGAGGTCGCCTGCTTACCGGAACCGCCATGCGACTGACGGACCACGACATTATCGCCGGTTTCCTGTTTGTAGTGCGCACTGAACGCTTTGTTGTACTGTTCGTAAAGCTCACGCGTTGGATCGTAGGAAACGTTTAACAGCTGAATGTCTTTCGCCAGAACGCTGGTTGAGGCCAGCAACAGGGTAACGCCGATACTCCACTTGTTCATTACGCACTCTCCCAATGTCGTTATGGGCTAAGCGTGACATAAACCAATACAGAGCTAAAAGAATTAAAAATAAGCTGTTATAACCATGGGGAATATAGAGGCGGGGTGCCGGGGCGCGCCAGGTCGCACACCCCGAAGAGGAATTAATAGAGTTTTTTCGCGGTGTCGAGCCAGTCGCGTTTGAACGGACGCTTCATATTTTCAATGGCGTCGACGATGTCGTGATGCACCATCTTCTCGTTCTGAATACCCACGCAACGGCCGCCGTAACCCTGCATCAGCAGTTCAATGGAGTAGGCCCCCATGCGTGAGGCCAGAATACGGTCATACGCACAAGGTGCACCGCCACGCTGAATGTGGCCCAGAACGGTAGAACGGGTTTCACGCTTGGTTTCTGTTTCGATGAAACGCGCCAGATCGTCGATATCGCAGATGTGCTCAGTAATCGCCACGATAGCGTGCTTTTTACCTTTGGCGATGCCCGCTTTGATTTCCGCTACCAGCTCTTCACGAGTATACGGGAACTCAGGCAGTACGATGAACTCACAGCCACCCGCAATGGCGGCCGCCAGTGTCAGATCGCCACAGTAGCGACCCATCACTTCCACAATCGAAATACGCTGATGCGATGAAGAGGTATCACGCAGGCGGTCAATCGCTTCAACCACAGTTTCCAGCGCAGTGAAATAACCGATAGTGTAATCCGTTCCGGCAACGTCGTTATCGATGGTGCCTGGCAGACCAATGCACGGGAAGCCCATTTCAGTCAGGCGCTTAGCCCCCATGTAGGAACCGTCACCACCAATAACAACCAGCGCATCAATGCCGCGCTTTTTCATGTTCTCAATGGCAACCTGACGCACATCTTCATTACGGAATTCAGGGAAGCGTGCTGAGCCCAGGAAAGTGCCGCCGCGGTTAATCATGTCGGAAACGCTGTAGCGATCAAGATTGATCATGCGATCTTCGTACAATCCCAGGTAACCGTCATAGATCCCAAAAACTTCCAGTCCTTCACTCAGCGCGGAACGCACCACGCCACGAATAGCTGCGTTCATGCCTGGGGCGTCACCGCCGCTGGTTAATACACCAATTTTTTTGATCATGACAACCTCTGGATTGTTCAAAACTAAGGGTTAATCCTGCCTGTCGATCGCTGCTGAAGCTCATTTTACGACTCGCGCGACACGTGATGGCAGATAGTATATCAAAGGCTTGCTGCTGAATTGATTCAGGTCAGACAACTTTTCACTATTTTTTGCAGCAATGTTAGCGTTACGTCATCCCTGCCGTATCGATTTGATTCATTTAAGTTAAAAACCTAAAGAATCCTCTCTCTCGAACGGTACCACAGAACAGGGATCCTGATGGATAATTACGTCTGACCCGGGAAATTCTTTGCGTAACGCCTTCTCAACCTGATCGGCTACCCGATGCGCCTGCACCAGTGGCAGCTGATCTTCCAGTTCCAGATGCAGCTGAATAAATTTGGTCGGCCCGGACTGACGGGTTCGCAGATCGTGAACGCCCTGCACCTGCGGCCAGTTTGTCGCAAGCGTCAGGATTTGCTGCCGTTCCTCTTCCGGTAACGCGCGATCCAGCAATGACTGAACCGCCTCGTAGCCCATACGCAGTGCGCTGTAGAGAATAAAAATACCAATGCCCAGCGCAAACAGGGCATCCGCCCGGGCAAAGCCATAGCTGCTCAGCACCAGCGCAACCAAAATAGCGCCATTCATGATGACGTCGGACTGATAGTGCAGCATGTCAGCCCTGATCGCCTGGCTGCGGGTTTTACGAACCACCCAGCGCTGAAAGGCCACCAGCACCAGCGTTGAGCTCAGCGCCACCACGGTCACTACAATACCGACGCCGGGCGCCCGCAACTCATTGGGCGTCGCCAGATGCTGCAGGCCGGTCAGAAACAGAAACAGCGCCGACCCGGAAATAAACATACTTTGCGCCAGCGCTGCCAGCGACTCCGCTTTGCCGTGCCCGAAAGTATGATCTTCGTCAGCGGGCTGCAGTGCATAACGCACCACCAGCAGATTGGTTAGCGAGGCGGCGATATCCACCAGTGAATCCACCAGAGAGGCCAGTAAACTCACCGAACCGGTGTACCACCAGGCAAAAATTTTCACGAGCAACAGCACAGACGCAAGAATGGTCGCGCCGAGCGCAGCACGCTTTACCAGTCGGCCATAAGAGGGTTGCATGCCAGGTTCCCTGTGCGGCATCAGTGAAGATGCGCACCAAAATGAATGAATGGCTCAAGTTTAACATCGGGAGGCGGGCACTGCTTAGCGGGTCGATCAACGGATCAGGCTTTTTTGGGAAGGCGCGACAGGTACAAAAAAACAAGCCCCGGCCTCTGTGGGAGGTCGGGGCAAAGTGTCATACACATCAGTACCAGGCCACATTCAGGCCCAGGTCTGGGCTGAGAAAGGGGCGGCGACTACTTTTTGCCGCCTTTTTTCCCGGCTTCTGATGCTTTTTCACGATCGTTTTTGAAATTTCCGCCGCCGCTACTCTGGCCGCCTTTCTTACCGGCTTCAGACGCTTTTTGCGGATTATCTGCGAAATTACCTGAACCACCACGATGCTCTGCCATAACTTACTCCGTTAATAGATTCATTCAGGACTACATAATGTGGTTGCTGCTCCCTGAGACTTCGCAAAGACACTTAACTTCCCTGCAGTGACAGGATTAAGTGTAGAGGGTGCGCCTGAACCGGCAAGCGTAACGCGGGGGATTTATCTCATTGAAAAATATAATTAAAGCTTTCTATGCCTGCCTGTAATTCATTCACTTTCAGTGAGTTATAATATTTAACAGGCGGTAAAACCCTTACCGGTACGCTTAAATTTAAGTCATGACCTGAATAGTAAGGAATCGGTGAGACTTACCCATAAAAGCTCAACAAGCGCTAATCAAACAAAGGTTTTATTGCGGAGTGATGATTCCAGTCAAAATAAAAAAAGTGAAAAAAAGATAAAAAAAACCCCCACCATCATGGCGGGGGAAGACAGGGATGTGTCTATGGCAAGGAAAACAGGGATACTATGTTACTGGTTACTGCTGGTACTACTCACTGCCTGCAGCGATGACGCTGACTGCAAATTCGAAAACTGTCGCAGCTCATTAAGTCGCCGCTGGTAATTCTGCTGTAACGCCGACTGCTGGGCTGGCGTTAGCAGCTGGAACATTTGATTCTGTACGCGCGCCATCTCGACCTGCTGTTCAACCTGAACTCTGGCGATCACTTCCGCCTTCTCGCGGATGGCCGCTTCGTTAAACTGGTCTGCAGTCACTAACTCATGTAGTGCTGCGATATCGTCAATATGGACGACCGGGCGCTCATGTCGGGCCTGTTGCATCAGGTCTCGCATCTGCTGACGTTGCTCTTCAGTCAGTTCGATGCCATCGAACATGTGGCTTTGCGGATTTTGCGTCATACTGCCTGTCGGCAATCCGCCATGATGCATCTCGTCAATCGTCGTCGCATCTTTAGCACCTGCGCTGGCGACACTCAGAGCCATCGCTGAGGCAAGGACGACGGCGGTTAATTTGCGCATCGTGTACTCCAGTTCGTTCCGTTTTGCGATTCAACGAGAGCCAGTGTACGGCGACAGCTGCAAACATCCGTCAGGGGGTGTAAAACTACGTAAAGCGATGGATAGGTGCGCCAGGAACACGGTATTTTGCCTGCGGAGGGCTACAAAAATGAATAAAATCCTGTTGGTAGATGACGATCGCGAATTAACTTCGCTTTTAAAAGAACTGTTAGAAATGGAAGGGTTTGAAGTGGTGGTAGCCAGCGATGGTGAACAAGCGCTGAACCTGCTCGATAACTCAATTGATCTGCTTTTACTGGATGTCATGATGCCGAAGAAAAACGGTATCGACACCCTGAAAGAACTGCGTCAGCAACATCAAACCCCCGTCATCATGCTAACGGCGCGCGGCAGCGAGCTGGATCGCGTACTGGGCCTCGAACTGGGCGCAGATGACTATCTGCCTAAGCCGTTTAACGATCGTGAACTGGTGGCGCGTATCCGCGCTATTCTGCGGCGCTCAAACTGGAGTGAACAGCAGCAGCAACACGATAATAGCTCGCCCACGCTGGAAGTGGACTGCCTGCGTCTCAATCCCGGCCGTCAGGAGGCCAGTTTTGATGATGTGACGCTGGATTTGACCGGCACGGAGTTCACCCTGCTCTATCTGCTGGCGCAGCATCTGGGCCAGGTGGTGTCGCGTGAGCACCTGAGTCAGGAAGTGCTGGGAAAACGCCTGACGCCTTTTGACCGCGCTATTGATATGCATATCTCCAATCTGCGTCGCAAGCTGCCTGAACGCCGTGACGGTCATCCCTGGTTCAAAACTTTACGTGGCCGCGGCTATCTGATGGTTTCGGCATCATGATTGGAAGTCTGACCACCCGTATCTTCGCCATCTTCTGGTTGACGCTGGCGCTGGTGTTGATGCTGGTGCTAATGGTGCCCAAGCTCGATTCACGACAGATGACCTCGCTGCTGGAGAGTGAACAGCGGCAGGGAATCATGATTGAGCAACACGTCGAAGCAGAGCTGTCACAGGATCCCCCTAACGATCTGATGTGGTGGCGTCGTCTGTTTCGGGCAGTGGAAAAGTGGGCACCGCCGGGTCAGCGGCTGCTATTAGTGACGAGTGAAGGTCGGGTGATCGGCGCGCAACATAACGAAATGCAGGTTATCCGCAATTTTATCGGCCAGTCTGACAATGCCGATCATCCGCAGAAGAAGAAATATGGTCGTGTTGAGCTGGTAGGGCCTTTCGCCGTTCGGGATGGCGAAGATAACTACCAGCTTTACATGATTCGTCCCGCCAACAGTTCCCAGCTCGATTTCGTCAATCTGCTGTTTGACCGTCCCCTGTTACTGCTTATCGTCACCATGCTCATCAGCTCCCCGCTACTGCTCTGGCTCGCCTGGAGCCTGGCACGTCCGGCACGTAAGCTGAAATATGCTGCCGACGAAGTCGCAAGCGGAAACCTGCGTCAGCATCCGGAACTGGAATCGGGCCCACAGGAGTTTCTGGCGGCGGGTTCCAGCTTTAACCAGATGGTCAGTGCGCTGGAGCGGATGATGACCGGTCAGCAACGTCTGTTATCAGATATCAGCCATGAACTTCGTACCCCGCTCACCCGTCTGCAACTGGCTACCGCGCTGCTGCGTCGGCGCCAGGGTGAAGGCAAAGAGCTGGGCCGCATTGAGATGGAAGCACAGCGCCTGGATGGCATGATTAACGATCTGCTGGTGCTGTCGCGCACCCAGCATAAAAATGCGCTGGTCAGCGAAGCGATGAAGGCGAATCAGTTGTGGAATGGGGTGCTGGAAGATGCCCGCTTCGAAGCGGAGCAGATGGGCAAGAAGATGGATATTCCCTATCCGCCTGGCCCGTGGCCGCTTTATGGTAATCCCCATGCGCTGGAGAGTGCGCTGGAAAATATCGTACGCAATGCGCTGCGCTATTCACACACCCATATCAGCGTCAGCTTCTCCGTCGATATTTCCGGCATCACGGTACACGTTGATGACGATGGTCCTGGCGTGAGTCCGGAAGATCGTGAACAGATTTTCCGGCCTTTCTACCGTACCGATGAAGCACGCGATCGCGAATCAGGCGGCACCGGTCTTGGCCTGGCGATTGTTGAAACGGCAGTGCAGCAACATCGCGGCTGGGTTAAAGCGGATGACAGCCCATTGGGCGGCCTGCGTCTGACCCTCTGGTTGCCGCTCTACTCCTCCGCTCGCCAATAATTTGTTATGCTTCGGCCCCTGTCATCGGGGGCCTTATGCTTAACATTGTCTTGTTTGAACCAGAAATTCCGCCGAATACCGGCAATATCATCCGCCTGTGTGCCAATACTGGCTTTCAGCTTCATCTGATTCAGCCGCTTGGTTTTGCCTGGGATGACAAGCGTTTACGCCGCGCCGGGCTGGATTACCACGAATTCACTGCCATTAAATTCCACGCCGACTATCAGGCATTTATCGCCTCAGAGTCGCCTGAGCGTCTGTTTGCGCTGACGACCAAAGGTACGCCCGCACACAGTGCCGTAGCGTACCAGGCTGGCGATTATCTGCTGTTTGGCCCGGAGAGCCGTGGACTTCCGGCTGAGATCTTAGCGGCGCTACCGGCTCAGCAGAAAATCCGTATCCCGATGAAAGCGGAAAGCCGCAGTATGAATTTGTCGAACGCCGTATCGGTGGTGGTCTATGAAGCCTGGCGCCAGCTTGATTTCGCGGGCGCGCTGATTAAAGACTAGATGCCGTCGCCAAACTGAAAACCCGCCAGGCTGCCATTAAAGTGCTGATCCATATCCATCGACGGCTTTTCACTGCCTGGCTTACCAACGATTCGCGCGGGTACGCCTGCTGCAGTGGTGTGCGGCGGCACGGGCTGTAACACCACGGAACCGGCACCGATTTTGGCTCCCTTGCCAACTTCAATATTGCCCAGGACTTTCGCACCGGCACCAATCATCACCCCTTCACGGATTTTCGGGTGACGATCGCCGCTGGTTTTGCCGGTTCCGCCCAGCGTAACCGATTGCAGGATCGAGACATCATTCTCAACCACGGCGGTTTCACCAATCACAATGCCTGTGGCATGGTCGAGCATGATGCCGTGGCCGATGTTGGCGGCGGGATGAATATCGACGGCAAAGGAGACGGAGATTTCATTCTGCAGATAAACCGCCAGCGCGCGCCGGCCTTCATTCCACAGCCAGTGGCCAATGCGGTAGGCCTGTAAGGCGTGAAAACCTTTGAGGTAGAGCAGCGGCGTGGAGTATTTATCGACTGCCGGGTCACGCTGGCGAACAGCCTGAATATCATACGCCGCTGACATAATCATCGACGGATCTTCACGGTAGGCTTCTTCAACGATTTCACGAATGGCGATGGCGGGCATAATCGGGTTAGCCAGCTTGTTGGCCAGCATATAACTCAGTGCGCTACCGAGATTTTCATGCTTGAGCAATGTCGCGTGGAAGAAGCTGGCCAGCATCGGCTCACAATCAGCCAGGGCGCGCGCTTCTGCTTTGATATTATTCCAGACCAGTTCTAACTCATCAGACGACATTGCTGTTTTCTCCCGATAAAAAAAGCGCCTGAATGGGCGCTGCAGGTGATGATGCTACGCGTCCTGCGTTAGCCAGTGCTGTTTTCGTCCTTCCTTGTTCGTCCCAGCAGACTCAATGCTGCATCTCTCGCCGGCTTTTCGCAATACAGCACCTGATAAATCTGCTCGGTGATCGGCATTTCCACACCAAAACGGGCTGCCAATGCTTTGACTTCTTTGGTGTTTCTGTAGCCTTCTACAACTTGTCCGATAATGCGTTGCGCGCTATCTACATCCTCGCCCTGGCCCAGCATCATGCCAAAACGACGGTTACGCGACTGATTATCGGTACAGGTCAGCACCAGATCGCCCAGACCCGCCATCCCCATAAAGGTGGTGGGATCGGCACCCAGCGCGGCACCCAGCCGGCTCATTTCAGCCAGACCACGGGTGATCAGTGCGGTACGTGCATTCGCGCCAAAACCAATCCCGTCAGAGATCCCGGCACCGATAGCAATTACGTTTTTTACCGCGCCGCCCAGCTGTACGCCGATGAAGTCAGGGTTGTTATAAACGCGGAAGCTCTTACCGCAGTGCAGCTTCTGCTGCAGATCCTCAGCAAACTGCGCATCCGTTGCGGCCAGCGCGATAGCCGTCGGTAATCCGGCTGCCAGCTCTTTCGCAAAGGTCGGTCCGGAGATCACAGCCAGCGGAATGTCATCGCCGACAATTTCCCGCGCCACATCCTGCAGCAGACGGCCGGTCTCTTTTTCCAGCCCTTTGGTCGCCCAGACAATACGCGAGTCTGACCGCAGATGAGGCTTGATCTGCTGCAGCACCTCGCCAAACACATGACTCGGCACCACGATCAATAAATCGCGGCTGGCAGCAATAGCTTTAGTCAGATCAGGTTCAAGAGAAAGATGGTCGGGGAACGGGACATCAGGCAGGAAAGCGGTGTTGCAGCGGTCACTCTGAAGTTGCGCCAGATGCGCCGGGTTATGTCCCCACAACAGCACCGGATGGCCGTTACGGGCCAGCGTAATCGCCAAAGCGGTGCCGTATGAACCGGCACCGATGACGCTAATCGAAGCGTGAGTTGTCATCAGGCATCCTGATGTGGTTCAGCACCTTCTTCACCTTGCTGCTGCTGCAGGTAGTTCATGAACAGCGCATCAAAGTTAACCGGTGCCAGGTTCAGCTGCGGGAAGGTACCACGTGATACCAGGCTGGTAATGCATTCGCGTGCGTACGGGAACAGGATGTTCGGGCAGTATGCGCCCAGGCAATGTGCCATCTGCGTTCCTTCGATACCGCTGATGGTGAAAATACCGGCCTGCTGAACTTCACACAGGAAAGCGGTTTCTTCGCCCACGGTGGCGGTTACAGTCACACGAAGTACCACTTCGTAAACTTCGTCAGCCAGCTGAGAAGATGCAGTGTCCAGATCCAGTTTAACGTCCGGTTCCCACTCTTTCTGGAAAACCTGCGGTGCATTTGGCGCTTCAAAAGAGATGTCTTTGGTGAATACGCGCTGAATCTGGAATTGCATTTCGTTGGTGTTATGTTCTGACATGTGACCAAATCCTATGTATGAGATTGTCCGGCGTAAAATTACGCCTGCAGTAAGGGATCTAAACCTTCGCGATTATCGAGTGCGAATAAGTCGTCGCAGCCACCAATGTGCTGCGCATCAATAAAAATCTGAGGCACGGTGGTGCGGCCGCTACGCTTGATCATCTCTTCGCGTTTCGCCATGTCTCCATCAATGGGGATCTCCTGAAACGATACGCCTTTTTGCGTTAACAGCGCCTTCGCCCGATGGCAGTAAGGACAGGTCGCCTTGGTATACACTTCAACATTTGCCATGATCAGCACCTCTGTAAGATTATTTGCCGCGAACTAACGGCAGATTTTCGCCGCTCCAGCCACTGATACCATCTTTCAGCACTGAAACCCGCTCAAAGCCGGCCGCGCTGAGATGCGCAGCAGAATCACCCGCGCTTTGTCCGGTTGCACACACCACAATTATGGGCTGCGCTTTATGCTTTGCCAGTTCGTCGATGTTGCCTTTTTTAATCTCAGCGGCTGCGACATTCAGCGCACCTGAAATATGGCCTCTGCGGAAATCGTCGCGCGAACGCACGTCTACAACTACCGCGTCCTCTTTATTAATCAGGCGGGTTGCTTCACCGCGGCTGATCGTTTTTACCTTAGAGAACATTCCTTTAACGGTAGTCACAATCACCAGAACGAGTAAAACGACCCATGCCAGACTCAGGATGGGGTGATTGCTTGCAAACTGCATAATTTCTTGCATGAGGGGTAACGACTCCAGACCGGGCTAATAAGCTAAAACAAGGGTTCTGAGTATACCTGCGCCACTTCGCATGTACAGATGCTATGCGGCCAGAGTATCGATTTGTGCTTCATTTTCCAAAAAAAGTGGCTGAATAGCAAAAATGGCGTAAGGCTTAATCCATGTCATTGTGAAAGTGGACATAACTGGAAAAGCAAATGCCAGTGGGGAGCACTGGTAAGCGGCGGTTCATCGTGGAATAATCATTGGCCTATGAAGGGAAAAACAACCGTTTCGCACACAAGGACCCGTCCCAACGGCGATAACCTGCCGTTGTTCACACACTTGTCCAGCCTCTCCCTTAGCCTGCTTTGTGCGGGGGCACTGTTATTGCCTGCCGCCGCCGTTAGTGCAGAAGACAGCAAATCTCAGCTGCAATCTATTCAGCAAAACATCGCTGAAAAAGAGAAAAGCGTTAAAGCGCAAAAGTTGCAGCGCAGCAAATTACTGGATCAGTTGCAGAGCCAGGAAAAAATCATCGCTCAGGCGAGCCGTCAGTTGCGTGACACCCGCAATAGCCTCAACGCCCTGAATGACGAAATCAAACAGCTTGCCACCTCCATCGCCCGCCTTGAAAAACAGCAAACCCAACAGGAAAACCTGCTTTCAGAGCAGCTTGATGCGGCGTTTCGTCAGGGTAAGCACAACGGTGTACAGCTGTTGATGGGCGGTGAAGAGAGTCAGCGCAGCGAGCGTATTCTGGCCTATTTCGGCTATCTGAATGCTGCGCGCCAGAAGAGTATCGAATCGCTGCAACAGACGCGTCAGGACTTAGCTCAGCAACGCGCCACGCTGGAGCAGAAGCAACAGCAGCAGAAAGGCTTATTAGCGCAGCAGCAGGGCCAGCAGCAGAAGCTGCAACAGGCGAGCGAAGCGCGGAAAAAAACCCTGACGACACTGGAAAGCGCGCTGGAAAAAGATCAGGCCGATCTGGTCGAGATGCGTCAGAACGAAAGCCGTCTGCAGGATAAGATCGCCCGTGCGGAACGCGAGGCGCGCGAGCGCGCCGCCCGTGAAGCGCGTGAGGCGGAAAAAGTGCGTCAGCGTCAGGCGCAGGCGAAAGCCAAAGGCTCCAGCTATCAGCCGACCCAGAGCGAACGCGAACTGGTGGCGCGCACCGGTGGACTCGGTCGCGCGGGCGGGCAGGCCTTGTGGCCGGTACGCGGACGCATTGAACATCGCTTTGGTGAACAGCTGCAGGGTGAACTGCGCTGGAAAGGACTGGTGATTGATGCGCGCGAAGGTACCGAGGTGAAAGCTATTGCCGATGGCCGCGTGCTGATGGCCGACTGGTTACAGGGCTACGGCCTGGTGGTCGTGCTGGAACATGGTAAAGGCGATATGAGCCTGTATGGCTACAACCAAAGTGCGCTGGTGAGCGTGGGTACGCAGGTGAAGGCAGGACAGCCTATCGCACTGGTGGGCACCAGTGGTGGCCGCGGTACTCCGTCGCTCTATTTTGAAATCCGACGTCAGGGACAGGCCGTCAATCCACTCCCGTGGTTAGGAAAATAGGTTTTGCTGCAACTTCGAAAAATCCCCGTTCTGTTGAGCGCCCTGCTGTTCAGCTACGCTGCGCAGGCGGGCAAACTGGCCATTGTCATCGATGACGTAGGCTATCGCCCTGCCGAAGAGAACAAGGTCCTGCAGATGCCGCAGGCCATTTCAGTGGCGGTTTTGCCCAACGCGCCACATGCCCGTGAAATGGCCACCAAAGCGCACCAGAGTGGTCACGAAGTGTTGATCCATCTGCCCATGGCGCCGCTGAGCAAACAGCCGCTGGAAAAAGATACCTTAACGCCGGAGATGAGCAGCGAAGAGGTTACCCGCATCATGCGCAATGCGGTTAACAACGTGCCTTATGCCGTAGGTCTGAACAACCATATGGGCAGCAGGATGACCTCCAGCCTGCCTGGCATGCAGAAAGTGATGCAGGCGCTGAACCACTACAATCTCTACTTTCTGGATAGCATGACCATCGCTAACAGTCAGGCTGTTCCTGCCGCACAGGGCACCCAGGTCAGGGTATTAAAACGCCGGGTATTTCTGGATGACAGCCAGGATATTAATGCCATCCGCCAGCAGTTCAGTCGGGCGGTGAAACTGGCGCAGCGCGACGGTTACGCCATTGCCATTGGTCATCCCCACCCTAACACCGTGCGGGTGCTGCAGCAGATGTTACCCACATTGCCAGCCGACGTTACGCTGGTTCGCCCCAGTCAGCTGCTGAACGAATCACTCCGCAGCAACTCACGGCCGCCTGTGGCGCCGGAAAAACCGGTGACACCGCGCTTCCAGCCTGCAGACCTGTGTAAACCGAAACAGCCGCTGGCGCCGGTTCCTGCCACCCGAGCCTTAACGGTAATAGCGGAAAGTGTGAATAACAGCCCGCTGTTTAACACGCTAAAAAATCTGTTCTGAATTTGCTATGAATGCTAAGTGTTCAGCTTAGCGTTCATTTATACGCAGAAATTACTATAATCCTGGGTCGGGCAATAACAGGCTGTGCAGGAACAGTGATAGGGATGACGATTATTAAACAAAAAATCCTGCTGCTGGATAACGGCAGAGAGTGGGGCGGCGGCACCAACAGTATGCTGGAGCTGTTGAAGCGTATTGATCGTCAAAAGTTTGATATCACCTGCTGCTTCTATCACAACTACAGCCGTGGCAACGACGAAACCATTGAGGCCACGCTGAATGCGCTGGCTATCCCGGTCTTTTTTATTCCGCAAATCAGGCAGCCACGCTGGGCAAAGTTTGTTAAAGAAGTCGCGCGGGCACTGCTGTTTTTTAATAAAAAGCTCAAGAAGCGCGCCATCGATCAGATTGATACACACTGGCGCATTATGCCCAATGCCAGCAAAATCAACTCACTGCTGCAGCTGGGGAAGTTTGACACGCTCTATATGAATAACCAGCCCAGCACCAATATGGAAGGTTATCTGGCGGCGCGCAGCCTGGATGTTGCGGTAGTGCAACACTGCCGTATCGATCCGGTTCTGGAACCGCGGCTGGTCAGCATGGTTAATCAGGATTGCCAGGCGATCATTGCCGTGTCGCAGGGCGTGAATAACACCCTGCGCAGCCACGGTGTTGACGCGGAACGCTGTTTTACCGTCAATAACGCTATCGACATCCACCAGCCTCTGCCCGACCGCCTTGAAGTACGCCAGCGCTTTAAACTCTCCCCTTCGACCTTTGTGTTCGGCACGATTGGCTCGCTGATATTGCGTAAATCTAATCACCATATTCTGCAGGCGCTGGGCCGTTTTAAACGCGCTAATCCCGATGCCGACTGGAAGATGGTGGTGGTCGGAGCGGGTCCGGAACTTCAGCATCTGCTGCAACTCGCTACTGCAGAGAACATCCAGCAGCACGTGGTCTTTACCGGCTTTCAGAACAACGCGCTGGATTACCTCACTGCCTTTGATGCGTTTATTCTTGCCTCACGCAGTGAGGGATTACCAAGGGTTGTGCTGGAGGCGATGCTGGTGAATACCGCCGTAGTGGGATCCCGCGTGGTCGGTACTGCCGAATTGATCAGTCATGACGAAACCGGGCTGCTGTTTGATTATGGCAACGTGGTGCAACTGACCCAGCATCTGACCGCGCTGTGGCAGGATGCGGATTTACGTCAACGCCTGATCAATGCGGCAGCGAAACGCGTACGTGAACAGTACGCTATTGAAACTTATATCAGCGGCGTCGAGAATATTTTGCAAAGCGTCGTGAAAAAGAAACCTCATGCTTAATTTTTTAAATCCCCGTTATCGCCATATCAGGGCGAGCCATAACCTGCCTTATTCGCAGAAAGAGGTTCAGGGCACTGTACCGGTAACCTCGGTCGTGATTCCCTGCACCGGCGCGGACTATATTGAAGAAGCCCTGCTCAGTGCCGATTTTGCGGCGCGCTTTGCGACAGAGGCTGAAGAGATCGTAATTGTCAGCGATCAGCCGGCTCACGCCTTTGGCAGCCTGCCAGTAAAAACCCGCGTGGCGACGCTGGATGTCCCGCATCGGGAAGAGAGCTATCGCTACAAGCAGATCTATCGCAGTCGTTTGATTAAATTGCAGGCGCCCTTACAGGCAAAAGGCGACGGCATTCTGATGATCGATTCCGACCTCAATCTGCTTAAGATGCCGGAGATCATGATGAAGCCCGGCCATCTCTATTCCAGTTTTCGTCAGGGGAAAATGATTGCCAAGCTGGCTGATGCGCCGGAAGAGGCGATTCCCGCCTACTACCCGCACAGTATCCGGCCCTGGCTGGTGGATCACGTGAATGGGGCTTACCTGGCTGCCACCCGTGAAGTCTGGCAGCGTATTTCACCGCTGTGGCTGACGCTGTTTAATGATACCTGGAATTTAATGAACGACAGCCAGCCGCCTACTGACCAGCTGCCGCTCGCGGTATTGCTGGACATGCTGGATATTAAAACCGTCAATCTGGGCGAATGGGCTAACTGGCCGGTATCAAAGAAAATTGGCGGTCAGTCGGCGGTGATCCCGCCTGAAGTGGTAGGCGCACATGGCGGCTTTCCGCTGTCGGAATGGCAAAAATACCTCGCCGATCCGCAACAGCCGCTGAACTTTAAAGGCCAGGACTACACGCGCAAAGTGCGCTACCTGACCGATGAAGAGAAAAAACAAAGCTAATCATGCGGCCGCCCTGGCGGCCGTTGTTTTAATCCCAGCTCAGTATCACCTTTCCCGAGCGTCCAGAACGCATCTCATCAAAGCCCTGCTGGAAATCGTCGATTCCATAGCGATGGGTAATAACCGGCGTTAAATCAAGCCCGGACTGGATCAGCGCCGCCATTTTATACCAGGTTTCAAACATCTCCCGGCCATAAATGCCCTTGATAAAAAGCCCTTTGAAGATCACCTGATTCCAGTCGATCGCCATTTCACCCGGCGGGATGCCCAGCAGTGCAATCCGCCCTCCGTGATTCATTACCTCCAGCAATGAACGGAAGGCAGGCGGTGCACCAGACATCTCCAGTCCGACATCGAATCCCTCCGTCATGCCCAGCGAGTGCATCACGTCTCGCAGATCCTCATTCGCCACATTGACCGCGCGCGTGACGCCCATTTTGCGCGCCAGTGCCAGACGATACTCATTGATGTCCGTGATCACCACGTTGCGTGCGCCGACATGGCGACAGACCGCGGCGGCCATGATGCCGATAGGACCCGCGCCGGAGATCAGCACATCCTCACCCACCAGATCGAACGATAGCGCGGTATGCACGGCGTTACCGAACGGATCAAAGATTGCCGCCAGCTCATCGGAAATGTTGTCGGGAATTTTGAACGCATTGAAGGCCGGGATAACCAGATACTCCGCAAAGCAGCCCTGGCGGTTAACGCCTACACCCATTGTGTTACGGCATAAATGCGTTCGCCCGGCACGGCAATTACGGCAATGTCCGCAGGTGATGTGCCCTTCGCCCGAGACCCGATCGCCAATCGTAAAGCCTTTCACTTCCTGTCCTATCGCAACCACTTCCCCCACATATTCATGACCGACAATCATCGGTACCGGAATGGTTTTGCGCGACCAGTCATCCCAGTTGTAAATATGGACATCGGTACCGCAGATAGCGGTTTTGCGAATCTTAATCAGCAAATCGTTGTGGCCCGGCTCCGGAACCGGCGCATCGGTCACCATCCAGATGCCCGTTTCCTTCTTCAGTTTGGCGAGTGCTTTCATGACGGACTCCTCAGGCGATAACGCCCAGTTGTTTGCCGATACGGGTAAAGGCCGCCACCGCACGTTCCAGCTGTTGCTGGGTATGCGCCGCAGAGATTTGGGTGCGAATGCGTGCCTGACCTTTTGGCACCACCGGATAGAAGAAGCCGGTAACGTAGATGCCTTCCTGTTGCAGCAGGCGGGCGAACTCCTGGGCGACGCTGGCTTCACCCAGCATCACCGGGATAATGGCGTGATCGGCTCCCGCCAGCGTAAAGCCCGCCGCCGTCATCTGCTCCCGGAAGTAACGGGCGTTGTCCCACAGACGCTGACGCAGCCCGTCGCCTTCACTGAGCAGATCCAGCACCCGCAGCGAGGCGGCAACAATGGCCGGGGCCAGCGAGTTAGAGAACAGATAGGGACGGGAACGCTGGCGCAGCCACTCCACCACTTCTGCTTTTGCGGCGGTGTAGCCACCGGAGGCGCCACCCAGCGCTTTACCCAGCGTGCCGGTAATGATGTCGACCCGGCCCATGACGTCGCAATATTCATGGGTTCCGCGTCCGGCGTTCCCGACAAAGCCCACCGCATGGGAATCATCCACCATCACCAGCGCAGAGAACTCGTCGGCCAGATCGCAGATAGCGGGCAGATTCGCAATCACCCCATCCATTGAGAAGACCCCATCGGTGGCGATCAAAATATGACGCGCGCCTTTAGCGCGCGCTTCCTGCAAGCAGGCGCGCAGCTGCGCCATATCGTTATTGGCATAGCGGTAACGCTGCGCTTTGCACAGCCGGACGCCATCGATAATGGAAGCGTGGTTCAGCGCATCAGAGATGACGGCATCCTGCGCATCGAGCAGGGTTTCAAACAGGCCGCCATTGGCATCGAAACAGGAGGAGTAAAGAATGGCATCCTCCATGCCGAGAAAGTCTGCCAGCCGCTTTTCCAGCTGCTTATGACTATCCTGCGTGCCGCAAATAAAGCGCACCGACGCCATGCCAAAACCATGCGAATCCATCCCCTCTTTCGCCGCCTGAATCAGCGCCGGATGGTTCGCTAAACCTAAGTAGTTATTGGCACAGAAGTTAATCACCGCCGGGTTATCGCCAACCGCGATCTCCGTCTGCTGGGCAGAGGTGATGATCCGCTCCTGTTTAAACAGTCCTTCCTGACGTGCATCATCAAGTTGCTGACGAAGTTGTTGATAAAATTGCGCAGGCATCATTGCTCTCCTCAGATGGCAAAAATCTGGCATATCTTACTGAACAGGCCGCTTCTTCACGATAAATCGCCCAACAGAATGTCATTTTTGCAGCATAGTTCACGCCGCAAGGATGTACGCACAAAGCGTTACAGAGTCATCTGGCTGTCTGCACCCTGATGAAATGTTATGATGTGAGGTATTCGTGTGTGAAACCTCCTGTTTCACCCCACAACGTTGAAGGTAACAACATGATTATCGTAACTGGCGGCGCAGGAATGATTGGCAGCAACATCGTCAAAGCGCTGAACGATCGCGGTCACACCGACATTCTGGTGGTGGATAATCTGAAGGATGGCACCAAGTTTGCCAATTTAGTCGACCTGGATATCGTCGATTACATGGACAAAGAAGAGTTCCTGATGAGCGTGATGGCGGGCGATGATTTAGGCCCGATCGAAGCGGTGTTCCATCAGGGCGCCTGCTCCTCCACCACCGAGTGGGATGGCAAGTACATGATGGAGAACAACTATCAGTACTCCAAAGAGCTGCTGCACTTCTGTCTTGAGCGCGAGATCCCGTTCCTCTACGCCTCTTCCGCAGCGACCTACGGCGGACGCAACGAGAATTTCATTGAAGAGCGTCAGTATGAGCAGCCGCTTAATGTTTATGGCTACTCTAAGATGCTGTTCGACCATTACGTCCGTCAGATGCTGCCGGAAGCGAACTCGCCGGTATGCGGCTTCCGCTATTTCAACGTCTATGGACCGCGTGAAGGCCACAAGGGCAGCATGGCAAGCGTGGCCTTCCATCTGAACACGCAGATCAGCAACGATGAAAATCCAAAACTGTTTGAAGGCAGCGACGGCTTTAAACGTGATTTCATCCACGTTGATGATGTTGCGGAAGTGAACCTGTGGTGCTGGGAAAATGGCGTCTCCGGGATTTACAACTGTGGCACAGGCCGCGCCGAGTCCTTCCAGGAAGTGGCTGACGCAGTACTGAAGTTCCACCAGAAAGGTCAGATCGAGTACATCCCGTTCCCGGAAAAACTCAAAGGACGGTACCAGGCCTATACTCAGGCCGATCTCACTAAGCTGCGTGCCGCCGGCTACGACAAGCCATTTAAAACGGTGGCGCAGGGCGTCGCTGACTATATGGTCTGGCTGAACCGTAACGCATAAAGGAAGCTGCTCCGGCGATGAAAATTCTGGTAATCGGCCCGTCGTGGGTCGGCGATATGATGATGTCGCAAAGTCTCTATCGCACCCTCAAGGCCGAACATCCCGATGCGGTGATTGACGTGATGGCACCTGCATGGTGCCGTCCGTTGTTGTCACGAATGCCGGAGGTGAATCAGGCGCTGGCGATGCCGCTTGGGCATGGCGCACTGGAAATCGGTGAGCGTCGCCGGTTGGGCAAAGTGCTGCGCGCCAGTCACTACGACCGTGCTTATGTGCTGCCTAACTCCTTCAAGTCGGCGCTGGTCCCCTTCTTTGCCGGAATAAAACGCCGCGTCGGCTGGCGCGGTGAAATGCGCTATGGCCTGCTGAATGATTTGCGCGTGCTGGATAAAGCCGCATTTCCACTGATGGTTGAGCGCTACGTTGCGCTGGGCTACGACACACCTGTTGCGTCGGCGGCGCAGCTGCCCCAGCCGTTGTTGTGGCCAAAACTGCAGGTTGAAGAGCAGGAAAAAATTGAAACGGCCGCACAGTTTCAGCTCGCCGCGACCCGTCCGGTCATCGGTTTTTGTCCGGGCGCTGAATTTGGTCCGGCCAAACGCTGGCCGCACTATCACTACGCCACGCTGGCCCGCCAGTTGATTGCTGAAGGCTTTCAGATCGTGCTGTTTGGCTCCGCCAAAGATCGCCCGACCGGCGAAGAGATTATCGCTGCGCTGCCCGAAGAGGCTCGCGGCCACTGCCGTAATCTGGCGGGTGAAACCCAGCTGGAACAGGCGGTGATTCTGCTGGCACAATGCCGTGCCGTGGTCAGCAACGACTCCGGCCTGATGCATATCGCCGCGGCGCTGGATCGTCCACTGGTGGCGCTCTATGGACCAAGCAGTCCTGACTTTACGCCGCCGCTGGCAAAGCAGGCGCGAATTATTCGCCTGATTACCGGCTATCACAAAGTGCGCAAAGGCGATGCCGAACAGGGCTATCACCAGAGCCTGATCGATATTCAGCCTGAACGTGTACATCAGACGCTGAGCGAACTGCTCGCGCCACAGGAGGTGCCATGCACGTCCTGATTGTTAAAACCTCATCAATGGGCGATGTGCTGCATTCGCTCCCGGCACTGACCGATGCAATGCATGCCATTCCCGGCATCCGTTTCGACTGGGTAGTGGAAGAGAATTTCGCACAGATCCCTGGCTGGCATCCCGCAGTAGATAAGGTGTTACCGGTTGCGATTCGCCGCTGGCGCAAACACTGGTTTGGCAGTCAGCAGCGTGAAGAGCGCGTGCTGTTTAAGCGCGCGTTACAGTCACGTGAGTACGATATCGTGATTGATGCACAGGGCCTGATCAAAAGTGCCGCGCTGGTCACCCGCTTATCGAAAGGGGTGAAACATGGGCAGGACAGCCGCAGCGCGCGTGAGCCGTTCGCCAGTTGGTGGTATGACATCCGCCATGAGGTCAGTAAGCGACAGCACGCGGTTGAGCGGACGCGCGAACTGTTCGCCAAAAGCCTGGGCTATGAAAAGCCGCAAAGTCAGGGTGACTACGCAATTGCTGGACACTTCCTGCATCATCTGCCCGCTGACGCACATCATTACCTGGTCTTTCTGCATGCCACGACGCGTGACAACAAGCACTGGCCGGAATCACACTGGCGACAGCTGATTGAGCAGATGCAGCCCAGCGGGTTGCGGGTGAAATTGCCCTGGGGTGCTGAACATGAGCATCAGCGTGCGCAGCGCCTTGCAGAAGGATTTGAGCATGTCGATGTACTGCCTAAGCTGACGCTGGAAGCGATAGCACAACAGCTGGCGGGCGCACGCGCGGTGGTCTCAGTGGACACCGGATTGAGCCATCTGACGGCGGCACTGGATCGCCCCAACCTCACGCTGTATGGTCCGACCGATCCTGGATTGATTGGCGGTTACGGGCAGAACCAACAGGCACTGAGCGCCCCGAATCATAATCTGGCAGAGCTGACTGCTGACACGGTGGCAGAGAAACTGCGGGCCGTTATTACGGAAAACATGCCATGAACTATGTGCTGATCTACCTGCTGTTGCTGCCTTTCCGGGCCATAATGCGGCTGTTTTACCGGCCAACCGGACGCAGCCTGATCATCCAGACGGCAAAGATTGGTGATTTTATTAATATCACCCCGATGCTGCGCGCACTGGGTCAGTCTGAGTTGCTGATCAGCAAAGCGGTGGAGCCGCTGGCGCGTCACGATGACACGGTCAGCCGCTATTTCCTGATTGAAGAGGCGAAGCGCAGCTTTTTTGCCAAACTGAAGCTCGCGTTCACGCTGATGAACCGCTATGACAACGTCTATCTGGTGCAGCCAAACAGCGTGAACCTGTTTTTCGCCGCGCTCTGCAACGCATCGAACAAGCAGTTTCTGCGCACCTATGTGCGTAAGTCCTACCATAAGACCTTCTATCGCAGCGCCAGCGGTATTGTCGACCACACCAAAACGGATTTAACGCTCGACAGCTACCTGAAGCTGATTAATCGTGACTACCGCTACACCGATTTCCCTAAGCATGCGACCTCACCGCTCTGGCAGCCGCCTGCGCCGCCCGCCGCGCTGCTTAATCCGCGCAGCGGTATTAAAATTGGCATCAGTATTTCTGCTGGTAACCGGGCTAAAACCATTCCTGCCAGCATCTGGCAGCAGCTGATGGCGTCGCTGGCTGACCTGCCCTGCACCTTTTATGTGTTTGGCCCACCGGCTGAGCAGCCGTGGCTGGATGAGTTACTGAGCCTGACCGGCCCGAAAGACAATATCGTCAGTCTGATTGGTGAGCTAAAACTGGAAGAGGTTCCGTGGGCCATTGCACAGATGGATTTCTACATCTCCTCTGACTCTGGCAATGCTTATATTGCGGATGCGCAGCAGATACCGGTGATCATGCTTTACGGGCCGTGTGAAGTCAGGGAACAGCGTCCGGTCAATAACGTTTTGTTTATCGGACCGGATAATATTGCTGCGTCGACGTTCGTTTTTGCCACCCGTTTTCAGTTTGATCAGCCTGCTGAAAAATTATTCGGGCTGGATCACGATAAACTGACTAGAATACAAACGTTTATTACTCATAATCTGGAATAGTGAAGCGTAATGGCAATTACCCCTCTTGCTGAGGCCGTTCAGCAAAGTCAGCTGCTGGTTAACACGCTTGCTGACACGGATGATAATCCGGTTCATGTTGCGTTTGGCATCAACTACGCCTACGCGCGTGGCCTGGGCATTACGTTGTTTTCACTTCTCAGCCATCATCCTGATACCGCTTTCCACGCCCATGTTTTTTCAGACTCGCTTTGCGAAGAGGATGTGGAAAAACTGCGTTCACTGGCCACGGGCCATCGTCTGGCGATCACGCTGCATATCTTTAACCGTGCCTGGGTTGATCAGCTGCCTGCGGTCGGACGCTATCCCAAAAGTATCCACTACCGTTTCCTGATCCCGGAAACCGTAGCGAGCTACAGCGATCGGGTGATCTATATTGATGCTGACACCCTGGTGGTGGGCGACTACTCTCCCCTGTTCACGCTGGATATCACTGATTACACGCTGGCGGCCTGTAATGACACACCGCGAGCGCGACATAACCAGTGCGCAAGGCTGGGGCTGAAGCACCACCACTATTTCAACTCCGGCTTTATGCTGATTAATATTCCACGCTGGCTCGAAAGGCAGACCACCGCGCGCATTACCGACGTGCTGGTAACGCGGGGCGCAGAGTTTGGTTTTCCCGATCAGGATGCGCTGAATATCGTGCTGGAGGATGAGGTCCTGATCCTGCCAGACCGCTATAACCACATTTACGACATCATCGCCAATAAAGTCTGGGATCACACGAGCGTGCCAGAAGAGACGGTGATGATTCACTACACCGGTAAATGCAAACCCTGGCATGCATGGGCTGGCAGCGATCTTTCCCACCGCTACTACAGCTATTACCAGCGCTCACCCTGGGCTTCACAACCGCTTGATACACCAAAGCATTATAAAGAGATGAAGCGATTCGCCCGCGTAAAATGGCATCAGAAACAGTATGCTGAAAGCCTGAGCTGGATGATGAAGTATGTCAGTCTCAAGTTTTTTAAACAGAGTGAGCAATAGCACACTCAGGTTTATCAGATTGATACGGGCGCTGTTATTTCAGCGCCTGACTTTCCCGCCATTTATCCCGCCGGCTGTTTGCCACGACCTCTGTAATAACGACGCTGACAGCAAGCCAGCATAATAATCTGTTTACCTGCACGGCCACATTGCGTAAAAAAAGCGCATATAGCGCATTATTATTGTCGGGCGTGGTTTTTAGTAAAGCAGGGATGCAACATCGTTTTATAATTGTGAACTCCCTGATTTCACTCTGCTGATTTGGAAATGATTTATGACGAGGCAACGCCTTTTCGCAGTGAATACAATGCTGGTGCAGATATTGTCATGAGTACTTCTCCTCTGCTGAGTATCATTACCCCGATGTACAATGCGGGCGGCATGTTTGATGAGTTCATGCAGTCACTGCTGGCGCAGACGCTGACTCTGCTTGAGATCATTATCGTCGATGACGGTTCAACCGATGGCTCAGGCGAGCGCGCCGATCAGTATGCACAGCAGCATTCTCACATTCGTGTGATACATCAGGAAAATGGCGGCGTCTCGCGCGCCCGCAACGCCGGACTGGCGATTGCCCGCGGGAAATATGTCACCTTCCCTGATGCGGATGACACCATGCAACCCGATATGTATCAGACGCTGGTGACACTGGCGGAGGCAGATAATCTGGATGCGGCACAGTGCAACGCCGAGTGGTTTTTCAAACACAGCCAGCGGGTAAAGCCGCTGATTCCGCTGGATCGCCTGCGCAGCACGCCGGTACTGAGCGGTGCCGACTGGCTGAATACCGCGCTGAAAACCCATCGTTATATGCATGTGGTCTGGCTGGGCATCTATCGCCGGGAACTGATTGAGCAGCATCAGTTGCAGTTTGAACCCGGCCTGCATCATCAGGATATTCCCTGGACCACCGAGTTTATGCTGCTGGCAAAACGCGTGCGTTATACCGAAGCGGTACTCTATCGCTACTATATGCACGACGCCTCAATCAGCAATCGCAAACGTACCGGCGAGCGCAACGTAGAGTATCAGCGTCACTACATGAAGATTGCGCGACTGCTGGAAGAGCTCAATGACCGCTATCGTGACCGCGTGAAGATCTACCCGTCGTTTCACTATCAGGTGACCCATGAAGCGCTCAGCGTTTGCCACAGTGTAAGACGTGAGCCTGACGCCCGCGCACGCCAGGCAATCATTGCCGAGCTGTTCGCCACCCGGACACACCTGCGCATGTTACGCAACGCCCGGGGAATTAAGCAGTGGTATCAGTTGCTGTTGTGGCTGGCCCGGCTCTATCGCTGGCGTGATAAATAACCTTTGAGGCTGGCTTTATCCTAAAAAGGGTTTGCCCTACAATCGGTTCACTGAATTCTGAGAACTCTTGTTTATGGCCAGCCTGACTCCAGCAAACATCTCTCCAAAAAATATATTACTGATTAAGCTGCGCCATCATGGTGACATGCTGCTCACAACGCCCGCCATCAATGCGCTTCATGAGCGTTATCCGCAGGCCAGCATCGACGTGTTGCTCTATCAGGAGACGCGTCCGATGCTGGAAGCGCATCCGGCTATCCGCCATTTGCACGTCATCGATCGTAAATGGAAGCAGGAGGGCACCTGGCGCAAGCTGGGCCATGAGCGTGCATTAATTCGCGCCATACGTGATGCACATTATGATCTGGTGATTAATCTGGCCGATCAGTGGCGGGCTGCCCTGATTACGCGGCTCTCTGCGGCACCCGTTCGCATCGGTTTTGCCTATAAAAAACGTGATAACGTCCTGTGGCGATGGTGTCACAACCAGCTAGTCTCCACACACAATCACAGCAAGCTGCATACCGTTGAGCAGAATATGTCGGCGCTGGCACCCCTCGGCATCAGCAGCGACGGCGCACGGGTCTCAATGCACTACAGCGACGCTGACCAGCAAATTGTGCTGACCCGACTGGCAGAACACCAGGTAACCGCGCCCTATATTGTGGTGCAGCCGACCTCACGCTGGGGCTTTAAATGCTGGGAAGAGGAGAGTGTTGCCGCCACGCTCGATCAGCTGGCGCAGCCGGGCCGCAAAGTGGTGCTGACCGCCGGGCCGGACAAACAGGAGCTGGCGATGATCAACCGCATTCGGGCACTGTGTGCGTCGCCGGATGTGGTTTCGCTGGCCGGTCAGTTTACTCTGCCACAGCTGGCGGCGCTTATCGATCATGCCCGGCTGTTTATTGGTGTCGACTCTGCACCAATGCACATGGCCGCCGCACTTGAAACGCCCTGTATTGCGCTGTTTGGCCCGACCAAGCTGCAGCACTGGCGGCCATGGGGCGACAATAATCATGTCATCTGGGCGGGGGATTATGGCCCGCTGCCCTCACCCGATTCCATCGACACCAAAACAGACCAGCGTTATCTGTCGGCCATTCCGGTGAAGGATGTGGTCGCGGCAGCGAGGAGTTATCTGAATGAGTAAGTTACGGCTGGCGATTGTCCGGCAGAAATATCGTCCGGATGGCGGTGCCGAGCGTTTTATCTCGCGCGCGCTGGAAGCGCTGGGCAGCGAGCAGCTCGATCTCAACATCATTACCCGCAGCTGGCAGGGCACACCCAATCCTGACTGGCATCTGCATATCTGTAATCCTGCAAAGCTGGGCCGGGTATCCCGTGAGCGCGGTTTTGCCCTTGCAGCACGCGCCTGCTGGGAGCGCGAAAAGTTCGATATTGTGCAAAGCCACGAGCGCATCGCGGGCTGTGATATTTTTCGCGCGGGTGATGGTGTTCATCGCGTCTGGCTGGAACAGCGCGCCCGCATCGTCTCATCGTGGCAACGACTGAGTGCTGTGCTCAGCCCTTATCATCGCTATGTCCTGCAGGCGGAAGCGGAGATGTTTAACTCTCCGACGCTGAAAGCGGTGATCTGTAATTCTGAGATGGTAAAGCGCGATATCCTGCGCTGTTTCTCGCTCGACGCCGGAAAAATCCACGTTATTCATAATGCTATCGACGCCAGCCGTTTCCAGCCCGCCACGGAAGCAGCACGTCGCGCCACCCGTCAGCAGCTGGCGCTGCCCGATGCGGCCACCGTACTGATTTATGTCGGCTCCGGCTTTGAACGCAAGGGGTTGAAAGCGGCGATACAGGCGCTGGCTGCCAGCGACCGTTATCTGATTGTGGTGGGTCAGGATAAGCAACTGCAGCGGTATCAGCAGCTGGCAAATCAGCTTAACTGTCTGGACCGCCTGCGCTTTGTCGGCGTACAGCAGGATGTGCAGCCGTTCTATCACGCGGCTGATGGCCTGCTGCTGCCCACCCTCTACGATCCTTTTCCTAATGTGGTACTGGAGGCGATGGCCTGCGGCTTACCGGTGATTACCAGCACTGGCTGCGGTGGCGCAGAATTTATTACCGCTGGTCAGGAAGGCTTCGTCTGTGATGCGTTGGATATCAACGGGTTAAATAAGGCTGTTAATGCATTACCGGCGCTTTCCGTCGATTCACGAATGGGTGACGCGGCGCGGCGCAAAATTGAACCTTATGGTCCACAACGGCTGGCGCAGGCGCTGACTTCGCTTTATCAGCAGGTCCTGAGCAGCAACTGACAATGTGGGATGAGTGCATGCGGGGTTTCTGATAACATGCCGCCATCTGATTTTAGACGCGAATTTGCTGTAACGGTAACTATGACGACCTTTTACACCGCATTGCTCTACTTAATTCAGCCACTGATTTGGCTGCGCCTGTGGCTGCGCGGTCGTAAAGCGCCTGCCTATCGCAAACGCTGGGCAGAACGCTATGGCTATTGTGTCGGCAAAGTTAAGCCCGACGGCATTGTGCTGCACTCGGTCTCTGTGGGTGAAACCCTGGCCGCGATCCCGCTGGTGCGCGCTCTGCGTCATCGTTACCCGACCCTGCCGATTACCGTCACCACCATGACGCCTACCGGCTCTGAACGCGCGCAATCTGCATTTGGCAAAGATGTGCATCACGTCTATCTGCCTTATGATCTGCCGGGTTCGATTAATCGTTTTCTGGATACGGTCAACCCACGCCTGGTGATCATCATGGAAACCGAGCTATGGCCGAATATTATCCGCATTCTGCACCAGCGTAATATTCCGCTGGTGATCGCCAATGCCCGCCTCTCGGCCCGATCGGCCAAAGGCTACCGCAAGCTGGGTAAATTCATGCGCCGGCTGTTGCAGAACATCACGCTTATCGCGGCGCAGAATGCTGAAGATGGCGACCGCTTCCTGAGCCTGGGCCTGAAACGTTCTCAACTAACGATTACCGGCAGCCTGAAGTTTGATATTTCCGTGACGCCAGAACTGGCCGCCAGAGCGGTGACGCTGCGTCGTCAGTGGGCGCCGCGCCGTCCGGTGTGGATCGCCACCAGCACGCACGAAGGTGAAGAGGCCATTGTGCTGGATGCCCATCGCCGCCTGCTGCAGACCTTCCCGGATTTGCTGCTGATTCTGGTGCCCCGCCATCCCGAGCGTTTTAACGATGCCCGTGAACTGACGCAGGAACGTGGCTTCAGTTTTATCCTGCGCAGCAGCGGCGAGATCCCGTCTGGCTCAACGCAGGTGGTCATCGGAGACTCAATGGGTGAACTGATGCTGCTATACGGCATTGCCGATCTGGCCTTTGTCGGCGGCAGCCTGGTTGAACGGGGTGGACACAACCCGCTGGAGCCTGCTGCCCATGCGCTTCCGGTTCTGATGGGACCCCATATCTGGAACTTCAAAGATATCTGCAGCAAGTTGCAGGAAGGCCAGGGGCTGATCACCGTCACCGACGTGATTTCGCTGGAAAAAGAGGTCACCAACCTGTTACAGGATGATGATTACCGCCGTTATTACGGACGTCATGCGGTAGACGTGCTGCACCAGAATCAGGGTGCGCTACAGCGTCTGCTACAGTTACTCGAACCGCATCTGCCACCACGGGCCCACTAATGTCAGTACGCCAACGTCTTTCCGTGGTGATGATCGCCAAAAACGAAGCGGAACTGCTGCCTGATTGCCTGGCCTCGGTCAGTTGGGCCGATGAAATTATCGTGCTGGACTCAGGCAGCCATGACAACAGTGTCGACATCGCCACACAGGCTGGGGCGAAGGTCTACCACAATGATGACTGGCAGGGCTATGGCATCCAGCGCCAGCGCGCGCAGCACTATGCCACCGGCGACATGATTCTGATGATCGATGCGGATGAACGCGTGACACCTGAACTGCGCGCCGCGATTGAGCAGGTGCTGGTCGCGCCACCCAGCCGTACGGTTTATAGCCTGGGCCGCAGTAATCTGTTTCTCGGCCGCTTTATGCGCCATAGCGGCTGGTATCCTGACCGCGTCATGCGACTCTACCCACGCACCTTCCGCTACAATGACAATCTGGTGCATGAATCACTGCAGAGTGACGGCGCGCCGGTGGTGGCATTACCCGGCGATCTGCAGCATCTGACCTGCCGCGATTTAATCGCCTTTCAGCGCAAGCAGCTGGCTTATGCCGAAGCCTGGGCTACGGAACGCCATCGGCGCGGTAAGCGTTGCAGCCTGTTTTCTCTGTTCAGCCATACGCTGGGCGCATTTGTGAAAACCCTGCTGCTGCGTGCCGGTTTTCTCGACGGAAAGCAGGGCTGGATTCTGGCGGTGGTCAATGCGCAATATACCTTCAATAAATATTCAGCCCTCTGGGCGCTGAATCATGCTTCGGCAAAAGGGCGAGTATGATCACGAAAGCCATCTATCCCGGAACGTTTGATCCTGTGACGCTCGGCCATCTCGACATCGTGACGCGAGCAGCGCAGATGTTTGATCAGGTCATTCTGGCCGTTGCCGCCAGCCCCAGCAAAAAACCAATGTTCAGCCTGGATGAGCGCGTGGTGCTGGCCGGTGAAGTGATAGCCCATCTGCCCAACGTTGAGGTGGTCGGATTCAGCGACCTGATGGCGAATTTCGCCCGTGACCAGCAGGCGAATGTGCTGGTTCGTGGCTTGCGTGCGGTGTCAGACTTTGAATATGAAATGCAGCTGGCGCAGATGAATCGTCACCTGCTGCCAACGCTGGAGAGTGTTTTCCTGATGCCGTCTGAAGGCTTCTCGTTTATCTCATCTTCGCTGGTCAAAGAGGTGGCGCGTCACGGCGGCGATGTTACCGCCTTCCTGCCCGCGCCGGTGCATCAGGCATTGCTGGCTAAACTGGCTTAATGCTGGCAGTTCGGGCACCAGTAGGTGCTGCGCTGCCCGTGTCTGCCGCTGACAATCGGCGTACCGCATGCCCGGCAGGGTTCGCCTGCCCGCCCATAAACCTGTAACTGCTGTGCAAAATAGCCGGGTTTACCGTCGCTCTGTAAGAAGTCACGCAGTGTGGTTCCGCCCTGCTCAATGGAGCGTAACAGCACCGCTTTGATGGTATTGACCAGCAGTTCCGCTTCGGCCTGCGACAGACTGCCGGCAGCACGATCGGGAATGATCCCGGCGGTAAACAGTGACTCGCTGGCGTAAATGTTGCCCACGCCCACCACCACTTTGTTATCCATAAGCCACTGCTTGATGAGCGTCCGCTTGCCGCGTGACTTCTCAAACAGGTAAGCGCCGTCAAACTCCTCGCTAAGCGGCTCCGGCCCGAGATGTGCCAGCACGCTGCTGCCCGCCAGATCGCTGCTCCAGAGCCAGGCACCAAAGCGGCGCGGGTCGGTGTAGCGCAGCACTTTGCCGTTGCTCATGACCAGATCAACATGGTCATGCTTCGCCGCTGGCAGCTCTTCTGACAGCACGCGCAGGCTACCGGACATGCCAAGGTGGATAATGATCCAGCCATGCGGCAGCTCCAGCAGCAGATATTTCGCCCGGCGCTGCACACTGAGCACTGGCTGATCGCTTAGCGCCAGGATCTCCTGCGAAACAGGCCAGCGCAAACGCGAATTACGCACCACGGCGTGAAGGATGGTTTCACCGACCAAATGCGGTTCGATACCGCGACGGCTGGTTTCAACCTCTGGCAACTCTGGCATACCCTCTCCTCAGCGTTTTACACAAACAAAAAACCCGGCCGGAGCCGGGTTTTTAGCAGAACACTAAAATTACTTAATTTTAGCTTCTTTGTAGAGCACATGCTGACGTACAACCGGATCGAACTTTTTCAGTTCCAGCTTCTCTGGTTTAGTACGTTTGTTCTTCGTGGTGGTATAGAAGTGACCTGTACCAGCAGAGGAAACCAGCTTGATCTTCTCACGAATACCTTTAGCCATGATTCAGTTCCTTAGTACCTTAGTACTTCTCACCACGGGCACGCATATCGGCTAACACCGTATCAATGCCCTTTTTATCAATAATACGCATACCTTTAACAGATACACGCAGAGTAACGAAGCGCTTCTCGCTCTCAACCCAAAAACGGTGTGAGTGCAGGTTCGGAAGGAAACGGCGTTTCGTCGCGTTCATTGCGTGGGAACGGTTGTTACCCGTCACCGGACGCTTTCCAGTTACCTGGCAGACTCGTGACATGTCAATATCTCCAAAAATCAAATCAGCTCGAGCTTTAAAAATTAGGTTTGGGCCGCCTCGTCAGGCTTGCAGCCCGCCAGGCGAATTCCATGGAACCCGCTAAGCTGGCCTAACCGCCAAACCCGAGATTCTCAAAGGTGGCGTAGTATACGCCGCTCAGCCCAAGTGCTCAAGTCCCGAACAGATAAAGATCCCGAATGATCGGGCAAAAAGCCGCCACCTGGCGTGAAATTTCCCCCTGTCAGAGCCATCCCCGCTCGGCAAAGGAGACATATTCGCCATGACCAATCACCAGATGATCGAGCAGACGGATGTCGAGTAGCTGGCAGGCTTCGCTGACTTTATGGGTCACTTCACGGTCTGCACGGCTCGGCTCCGCCATGCCCGACGGGTGATTATGCGCCAGTATCAGAGCGGCAGCATTGAGCTTCAGCGCTTCCCGGACGATCTCGCGGGGGTGAACTTCCACGCTGTTAATGGAACCAGAGAACATATTTTGTGCCCGCAGCACCCGATGCTGATTATCCAGAAACAGTGCCATGAAGATCTCACGCTCCTGATGGGCTAACAGACTTTGCAGATACTGGCGCGTGATTTGTGGATTTTCCATTGCGCTTTCGCGGGCCAGCTTACTGGCGAAAAAACGCTTCGCCAGTTCGGCAATCGCATGAAGCTGTGCCAGCTTGGCATCGCCGACCCCTTTGATTTCACCGAATGCCGCTTTGTCTGACGTCATGAGCTGATAAAGCGAGCCAAAACCGTCCAGCATCTGTCCGGCCAGCTCCAGGACGTTCTGTCCAGGCGATCCGGTACGGAGAAAAATGGCCAGTAGTTCGGTATCGCTGAGGGCATGCGCACCCAGCTTCCGGAGTTTTTCCCGTGGTCCCTTTATTTTCATGTCCGCTCTCCCTGAGATGAGCCTCAGCATGGCCCATCATGAAGAGTGCAGCTATCAGTGAAGCTGCAATCTACGAGACGGCTCGCAAACGCAGTCAGTGAAAAGGCGCATCCGCGCTTTTGTGATAAAGTCCGTGCATTCGCCGCCGCGAGCGGCAGAGAGCTTAGTGAG
Organism: Pantoea sp. JV6; assembly: GCF_025910055.1. NCBI lineage: Bacteria > Pseudomonadati > Pseudomonadota > Gammaproteobacteria > Enterobacterales > Erwiniaceae > Pantoea > Pantoea sp. JV6. The sequence continues at coordinate 43,484 of NZ_JAPCIM010000019.1, read as the reverse complement.
GCCAACATCATGATGGGATTAGCCGGCAAAAAAATTCTTCTTGGCGTGAGCGGCGGTATTGCTGCTTATAAAGCACCTGAGCTGGTGCGCCGCCTGCGCGATCGCGGTGCTGATGTCCGCGTGATGATGACAGAGGGTGCGAAAGCATTTATTACTCCGCTCAGCCTGCAGGCTGTCTCCGGCTATCCGGTATTTGACGATCTGCTTGATCCGGCAGCGGAGGCGGCGATGGGTCATATTGAACTGGCAAAATGGGCCGACCTTATTGTGCTGGCACCGGCCACTGCTGACCTGATTGCCCGTATTACTGCCGGTATGGCAAACGATCTGGTGACGACCGCCGTGTTAGCGACGGCCTCACCCGTGGCAGTGGTGCCCGCTATGAATCAGCAGATGTATCGTGCGGCGGTGACCCAGCATAATCTGCAGAGCCTGCAGGCGCGTGGCGTGCTGATTTGGGGACCGGACAGCGGCAGCCAGGCTTGCGGCGATGTCGGGCCGGGCCGGATGCTCGACCCGCTGGTGATTGTTGACCATGCGGTGCAGTGGGCCTCGCCCGTCAACGATCTGCAACATCTCAACATTATGATTACCGCCGGCCCTACCCGTGAGGCGCTGGACCCGGTGCGCTACATCACTAACCACAGCTCCGGCAAAATGGGCTTTGCTATTGCCGCCGCCGCCGCCAGACGCGGTGCACAGGTCACGCTGGTCAGCGGCCCGGTCAACCTGTCTGCGCCAGCGGGTGTGCGGCGAATTGATGTGACCAGCGCGCTGGAGATGCAGGCCGCCGTCATGAGTGAGATAGATAAACAACATATTTTCATTGCAAGCGCAGCCGTGGCAGACTACCGGGCAGCCGATATTGCGGCCGATAAAATCAAGAAACAGGGCGGCGATGATAACGTCACGCTGAACCTGGTAAAGAATCCCGATATTGTTGCCGGCGTCGCTGCACTTCAGGAAAACCGGCCATTCGTCGTTGGATTTGCTGCTGAAACACAGAATGTGGAAGAATACGCCCGGCAAAAACGGGTGCGCAAGAATCTGGATCTGATCTGCGCTAACGACGTCGCTAAAGCCGGACAGGGGTTTAATAGCGACACCAATGCTCTTCACCTTTTTTGGCAGGATGGAGAAAAACGCTTACCGCTCAGCGATAAGTCTCTCCTTGGCCAACAATTAATAGACGAGATTGTCAGCCGTTATGATGAAAAAAATAGACGTTAAAATTCTGGATCCGCGCGTCGGCAAAGAGTTTCCACTGCCGACCTACGCGACTTCAGGTTCCGCTGGGTTAGATTTACGCGCCTGCATTGATGATGTTCTCGACATCGCACCAGGCACCACAACGCTGGTTCCGACCGGCCTGGCGATTCATATTGCCGACCCCGACCTGGCCGCTGTGATCCTGCCGCGCTCAGGCCTTGGCCATAAACATGGCATCGTGCTGGGCAACCTGGTGGGGCTGATTGACTCCGACTATCAGGGACAGCTGATGGTCTCGGTCTGGAATCGCGGCCAGGAAAGCTTCTCGCTGCAACCCGGCGATCGCATGGCACAACTGGTCTTTGTACCGGTGGTGCAGGCGGAATTTAATCTGGTCGAAGATTTCGACGCCAGCCTGCGCGGCGAAGGCGGCTTCGGCCACTCCGGTCGCCAGTAACCCGCATTACCGACTTTCACTTACGCCCGTTATTTTTTCCTCATCGCCACAGGACGCGTTCCTGTGGCAGATGCGTAGGTGTTGCCTGTTTTTAGGTGAATTTCAGGGGTCTTTAAGGTCATGGCAGAAAAAAAAGTCGCGAAGCGGAATCGTCGCGAAGAGATTTTGCAGGCGCTGGCGCAGATGCTGGAGTCGGGTGATGGCAGTCAGCGCATTACCACAGCCAAACTGGCAGCCACGGTGGGCGTTTCCGAAGCGGCGCTGTATCGTCACTTCCCGAGTAAAACACGAATGTTCGATAGCCTGATTGAGTTTATCGAAGACAGTCTGATTACCCGCATCAATCTGATCCTCAAGGATGAAAAAGAGACCATGACGCGTCTGCGTCTGATCGTGCAACTGATTCTGGGATTTGGTGAGCGTAATCCGGGACTGACGCGCATTCTGACCGGCCATGCATTGATGTTTGAGCAGGACCGACTGCAGGGACGCATCAATCAGCTGTTTGAGCGGATTGAAGTGCAGCTGCGACAGGTGATGCGGGAACGGAAAATGCGCGAGGGCGAAGCCTTTCAGGCTGATGAGGCGCTGCTGGCAAGTCAGTTGCTGGCTTTCTGTGAGGGTTTACTGTCACGGTATGTTCGTTCTGAATTTCGTTTCAGTCCTACCGCAGACTTTGAGGCTCGCTGGCCGCTGATTGCCGCCCAGCTGGCGTAAAGCGTAAAAGAAGGCGGGCATTGCGCCCGCCTCTGTTAAATCCCGTACGCTTTCTGATAGGCACGTACCTGGGCCAGATGATCGGCCATCTCAGGCTTCTCTTCCAGCCAGGCAATCAGGTCTGCCAGCGTTATAATCGCGGTCACTTTGCAGCCGTAATCACGTTCCACTTCCTGAATCGCCGACATTTCTCCGCGTCCACGCTCCTGACGATCAAGCGAGACCAGCACGCCTGCCAGAGTGGCGTTGTGCGCACCGATAATATCCATCGACTCACGAATCGCGGTGCCTGCGGTGATCACATCGTCCACCAGCATCACTTTGCCCTGCAGCGGACTGCCAACCAGCAGGCCACCTTCGCCGTGATCTTTCGCTTCTTTACGGTTAAAGCAGTAAGGCACATCGCGGTCATGATGATCCGCCAGCGCCACCGCCGTGGTGGTGGCAATCGGAATGCCTTTATAGGCCGGGCCGAACAGCAGATCAAAATCAACAGCGCCATCCACCAGCGCCTGCGCGTAGAAGCGTCCCAGCAGCGCTAAATCCCGTCCGCTGTTAAACAGACCAGCATTAAAGAAATAGGGGCTTTTACGCCCGGACTTCAAAGTGAACTCACCGAACTTCAGCACCTGCTTGTTCAGGGCAAATTCAATAAACTGACGCTGCCAGGCTTTCATTTCTCACTCCTCAAATAAAGAAAAGGCGACTCTGAGGTCGCCTGTTACATCAATTTTCCAGCGCTGCTTTCTGCGCCTGAATTAATTCCTCAATTCCGCCCCGAGCCAGCGCCAGTAGCGTCAGCAACTCTTCATGGCTGAACGGTTCGCCTTCGGCAGTGCCCTGCACCTCGATCATGCGGCCATCTTCCAGCATCACGACGTTCATGTCGGTTTCTGCGGCTGAGTCTTCAACATACTCCAGATCGCACAGCGCTTCGCCTTTGACGATGCCCACTGAAATCGCCGCGACCATGCCCTTCATCGGGTTCGCTTTCAGTTTGCCGCTGGCCACCAGCTTGTTCAGCGCATCAGCCAGCGCCACACAGGCTCCGGTGATTGATGCGGTGCGAGTGCCGCCATCGGCCTGGATCACGTCACAGTCGAGCGTAATAGTAAATTCACCCAGCGCTTTAAGATCAACCGCGGCGCGCAGTGAACGGGCGATCAGACGCTGAATCTCAAGCGTACGTCCGCCCTGCTTGCCTTTTGCGGCTTCACGCGCCATACGGCTGTGCGTCGAACGCGGCAGCATGCCATATTCGGCCGTTACCCAACCCTGGCCCTGGCCTTTGAGGAAACGCGGAACCCCTTCGTCTACCGAGGCAGTGCAAAGCACTTTCGTTTCGCCGAATTCCACCAGAACGGAACCCTCTGCGTGTTTGGTGTAATTGCGGGTCAATGTGACTGGACGCACCTGTTGTGCGCTACGGCCTGCTGGACGCATGGGTATTCTCCGGCTTGCTAATGATTGGCTGCGCATTATACGGACTTCCTTGTCCGCTGTCTCTTACGCTGGTCTGACGCAGGCATCAGATGAAATTCCCCGCCAGCTGTGGCTAAATGCGCGTTCCTTTCTCTCTGATAAAAAAGACATATGGCCGCCATTCTTCATTTCCTGCTGGCGCTGGTGGTGATTTTTGCCCTTGCGCTGCTGGTCAGTCATGACCGTAAACAGATTCGTCTGCGCTTTATTGTTCAACTGATTGTGGTGGAAGCCGCGCTGGGTTGGTTCTTCCTTCACTCTGCCGGGGGTCTGGCGCTGGTCGGTTCGTTCGCCGGTTTCTTTGAAACGCTGCTGGGTTTTGCCGCACAGGGCACGGAGTTCGTGTTTGGCGGAATGAGCAAACAGGGGCTGGCATTTATCTTCCTTGGCGTGCTCTGCCCGATTGTCTTTATTTCGGCACTGATCGGCATATTGCAGCACTGGCGCATCCTGCCGCTGCTGATCCGTATTTTCGGGACGCTGCTGTCGAAGATTAACGGCATGGGCAAGCTGGAGTCGTTCAACGCCGTCAGCACGCTGATTCTTGGGCAGTCGGAAAACTTCATCGCTTATAAAGGGATTCTGGGTGATATCCCGCCACGCCGGCTCTACACCATGGCGGCGACCGCGATGTCTACCGTTTCGCTGTCGATTGTCGGTGCTTATATGTCGATGATCGAACCGAAGTATGTGGTTGCGGCACTGCTGCTTAACATGTTCAGCACCTTTATTATCCTGTCGATCATCAACCCGATGAAAAGCCAGGATGAGCAGCCTATCGCGCTGGATAAACTGCATGAAGAGCAGAGCTTCTTTGAGATGCTGGGTGAGTACATCCTGGCAGGCTTCAAAGTCGCGATGATTATTCTGGCCATGCTGATTGGCTTTATTGCCCTGATTGCTGCCGTCAACGCGCTGTTTGCGGCGGTGTTCGGCTACAGCTTCCAGCAACTGCTCGGCTACCTGTTCTATCCTCTGGCCTGGCTGATTGGCATTCCCAAAGCCGATGCCCTGCAGGCGGCCAGCATCATGGCAACCAAACTGGTGGCGAATGAGTTTGTGGCGATGATTGAACTGCAGAAAGTCGCGGCAGGCATGAGTGCGCGTGGACTGGGTATTCTGTCGGTGTTCCTGGTCTCGTTCGCTAACTTTGCCTCTATCGGCATTGTGGCAGGCGCAATAAAAGGCCTGAATGAGAAACAGGGAAATGTGGTTTCCCGTTTTGGCTGGAAGCTGGTCTATGGCTCCACGCTGGTCAGTCTGCTCTCCGCAGCCTTTGCCGGTCTGTTTATCTGATTATTCAACGGGCGGCAATTCTGCCGCCCGCTTTCGCCTTAGAATCCGACGCAGACGGGTGCATCCACCCGCATAACCGACTCCTGACCAAACCGTTTTTTATAGAGGCTGCGTAACGCCTCAATATCAACGTTGGTGGCGGGGTCGATCCCGTGGATCAGCATCAACGCCTTACTGTTCTCCCGTGCCAGCTGACCGTTCTCGCCCAGCCATTGCCCCTTGGCATCATAGACCGACAGGCCCGCTTTAAACCGTGGCGTGACCTCATTATCCACGAAGTTCATCCAGTCGAGTGAACTCACCCTGCCGCCATCAGGCTTGCTCAGTCCAAACCACAACGTGGTCTGCATCATCATGTCGCCACCCGCACAGATGGGTTGCGGTTTAGTGGGCGGCGAGTGGCGTGCCTGGCAACCTGCCAGCAGCAGAGCCATCACAACAGGAAGGGCAATAACGCGAGACATAGATCAGTCATCCTCACAAAGGGTCAATGGTCATCATAAGTGGCTGTCGCTGAAAGCGGAAATGGTTCGTTATTTTCCTGTGCGACGCTTATGCCTGTTATGCCGTGGCTCGCCTCGCTATACTTCACCCATCTTTCCGCAAATGAGTACCGCTTATGATCCGCAGTATGACCGCTTATGCCCGCAGCGAAGCCAAAGGCGAATGGGGCAGCGCCGCCTGGGAGCTGCGTTCCGTGAACCAGCGTTATCTGGAAACCTACATCCGCCTGCCGGAACAGTTTCGTGGGCTGGAGCCGGTTATCCGCGAGCGCATTCGCCAGCGTCTGACGCGCGGTAAAATTGAGTGCAACCTCCGTTATGATGCCGATCCCAGCGCACAGGGCGAACTGATGCTCAACGAAACGCTGGCGAAACAGCTGGTGCAGGCTGCCAACTGGGTAAAAATGCAGAGCGACGAAGGCGCGATTAATCCGCTGGATATTCTGCGCTGGCCAGGTGTGATGTCTGCGCAGGAACAGGATCTGGATGCCATCAACACCCAGTTGTTGCAGGCACTGGATGGTGCGCTTGATGACTTTATTGCGGCACGCGAAAGCGAAGGTACCGCCCTGAAAGCGATGATTGAGCAGCGTCTGGAAGGCGTCTCGCAGGAAGTCAGCAAAGTGCGTGCGCAGATGCCTGAGGTGATCAAATGGCAGCGTGAGCGGCTGGTCGCCAAACTGGAAGATGCTGAAGTCCAGCTGGAAAACAATCGCCTTGAGCAGGAACTGGTGATGATGGCGCAGCGTGTTGATGTTTCTGAAGAGCTGGATCGTCTGGATGCGCACGTTAAAGAGACTTACAGCATCCTGAAAAAGAAAGAAGCAGTTGGCCGCCGTCTCGACTTTATGATGCAGGAGTTCAATCGTGAGTCGAACACGCTGGCTTCGAAGTCGATCAACGCCGAAATCACCACGTCAGCCATTGAACTGAAGGTGCTGATTGAGCAGATGCGCGAGCAGATTCAGAATATCGAGTAATTTCCACTCAACAAAGCGCTCGCAGTAGCGCTTTGTTCCCCTCTCAGGCGCTGTCAGCACTTAAAGAGTTAGCTCCTTCCGCGAATTGATCGCTTTTTCAGCGCGGCCAGCATCAGAATCAGGTAAAGATAAATAAATAATCATTTCCAGACTGTTCCTGAAACGGCCTCGCTTACAATTAAAGCTTCTTTCAGGCTTAGATTAATTATTTGAAAAATAATGATTTTATCGGGTTAATGTACTTTTATAGCCGGTATTAACGCTTCTCCATGAAACAGGTCAATCCTGTAGATGCCGGAGTTTCCCTTTCTTTGAAGGCACTTTTTGATAAAATGTTGGTCGAAATCAGTACAGCTGTACCGCCTTAAGACTCATGGAAGTGCTCTTTGTGCGATGCATCCCTCTATCCCATGAAGGTTGTTAATGAAAAACACCGGAAAATTTAGCAGTTCGCTGCTGCATCCGCGTTATTGGTTTACCTGGTTTGGCCTTGGCGTACTCTGGCTGCTGGTCCAGCTCCCCTATCCTGTTCTTATGCGTCTCGGTGCCGGTGCCGGCAAAATCTCTCGCCATTTCCTGCAGCGCCGCGAGCGTATTACCCGTCGTAACATCGAACTCTGCTTTCCGGGCATCAGCGAAGAAAAAACAGAACATATGATTGCCGGCAATTTCGCGTCGCTTGGGATGGCGCTGGCTGAAACCGGTATTGCCTGGTTCTGGTCTGACCGTGCGGTAAGACGTCTGTTTAAAGTGTCGGGAATGGAAAACCTGCATGCCGCGCAGAAAGAAAAGCGAGGCGTGATGCTGATTGGTGTGCATTTCATGTCACTGGAGTTGGGCGGCCGCATCAGCGGACTCTGTCAGCCAATGATGGCGATGTATCGCCCACACAATAACCAGGCGATGGAGTATGTGCAGACCAAAGGGCGGATGCGCTCAAATAAAGCGATGATCGACCGTCGTGATCTACGCGGTATGGTTAATGCCCTGAAACAGGGTGAATCGGTCTGGTTTGCGCCTGACCAGGATTACGGCCCTAAAGGCAGCACCTTTGCGCCGCTGTTTGCGGTGGAAAAAGCCGCCACGACCAACGGGACTTTTGTTCTGTCGCGTCTGGCGAAGCCAGCGATGGTGCCGATTATGCTGATTCGTAATCCAGGAAATGATGGCTACCATTTGATCATCGAACCGATGCTGGAAAATTATCCTCATACGGACGAGGCTGCTGCTGCAGCTTATATGAACAAAGTAATCGAAAATCAGATCCTTCGCGCACCCGAACAGTACCTTTGGCTGCATCGTCGCTTCAAAACCCGGCCACCGGGTGAAGAGTCACTCTACGTCTGAGTTAACTGATAAAGCAGGCCTCGCGCCTGCTTTGTTGTTTTAATCTGTTGAACGACATCTGCTTTACGTCCACTCTCTCATCCCCGGTTGCTGTGCTCTCATACTGCCTCTGGCGTTATAGTTACCCCTGCACTTTCTGCTTGCTGTTCAGCACGCCTGTCTGCGTCCGGCAGACTGGTATCAAAGAAATAATTAAGGAATGATGAATTCTCTTACCTCGTCAATACCGGACAATCTTATGGATATCAACGATACACAGCAGTGGCAGCGTCCGCTGATTGATGATCGCCTTACGCCCTATATTGAAGTGGATGCAGAGCGCCTGGAGCAGAATCTGCAGCATATGCAGCGGAAAGCCAGTGCGTCAGTCGTCGCGTTGCGTCCACATATCAAAACGCATAAAAGCGTCTGGATTGCGCAGCGTCAGATCGCGTCCGGTGCCCAGGGTGTTACCGTCTCTAAGCCCAGCGAAGGCATCAGCTTTATTCAGGGCGGCGTTCGTGATCTGCTATTAGCCTACCCGATTGTACAACCGCAAAGCGTGGCTGAATTGCTGCGCCACGCCGTGCTTCATCAGGCAAAACTCACCCTGATAGCGGACAGACTGCAGGGCGTGGCGGCTATTGCTGATGCCAGTCAGCAGGAACCGGAATGCGACCTGGCGGTAGCGATTAAGGTTGATGTTGGATTACATCGGATTGGTGTCAATCCTGATACAGATGAAGCGGTGCTGATTGCTCAGGCGCTGCAGGACAAAGGGTTACGCTTTGCCGGATTAGTGTCACATGCCGGCCACGCTTATGGTGCCGGTAACGTCGCGGCCATTGCGGATGTCGCCCGGCAGGAAACGGCATTGATGCAGCGAGTACAGGCAAAACTACAGGCGGCTGGTTTTACCGACTGCCCTCTCTCTGTGGGTTCAACGCCTACGGCACTGGCAGCAGAGATTGCGCCCTGTATTAATGAAATCCGGCCCGGAAACTATGCACTACTGGACCTAACCGCCTGCCGTCTCGGATTAACTCACGTCGATCAGCTGGCAATGAGCGTCATTACCCGTGTCGTGGCGGTGAACGATCATTTCGCGATTGTGGATGCCGGGTCAAAAATGCTGAGTTCGGATAAAGGGCCACACGGCACCAATGCCAGCGGCTTTGGTGTGGCAGCCGACGAAGCGGGTCAGACTTATGAAGTGACAAAATTATCTGAGGAGCACGGTTTTCTGCTTTATCAGGATCGCCGCCCTGAAGTCGGCACGCTGCTGCGTATTTTCCCTAATCACAGTTGTGCCGTGATGGCGCAGTCGGACGGCTTTGTTCTGCGGCACGCTAACGGCCATAGCGAAGATCATGTGGTTTCTGCGCGCGGCAATTTCATCTGAGTCAGTGGCAGACAGCATCATCCGTTGTCTGCCATTTGTACGAAACCCTTTCAACACCACACTTCTGCTGTTACAACGTTTTAACAAGCCTGACCCCATGCTTTAATGCCTTTTTAGCTTATTCACCGGAGGTTACATGCTCTCCTCTCGCACTCTGAGCCTGACGATTCCACGTCACTGGTTAGATCTTTATGAAACCATCTGGAAGCCGGAGTTTTTCCCAAAGTGGGCTTCCGGGCTGACGCACAGTGCGTTAGAACCCGATGGCAATCGCTGGCGTGCTAAAGGCCCCCAGGGCAATGTGAAGATCCGGTTCTCGCCACATAATCCGTTTGGGGTAATGGATCACTGGATTGATAGCGGCTCGGGAAAGGAGATCTACGTACCGATGCGCGTGATAGCAAACGAACAGGGCGCCGAGGTGATGGTAACGGTTTATCGCCAGCCATTTACTTCAGATGAGAAATTTAAGCAGGATATTGAATGGGTTAGCAACGATCTTGAGAAACTCAACCAGCTTCTTACACAATAAATCAATGACTTAGCGCGCCTTTTTCTCTGCATTTATCACTGGCCGTTAATGAAAAAAAATAGAAAAACTTTCGACGATAAAGCATAAAGCGCTTATCTGATTACTCATCATCCTTACGCATTTATCACCAACCCTGCTTAAGCATCGCTGCCAGGAAAAATCCTGGCAAAATCCTCTGAAAGGCAGGCGACCCCCTCTGATTTCGGGCCTCCTGGTTTGCCGCACAAACAATTTCTGACTGACCCATACATTAATCATTAACAATCGTTTATTAGCAATCTGCTGGGGATTTAATATTTATCATGCATAAAGTGAAACCATTTATTTCTGCGGTCGCGTAATCAGACTTTTCTTATGGTGTTAAATTAAATAAAACAATGTATAAATCATTCCACACACAGCAATACCCATAATGATAAAGCAGGAAAAAAGTCATGGACCGCTCAGCGTATCCTTTGTTATCAAAAAAAGAATGCGTTGAGATTGCCGCAAGGATGCTGGCAGGAGAATATAAAACTATAACAGGATTTATTCGTGATCTGGCGGAATTCTTATTCGCTGCAGGGAATTCCGCCATGACACGAAACAGCAATTTTACCAGGGATATCTTTTTTATCCAGGCATCATTTGATTGAACCCATAATAACATGGCAAGCCTGTAAAGCGTTTTCAGGACTTCGGCCGGAAAAATTGCACTAACTAACGGTGTTACAGCAACCTCTCCTTGCCGTTACACAACTATTTAATTCTCACAGAGTCGATGGACTCTAACGAGTATATTATGGCAATACGTGAAAGCAGTCTGAATGGCGCAAAATGGTCTCTGCTCTCTTCAATCAAAATTATTGGCATCGGCGTATTACAACTCTCGTTGCTGGCGCAGATTCTGCAGGCGAATGAGCTCAATCTGCTGGCGATCGCCGTGATAGCTTTACTGGCTATCGATACTCTGGCCGATCGGGGCTTCTCAAATACGCTGATCCGCCGCTCGATTCTCTCTATCAATGACCTCTCCACGATCTACTGGGGTAATATGTTGATGGGGGTCGCGGTGTTTGGTCTGTTATTTACTGGCAGCCACCTGCTGACCAGCCTTTTTGATCAGCCTGAACTGGCATTAATGCTGCAGATGGTCTCAGTGGTGTTTATTATCATCCCACAGGGTCAGCATTACCGTGCGATATTACAGCGCGAAAAACAATATACCCGTATCGCTTTTGCTGAAACCTCCTCGGTATTAGCCGGACTTGCCGTCACCTTATTTACCGTCTGGCTGACCCCTTCAGTATTGTGTGCGATCTGGGGTTACCTGGCGATGGCATCCATTCGTATGCTGATTTACTGCTACTACGGTCGTTCATGGTTCCAGCCGGAATACCGTTTTAGCCTGAATGCATTTTCTAAAATTCGTGCAAGAAACAAATAATAAAATAAGTCTGTATGGTGGGCTCTGAGCATCCGAAACGATGCGTTGGCGTGCTGTTAACCAGCACGCCTTTTCTTTTTATTTAGTCTGTCGCAATATTTACCTGATCGATTCTTTTCCCGCAGCATCCAGCCCTTTTTTATCTCCTGTATAAACTGGTTTTCGACCAGCGGCTATCTGGCGATCGTCGTCAGTTCACCGCCCGCCCTGGGTCGGAAAACCCCGCGCCGGAACGCGCAAACCCTCTGTACGTTGTTTCCTTTCAACTTTTTCAATCACCTGCCGCAGTCCCTTCGCAAAAAAGTCTTTCTATGATGACGCCAGCGCTGGCTGGTATAAACTGCGCTCATCCCGGACGCCGATCGCCAGAAAAGCTCAGTCGCCGTCTCTCAGGCAATGCCGTAGTCTTGCCGCCGTCTTACTGGAGTCTGCTATGTTACTGACCGTTCTCTACATTATTGGTATTACTGCTGAAGCCATGACGGGTGCGCTGGCGGCGGGACGTCGCAAAATGGATCTGTTCGGTGTCATCATTATCGCGTCCGTGACCGCCATTGGTGGCGGTTCGGTGCGCGACATCCTGCTGGGTCACTATCCGCTGGGCTGGGTGAAACATCCCGAATACATCATGATTGTTGCAGCGGCGGCGGTAGTGACCACTTTCCTGGCCCCCCTGATGACGCATCTTCGCAAAGTGTTTCTGGTGCTCGATGCGTTAGGACTGGTGGTCTTTTCTATTATCGGCGCGCAGGTTGCGCTCGATTCAGGACACGCCATGATTATTGCCGCGATAAGTGCGGTCATTACCGGCGTCTTTGGCGGCGTACTGCGTGACATGTTCTGTAATCGCATTCCGCTGGTGTTTCAGAAGGAACTCTACGCCGGTATCGCTTTCGCCTCTGGCTGGATGTATATCCTGCTGCTGAAAACCACACTGGCGCATGAAGCGGTGATTATCATTACCCTGTTGTTCGGATTCTTCGCCCGTTTACTGGCGCTGCGCTTCCGTCTTGGTTTGCCGATTTTCAACTATCCCCATCCCGAGCATTGAGGATGCGGGAATTCCCTGCTGTCTCAGAAAAGCGATCAGCGTCTGCAGGCGGGCATCATGGAACTGCGTAACCAGGCGCTTTGCCAGCGCCGCCCCGACACCCGGTAAAGCTTGCCAATCCCTGACATCCCGCTGCGTTAAGCTCTCCCACTGCTGATCGGGCAGCGCATTGAGGGCCTTCCGCGGCAGTGAAACACCTAAGGCATCCACCCAGCGACGAAGCGGCTGCTGACGGGTGAGATTAAAACGGTGCCAGAGCTGACCCGCCCGCTCCCGAGAGAGGCCCGTTGCGGCGGCGATCTGTTCCGGTGTTAACGTCAGCCAGCCGAACAGGTGCGTCATACTGCCGGTTTCCAGTAAGTGCAGCCAGGTGCTGCGCTCAACGCCAGGAATATTTAGTACCGTTTTCTGACTGAGCCAGCGTAATTTTGCCAGTAGCTGCTTCTGGCATTCAGCGCTGAAGGTGTAACAACTCAGCGGCGTGTAGCGCGACGCGTCGGGAGGCTGAGGATAGTGCCGCTCTGCCACGCGCCAGATCACCCGCTCCAGCCGGGGAATGCCCTGGCCTGCCAGACTCAGTGTGATGACATCTCCCGCCACGATATCGCTCTCCTGCCAGCGACGCAACGATCCAACATTGACCCGCCTGACCGTCTTATCATCCAGCTGTACCGGCTGCAGATTAAGTACCGCGGCTATCTTCCCGGTTCGGCCGACTGGAAAATCGACGGAGAGCACTTCAGCGCTGACTTCCGGAGGCTGATATTTCCAGGCAACGGCCCATGTTCCCTCTCCAGGCAGCCAGTTTTTGCCCGCAGGTCGCAGGCTCTGATGAACGACGACACCGTCAGTGACAAAGGGCAGCTCAGCATGAAACCAGCGCTCCCGCCACGCTGCAACCTCCTCTTCGTCTTTAACGCTGTGTCTCCATTTTGCGGCAACGCCCAGTCCCCAGCGGCTGAGTTGCTGAAGGCGTTCCGTCATCGTGGCGGGGCCATCTGGCCAGGCCCAGATAAAAATATCGAGCGAGTCCAGCAGAGGAACCCGCTGCTTGCTCATCATGGCGCCAGCGACCTGTGAGCGCGCATTCCTGCCGCCATCAACCGCCTGCTGATGACCGGTCATCGACAAAAACAGCTCACCCTGCAGCACAACCTCTTCAAGTCCGGTCTCGATCTGCAGCGGAATCGCAGGGATCCAGGCGGCTTTAGCCAGCCACTCTTCACCGCGTAATCCATCACCACGACTCAACAGTGAAACCAGTCTGCCGTGGCGATAAACCAGGGAAACGGCAATGCCATCCACTTTCGGCTGCACCCAGAGATCGTGCCGCCCCTGCATCCAGTAAGCCAGGGCCAGCTTGTCGCGCATCTTTTTTACGCCCGTGTGGGCGACCGGATGCAGGTGCTCACCCTCACCCGGCAGTTGCGGTGCGTAAGCGGGCTGCGGAGGGTTAAAGCAGTGCTGCCAGTGATTCAGTCGCTGCTGCAGACTGTCATAATCTGCATCAGCCACCGGACTCTGTCCCTGACGATAGTAAGCATCATCCCAGTGCTGCAGCTGCTGTTGCAGACGACGGATCTCTTCTGTCGCCCGGGTGGGAGTCCAGACCGGACAAAGGGCGCTATGCGCAGGCCATAGGACGATCCACAGAGCAGCCGCAAACAGCGGCCAGCCGAATCCTTTCATGATCTCTCTCCTGACGTTTTGCAGCATTCAATACCAGTGCTTCAGCGTCAGCCAGAGGTGATGTTCAGCTATGGAAGGAATGCCGTCGCAATCAGGGAATAATTACAGTCGTCCGACAGAGATTTGCGCGAAGATGCGCAAAAGTTGGGTGTTGCCGCTGCGCAAACGCTGCGTGGCGGCGGGAAGCTGTGTATACTGTGCAGGAAATCGACTCCGCTTTTAATCAATTCAAGAAAACCATGGCTCAAGGCACGCTCTATATTGTTTCTGCTCCCAGCGGCGCAGGTAAATCCAGCCTGATTCAGGCGCTGTTAAAGACCCAGCCGTTGTATGATACGCAGGTCTCTGTTTCGCACACGACGCGCGGTATGCGTCCGGGTGAAACCCATGGCGAACATTACTTTTTTGTTGAGAAGCATGAATTTGAGCAGATGATCGCAGAAGAGGCTTTCCTCGAACATGCCAAAGTTTTCGACAACTATTACGGTACCTCGCGCCATGCTATTGAGCAGGTGCTGGCAACCGGCGTTGACGTGTTTCTCGACATCGACTGGCAGGGTGCGCAGCAAATTCGCACCAAAATGCCTGGCGCACGCAGCATCTTTGTTTTGCCGCCTTCGAAAGAAGAGCTCGATCGCCGTCTGCGCGGTCGTGGCCAGGACAGCGAAGAGGTGATCACGCGTCGCATGGCTCAGGCGGTAGCGGAAATGAGCCACTACGCCGAGTATGACTATTTAATTGTGAATGATGATTTCGATCTGGCGCTGTCCGATCTGAAAACCATTATTCGCGCAGAACGTCTGCGTATGGCGCGTCAGAAGGCGCGTCACGATGCTTTAATCAGCAAACTGTTGGCAGTCTGAATACAGTTTCAGTATGATGCGCAGTCATTTCTTCATCTGTGGAGTAGCACACCTATGGCACGCGTAACCGTTCAGGACGCAGTAGAAAAAGTTGGTAATCGTTTTGACCTGGTGTTGGTCGCTGCACGTCGTGCACGTCAGATGCAGGTAGGCGGCAAAGATCCACTGGTTCCGGAAGAGAACGATAAACCTACCGTTATCGCCCTGCGCGAAATCGAAGAAGGTTTGGTCACCAATCAGATTTTAGATGTGCGTGATCGTCAGGAACAGCAAGAGCAGGAAGCCGCTGAGTTACAGGCCGTTACCGCTATCGCTGAAGGTCGTCGTTAACAGCCACCTGCAGGTCGCCCTTGTATCTGTTTGAAAGTCTCAATCAACTGATTGAAAAATACTTGCCAGAGGAGCAGATCAAGCGCCTCCAGCAAGCCTACCTTGTCGCACGTGATGCCCACGAGGGACAGACACGCTCCAGCGGTGAGCCTTATATCACCCACCCGGTTGCCGTGGCCTGTATTCTGGCGGAAATGAAGCTCGACCATGAAACTCTCATGGCCGCGCTGCTGCATGACGTGATCGAAGATACGCCTGCCACTTACCAGGACATGGAACAACTGTTCGGTAAAAGCGTGGCGGAACTGGTCGAAGGCGTTTCCAAGCTGGATAAGCTGAAATTCCGCGACAAGAAAGAAGCGCAGGCAGAGAACTTCCGCAAGATGATTATGGCGATGGTGCAGGATATCCGCGTCATTCTCATCAAGCTGGCTGACCGCACCCACAATATGCGCACTCTCGGCGCATTACGCCCGGACAAACGTCGCCGCATCGCGCTGGAAACGTTAGAGATTTACAGTCCGCTGGCGCACCGCCTGGGTATTCATCATCTTAAAACAGAGCTGGAAGAGCTCGGTTTTGAGGCCCTCTATCCGAACCGTTATCGGGTCATTAAAGAGGTGGTGAAAGCCGCGCGCGGTAATCGTAAAGAGATGATCCAGAAGATTCTTTCTGAGATCGACGGCCGTTTGCAGGAAGCGGGCATTCCCTGCCGCGTCAGCGGGCGTGAAAAGCATCTTTACTCGATTTACCGCAAAATGACGCTGAAAGAGCAGCGTTTTCACTCGATCATGGATATCTATGCCTTTCGCGTCATCGTGAAAGATCTGGATACCTGCTATCGCGTTCTGGGCCAGATGCACAGTTTGTATAAACCGCGTCCGGGCCGCGTCAAAGATTACATTGCCATCCCCAAAGCGAACGGCTATCAATCGCTCCATACCTCAATGATTGGTCCGCATGGCGTGCCGGTCGAAGTACAGATTCGCACCGAGGATATGGATCAGATGGCGGAAATGGGGGTCGCTGCGCACTGGGCTTATAAACAGGCGGGCGAAAGTGGCACCACCGCACAGATTCGCGCTCAGCGCTGGCTGCAAAGCCTGCTGGAGCTGCAACAGAGTGCGGGCAGTTCGTTTGAATTTATTGAAAGCGTGAAGTCCGATCTCTTTCCCGATGAGATCTACGTCTTTACACCTGAAGGCCGCATTGTTGAGCTGCCAACCGGTGCGACGCCGGTGGATTTCGCTTATGCGGTCCACACCGATATCGGCCATGCCTGCGTTGGCGCACGCGTTGACCGCCAGCCTTATCCGCTGTCGCAAACCCTGACCAGCGGTCAGACGATTGAAATCATCACCGCGCCAGGCGCCCGTCCTAACGCCGCCTGGCTCAACTTTGTCGTCAGCTCCAAAGCCCGCGCAAAAATTCGTCAGCTGCTGAAAAACCTCAAGCGCGAAGACTCCGTTAATCTGGGTCGCCGCCTGCTCAGCCATGCGCTGGGCGGCAGCCGTAAACTGGCTGAGATTCCGCCTGAGAATATCAGGCAGGAGCTGGATCGTATGAAGCTGACCTCGCTTGACGATCTGCTGGCAGAAATCGGTCTGGGCAATGCGATGAGCGTGGTGGTGGCGAAGAACCTGTTGCAGGCTGACAGCAACGCCATCAGCAGCAACAGCAAGCGCGGTAAACTGCCGATCAAAGGTGCAGATGGCGTGTTGATTACCTTCGCCAAATGCTGCCGTCCGATTCCCGGTGACCCGATTGTTGCCCATGTCAGTCCCGGCAAAGGGCTGGTGGTGCATCATGAATCCTGTCGGAATATTCGCGGCTACCAGAAAGAGCCTGAAAAATTCATGCCGGTCGAGTGGGATAAAGTCACCGAGCAGGAGTTCGTGGCGGAAATCAAAGTCGACATGTTTAACCATCAGGGCGCACTGGCTAACCTGACGGCGGCAATCAACACGGCCGGTTCCAATATTCAGAGCCTGAATACCGAAGAGCGTGATGGCCGCGTTTACAGCGCCTTTATCCGCCTGACCGCACGTGATCGCGTCCATCTGGCGAATATCATGCGTAAAATTCGCGTGATGCCGGATGTGATCAAAGTCCATCGTAACCGTAATTAGGCATGAACGATCAACGATTTGCCCGGATTCAGGCGATGCTGGCACTGCGCCAGCACGATCTCACGGTCTGTATGGAGCAGGTGCATAAACCGCACAATGTTTCCGCAGTGATCCGCACGGCGGACGCCGTCGGCATCCACGAAGTGCACGCCGTCTGGCCGAGCCAGCGGATGCGCACTCAGGCTTCCGCATCTGCCGGAAGCAACAGCTGGGTGAAAGTGGTCACCCATCCCACTATCGGCGATGCTGTAAAACAGCTCAAACAACAGAAGATGCAGGTTTTAGCGACCCATCTCTCTGCCGATGCCGTGGATTTCCGTGAGATCGATTATACCCTTCCGACCTGCATCCTGATGGGCCAGGAAAAAACCGGCATCACCGAAGAAGCGCTGGCGCTGGCCGATCGGCAGATTGTGATTCCGATGGTGGGTATGGTGCAGTCGCTGAATGTCTCGGTCGCCTGCGCGCTGATCCTGTATGAAGCACAGCGGCAGCGGCAGAACGCGGGTCTGTACCTGCGCGACTACAGCCTGCTGGACGAAGATGAGCAGCAACGCCTGTTGTTCGAAGGTGGATTCCCGGTACTGGCGCGGGTCGCAAAACAGAAAGGTTTACCCTATCCGCGCATCAATGCGCAGGGCGAAGTCGACGCCGATCCCAGCTGGTGGGCAACCATGCAATCGACCGGTAAAAGAAGATGAAAGGCCGTCTGCTGGATGCCATCCCGCTCAGTACCCTGACCGGCGTCGGTGCCAGCCAGGCGGCAAAGCTGGCCAAAATTGACCTGCATACCATTCAGGATCTCCTGCTTCATCTCCCGCTACGCTACGAAGATCGTACCCAACTTTATGCCATTGATGATCTGCTGCCCGGTATCTGGGCCACAGTAGAAGGCGAAGTGCTGCACACAGATATCACCTTTGGTCGCCGCCGGATGATGGTGTGCCAGATTAGCGATGGCAGCGGTGTACTGACGATGCGCTTCTTTAATTTCAATGCCGGAATGAAGAACAACCTGTCGCCGGGCCGGCGCGTCACCGCGTATGGTGAAATTAAACGCGGTCAGCGTGGCGCTGAGATTATCCATCCCGAATACCGGATCCAGGGCGAACAGAGCAATGTGACGCTGGAAGAGACCTTAACGCCGGTTTATCCCACCACCGAAGGTATTCGGCAGGCCACGCTGCGTAATCTCACCGATCAGGCACTGACGCTGCTGGAGAGCTGCCCGATTGCCGAACTGCTGCCGCAGGAACTGAGCGGCGGTTTAATCAGCCTGCCAGATGCGCTCCGCACGCTGCATCGTCCCCCACCCGATCTAAAACTCAGCGAGCTGGAGAGTGGTCGTCATCCGGCACAACGCAGATTGATTCTGGAAGAGCTGCTGGCGCACAACCTCAGCATGCTGGCGGTACGCGCCGGTGCTCAGCGCTATTACGCTTTACCGATGCTTCCCCGGCACAACCTTAGCGACCAGCTGCTGGCTGCGCTGCCCTTTTCACCGACCAATGCGCAGAAACGCGTGGTGGCGGAGATAGAGAAAGATCTGGCAAATGACTTTCCGATGATGCGGCTGGTGCAGGGTGACGTCGGCTCGGGTAAGACACTGGTCGCCGCCCTCTCTGCGCTGAACGTGATCGCACATGGTAAGCAGGTTGCTCTGATGGCGCCGACCGAACTGCTGGCTGAACAGCACGCCAGTAACTTCCGCCAGTGGTTTGCGCCGCTGGGCATTGAAGTGGGCTGGCTGGCAGGAAAACAGAAAGGCAAAGCCCGCCAGGCACAGCAGGAAGCGATAGCCAGCGGTCAGGTGGCGATGGTGGTGGGCACACATGCCCTGTTTCAGGAGCAGGTGCAGTTCAACGGTCTGGCACTGGTCATTATTGATGAGCAGCATCGGTTCGGCGTCCACCAGCGACTGGCGCTGTGGGAGAAAGGTGAGGAGCAGGGCTTCCATCCGCATCAGCTGATCATGACCGCCACACCAATTCCGCGCACCCTGGCGATGACCGCTTATGCCGATCTCGATACCTCCACCATTGATGAGCTGCCGCCGGGACGTACACCGGTGACCACCGTGGCTATCCCCGATACCCGACGTGATGAGATTGTGGCGCGGGTTGAGCATGCCTGCCGCGAAGGGCGTCAGGCCTACTGGGTCTGCACCCTGATTGAAGAGTCAGAATTGCTGGAAGCACAGGCGGCAGAAGCCAGCTGGGAATCCCTGAAAACGGCGCTGCCCGACTTAAACATCGGACTGGTACATGGCCGGATGAAGCCTGCGGAAAAACAGGCGGTGATGCAGGCGTTTAAAGCGAATGAACTGCAGCTGCTGGTGGCGACGACCGTGATTGAGGTTGGCGTGGACGTGCCGAATGCCAGCCTGATGATCATCGAAAACCCGGAGCGGTTAGGGCTGGCGCAGCTGCATCAGCTGCGGGGCCGTGTGGGTCGTGGTGCCGTGGCATCACACTGTGTACTGCTCTACAAAGCGCCGCTGAGCAAGACGGCGCAGAAGCGTTTACAGGTGCTGCGCGACAGCAATGACGGCTTCGTCATTGCCCAGTTCGATCTGGAGATTCGCGGGCCGGGTGAACTGCTGGGCACGCGTCAGACCGGCAATGCCGAATTTAAAGTGGCCGACCTGCTGCGCGATGCGGCGATGGTGCCCGAAGTTCAGCGTGTGGCGCGCCACATCCACCAGCACTATCCCGAGCAGGCCAGCGCATTGATTGAACGCTGGCTGCCAGAGAACACCCGTTATACCAACGTCTGAACGCCCCCCTCTGATTCGGCTTTTTTATCCCTGCCGGGCAAACGATTGCTTTTAGCCTGCGGATGATTACAATCGCCACATTATTTTTTGGGAAGAACAGAAGATGTCCACTAATCCGCAGCCAGAACAGCCTTCCGCCACGCAAAGCGAACTGATTTATCGTCTTGAAGATCGTCCTCCTCTGCCGCAAACGCTGTTTGCCGCCGGTCAGCATCTGCTGGCGATGTTTGTCGCGGTCATTACCCCCGCGATTCTGATTTGTCAGGCGTTAGGGCTGCCCGCAGAGGATACCCGGCACGTGATCAGCATGTCGCTGTTTGCATCGGGTGTGGCATCACTGCTGCAAATCAAAACATGGGGGCCGGTGGGTTCGGGCCTGCTGTCGATTCAGGGCACCAGCTTCAACTTCGTTACGCCCTTGATTATGGGCGGCATGGCGCTAAAAAATGGCGGCGCTGACGTGCCCACCATGATGGCGGCGCTGTTTGGTACGCTGATGGTCGCCTCCTGTACCGAAATGGTGCTGTCACGCGTATTGCACCTGGCGCGCCGGATCATCACGCCACTGGTTTCCGGTATCGTGGTGATGATTATCGGCCTGTCGCTGATTCAGGTGGGGCTGACCTCCATTGGCGGCGGTTTCAGCGCGATTAACGACCATACTTTTGGTGCGCCGAAAAATCTGATGCTGGCAGGGGCTGTGCTGCTGGTGATCGTGCTACTTAACCGGCAGAAGAACCCCTACCTGCGCGTTGCCTCCCTGGTTATTGCCATGGCGGTGGGCTATCTGCTGGCCTGGGCGATGGGCATGCTGCCTGCCGCCGGCATCCCCACCGATCAGCCGCTGATCGTGGTGCCGACCCCGCTCTATTACGGGCTGGGCTTCGACTGGAATCTGCTCATCCCGCTGATGCTGGTGTTTATGGTGACCTCTCTGGAGACTATCGGCGATATCACCGCCACCTCGGATGTGTCAGAGCAGCCGGTCAGCGGGCCCCTCTATATGAAACGCCTGAAAGGCGGCGTGCTGGCGAATGGCCTCAACTCCTTTGTCTCCGCGCTGTTTAATACTTTCCCGAACTCCTGCTTCGGTCAGAACAATGGCGTGATCCAGTTGACCGGTGTTGCCAGCCGCTACGTCGGCTTTGTTGTCGCGCTGATGCTGATTGTGCTGGGGCTGTTCCCGGCGGTCAGCGGACTGGTGCAGATGATCCCTGAACCGGTACTCGGCGGCGCCACCATTGTGATGTTCGGCACCATCGCCGCCTCGGGTGTTCGCATTGTGTCACGCGAGCCGCTTAACCGCCGCGCCATCATGATTATTGCGCTGTCGCTGGCGGTGGGCCTGGGCGTTTCCCAGCAGCCGCTGATCCTGCAGTTTGCGCCTGACTGGCTGAAAACCCTGCTCTCTTCCGGTATTGCGGCGGGCGGTATTACCGCTATCGCACTCAACCTGATTTTTCCGCCAGAGAAGTAAGGCCAGAGGCAGGCTTCGGCCTGCCTGCTAATTATTCGGATTTACATCCAGGCTGTTGAGCTGTAACGGTAATTCAGGCATAACAACCTCTCACCGGATTTAACTCGGGAAGGATGCTATGAAATTTATTGGAAAGTTTTTCCTCACCTTACTTTTGCTGCTGCTTTTCACCCTGGTCGTGATCTATGTTCTGTTGCAGACACAGTGGGGTGCAGGCTGGTTTAGCCGTTGGGTGAGTGACAAAACCGAATGGCATCTCTCCCTGAGTAAAATTGAACACAATTTCTCCTCTCCCTCTCACATCATTCTGGATGACTTCAGCTTTGGTCACGATGGACAGCCTGCAGTTCTGGTGGCGAAACGGGTCGATCTCGGTCTGGCACTGATTCAGTTCAGCGATCCGCTGCATTTCAGCAGCCTTGAGCTGCGCGACGGAGAAGTGAATCTGGCCAATCTGGCACCAGGCAGCGCGCTACCGATTCAGGCCGATCGCCTGCAACTCAACAATATGCGTATCGACAGCCCCAACAGCGCGTTACCGCTGTTTGCTCAGCAGGTTAATGGCGGCATTTTGCCGTGGAAACCCACTGCCCTTGATATGCTGGGTCGCGATGCCCGCTTCCAGATGAGCGCAGGCAGCATGACACTGAATAATGTGCCGGGTGAAAACGTACTGATCCAGGGCAGTGTTGCCCAGGGTCGGATGCGCTTTGACAATATTGGTGCCGACCTGGCGCGTGGCTCTATGACCGGCAACGGTGAGCGCGATACCCAGGGCAACTGGAAAATTAATCAGCTGCGACTGAACGACATCCGTCTGCAGACCACCAGTAGCCTGAAAGATTTCCTGCATAGCCTGCAGGTTGTCCCCTCGATCGCCATTACGCGGCTCGACATGACCGATGCCCGCCTGCAGGGGCCTGACTGGGCGGTAACGGATCTGGATCTGACGCTGAGAAACGTTAACTGGCAGGGTGATGACTGGCAGAGTAACGATGGTTCGCTGGCGCTGAATGCCAGCAATTTTATCAACGGTGGATTCGAACTAAATGACCCCATCGTTAACCTGGACTTCTCACCGCAGGGCGTGGCGCTGACGCAGTTCAGTTCACGCTGGGCAAATGGGGTAATTCGGGCTGACGGTGACTGGTCGCGTAGCGATAAACGCCTGACACTGAAAAACCTGGCGGTGGCGGGACTGGAATACACTCTGCCGCAGGACTGGCGCGATCGCTGGCAGGCGACACTGCCCGCGTGGCTGGATAGCGTAGAGGTGACGCGCTTCACCTCTAACCGAAACCTGATTATCGACATCAATCCGGCTTTTCCCTTCCAGCTGACCTCACTGGATGGATCCGGTGAAAACCTGCTGCTGGCGCAGCAGCACCAGTGGGGGATCTGGTCGGGTAAACTCAGCCTGAACGCGGCAGAATCAACCTTTAATCGCACCGACCTGCGTCATCCGTCGATTGCGCTGAGCGCTGACCAGCAACAGATTCAGGTTACGGAGCTGAGTGCATTCAGTAATAAGGGTCTGCTCGAAGGGACGGCCACCGTAGGCCAGCAGCCAGCCCGTCCGCTGACGCTGCAATTGACAGGTCGTGCTGTACCGGTGAATGTGTTGCAGAACTGGGGATGGCCCGCGTTGCCGTTAACCGGTGACAGTAATATGCAGCTGCAGCTGAACGGTGCATTAACCGCAAATCAGCCGCTGCGCCCGACGGTTAATGGCAGTTTGTCAGTGACAACCGACAGTCAGCAACTGCAGCAGACTATGCAGGCAGGCGAGGTACGTTAACAACAGATCAGGGCCGCTGAAGCGGCCCTGATGATTAGTTGATACGCGCGCCGGACCCCCCCTCTTCCAGCGGCCCGTCAGGATCGGCGGGCAGGACGATATAGACCCCTTCAAACACCGCGCCACACTCATCATTGCCAAACAGCTCAACTTCGAGCTGCACACGCGCTTTACGTCCGCGCGCCAGGCGGTCGAGATCGCCGCTTAATGAGCCCAGATCGGCAATCGCGCCAGGCCGTCCGCTGATGGGGTGACTGTAGCGAATGTGCGCATCCGCCAGAATAATGGTGCCACCCAGATGACGCTCGCGCAGCAGCAACCAAATCAACCCCCAGCCGGTCAGCGTTGCCAGCGAAAACAGGCTGCCAGCGAACAGCGTCTGGTGTGGATTCTGGTTGCCCGCTTCCGGCATGGTGGTGATAAATTTTTGCCCGGTAAACTGCAGAATACGGACGCCCATCTTTTCGCTGAGCGGGATATGATCATACCAGGCCTGTTGCAGCTGACCGCACCAGTCGGCGCGATGCAGGATATCGTCAAGCGTGACGACCGGTTTGATCATCAAAAAGTGACGCACCGGCGTCGTCTGCGGCGCGGTAATCTCGCCCTGATTGATGTAGCCGAGTTTAGCGAAGAAAGCGACAGCATCTTCGCGGGCGCTGCAGGTTACCCGCTTAGCCCCTTCCTGACGCGCCACGGATTCCAGCGTCATCGCCACCAGAGTACCCAGTCCCTTGCCCTGAACCGAAGGATGAACGGCCATGAAGCGGATAGCGGCCTCATTGTCGGCATTAATATAGAGACGGCCGATGGCGACCGGATTTCCCTGCTCATCAACCACCATCTGATGATGCGCCAGCGCATCCCAGGCGTCACGTTCCGACCCCTGCGGCTGACGCAGAGGTTTACGCAACATCTCCCAGCGGAACTGATAATAGATATCCAGCTCTTCCGCCGTCTGTGGCACGCGAAGGTGATACATGTAATGTTTCTCCCGCTCGGATGTGTGGCCAGTTCCCTGCCGCTCAGCTGACGTTCTCACACCTGTAACCAGAACGTCACAGGACCATCATTCACCAGCGAGACCTGCATATCCGCAGCAAAACGGCCATTAGCCGTGGTGATGCCCTGCTTGCGACAGCAGTCGCTGAAATATTCATACAGCCGCTCGGCTTCAGCGGGCTCGGCGCCACCCGAAAAGGAGGGACGCATCCCTTTTTGGGTATCTGCGGCCAGCGTAAACTGTGACACCACCAGCAAGCTTCCGCCCGCCTGGCGAACACTCAGGTTCATTTTTCCCTGCTCATCACTAAAGATGCGATAGCCCAATACGCGTTCTGCGAGACGTTCCGCACGCGCGTTGTCATCGTCCTTTTCCACGCCCAGCAAAACCAGTAAACCGGCATCGATTTCACCGACCACTTCCTGATTGACGCTGACGCTGGCGCGCTGTACGCGTTGAATCAATGCAATCATGTTTCCTCGCGTTGCTCCTCTTTGTGTTGCTGCTTTAACTGCCGATAGTCGGCTAACGCAACGGTGATTTCAGCGCCTAACAACACAATACACCAGGTCCAGTAGACCCAGAGAAACAGAATGGGGATCACGGCCAGTACGCCGTAGATCAGCTGATAAGAGGGGAACATAGTAACATAGAGCGCAAAGCCCTTTTTGCCCAGCTCAAACAGCGCACCGGCAACCAGCGCGCCAATCAGCGCATCGCGCGGCGGCACTCGCTGGGTAGGAACGATGCTGTAGAGCAACCAGAAGGCGAGCCACGACAGCAGGAGCGGGAAAATACGCAGCATCTGATCGACCAGGCTGGTGACGCCTGTCGCGTTAATCCAGCGCAGCGACAGCAGATAGGAGCTGATCGCCAGACTGGCACCGGCCAGTAACGGGCCAAGTGTCAGGATCATCCAGTAGACCGCAAAGGAATAGACCATCGGCCGCTTCTTGTTGCTGCGCCAGATGGTGTTTAACGCGGTATCGACGGAATGCATCAGCAGTAAGGCGGTAACAATCAGGCCGACCGCTCCGACCGCCGTCATCCGGTTTACGTTAGCCACAAACTGCTCAAGATAGCGTTGCAGCGTGTTACCTGCAGCCGGCATCAGATTGGTAAAGACAAAGTGCTTCAACTGCACACTGATATCAGAGAAGACCGGAAACGCCGCAAACAGGGCAAACACCACCGCAATCAGCGGCACCAGCGCCAGCAATGAGACATAAGCCAGATTACCGGCCTGGGTCGTCATGCCATCCTCATCAATGCGTTTCCACAACAGTTTGAGCCACAACCAGAACGCATGCAGCCCGGGACGAAATTTACGTGACATCATGAATTACTGTTGACCTGCAAACCAGTTGGGTACCGTTTTACTGTCAGTAACCAGTACACTTTCAATACCCAGGGCGCGGGCCGCCTCAATATTCTGTGGATTATCGTCAAAAAATACCGCCTGATCGGCAGCCACACCTTCTGCGTCCAGCACATGCTGATAAATCCGGGCTTCCGGTTTACGCATGCCCAGCTCCTGGGAGAGATAGAGCTTGTCGGCTGCCTGCTGCACGTCCGGATACTGTGTTGGCCAGAATTCGCAATGCAGTTTGTTGGTGTTAGAGAGGATCACCACCCGATGGCCCTCCAGCCGCAGCCGGTTCATCAGCGCCAGGATTTCCGGACGCACGTCAACGAATACCGCCTGCCAGCCAGCGGCAAACTGTTCATAGCTCAGCGCGATTTCCAGCTTTTCACACAGCGCCAGCGCGAAATCTTCATCGCTGATCTCGCCACGTTCGTGTTGTTCAAACGCCTCATCCATCTGGAAATGGCTTTGCAGCGAGGCCAGCGGCACACGACTAAGGTCACTCCAGACACCCAGCACGCGGTTAAAGTCGATATCGATAATCACATTGCCCAAATCAAAGATATACAGCATGGTGTGTCTCCTTCTGTTCCCTGGAGTATTCACTCTAGCGGCAAAAGGGCAGGCTGAACAGGCACTCGCGGAGAGAAAAGCGTAAACGGCAGCGGGCAGGTAAAAAGCGCGACATATCCCACAAATAATCGCTGGCCCGGCTGAAGAGGCAGGAATTTCAGGCAAAAAAAAAGCCCCGCAGGCGGGGCTCTTTATCAGTTAAAGGCGCAATTATGCGTCTTTAGGACCACGTGATGCACGTTTACGGTCATTTTCAGTCAGGTGACGTTTACGGATACGCACTGACTGTGGTGTAACTTCTACCAGTTCGTCATCATCGATGAACTCGATCGCCTGCTCAAGGGTCATCTTGATTGGCGGAACCAGCGTCGTGGCTTCATCAGTACCTGAAGCACGCATGTTGGTCAGTTTCTTACCGGTCAGGCAGTTAACTGTCAGGTCGTTAGAACGGCTGTGAATACCGATGATCTGGCCTTCATAGACTTCTGCACCGTGACCCAGGAACAGCTTACCGCGGTCCTGCAGGCTGAACAGTGCAAACGCAACTGCTTTACCCTGACCGTTGGAGATCAGTACGCCGTTCTGACGCTGGCCCACTTCGCCCGCACGAATGTCATCGTAGTGGCTGAAGGTAGAGTAGAGCAGACCGGTACCGGAAGTCATGGTCATGAATTCGTTACGGAAGCCGATCAGGCCACGGCTTGGGATCACGTAGTCGAGACGTACGCGGCCTTTGCCATCCGGATCCATGTTTTTCAGATCGCCCTTACGCTCACCCATGGCTTGCATGACTGAACCCTGGTTGTTCTCTTCGATATCCAGCGTAACGTTCTCGAATGGCTCCTGTTTACGGCCATCGATTTCGCGGAAGATAACTTTCGGACGGGATACCGCCAGTTCGAAACCTTCACGACGCATGTTTTCGATCAGAACTGACAGGTGAAGCTCACCACGACCTGATACGCGGAACGCGTCAGCATCTTCGGTTTCTTCAACGCGCAGTGCCACGTTGTGAACCAGTTCTTTGTTCAGACGCTCAAGGATCTGACGTGAAGTCACGTACTTACCTTCTTTACCGCAGAACGGTGAGGTGTTGACGTTAAAGAACATGGTTACGGTTGGCTCATCGACGCTCAGTGCTGGCAGCGCCTGCACGTTCTGTGGATCACAGATGGTGTCAGAGATGTTCAGCTCGCCCAGACCGGTGATAGCAATGATATCGCCCGCTTCTGCCAGGTCGCTGTCGATACGCTCAAGACCCAGATGAGTCAGGACTTTACCGACTTTACCGTTACGGGTTTTGCCTTCGCTATCGATGATAGTGACTTGCTGGTTAGGCTTAACTTTACCGCGCTTGATACGGCCGATGCCGATCACGCCCAGGTAGTTGTTGTAGTCCAGCTGAGAGATTTGCATCTGCAGTGGGGCGTCAGCCTCAACCTGCGGAGGCGCAACGTGGTCGACGATCGCCTGATACAGCGGGGTCATATCGTCAGCCATGTCGGTATGCTCAAGACCTGCAATACCATTCAGCGCAGAGGCGAAAATGATAGGGAAGTCGAGCTGCTCATCAGTAGCATCCAGGTTAACGAACAGGTCAAAGACCTGATCAACAACCCAATCCGGACGCGCACCAGGGCGGTCTACTTTGTTGATAACCACAATCGGCTTCAGACCATGCGCGAACGCTTTTTTGGTCACGAAGCGGGTTTGCGGCATAGGGCCATCCATCGCATCTACAACCAGCAGCACCGAGTCCACCATGGACATGACGCGCTCAACTTCACCACCGAAGTCGGCGTGTCCCGGGGTATCAACGATGTTGATACGGTAGTCATTCCACTTAATGGCGGTGTTTTTTGCGAGGATGGTAATCCCACGCTCTTTCTCCAAATCATTGGAGTCCATCACGCGCTCTGTTGCTTCGGTACGGGCATCAAAAGTACCGGATTGTTGCAGCAGTTTGTCAACCAGGGTGGTCTTTCCATGGTCAACGTGCGCGATGATGGCGATGTTACGCAAATTTTCGATCACAGCTTTGCCTCAGGCATTAGAAATAGCGCGTTATTGTACACTGATTAAGCGGAAGACTGAACACGATCACACTTTTCACTGAAAGTTTATTGCATGGAGGCCAATTTGCCCTGTTACCGGTGCAGAAAATGCACTAAGTTGGTCTGATGCACCAAAATAGTGCCGTCAGACGACCGTTAAGCACCACACTGGTGCAATAAAACGATCGTGGTGCAGCCGCTTTATGACAAAAAGGTGCACCACAAGGCGATTTAAGCAACATCAAAAAAGTTGGCACAGAATTCGCTTTATCTAAATCAAGCGTAAACGCCAGACAGATGTCGGTTGAAGAGCGTGCCGGAAGAGGTTGGTCAGGGAGTTGTTTTCCCGCAATGTATTCCGGAAACGACGTTTCCTCGCCATGTAGATAATGAAAGACCATTTCCAGGAGAGTTGAGTATGTCCGCTGAACACGTTCTCTCGATGATGAACGAGCATGAAGTTAAGTTTGTTGACCTGCGTTTTACCGATACCAAAGGTAAAGAACAGCACGTTACGATCCCTGCTCACCAGGTTAACGCTGACTTCTTCGAAGAAGGCAAAATGTTCGATGGTTCGTCTATCGGCGGCTGGAAAGGCATTAACGAATCAGACATGGTGCTGATGCCTGACGCCACCACGGCGGTCATGGATCCTTTCTTCGAAGATTCTACGCTGATCATCCGTTGTGACATCCTCGAGCCAGGCACCATGCAGGGCTACGACCGCGATCCACGCTCTATCGCTAAGCGCGCTGAAGATTTCCTGCGCTCTTCCGGCATCGCTGATACCGTACTGTTTGGACCAGAACCAGAATTCTTCCTGTTCGATGACATCCGTTTCGGCTCATCGACGTCCGGTTCACACGTTGCTATCGACGATATCGAAGCGGCATGGAACACCGGTAAAGAGTACGAAGGCGGTAACAAAGGTCACCGTCCAGGTCTGAAAGGCGGCTACTTCCCGGTTCCACCGGTTGACTCATCACAGGACATTCGTTCTGCCATGTGTCTGACCATGGAGCAGATGGGCCTGGTTGTTGAAGCGCATCACCACGAAGTGGCGACCGCGGGTCAGAACGAAGTGGCAACCCGCTTCAATACCATGACCAAAAAAGCGGACGAAATTCAGATCTACAAATATGTGGTTCACAACGTTGCGCACGCTTACGGCAAAACCGCGACCTTTATGCCGAAGCCTATGTTTGGCGACAACGGTTCAGGCATGCACTGCCATATGTCACTCTCCAAAGGTGGCCAGAACCTGTTTGCCGGCGATAAGTACGGCGGCCTGTCTGAAATGGCACTGTTCTACATCGGCGGTATCATCAAGCACGCTAAAGCGATCAACGCCCTGGCGAACCCGACCACCAACTCTTACAAGCGTCTGGTCCCGGGTTACGAAGCACCGGTTATGCTGGCTTACTCTGCCCGTAACCGTTCAGCCTCAATCCGTATCCCGGTTGTTGCCAGCCCGAAAGCGCGTCGTATCGAAGCGCGCTTCCCGGATCCAGCGGCTAACCCATACCTGGCGTTCACCGCACTGCTGATGGCTGGCCTGGATGGCATCATCAACAAAATCCATCCTGGCGATGCGATGGACAAGAACCTGTATGACCTGCCACCGGAAGAAGAAGCTGAGATTCCAAAAGTTGCAGGCTCTCTGGAAGAAGCGCTGAATGCACTGAACGAAGACCGCGAGTTCCTGACCCGCGGCGGTGTATTCACTGACGAATCGATCGATGCTTACATCGAACTGCGTAAAGCAGAGATGGATCGCGTTCGCATGACGCCACACCCGGTTGAGTTCGAGCTCTACTACAGCGTTTAACTGGTCAGACGTTTTTTGTTGCCGTGGAAACTTTTAGCCCATC
The DNA here is from genome assembly GCF_025910055.1 of Pantoea sp. JV6. NCBI lineage: Bacteria > Pseudomonadati > Pseudomonadota > Gammaproteobacteria > Enterobacterales > Erwiniaceae > Pantoea > Pantoea sp. JV6. The sequence continues at coordinate 13,174 of NZ_JAPCIM010000019.1, read as the reverse complement.
TTCGGATGGGCTTTTTTCTCCGCGAATTCACCGTTCATTCGCCCTCTTTTCGGCTTAAAGACTAAAATGCACCTCTTTAGTGCAGAGGAACGTTGTATGGCAACTGGCTCTCTGCCCGATGCAGGGCAGATTCTCAACGCGTTAATCAACAGTATTTTGTTGGTGGATAACGATCTGGTTATTCATTACGCCAACCCGGCGGCGCAGCAATTACTGGCGCAAAGCTCACGCAAATTGTTCGGCACGCCGTTACCGGAATTAACCGGCTACTTTTCGCTGAATATCGAGGTGATGCGCGAGAGTCTTGAGGCTGGCCAGGGATTTACTGACAGTGAGGTCACGCTGGTGGTAGATGGTCGTGCGCACATTATGTCGCTGACCGCCCAGCGGTTACCCGATGGCTTAATCCTGATGGAAATGGCGCCGATGGATAATCAGCGTCGTCTCAGTCAGGAGCAGTTACAGCACGCCCAGCAGGTGGCCGCTCGCGATCTGGTTCGCGGCCTGGCCCATGAGATTAAAAATCCGCTGGGAGGATTGCGCGGCGCGGCACAGCTTTTATCCCGCGCCCTGCCCGATCCCTCGCTGAATGAATATACCAAAGTGATTATTGAACAGGCCGACCGGTTGCGGAATCTGGTTGATCGTCTGCTGGGGCCGCAGCAGCCGGGCATGCACATCACGCAGAGCATTCATCAGGTGGCCGAACGGGTGGTCAATCTGGTGTCGATGGAGCTGCCGGAGAATGTCTCGCTGGTACGGGATTATGATCCCAGCCTGCCGGAACTGCCGCACGATCCCGATCAGATTGAACAGGTGCTGCTTAACGTGGTGCGCAATGCGCTTCAGGCGCTGGGCGACGATGGCGGCACCATTATTATCCGCACCCGCACGGCTTTCCAGCTGACGCTGCACGGCACGCGTTATCGCCTGGTGGCACGTATTGATATTGAAGATGATGGCCCCGGCATTCCGGCCCAGCTGCAGGATACGCTGTTTTATCCGATGGTCAGCGGACGCGAAGGCGGTACCGGTTTAGGCCTCTCCATCGCCCGTAGCCTGATTGATCAACATTCAGGAAAAATAGAATTTAACAGTTGGCCGGGACACACCGAATTCTCGGTTTACCTGCCTATTCGCCAGTGAGGTTTCTATGCAACGAGGGATAGTCTGGATCGTCGATGACGATAGCTCCATCCGCTGGGTGCTTGAACGCGCGCTCACTGGAGCCGGTTTGAGCTGTGCGACTTTTGACAGCGCAAGCGAGGTGCTGGATGCCCTCTCAACCAAGACCCCGGACGTTTTACTGTCAGACATTCGCATGCCCGGTATGGATGGCCTGGCGCTGCTGAAACAGATTAAACAGCGTCATCCGATGCTTCCGGTCATCATAATGACGGCGCATTCAGATCTGGACGCTGCCGTCAGCGCCTATCAGCAGGGTGCCTTTGATTACCTGCCTAAGCCGTTCGATATCGATGAAGCGGTTGCGCTGGTCGAGCGTGCTATCAGCCACTATCAGGAGCAGCAGCAGCCACGTAATCAGCCGGTCAGCGGACCCACCACCGATATCATCGGTGAAGCGCCCGCGATGCAGGATGTGTTCCGCATCATCGGACGATTATCGCGCTCGTCGATCAGTGTGCTGATCAACGGCGAGTCCGGTACCGGTAAAGAGCTGGTGGCCCATGCGCTGCATCGCCATAGCCCGCGCACCAAAGCGCCCTTTATCGCGCTCAACATGGCGGCGATCCCCAAAGATTTAATTGAATCAGAACTGTTTGGTCACGAAAAAGGCGCCTTTACCGGGGCGAACCAGATCCGTCAGGGCCGTTTTGAGCAGGCGGATGGCGGCACGCTGTTTCTGGATGAGATCGGTGATATGCCGCTGGATGTGCAGACCCGTCTGCTGCGCGTGCTGGCCGATGGCCAGTTCTATCGCGTTGGTGGCTATGCGCCGGTCAAAGTGGATGTGCGTATTATCGCGGCGACCCACCAGAATCTGGAATTACGCGTACAGGAAGGCAAGTTCCGTGAGGATCTGTTTCACCGCCTGAACGTGATTCGTGTGCATCTGCCACCGCTGCGTGAGCGTCGTGAGGATATCCCGCGTCTGGCGCGTTATTTCCTGCAGGTGGCGGCGCGTGAGCTGGGTGTGGAAGCGAAGATTCTGCATCCGGAAACCGAGACAGCGTTAACCCGACTGCACTGGTCAGGTAACGTGCGTCAGCTGGAGAACACCTGTCGCTGGCTGACCGTGATGGCTGCGGGTCAGGAAGTCCTGATTCAGGACCTGCCCGGAGAACTGTTTGAATCCAGTACGCCGGAGAATCCGGTACAGTCGCTGCCTGACAGCTGGGCAACGCTGCTGGCACAGTGGGCCGATCGCGCTCTGCGTTCCGGTCATCAGAATCTGCTGTCAGAAGCCCAGCCAGAGATGGAGCGCACGCTGCTCACTACTGCGCTGCGTCATACGCAGGGCCACAAACAGGAAGCGGCACGTTTGCTGGGCTGGGGACGAAACACGCTGACGCGCAAGCTCAAAGAGCTGGGCATGGAATAAGCGGTTCAGTACGGGCTGGTGAAGTCTGCCAGCCCGTTTCTTCAGATAACGCGGGAGAACTGCTGCTGACGCGCTTTCTGACGCAGATAGCGATCAAAGCACATGCAGATATTGCGGATCAGTAACCGGCCAATTCCCGTCACCTCCAGCCCCGTAGCGGTTAGTTCCACCAGCCCATCAGCTATCAACGGTTTCAGCAGCGCCAGATCCTCAGCAAAATAGTCGCTGAAGCGAATGCCCCATTGCGCTTCTGTCGCGGCAAAATTCAGCGAGAAGTTACAAATCAGCGTTTTTATCACGTCACGACGCAGACAATCATCGTCGGTTAAGGCGATGCCACGCCACAGGCCATTTCCCTGCTGTTCCACACAATTGTACCAGGTATTAAGGTCTTTCTGGTTCTGCGCATAACTGTCGCCAATCATGCTGATGGCAGAGACGCCAAGCCCCAGCAAATCGCTGTCGCCCTGCGTCGTGTATCCCTGGAAATTGCGATGCAGCTGGCCTTTGCGCTGCGCGATAGCCAGTTCATCCTGCGGCTTCGCAAAGTGATCCATTCCAATGAACTGGTAGCCCTGCTGAGTCAGAGTTGCGATGGTCTGCTGTAAAATATCCAGCTTTTGCTGAGCCGATGGCAGTTCACCCTCTTTGATTTTACGCTGTGCCGCGAACATCGCCGGCAGATGCGCATAGTTAAAGACGCTAAGACGATCCGGGCTCAGCGCCAGTACCCGCTCCAGCGTCCAGGCGAAGCTGGCGGGCGTCTGCAGGGGTAAACCATAGATCAGGTCAATGCTGGTCGAGCTGAACCCCTGTTCACGGGCACGCGCCATCAGCCCGAAAATCACCTCTTCATCCTGTACCCGGTTAACCCGCTCCTGCACCGATTTGTTGAAGTCCTGCACCCCCATGCTCAGCCGGTTGAATCCCAGCGATCGCAGGTGATCAATCACATCCAGCGCAATTTCACGGGGATCCACTTCGATCGACATTTCGGCATCATCGGCCACACTGAAATGCTGCTTCAGTAAACCCACCAGCCGGGAAAGCTGCGCATTGTCGAGGAAGGTTGGCGTACCGCCGCCCCAGTGAAGCTGCGTGACCTGACGCTGACGAAACAGCGGCGCACGCTGAATAATCTCCTGCTCAAGCACATCCAGATAGCGGTCCGCTTTGTGGCGCTGACGCGTCACTATCTTATTGCAGCCGCAGAAGTAGCAGAGACGATGGCAGAAGGGAATATGGACATAGAGCGACAGCGGACGCTCAGGGTAACGCGCCACGGCACGCTGGAAGTCGTTTTCCGCGTACTGCTCGCTGAACTCCAGCGCAGTGGGATAGGAGGTGTAACGCGGGCCGGCATAATTGTACTTTTCAATTAACGCCTGATCCCACTCAATCTGCTGCGATGGCATGCTCACTCCTTCCGGTGACGTCGTCTGAGAGAAGGTCGCGAAGAAGAGGAGATAAAAGGTGAGCGGGATGAGACCCGACGTAAACGTTGCTTCAGACGCGACAGGCGTCGTAGTTTAAACAATAACCACAGCAGATAACATGTCGCCAGCAGCGCGAAAATTGATCCAGGCCAAAACATTGTCGTTTACCTGTTAAGCGCGGCATGCGGGTAACGCATGCCGATCAAATTTGCTTAGTTGCCTTTCAGCAGACGGTACATATCTTCTTCAGCCTGCTCATCTTCGGCATCATCCATCACAATGCCTAACTGCTCCATCAGTTCGTCGATACGATCCAGCGAGGCATCCAGCCAGCCCTGATCTTCAGCCGACAGCGTTTCGCCATTTTCCAGCCGATCCAGCAGCGCATCCAGACGTTCGTCATTTTCCAGCTTCGCCAGCTCTTCTTCTGGTGTCAGACGCACTTTCTTCTCTGCTGCCGGTTTTTCTGCGCTTTTCTTTGGTTTAACGGCGGCGGTTTTTCCTTCAGCGATCAGGGCCACCGGTTTTTTACTCCCGATGCGCGGATCTTTCACGCTGTCCGCCTGACGTCCGCCATTGTTTTCGGACGCAGCCGGATTAGCACGGCTGCCAGATGCATGTCCGCGATGCTTTTTATCACGTTTGCGATCGCGTGCTTCATGGTTGATATCGTCACGCGATTTGCGTTTGGCTTTGACGGCAGGTTTGCCGTTAGCAGCTCGTGCAGGTTGCTTCATAGTATTCGGTCCCGGCTTTTTTTATTCAGTATAGAATTGCGGCGAAATCTAGCAGAAAGTAGACAAAGAAAAAAGGCGACAGCTCAAGCTGTCGCCTTATTTCATACCTTCATAAGAAGGAATCATGTTTTAAATCCTTTTCGGCTCGTAACATCCCGGTTAATCCCGCGCCTGCTCAACTCCTGAGCTATTCCTTATCCCTGTCTGGCCGCATCCCTGACCCTATTCCATTCCATCGCTCATAACCTTCCTGGTATCCCTGAGCGCATCATCCTGATGTGTGCTGCCGTGCACTGCACACTAATGTAGACCAACTGGTAAAAGCCTCAAGTCAGTGTCAAAAATAGTTAGTTCAAAAAAAGAACGTTTTAAGATAAGGGTTTGAATTACATATTTTTTTATTTTTAGTAATTAAAGTAAAAAGCGAAATAACCCGCACCGTGAATGGCAAATCTCTTACAAAGTTTGTTACCGAGATGCGATTGAGCACTTTCGCGTCATAACGCGTATAATCGCCCGCATTGCCTTAATGCGTTTTCTGGAGTGTCACCTTGTCTGAATTGAATTACCACGTTACCCACTTTGTCATGAGCGCGCCGGATATCCGCCATCTGCCTGCCGATACCGGAATTGAGGTGGCTTTCGCTGGCCGCTCGAACGCGGGAAAATCGAGTGCGCTGAATACGTTAACCAATCAGAAGGGTCTGGCGCGTACCAGTAAAACGCCGGGACGTACGCAGCTGATTAACCTGTTTGAAGTGAAAGAAGGTAAGCGTCTGGTCGACCTGCCCGGTTACGGTTATGCCGAAGTCCCGGAAGAGATGAAGCTGAAGTGGCAGCGCGCGTTAGGTGAATACCTGCAAAAACGTCAGGCGCTGAAAGGACTGGTTATCCTGATGGATATCCGTCATCCGCTGAAAGATCTCGACCGGCAGATGATTCAGTGGTCAGTGGAAAGTGGCATTCCGGTGCTGTTGCTTCTCACTAAAGCAGACAAACTGGCCTCAGGTGCCCGTAAAGCGCAGCTCAATGTCGTGCGTGAAGCCGCACTCGAATTTGTTGGTGATGTGCAGGTAGAGCTCTTCTCATCGCTGAAGAAAATCGGCGTGGATAAGGTTCGTCAGAAGCTGGACAGCTGGTTTAATACGCTTGAACCTGCGGTTGAAGATCAGGACGCGGAAGAGTGAGTGGCAACCTTGTGCCGGTGATGCTGACGGTACAAAAAGCCCAATAAAAAACGCCCCAGTCACAGAATGACTGGGGCGGCTAAATTCAGCCAAATCCGATTACGTGAAGTAAAAGGTCTGAAAGATAGAACATCTTACCTCTGTACCCTACGCGACGAACTTTACCTGATTTTCTGTGCGTGACAAAGGCTTTTTTGTTGCTTACTTACATGAAACAGGACTTTTTTTACCATGCACGTCACAAAAATAGCGTTGCGATGTAGTTTAATGACGAAAAAAGTGTTTAGACCATAAGCAGTTAGAAAAGCGTTTTCTCTCAGTGCCAGCGTTAACCACGCTAAACCGGTCAACTAAACGATTTTCTTATACCTGATTCAGGGCCGGTTCTGTTCTTCAGAACCGACCACACGCATCGAATCAGTGGGCTTCATCCCAGTTGTCACCCACACCGACTTCAACCAGTAAAGGTACGTCGAGCTGTACGCTACCTTCCATCAACGCACGGATTTTCTGGCTCGCCTCTTCAACCGCCCCGGCTTTGACTTCGAACACCAGTTCATCGTGAACCTGCATGATCATTCTGACGGCATTGTCGTTTTGCTGTTCCAGCCAGTTATCCACGGCAATCATTGCCCGCTTAATGATATCCGCTGCCGTTCCCTGCATCGGCGCATTGATCGCAGCACGTTCAGCGGCTTTACGGCGAATGGCGTTACCGGATTTAATATCGGGCAGCCACAGCCGACGGCCTTCCAGCGTTTCGACATAGCCTTTACTCGCCGCCAGCTGGCGTGTGTTCTCCATATAGCGCAGGACGCCCGGATAGCGTTCAAAGTAGAGATCCATATACTTTTTCGCTTCACCCGCGCCGATATTCAGCTGACGCGACAGGCCAAAGGCGCTCATGCCATAAATCAGACCAAAGTTGATCGCTTTGGCGCTGCGACGCTGTTCGCCGCTGACCTTATCCAGCGCCACGCCAAACACTTCGGATGCCGTCGCGCGGTGGATATCTTCGCCCTGGGCAAAAGCGTCCAGCAATCCTTTGTCCTGAGAGAGATGCGCCATGATACGCAGTTCGATTTGTGAATAGTCTGCCGCCACAATGCGATGGCCTTTGGCCGCTACAAATGCCTGACGGATTCGGCGTCCTTCATCATTACGCACCGGAATGTTTTGCAGATTCGGATCGGCAGAGGATAAGCGTCCGGTTGCGGTGACGGCCTGATGATAAGAGGTATGTACCCTGCCACTGATCGGATTGATCATCAGCGGTAATTTATCCGTATAAGTAGACTTAAGTTTGGATAAGCCGCGATGCTCCAGAATCACTTTGGGTAACGGATAATCAAGTGCCAGCTCGGCTAACACCTCTTCGCTGGTTGACGGCGCGCCGCCTGGTGTTTTCTTTGTGGGCTTGATGCCCTGTTTTTCAAACAGGATCACCTGAAGCTGCTTGGTGGATGAGAGGTTGAAGGGTTCCCCCGCCAGCTCATGCGCTTTCAACTCAAGCTCAGCCAGTCGGGCCGTCAGCTCTTTCGAATGCTGCGCCAGAATAGACTGATCGATCAACACACCGTTGCGCTCTATGCGCGAAATCACCGTCAGTAACGGCATCTCAATCTGTTCGAAGACTTTTTTCGGGCCCGCTTCTTTCTCCAGCTCTGGCCACATCTTCAGATGCAACTGCAGGGTCACATCTGCATCTTCGGCAGCGTAATGGGATGCCTGCTCTAACGCGATTTGATTGAACGTCAGCTGATTTTTGCCTTTACCGGCGATCTCCTGGAAGGTCACGGTTTTATGGTTAAGCCAGCGAGCGGCCAGGCTATCCATGTCATGTTTGCCCACCACGCTGTTGAGGATATAGGACTCAAGCATGGTGTCGAATTTGATACCGGCCAGTTCAATGTCGTAGTTTTTCAGCACGCCGCGATCGTATTTCAGGTTCTGGCCAACTTTCCATGCGCTCTCATCTTCCAGCAAGGGCTTGAGCTGTGCCAGAACGGTAGCGCGATCCAGTTGATCAGGCGCATCAAGATAGTCATGGGCAACCGGCAGATAGGCGGCTTCACCGGGCGCCACCGCGAAGCTGATGCCGACGATATTAGCGCTCAGGGTATCCAGCGCGTCGGTCTCCAGATCAAACGCAAAGACTTCGCTGTTTTTCAGCTTCTCCAGCCAGCTATCAAAGAGATCCTGATCCAGAATGGTGACATAACCCTCGGTCGGTAACACGCTGCTGGTTTCAGCCACCGGGGCCGGTTCATCGGCCTGCGCTTTTTGCGCCTGCGTAGTGCTCTTTTTACCCTGCAGCCATTTACCGTCCTGCAGGTCACTCAGCCAGCGTTTGAACTCGTAACGACTGAACAGGGCCTGCAATGCCTCTGTATCGGGTTCAGTGACTGTGAGCTCTTCACAGGGCAGCGCCAGCTCAACGTCTGTCTTAATGGTCGCCAGCTGATAAGAGAGAAACGCCACATCACGATTCTGCTCAAGTTTGGTCGCCATGGTTTTGGCACCACGAAATCCGAGATCGGCCACTTTGTCCAGATTGTCATAGATCGTCTGCATGCTGCCCAGCCCCTGCAGCAACGCCTGTGCCGTTTTCTCACCGACGCCTGGCACGCCAGGAATGTTATCGGAGCTATCACCCATCATGGCAAGGAAATCGATGATCAATGCGGGTGGAACACCATATTTCTGCTCAACCTCTTCTGGTCCCAGAATGGTGTTGCTCATGGTGTTAATCAGCGTGATGGCGGGCGTGACCAGCTGCGCCATATCTTTGTCGCCGGTGCTGATCAGCACTGAGAGACCCTTTTTTTCCGCTTCCAGCGCCAGCGTACCGATGACATCATCAGCCTCGACGCCGCTCACAGCCAGCAACGGCAGCCCCATCGCCCGCACCATCTCATGCAGAGGCTCAATTTGTGCACGGAGCTCGTCAGGCATCGGGGGACGGTGAGATTTATAATGCTCAAACAGCTCGTCTCTGAAGGTTTTGCCTTTGGCATCGAACACCACAGCAACGTGACTCGGATTGTATTGCGCCAGCAGGCTTTTAAGCATGTTGAGCACGCCGTACATGGCGCCAGTGGGTTCACCTGCACTGTTGGTCAGCGGCGGAAACGCGTGATACGCGCGATAAAGATAGGATGAGCCATCGACCAGAATCAGGGGATTTTCTGCTATTTGCGCCATAAGTCTGTGTAGTCTTCGTTGCTATGAGTTGGGCTATAAGGATGCCACAACCAGGCAGAAATGGTGAACTAAGGCGTGCCACGTCTGGTGTTTTTCACGCTTTTGGGGACAGGATCGCAACGATCGTTCTGTGGATAACTTTGTGCGTAAAAATTATAACGCGCTGTTTTTCAGGAAAATAAATAATCGACACTTGAATAAAAACCATAAATTTCATTGGCTTATTTAATTTCCGTGACCCGATCGCTATTTTTAATAGCGCGATCCCTTGTGTGGATATTAAATTTATGCCCTGGAGATGGACAAAAATTGGACCGTTGTTCAAAGGCATAAAAAAAACGCCAGCAGAGCTGGCGTTTAACGGGGGTGTGAGGCTGATTACTTCTGGCTTACCAGGAATTTAACCACGTTCGCATAGTCTGCGACGAAATTATCCATAGAGCTGGTATCAAGACCGCCGTTGTTAACCATGTATTTGCCATTCACGAAAATAGCAGGCACACCACGCAGATCAACATCAGCAGCGGCTTTTTGCTGCTGCGCAACCAGCGCTTTTACGGCGAAGCTGTTCCAGGCTGCATCATAGTCCGCCGCAGAGATACCGGCCGCTTTGACAAAGGTCTCTTTCAGACTGACAGGATCGGTGATGGTCTGCGTTTTCTGAATGCCATCGAAGATCGGTGCTGTCACTTTATCTTCAACGCCCAGCGCCATCGCGACAGCCCAGGCATGGGTCACGACCGGCCCCAGTTCTCCACCGAGAAAATCGACGTGGTATTTCACCATCTTAGTGTCAGCAGGCAGATTCTTTTTCACCGCGTCATTGACGTGATAAATACGTTCAAACTGATAGCAGTGCGGGCAGAAGAAGGAGAAGAACTCCATCACCTGAGGTTCGCCGGCCACAGGTTTAGGCAGACTCACATATTGTTTACCTTCAGTGAACTGGGCAGCAGATGCGCTGAATGCCAGCACTAAACCCATCAGTGCAAACCAAATTTTTTTCATCGTGAAAAATTCTCCTGACTACGTCATTAATATTGCGGTGTCAGCTGCAGAGGAGGTTCCTGCAACAGCTTCTCCTGCTCGGTAAAGAGTGAAATTTGCCTGCGCCAGAAATCTTCATCTGTCATCCAGGGGAAAGCGCGCGGAAAAGCGGGATCCTGCCAGCGTCGGACAACCCAGGCCAGATAATAAACCATGCGCATGGCGCGTAAAGGTTCAATCAGTGACAATTCATTAATATCAAAATCACTGAACTCACTGTACGCCTCCAGCAGTATATCCCATTGAATACGCTGTTCCTGACGATCGCCGCTGATCAGCATCCAGAGATCCTGCACAGCCGGGCCATTACGGGCATCATCCAGATCGACAAACAGCGGTCCGTCACGCCACAGGATATTACCCGGATGGCAGTCGCCATGTAATCGTAGCGGCTGCCACGTGGTGTGCCACTGTTGTTGCAGCGTGTTTCCCAGCTTATCGATAGCCTGTAGCAGTGCGACTTTAAGCGATGCAGGCACTAACAGAGAGTGCTCCAGCACCTGTCGGGGTTCATGCAGATATTCATCCAGACCGATGGCAGGCCGATGCCTGAACAGCGCTTTACGCCCGGTCTGATGAATGCGGCCCAGGAAGCGGCCTACCCACTCCATCTGATCTTCGTTGTCTGTCTCATATTGTCGCCCGCCCAGGCTGGGGAATACGGCAAAGAAGAAGCCAGCGTGACTATGCAGTGTCTCACCCTTTAACCGCAGTGGCGCCGCGATGGGCACTTCGTCAGCCAGCAGATCAAGTGCGTACTGATGTTCTTCAGCAATCTGTTCGGCACGCCAGCGCTGTGGGCGATAAAACTTCGCAACATAGCGGCGTTTTTCGTCGTCGCTGAATTGATAAACCCTGTTCTCGTAGCTGTTCAGGGCTGTCAGACCCGATTCGACGCGAATTCCTGTTTCCCAGAGCGCATCAAGCAACACGTCGGGATTCAATGTCTGGAAGTTAAAAGCAGCGTCGCTCATCATGTTACCTGTAGTTGCCCTTGCAAATAGCAGCCAAGGATAACACTACTCGTCCTGTTTGATGACACCCCGTGCGCGGAGCAGTGCTGTTTTGAAATCAACTTCATAGTCTTTTTTCAGGCCTGGGATCTCATCATCGCTGGCTGAGTCACGCATCTTGAGATGGTAAATTAATACATCATCGGTTAATTCACTTAACGGGCCACGGAAACCAGATTCCTGAGCCAGTTTCTGCAAAAATGTGACCAGATTAAGATCAGGCTCTTTTTGCCAGGCGGGTTGCAGCAACTCGATTAACTCGTTTAAACGATGGCATTTCATTCAGATTTCTCCTTTCACAGTGCGTCATCAGCGAGGGCACAGTCATGACAATATTAACCGGCATCATTCTGGCCGGTGGTCAGGGCCGCCGTATGGGTGGTCAGGACAAAGGGTTAGTACAGCTGGATGGCAGGCCGCTTTATCAGCATGTCCTTGAACGGCTCAGGCCACAAGTCGACATTGTCATGATTAACGCGAATCGTAATATTGATCGCTATCAGTTAAGCGGATGCCGCGTGGTGCAGGACGTCTTTGAGGATTATCCCGGTCCGCTGGCCGGGATCTACAGTGGGTTGCGTGAGATTGAAGGGGAATGGGCGGTATTCAGCGCCTGCGACACCCCCGCTATCCCGCTCAACTTCGTGGAGCGGCTGATGCAACAACGAGGCGATGCCCCCGCAGTGTGGGTGCGCTCACAAACCCGGGATCATCCTACTCTGGCGCTTATTCATCGCGATCTCCGTACGCCACTCGGTGAATACCTGCAGGCTGGTGAGCGTCGCCTGATGCAGTTCCTGCGCGATCAGGGTGGACATGCGGTGCTGCTGGATGATGATGAATCGCTATTCCTGAATGTGAATACGTCTGATGACCTTAGGGACTATCCTGCCGGCAATATGCCGGACGGAAATGGTCGTCAGCCAGCATAATGTAAAGTCCAGTAGCAGAAGATCCAGCCCGATAGTAACAATTAACGGGACGTCCTTATTTTTGCAAAAAAAAGAGCTTTTTTATCTCTGGATGACGATGGCTACAGTTATTCGTGGAATAAGAGTCGCTGAGCATTCTCAGCCATTGCAACATCGGATGACTGATTACCAGTAAAATAGCTTCAGACAGGGATAGAGAAAAAAGGGGCAGCACGCCTGATATTTAAAATGGCAGGTGATGCCCCGGACGATCAGAGCATTATCAGCCAGCGTTCAAAATATTTGTCCAGACTGAATCTGCGCGTGCCATTGAATCAGCAGTACCTTCCGCAGCACCGACTACCAGACCAAAAACAACGCCCCAAATGCCACCAAACAGGCCGCCTAAAACACCCTGTGCTGGAGCCAGGATTCCACTGGTTACGCCATTAGTATTAGCAGAGATGTTCCAGCCCGCCCATGCAACGCCCATTCCGCCAGCAAACATTCCGATAACTGCACCACCGATGCTGTCTAAGATCCCAGTAGAGGCGGCACCTGATACTAATTCTGTTTCAGCAACAGTCAGTTCTTTCATTTTAATCTTCCTTAAATTAGTTAATGCTCAATAGAAATCCATCGGAGACATTTAATTAAATGTCGAAATTAGTTTCAATCAAGCACTAAAAAATGTAAATAGAATAAAATCCATTCATTCTAAATGCTAAGCGTTAGTCCTGTTAGCAGATTTATTATCATATTAGCTTAATAAGTTGGTAACTTATTAAGCTATAAATTTCAAAAACTTTGTATCTGCTAGTCTTTATTTTATATTTTGATCTAATGATTATTATAGTTTCCGGTGTTTATCAGGCTACTGGTAATTCAAAAAGGAAATGGAGGAACCTGGAGGCTACCGGAGCAGGCTTACAGGTCAAGTTTTCAGCTTAACGTGGCAAAGTGCAGACGTAAAAAAGCCCCGCACTTTCGTGCGGGGCTTTTTCACTTATTTAATGCTTGGCAGTTCCCTACTCTCGCATGGGGAGACCCCACACTACCATCGGCGCTACGGCGTT